>JBGARJ010000003.1:0-260905 GCA_044230315.1 Saprospiraceae bacterium
AGTCCGCTTTGCCGGGTTAGCGTAGGGGCTTTTCTGTTCCAACCAGGCAGGAGGAGGGCGAAATACGGGATATTTTAACCGACGAATAACGACGTTGGGGCAGAAAAGTACCAGGCTAACGCGGCAAAGCGGACTGGACGGCCCACTAGTGTAAATGGCTGGTTGCCGCTTTTGTTTACCGATTTGGCGGATAATTGAAAGAAAAGATGGCCGGGCGGCAACGCGGTGCGTCAATTCGGAGGCGCCTGGTGCATAGCGATCCGGAGCAGCACCGAGCGGTTGTTGTTCATGGCCGGGGTGTCGTTGATGACCCTGGATTGATAGCCCTGCTTCTCCAGCTTAAGGGTGTAGCCGGTGTGTTCGAGCACCGGAAAGGCAAACACGCCCAGCTCATCCGTTTGGGCGGTGTGGAGCACTTTGCCCGCCGTATTATTCAGGGTAATGGTGGCGCCGGCAACGGGCAGGTTGTTGTCGCGGTCGCGTACTTCGCCGGTCAGTTGTTCTTCCGGTTGCTGCCAAAGCGAACTGCTGAACAAAACAACGACGGCCAGGAAGATCATTACCGGCGGGCGCGACAAGTGGCGCAGGATCTCCAGTTCGATGATCGTTCTTTCGAGCCAGCTCTCGTCGTGGCGGTGGTGTGGGTGCAGCATACTGGGGCGGGTTAGTTTTGAAAGTGGAGGAGTTCGTCGGTGACGCCGGCTTTTTGCCGGTAGAACCGGTGGCCGCCGGGGATGGTTTTTAGATTGAACTGTTCGCGAATGAGGTCGCCGCACCAGCTGTAATTTTCCCGTTCGCCGTAAATGAACAGCACGGGCTTGCCGCGCAACTGTTCGATTTCCGGCTTTACCGACAGGGCGGCCGGCGAATTGTGTTCCACCCAGTTGTAGAGGTGAAACTTGAAGTCGGCCATCCCGTCGGGCGACAGCAGGGCGAGGAATTGCACTTTGGCTTTCAGGCTGTCGTCGAGGCGGTTATAGGCAAACGGCACCAGGTTGGCGCCACAGGAATAGCCGATCAGGATGATCTTGTCTTTGCCGGTGGCGGCTTCGCCCATGCGGATCATGCGTGCCAGGTCGGCGCTGAGTTGTTCGGGTGTTTTGGCTTTGTGCAGGTATTTGAGGGAGTTCAGCCCCCACACCGGAATGCCGTGCGCGGCGAGGGTATTGCACATGGCCTGGGTGAAGCGGCTCCAGCCGCCGTCGCCGGTCATGACCACTGCGAAATAATCGCTTTGATCGCCCGTGATCGGGATATTTTTCACCGGTAGTTTTTGCTTTTTGCCCCCGTGCGCAGGATGAGCAAGGGCCGGGTCGTTTACCCGTTCGGAATGGGCCTGGGCCTGCAGATTTAAAAGCAGGGCGCCCGCCAGCAGGCATCTGGCAAAAAAATAGGTCAGCCGTTTCATCGAATAAGCAGTTTAGAACGGTTCAAAGAAATACGGCAGCGGCATATACCGCAACAAAAAACCGGGCGGGGCGGGTAATTGCTCCCTCGAACCGGGCACCTGTGGCAGCGGCCTCACTTGCTCCAAATCGTGCCGGCCACTTTCACGGCGTCGTTGTCGTAGTGGTGCGAACCCGGGATTTTGACAAACCGGGTGTGCGCCGCGCCCTGCAAGGCCTGTTTAAACGCATTGTCTTCTTTTTCACCCGACACACACAACACCGGCACGCCCTGCATGCGCCGAACTTCCGCCGCCACATCATAAGCGCCGCCGCCCCAGCCGAGCATGCCGGCCACATGGATCTCAAAATCGCCTTTCACATCGGGCGAAAGCAACACCACTCCTTCGGCTTTTTCGCGCAGATCGGCCGGCAAGCGGTTGTACACGAAGGGCGCCACATTGGCGCCGAAACTGTACCCCAGCAGCAGGAACTTCGATTTGCCCCACTGGGCGAGGTACTGGCGGAGGAGCGGCGCGAGGTCGTTGGTGGTTTGTTCGGGCGATTTGGCCTTCCAGAAATACGACTGGCTGTTGAGGCCCACTACCGGCAGGTGTTTGGCCGAGAGTTGATCGCAGATTTGCTGGTCGAAACCCGTCCAACCGCCGTCGCCGCTGATAAATAATACCAGGGGCGTATTCGAGTCGGACGGCGCCGGCGTGATGGTGACCGGCAGGCCGGCGCCGGTGGCGGCTACTGCGTCCGAGAGGGTGGCGAGTACGGACAAGCTGTTGGCCGAGGTTTGATGCCGGACGGCTCCATCGCTCTTTACTGCCGGCGCCACGCGGGCGAAGGACGCCCGGAATTGCGGCAGCCAGTTTTTGGTGACGGCAAAGCCATGGCCCACCTTTGGCAGGCGGGTGACGGTTACGTTGGGCACGTTTTCAAAAAAATCGAGGGTCTTTTGGCAGTGACAGTCCTGGTCGACCTCACCCTGCAGGACTTCCAACGGCGCGGCCGGCGCGGGCTGGTCGGTAAAATCGAAGCCGAGGCCGTCCTTGCGGCGCACCATCGTGAGTTTGCCGGAACCCTCGCACAGGGGTTTGCGCACTTGAATATCCGGGCAGAAACCCAGCGCCACGCCGCCTTTGAACGTACCGGCAGGGGCCTGGCACAGGAGGCCATAACTGAGCGTGGCGCCCGACGAATAACCCGCCAGCACGGGTTTGTGGTACACGGGGAGTTTTAATTCCTTCTGGACGAACTCGCTGAGATTCTCCATGTCGCCCGCCGGGTAGAGGCATTTTTCGTCGGTGGACTGGAGTTTTTTGTAATATTTCACGATGTCGATACCGACCACCAGGGTCTGACCGTCCTGCGCCAGCGCTTTGGCCATGTCTACCACGCCGAGATTCCAGCCGCCGTCGCCGCTGATAAACAGCACTACCTCGGCCGGGGTCGTCATATTGCCGTAAACCGTGACGGTGCCGACCGGGGGGAAGTTCAGTTTACGGCTGGGCACTTTGGCGTCGGTTCCAAAGGAGCCGGGCGCAACGGGTTGGGCAACGGCAGCGGGCCAGGCGGCCTTTCCGGCGGCCGGTACCTGAACTTTGAGGCCGGAAATAGCCACCAGCAAGGCGGCGCAACCGACAGTAGCGAAAAACAACAGCGTTCTCATGTTTTGTCAGAACAGATTGAAATACAGATCCGGGCGGCGGCTTATATAGGCCCAACGCCCGGGTAAAATTCTGCCTTATGCGGGTGAAGTGCCCGGCAATTCGGGCCATGCCGGCAAACGGCCGGCCGGAGGCGGGCAAAAGTTCACCCCAATCTGTTCAGCGGCGCCGGCGGGTCGGCAAAACGCTCGTTATCCCGGGCGGCCGGGAGGGGGGCGTCAACGCTACCGGGCCAACAGTTCCAGCATCATCTTTGCCACCAGGGTGTTCCCGGATTCGTTCAGGTGGACGCCGTCGGTGGTCAGCACGCCTTTTTCCAGGTTTTGCGGATTGTGCTGCTGGTTATATTCCAGAAACGCCCGGCGGAAATCGCACACCGCGCAGCCGTACTCGGCAGCCAGGTTGCGGATGATCTGGCTGTACTGGTTCAGTTCGCCGTCGAGGGCGTTGGTGCAATCGGTTTTTTCGCCAACGCAGGCGGGCGAGCAGAGCACCAGACGGATTCCCTGGGCCTGCATTTTTTTGATCAGCGCAGTGTAAAACCGCTGGAATTTGTCGGCGTCGGTGCCCGTGCCGAGGAGGCGCTTGTGCCACACATCGTTGACGCCCACCCAAATGAACACCTGGTCGGGGCGCCGGTCGAGCACGTCAGTTTCGAGCCGCAGGTAGAGGTCGTACACTTTGTTGCCGCTGATGCCGGCGCCGATGAGGTCGTAATCGGCGGCACGGTTGGCGGCGCTGAGCGAATCGTTCATCTGCACGATGAAACCGCCGGGCTTGACAGCCGCCTCGGTGATGCTGTCGCCGAAGAAAACAATACGGGTGGGTTTGGGCATGGTGGTAAAAGCGAAAAGCGCAAAACCAAGGAAGCAGAGATAAAAGGGCAGGTACCGCAGCATGGTTGTTTTTGTGGTGAAAATAGGAGAACCCGGCGAAAACCGGATCAGCAAATTGAATGGGCGCCGCAGCGCCGCCTTTCGACCAGGTGGGCCGATTTTCCGGAAGCACCGGGAATGTTCTTTGTTTATTGGGATTTAAATCGGCCCTGCTTTATACTTGCTGTAAAAACCGGATTCCCGCCCGGCTTGCCTGCCGGGAATTGCGCTTCCGGGAATCAAAACAAACCAGCCTGTATGCGATTTCTTGTTTTTGCCCTGATCCTCACTGCTTGTACGGCAACCAACCGTTTTAACCCCGGTAAAAACCTCGACTATTGCGTAGAGCAGGCCGCCAAAACCCTCCAGGCCATTCCACCCGACGATTCGCTGCTGCCCCGGAGCATAAAGGCAGGAGAAACCGCCTGGCGGTTTGTGCCTGTCCGTGACTGGACGAGTGGTTTCTGGCCCGGCGCGCTGTGGTACCTGTTCGAATACACCGGCGATGAAAAATGGAAAACCGCCGCCGGCCGTTTTACCCGGATGCTCACGCCGCTGTCGACCCACCCTGCGCAGGATCACGATCTGGGTTTTCAGGTGTATTGTTCGTTCGGCAACGGCTACCGCCTGACGAAAGATCCGGAGTACAAGGCCGTCCTGTTGCGCACGGCCGATACGCTGGCCACCTTGTTCAATCCAAAAGTGGGTACCATCTTGTCGTGGCCCTGGATGAAACAGGACAGCGGCTGGACGCACAACACCATTGTCGACAATATGATGAACCTGGAGTTGTTGTTTTGGGCCAGTAAAAACGGCGGCCCGCACCGCTTGTACGACATTGCCGTACGGCACGCCGAAACGACCATGCGCAACCATTTCCGGCCCGATTACAGCGCCTATCACGTGATGCTGTACAACGACAGCACAGGCGCCCGGATCAGGGGCCGGACCCATCAGGGCTACGCCGACGAATCGATGTGGGCGCGCGGACAAGCGTGGGCGATCTACGGCTTCACCATGACCTACCGCGAAACCCGCGACCCGAAATTCCTCGATTTTGCCCAAAAAATTGCCGGTATTTACCTGAAACGCCTGCCTGCAGACCTGGTCCCGTATTGGGATTTTGACGCGCCCAATATCCCGGACGAACCGAAGGATGCCTCTGCGGCGGCCATTGTCGCCTCGGCCTTGCTCGAATTGTCCACCTTGGTGCAAGACCCGGCAGCAGCGGAAAACTACCGCGCAACAGCGGAAAAAATACTGGCAACGCTATCGGGCGAGCCATACCAAAGCCGGGCGAAAAACAGCGCTTTTCTGTTGCATTGCACCGGCCATAAACCCGGCGGGAGCGAAATCGATGTTTCGATCATTTATGCGGATTATTATTATTTGGAGGCGATGCTCCGGCTAAGAGCGCTGGAATCGAAGCTTAAGTGAAAAATTTGGATAGTTTTACCTGAAATTAAAATTCCTCCGATGCAGCGTTTTTTATGGTCTGTTGTTGCTTTCAACCTTTGCCCGCTTCTCTCCGCCCAAACCGGCCCCATGACGCTCTGGTATGCCCAACCGGCCAAAGAATGGGTCGAAGCGCTGCCTTTGGGCAACGGCCGTCTGGGCGCCATGCTTTACGGTGCACCAGGAGAGGAGGAGTTGCAGTTGAACGAAGAAACGGTATGGGCCGGCGAGCCGGGGAACAACATCAACCCGGAAACGGGCAAGGCCATCCCCGTCATCCGGCAATTGATCCGCGAGGGCGATTATGCGGCCGCCCAAAAATACGCCGATGAACATGTCCATTCACTGAACCAGGGCATGCCTTACCAAAGCGTCGGCAGCCTGTTGATCCGGTTTCCCGGGCACGACCAGTTTGCCGGTTACCGCCGCGATCTGGATATCGCCAACGCCGTGGCTACGGTTTCCTATACCTCCGGGGGCGTGCGCTACAAACGGGAAGTGTTCAGTTCGTTTACCGATCAGGTCATGGTGGTCCGCCTTACCGCCGACCAACCCGGCCGTATCTCCTGCGACCTGGCCCTCCGCTGCCCGCATCCGGAACACCAAATCCAGGTAAGCGACGCGGCCATCGCTCTGAACGGACGTACCGGAAGCCATGAAGGGAAAAACGGCGCGATCCACTTTTTCGCCCAGACCCGGGCGGTGGTGAAAAACGGGCAGATCAGCCGGGATTCGACCCTGCTGCATATTCAGCATGCCGATACGGCCACGCTGTACATTGCCATTGCCACCAATTACAAAAACTACCGCGACATCAGCGGGATGCCGGCCCAAATCGTTGCCGGCCAGCTCGCTGCCGCTACGCAAAAAGACTATGCTGCCGCGCTGAACGCCCATACCGCCGCTTACCGCGCCTGGTTCGACCGCGTAACGCTCGACCTCGGCCAAACCGATGCGGCGGCCCTTCCGACCGATGTGCGGCTGCGGCAGTTTGCCCGGGGCAACGACCCGCAATTGGTGGCCCTTTATTTCCAGTTCGGGCGGTATCTGCTCATTTCCAGTTCGCAACCCGGCGGCCAGCCCGCCACGCTTCAGGGCATTTGGAACGACAAACTTATGCCGCCCTGGGACAGCAAATACACCATCAACATCAACACGGAAATGAATTACTGGCCGGCCGAACCGACCAACCTGAGCGGGCTCACCGAGCCCCTGCTCCGGATGGTCGGCGAAATTGCCGAAACCGGCCGGCAAAGCGCCCTGCAAACCTATCGCGCCCGCGGCTGGGTCACGCACCACAATACCGACATCTGGCGGATTACCGACCCGGTAGACGGCGCCCGCTCCTGGGGGCTTTGGCCCATGGGCGGCGCGTGGTTGAGCCAACACTTGTGGGAACATTTTCTCTTTACCGGCGACCGGACGTTTCTGCAAACCAAGGCCTATCCCATCCTGAAAAGCGCCTGTCAGTTTTACGCCGATGTGTTGCAGGAAGAACCCGAACAACGATGGCTGGTGGTGTCGCCTTCCGATTCGCCGGAAAACTCGTACACCTATGCGGAAAACAAGAAAGCGGCACTCTCGGCCGGCGCTACGATGGACAATCAACTCGTTTTCGATCTGTTTCGCCACACGGTCGAAGCGGCCGAAACCCTGGACACCGACCCTCGTTTTGCCGATTCCCTGCGCGCATTGCTAAGCCGCCTGGCGCCAATGCAAATCGGCCGCTACAACCAGCTCCAGGAGTGGCTGCACGATTGGGACGATCCCGGCAGCAAGCACCGCCACGTGTCGCACTTGTACGGGTTGTATCCGTCGAACCAGATCTCGCCTTTCCGCACTCCGGCGCTGTTCGAGGCCGCCCGGAACTCACTGAACTACCGCGGCGACGTATCAACCGGCTGGTCGATGGGCTGGAAGGTTTGCCTTTGGGCCCGCTTGCTCGACGGCGATCATGCCCTGAAACTGATCACCGACCAGCTCTCGCCTGCGGGCGCCAGTGAAAGCGGAGGCACCTATCCCAACCTCTTCGATGCACACCCGCCGTTCCAGATCGACGGCAACTTCGGTTGTACGGCCGGTATCGCCGAAATGCTCCTGCAAAGCCAGGATGGCGCCGTTTATCTCCTGCCCGCTTTACCCGAAGCCTGGAAAAAAGGCAGCGTGCACGGACTCCGGGCCCGCGGCGGCTTCGAAGTGGACATCGATTGGGAAAATGGCCGGATCAGTACCTGCACCATCCGGTCGGCCCTGGGCGGCAACTGCCGGCTCCGGCTGCCCGCGGGTTGGCTACCTGCTGGAATCGATGGGTTGCGACCAGCGGCGGGCGAGAATCCCAATCCCTTTTACCATACGCCGGTGGTGGCGCCGCCGTTGATTTCCGCAAAAGCGCAATTGACCGGTATCCAGCTAGCCGACACCAGCCTGTTTGATTTCGATACCGAACCGGGAAAATCGTACACCTTTCACCTTTAACACTCCTGCATGCAGTACATCAACCACCAACTATGGATTGTGTATAATGGCTATCGACCATGGAACCGGCTCTGTGCGAGCGCTGCTGGCGGATGTCGCCACCGGCACGCAAATCGCGACGGCGGTGTTTTACCATCCACGTTGGATACAAGGGCATTTTTGCGATCCGGAGCAGTCAGCATCCGCCGGATTATGCGGAAGGCCTCGAATCGGTCGTGAAACCCGCATGCTCCAGCGCGCCGGATTTGACGCGGAATATTTCCCCAAACCTGAAAATACCCGGCAATCCGACGAACTTTAACGCCGCTACCCGGCGCTTGGCGAAAAAATGGAAGGCGCAGGACGTCCTTCATCCGACATTCCGACCCACGCGGTTTTATATAAACACCGGCCTTACTGCGGACACGAATAACACCTATTGCTTTCTATAAAACAACAGCATCATGACAATTTTGACTACCCTGGACTGGCTGTTTATCGCCGCTTATTTTACCCTAATCCTGGGCATTGCCTGGTGGGTCATTAAAAAACAAAAAGAAACCTCAGACGACTACTTCCTGGCTGGGCGCAACCTGGGCTGGTTTATTGTAGGGGCATCGATTTTTGCCTCCAACATCGGATCGGAACACCTGGTCGGGCTGGCCGGGTCGGGCGCAACCGACGGGGTGGCAATGGCGCACTACGAATTGCACGCCTGGTGCCTGCTCGTGTTGGGCTGGGTGATGGCGCCGTTTTACATGCGATCGAAGGTATACACCACCCCCGAATTTCTGGAACGCCGCTTTTCGCCGGCGGCCCGTTGGGTATTGTCCATGATTTCGCTGGTGGCCTATGTGCTGACCAAGATCGCGGTAGGCATTTTCGCCGGCGGTGTGGTGTTCGGCGTGTTATTGCCCGACGTGCACCTGTTCGGTCTGAACAGTTTTTGGTTAGGGTCCGTTCTGGTGATCCTGCTCACGGGGTTGTACACCATCGTCGGTGGTTTGCGGGCGGTGGCCTATACGGAGGCAGTTCAAACTATTATCCTGGTTTTGGGTTCCCTGCTGGTGACCTATTATGGGCTGGAGGCTTTGGGCGGCTGGAGCGAATTGCGGCGGATTTGCGGATCGGATATGTTTAACCTGTGGAAACCGCTGATCCCGGCCGGGGTGGAAGGGACTTGGGCCCCGGTCAAAACCAGTACGCAAATGGCCTGGTATTTCAACACCAATTTCCCCTGGCTGGGCATGTTGTTTTGTGCGCCGATCATTGGTTTGTGGTACTGGACCACCGACCAGTACATCGTGCAGCGCACCCTGGGTGCGGCCAATCTTACCGAAGCCCGCCGGGGCACTATTGCTGCGGCCTTTTTCAAGTTGCTGCCGGTGTTTATCTTTATTATCCCGGGGATGATCTGCTACGCCCTCGCGATCAGTGGAAAAATGAGCGGCCTGAGTTCAGCGTTGCTGGACAGCGAGGGCAAACTCATCCCGGTCAATGCCCAACAGGCGTTCCCTTTGCTGGTAGCCAATGTGTTGCCGGTGGGGTTCCGGGGTATTGTGGTGGCTGGCCTGCTGGCCGCGCTGATGAGCTCGCTGGCCGGGGTGTTCAATGCTTGTTCCACCCTGTTTACGATCGACTTCTACTCTAAATTCAACCCTCAGGCTACACAGAAACGCCTGGTGTATATCGGCCGGCTGGCCACGGTCGTCATGGTGTTTATCGGGTTGATGTGGATACCGGTCATTCAGGGGAGCCGGGGGTTGTACAACTACCTGCAGTCGGTACAAGGGTATCTGGCGCCACCCATCTTTGTGGTCTTTTTCTTCGGCGTGTTCAACAAACGGCTCAATGCCAAGGGCTGCCTGGCGGCCTTGGGCGTAGGCTTTGCCATGGGCCTGTTCCGGCTGGCGATCGATACGCCGGTTGCCCTTTCCGAGGGCTTTACCTATCCGGAGGGCTCTTTCTTCTGGGTGATCAACAACATCTTTTTCCAATATTACAGCCTGCTTATTTTCCTGGTTTGCGCCGCTACGATGTTGATCGTGAGTTATTTGACCGAAGCGCCGGCCTATGAAAAAATCAGCGGCCTGACCTTCTCCACGCTGAGCACCGACGATCGCGCTGAAAACCGCGCGAGTTGGACCACTTCGGATGTGGTGTGGTCGGCTTTGGTCGTCGTGTTCATCGTGATGGCGTATCTCTATTTCAACGGCTAGAACGATGATTGACCTGCATAACTATGAGGTTTGGATCGCCGCCGGAAGCCAGCGCCTTTACGGCCGCGAAACCTTTCAACGGGTGGAACAGCATGCCCGGAGCGGGGTGGATGCCCGCGCTCCCGATTGTGTAGGCGTGGCGGCCTGGATGCACCCGTTTTCGCCGGCCATGGACAGGCTTTCATTGTATCTGCAAACGCAGTACAACCGAGATTTTCCCTGGCGGGACATCGAAACGGACTTTATGAACCTGAACCAATCGGCGCTTGGCGACCGGGAGTTCGGGTTCATAAATGCCCGGATGCGGCGCCCTCGCAAGGTGGCGGCCGGGCAATGGCAGGATGCACATTTTCGCCAGCGTCCGTATACTGGCCGGCGGGGCGCACCATACTGGTTTCAGCCGATCGCCCGAACCGGAATACCTGGAGGCTGTCGAATAAATAATTAACGTGCGTTTTGGATAGATCGACACCTGCAATTGAACACTCTACGGCCTCGGAGCGGCCTAACGTTTGTATTCGCTGGAATAATGGAACCAATGTTAGGCCTCTCCGAGGCCCAGCAACGCTGATAACGTATTGTTTTTACCAATGTTAGGCCTCTCCGAGGCCAAAAATCGACGCTTATTGACCAATCCTGCTCAATTGAAGTTTGTCGCTATCCAAAACGCACGTTAATTAAGGATTAAATTCAAAATATGGCCTGAAGGAGTAAGAAGCGCTTTTGTGTTTCTGAAATGGCTACAGTCGAACTCATATGAAAAACGTTAGCGAACTCTTTTCCCTGAAAGGCAAAACAGCCCTCGTCACCGGGGCCAGCCGGGGGCTGGGCCAGGCCATGGCGCTGGCGCTGGCCAGCGCGGGCGCGCGGGTAGTGTGCAGCAGCACCACCTCGGGCGGGACAGACGACACCGTCCGTAAGATAACCGCCATGCAAGGCGCCGCCATGGGCTTGGCCGCCGACCTCAGCGACCGGCAGGCGCTGACCCGGCTGGTGGAACGCACCGTCGGCGAAACCGGTAAAATTGACATCCTGCTCAACAATGGCGGCACCATCGCCCGGCATCCGGCCCTCGAATTTCCGCCGGATGAGTGGGATCAGGTGCTGGCCGTGAACCTTACGGCCACTTTTTTCCTTTCACAACTGGCGGCCCGGAATATGGTGGAAAACGGCGGCGGAAAAATCATCAATATCGCCTCGCTGCTGTCCTTCTCCGGCGGCATCACCGTGCCGGCGTACACGGCAAGCAAACACGGCGTGGCAGGTATCACCAAAGCGCTGGCCAACGAATGGGCCCGGTTCAACATCCAGGTGAATGCGATCGCACCCGGGTATTTCCGTACCGACAATACGCAGCGCTTGCAGGATGATCCCGTGCGGTCCGCCGAGATATCCAAACGCATTCCGGCCGAACGCTGGGGCGAACCCGAAGACCTAAGCGGCGCCGTAATATTTCTGGCTTCCGCCGCCAGCGACTATGTCAATGGAACCATTTTAACGGTCGACGGCGGCTGGATGGCTCGCTGAGGACATGTTTGGAGCCCGGCGATGAATTTTCAAATATGGTTCCAGCAACGGTTTTTCCGACGCGTTGCTGAACACACAAAATGAAGCATCATGGTTACACCAAAAACGATTTCCACGACAAAAACGACCCAACCGAAATCGCCCCTGGAACGGCGCCATACCCTGCAGGTCATGGTACCCCTGAAAAATGAAATCCGCCGGGTGGAGGCATTCGATACCACTCCGGTGACCAATGCCGTGCAGGAGATCATTACTGCCGAAAATTCTTCGTTCCGCTACCTGCGGCTGGCGCGTATCCTGCTCGATAGCGGGCACACCGTAGAACGGAGCCTGGGCGATGAAGAAGCCGTGTACTATATCAATCGCGGCAGTGCCGAACTGCGAGTGGACGGCGAGACCTATTCCCTGGGGAAGGGCGATGTGTTGTATGTCGGCATCCACCGCACGGTGCACCTGGCGCCGCTGGAAGCCTGCGATATCAGCGAATTTCGCGCAACAGCGTGCCATACGGCTTATCCGGTTCAGCTGGTCCGGCATACCGACATTGAAGGCACCCCCCTGGCGGCCGAGCTCGGCTCACGCCGGCCGATGTCAAAACGCACCGTTTTCAAACTCGTGGATAAAAACGTGCAGGCCAACCGCCTGCTTTTTGGCGACACTTACATGGCCCAGCGGGGTGGGGTGGGCAGTTATCCGCCGCACTTTCATGGCCCCGACGGCCCGCACGGGCTCGGCGCCAACGCCAAGGAAGAGATCTATCATTTCCGGTGTGAAACGGATATCGAAGGCGATATTCCGTATGTGTTGCAAAACTGTGCGCTGCCCGAAGAAAAAGTGAATGTGTACGCCCACATCTTTGACGAAACGGCGATCAACGTAACGCCCACCTACCATGATACGATCGCTCCGCCTTCCGTGGATTTTATGTTCACCTGGTGCCTGGCCAGTTATACCGAAGGGCACCGCGATTGGGCGGAGATATACAACAAGCCGGGCTATGAAGGCGAGTGGTGAGCAAATAAAAAAACGGTAAACCTGTAAGCCGGATTCTGTCCCCCCGCGCGTGCCGAAGCGTAGCGTGGCGGTCTCTGCCATTTATCTGGGCCCGTATCTTGCGACCGGGCTCTGCGCTGCCTACCCCCCCTGTCAGCCCGGCGCCAGGCGCCGGATTGGTGTGCGAGCCACACACCGCTCCAAATGGAGCAACAAGGTGTACATGGCATTTCAACCCGCAAGGTTTATCCGCCGTCCGACTTGCGCCGGAAGGCCGTGCGCTCTTACCGCACGTTTTCACCCTTTCCCCGACAAAAATCGGGGTGGTTATTTTCTGTGACCCTGTCTGTTCCCCCACCGGTTGCCCGCTGCGGGACCCACCCGTTAGGTGGTGCGGCGCTCTGTGTTGTCCGGACTTTCCTCCCCGTCCCGGCGCAATATGCCGGGACAAAGGCGGCAGAGCGGTTTACCGTTTTTATTATTGAGCCGGTTGGCCGGTTCTTTTCTTTGTGGTGCGGCGCTTATCGTCGCCTAACTGGCATGATTTTTTTACTTAACGCTTTCGTATTGGCGTAAACTTTGTTCTACTACTTTTGTATGGCGCAAAATTGCCGTTTTTTGTCCCCTGATTTAACTAATCCTTTCCGGACTGTTTTCCCGGATCTTTGAATTTGTTCCACATCCTATGATAAAACGCCTGCTCCTGTATGTCTTGGCCGGAGCCATTCTCCTGGCGGTAGCAATAACTGCCGACCACGGGTACAAAGATACGGCGCTGCTGCAACAGTATGCCGCCGAAATCTCCACGTACCTGTCGGACCAAGAATCCAGCGCCCTGCGTTGGGTGCGCCAGGAGCATGCCGAACTCGATGCTGCCGTTACACCCGGCAGCTCGATCCCCGATCCGGACGCCTGGATCAACAGTCTGGCTGAGCAGGACAACGAGGACTACACCGTGTTGGTCCATCAGGGCGATTCGCTTATCTTCTCTTCCAACAATAAAGCGTTGCCGGTGCGCCCGGCACTTGCGTCGCTGGTTCAAGCCCAACAACGCAGCATCATTCATTTGCCACTGGGCTACTATTACGCGTACCACGAAGGGTTTAACGCCGATAAAACGCTGACCCTGCTGGTACCCATCCGGTTCACATTAGACGATGCGCGCCCGGAGCAAGCGGGCGTTTTGTTTCCGGCAAACCCGGCCATCCCCGGTCAGGTACAGGTTAGCCTGAAGCTAACCGGGCATGTTATTATGCTGAATGGCAAAGGTTTATGCGGGATACAGTCCCGGGGTAGCGTGCAGGCGGGTTGGGTTCAATGGTTGAAATTGCTGGCCTACGGCTTGTTTCTGGGGTTGATCCTGACCCTTGCTTTTCAAGGAGGACTCTACCTGGCCGACCGCGGCTGGGCGTTGGTGGGCGCCGCTGCGTTGCTCGCGCTGGTGGCCGCTATTTTCGTCCTGAACCGGATGACGGCTTTTACTGCGACGGCTTTCGACCAGTTGCCTGTGTTTGCCCAACGCTTCGGCACGGCTTCGCTGATCGGGAATTCGCTCGGCGATTGGCTGTTGCACCTCGGCCTCTTGCTCTGGCTGATGGTGTATTTCCACCGGGCCTTCCGCACCGACTCGCTGGGGCATTTTCCGTTGCCGGTGCGCTTGGGGTTGAGTGTGGTGTATTACCTGCTGACTATGCTCAGTGTACTGGTGGGCGTAGAGGTGTACCGGCAGCTGGTTTTCCACTCAGCGATCAATTTTGACTTTGATAACCTGCTGAATTTCGACAGTTTCAGCGCGCTGGCTTTTGCGGGTATTATCCTGTTGTCGCTGGCGTTGTTCCTGTTTGGCCACCGCCTGATCCTGACGACCCTTCGCCTGGAGTTGCCGGTGCTTTCCCGCGCCGGCGGCATGGCCATCGCCGGACTGGCCTTATATGGCGTCTGCCTGGCGTACCAGCAAGATTTTCAAATCAATGCGCTGTATATCACCGCATTCTCGCTGCTTTACGTCGCTACCTTCGACTTTTTCCTCGACTGGAAATCGGCGGGCTTCGGCAGTGTGGTGCTTTGGCTGTTGCTGTTTTCTTTATCATCGGCACTGCTGCTTTACCGCTACAATTATTTGAAAGACAGTGCGGTGCGCCTGAGCTATGCCGAAGCCCTGGCCACCGACCGCGATTCGGTATGGGCCGAACCGCAATTGAAAAATGTGTTGGCGCAAATCAAAGGCGATACGGCACTGAACCGGCTCTTGAAACCCTGGCCGTTCAAACCGCAAACCGTGGAGCTCCGCGAGCGACTCAATGAACTGGTATATCCCGAAAACTATTTGTTCCAGCACTACCGGATCGCTGTATTTGCCTTCGACAAGGAAGGCGCCGTGCTCCCCCAGGACCAGGCCAAAGGCCGGGATTATGTGCTGACGCAAAACTGGGACCGTGCTGCGCCGCTGCCCGATGCCCCTGAAATCCGCTATTGTACCGCTCCCGACGGCGTATTCCGGTATTTGCTCCGGATACCCGCGTTCCGAATGGGCGACCCGACCCAGCCGGCGGAGGTGTTTTGCTTTTTCGATCACCAGTACCCGCAACCCACACGCGTGTACTCCGAGCTCTTTTACCATTTGCCGTATAAAAACCTCGAGCGTCTGCCACAATACGATTTTGCCGTGCAGAAAAATGGCAAACTGATAGTGGATCAGGGGCAGGGTAACCAGGTGGTCTTTCAAAAATCCTTGCCGAGCGGCGCTGCCATCGAACAGATCACGAAATCGCCCCACCGGGTAGATGCCGTGTTCAAAAGCGCTGACGGCCAAACGATTGCGGCGGTAGGGCACCCCTTGGGCGGCTGGTATAAACAGCTTTACCTGTTTGCCGTGCTGTTTGCCCTGACCTCGTTCTTTATTTTTTCGCTGGCCCTGGCCAATACCTACCTCCACTTTTTACCGGAGTACTACCAATTTTATTTTTCCACGAAGGGATCGCTGGCCAGCCGGATACACTACGGCAATATCGCGCTGATCGGCCTGGCCTTCGTAGGGATCGGCGGGCTCACCTACCAGCACTTTAACAATGCCGCTCAGGACGCCGAACGGGCGAACCTGGACTACCGGGCTGAAGCCGTGTTGACCCATTTGCGGACCCAGTTGGCCGATATGGAGTCTGCGTCGGACAGCCTGACCAATGCTTTGCCTGAAACGTTGGCTACCCTGGCCGCCAGCCTGTCTACCGATGTGAACCTCTATTCGCCCGAGGGCCAGATATTGTTCTCTACCCAGGAGGATCTGGCGCGCCTTGGCGTGCTGCCGGGCAAAATGAGCCCGCTGGCGCAGGCTGTGCTCACTCAGGGCGGGCAGCGGGAGGCAGTAGTGTCCGAACAGGTTGCGGGGGTCGAATTTTCCAGCCGTTACCTGCCGCTGCGCAACAACGAAAACCAATTGCTGGGCTTTCTGGGTGTGCCCTACCACCTTTCGGAACGCAAAATAGGGCCCGAGGTGTCGGACTTTATCGGCATGCTGGCCAGCGTGTACGTGTTCTTATTGCTCATCGCCTACTCGGTTTCCTTCTTTTTGTCGCGGTCCATCATTCGCCCGGTGCAATTGATCTCCAACAAGATCAAACAACTGCAACTGGAAGACAAGAACGAACCGCTCCATTACGAAGGCGATGCGCAGGACGAACTCAGCGCCCTGATCGATGAGTACAACCGCATGGTGGAAAAACTGGAAGAGTCGAAATCGCAACTGATCCGCCTCGAACGCGAGAGCGCCTGGCGGGAAATGGCCCGGCAGGTCGCACACGATATCAAGAACCCGCTGACCACGATGAAACTGTCGATGCAGCAACTGGAGCGGGTGTCGTCAGAGCCGGCCCAGGCGGCCGCTTATCTCAAAAAAGCCATCACCCGGCTGATCGAACAGATCGACTCCCTGGCGCAGATCGCCTCCGAATTTTCCATGTTCGCCAACCTCGACATCCAGCAGAAACAGGATCTGGTGCTCAACGACGTGGTGGAAAGCGTGTACGACCTGTTCAGCGAACAAAAAGACGTTTCGCTTCACCTGGAGGTCGCCCCGGACCGGTACCACATCAGCGGGGATAAAAACCACCTGATCCGGGTGTTTAACAACCTGATCATTAACGCTATACAGGCCATTCCTTCTGATCGGCAGGGTGAAATACACGTTTCCTTGTACCGCCGTGACCACCATGCCGTCGTTCAGATCAGGGACAACGGTGGCGGCATTCCGCCGGAAATTCAAAAACGGGTATTTGAACCGAACTTCACCACCAAAACATCGGGCAGCGGGCTCGGGCTCGCCATTTGCCGCAAAATTGTGGAAGCGCTCGACGGCATGATCCGCTTCGAGACCCGGGAAAACGAAGGCACCGATTTCTTCGTGGAATTGCCCATTACCGCCACCGAAGCCGCCGAACGGCCGGTAAAAGCCCGGGCGGTTTGACCGGCATTCCCGTCTTTATCGCACGATCCGCAGTGTTTTCGCGCCTTTTTCTCCGCGAATTTGAACGAGGTACATGCCCGGTAGTTGGGCGCTCAGGTCGAAATGCAGGATTTGCCGGCCGGCTGCTGTGCGCAGCGGCGCCTGCACGGTTTGCACCAGGCGACCCAACTGATCCAGCAACTGGATACTGAGCGTTTGTTCTTCGGGCAAATCCAGCAGGAGCGTAACGGGGCCGGCGGTGGGGTTGGGCACCAGTTGGGCATCCAATACGGACCGTTCCGGAGCCGACGCGCTCACCACAATTTGGTGCGGCGGCAGGATCACATCATCCACCCAGGCGCGGTCGGAGCCGTTCGACACGATGTCGTCCTTTTCATAACTCCACATAAACGTGTGTTGGCCCGCTTCCACGGGGAAGGAGACCTGGCCCCAGGGCACATTCCCGCTCCAGGCGCCCACGATCTGGTCGTCGATATAGAAGTACAGGAAATCATAATCGGCCTCGCTGCTGACCCGCCGGGCAAAGGAAATGAATCCTTTTTCGGAGACGAGCAGCGGCAGTTTCATGACCGATTTCTGGTTGTGGGTGATGGTGCCCGAGCGCGCGCAGTACTGGCCGGCATAGGCGCCGATAGCGGTGGTGGTCCAGGGTTTGTTGCCGGCCTGGGTCCAGCCGAATTGCCCGAAACCGTTCGTTTCGAAGGTCTCCACGATCGGGTTGACAATGAGCGGCTCGATGACCTCGTCGGTGGTATAATCGCCGGCGCCGAGGTGGTATTGCAGCGCTACCGTAATGCTAACGGGCGATGCCGGCAGTACAGTCAAGTAAAAAACAGCCGCTTTTTCGCCGGTAGAAGCCGCAAGTTGGCCCAGTGTATCGGCGGCACTCACCGCCACAAAGGGTGAACCTGAACTGATAGTACCTACGGCTACGGGACTGTCGCTGCCACCTACATTTTGATTGATGATGCGCAGCACGGCAGTTTCGCCGCTTTCCAGCCGGCCGTTGCCATTGCCGCCCGCCGAGTCGTCGATGCTCCAACTGACTACCTTAAATGCGGGGGCGTTGAGCGTTACCGAAACCGGGGTGGAGTAGTGGATGCTGTCGCTGTATGTCAGGTCCAATTGAAAAACTGCTACATGTCCGTTTTTGACTACGGGATCAACCTGAAACACAAAAGACGCGAGGGTGGAATCCTGGCTGTTCAGATTGCCGAGCATAGCCTGTCCGTTGACGATGTGTACCAGGGGGTCTGTCGAACTGAGCGTTGCGTTTACTGCGCCGGCAGTGCCCAGGCCGATGTTGGAACACAGGACGTTCAGTTGGATGGTCTCACCAAAATCCGCTTTATGGTTGTTGTTTCCGGCCGAATCATCCAGATCGAAGCGTTGGGATATCACGAACGGTTTGGTAGCCGGTTCTACCGTAATAGCGCCCTGGTAGGGCAGGTAATTGAACTGGGTAACGGTCACCTTCATTTCACCGACATTGTTCAACGGATCTATGTCGATGACAGCTTTGCCGTCTTTGACATAGCCGACGGCCCAGGTTTGATTTTGCCAGTACAAACTGACCAGCGCGTCCTCCACGGGGCAGTTGACGGTGATCTGGGTCGTTTCGAACGGAACGCTGGCCGTGTGGGTTGCCGTCAGGGCGATCGGAAGTCGTGTGCGGGGCACCGTAGAGGGTTCAACAAAGGGGTTCCAGAAGTCGGCCATCGATTCGCCGTTGGCGCCGTAAGCCGCGATCATGCGGGCGTTGCCGTAGGCCAGCATGGCCGACATCCTCGGGCGGAGTTTTCCGCTGTCGGCGTCGATCAGGTATTGATTCATGCCGTCCTGGCCTTCCATCGGCGGGCTCCACGACTGGTAATCGCTCGAGAAAAAGCCCGCAATACCGCCCCAGGGCTCGCCGGTGGCCAGGTTGCCGGCCCGTTGCCAGGTTTCACCCAGGCATTCGCCGTTGGTGTAGTTGCCGGCGCAGCAGGCGACTGCGATCAGCATGGGGTAGCGGTGCGTGTTGCGCAATTGCGCTACGGCGTCGGTGTTGAAATTACCGCTGACCAATCCTTGCTCCCAGCCGTGACCGGTGTAGTTGTACAGGGAAACGCCATTGCCGTTCATGAGGTCGATGAGCGGCACATTGGTGGGGTCGCCATTCTCATCGGCCGAGGCGTCGCCGGGGGTGGGCGAGTCGCTGTTGTGGTCGCCGTCGTAAAATTCCCAGTACCGTTTAAATCCGTTGGCGAGGTGGGCAATTTTCCATTCGTTGCACTGCTCCCAGTCGGCCTGCCCGTCGTCGCCGATACCGGCGCCCTGGTTGGAGCCGGAGGCCATGCCGGTGGCAAACCAGTTTTGGGTGCTGTCGCCTTTCGGGTTCATCTCGTATTCGAGGTTGCGGTTGACCATGATGCGGAGCTGTTCCGGTGTGGCGGCGTGCAGGCGCCCCACCAGCACTTCGGGAAAATGATCGTTGCCTTCGAAGTAGCCAAAACAGTTGTCGCAGGAGTAGGAATCGCCGTCCTGCCGCATCTCCGGCTGAATTCCGTTCTCATCGCCTATCAGGAGCAGGTAGGAAATGCCGTGCTGGAAATAGTAGTCCTTGACGAAATTGTAGACCGCAGATGATTCGGAACTGCCGATGGCTGACACGGGCACGACGGTGGTATGGATACCCATCTGCCGTTTCCAGTCGATGAGCGGCTGGAGTTCGCCCAGTAATTCATCCTTGGCGATCACCAGCATTTTTTCCGGCGTTTCCGGGTTGCCGCCGCGGTCGGCAAGGCCCGAATTGGCGTTTACAAACAAGCGCTGGTACAATTGCCCGAAGCTGGGGCTGTTGGGGATGGCGGGATGATAGGTCAATTCGTTTTCGCCCCGGCCGCCGGCAGGGTATACGCGCAGGGTGATGGAGCGGTACACGCGGAGCACCTTTTGGACCGGGTTGTATTGCACGGGATAGATCCACACCGCCTGTCCCCGCGCCGAGCGCAGGATGAACGGCGTCTGCTGCTCGGCCAGCGCACCGGGGAAAAACTGGTCGCGTTGATACTCGGCGCCGTATTCAAAGGGTATGTCCCCGGGGTTTACCGTGCGTTTCAGGTTGCCTTTTGATGGGGCCACCAGCACGCCGGGGTAGTCGTCGTAATCGCCGGATAATATTTCCACGGCCATGTTTCCGGTATTGGGGATGAGCAAGGCGGTGGCGAATTTCGGCACATCGGGCGCGCCCTTGCGCAGCAGCGGTGTGCCATGCTGGATGGCGATCACGGCCGCCTGGCCATGTGGCGTGGCTACGTTTATGGGGTCGAAACCGGTCAGGTTGAACCGGAGCGTACTGGAGCCGCTGCCGGAGGAGAGCAGTTGCAACTCCGACCGACTGTGGGATTGGGCAAAAAGGGCCGCAATGGAGCAGCAAAAAAGCAGAAAAGTGGACAGAATTTTCATAGACAGGTGGGTCAGTGTAGCAACAGGACGGATTGAGTTTTTCCGGGTGTGCGCAGGTAGTACAGCCCCGGCGGCCAGGTAAGGGTTTGTAAGGCCGTGGTTTGGCCGGCCGGAAGGCGCCCGGCCCAAACGGTAAGGCCGTCGGGGCTGCACAGGGTGGCTTGCATCGGCTCGCCGGTATTATTTTGGATCGAGAGCCATTCGGCGGCAGGATTGGGAAAAACCCGAACGCTGGCGCTCAAGGGCTCCGATACGGCGCTGGTGCCGGTAGTAAACACGCTGAAAAATACGTCTTCAAAATTGGCGGGGTTGCCCTCCTCCCATACCCGAAACCACAGCCAGCCATTGCCGGGGGCGGTATCAGGT
The DNA here is from genome assembly GCA_044230315.1 of Saprospiraceae bacterium. Lineage (GTDB taxonomy): Bacteria > Bacteroidota > Bacteroidia > Chitinophagales > Saprospiraceae > M3007. Next base: position 20,857 of record JBGARJ010000003.1, read on the forward strand.
TGTACGATGAGTTTGAGGTAGGGCTGTTCCTGGGCCGGGGCTGGGTTCATCAGGGCACTGGCGGGAATGCCGGTGTAACAAGATCCATAGTCACAAAGATCAATGTCCCAAGCGGCAGGATAACTGGTTTCCACGCGTTTCCAGCGCAGTTGGAGCGTGTCGCCGGTAGGGTTTTCAAAATATAGGTAACACTCGTTTGCTTGTTGAAACGCCAGTTCCTGTTCCTTAAGCGGGCCGGGTGTGGCAAAGAACGTTTGGGCAAACGTCCATTGAAACGATGAAAACCACAAAAACAGGAGCCAACAATAGCGCATGGTTGCAGAAAATTTTGCAGCACGGATTTGCTGCATTTTTGGAAAGATAGCCCCTTCCCGTTCGTCATGGATACGAACGCACCCGGGTTTTTGGAAAAGTTTGGACAAATGCCGGAATAGCCGGTTAGCGCCTGTTTATCCCTGCTTTTTTTTGCCACAAGGCGATCGAGTCTTTCGCTGCGTGGTACCGTTCGAGAAATGCCGGGATGCAGATATTGGCCAGCGGCGTAGAGGCGTTGAACAAGGCGCAAATGGCAATGCCGTTGCGGCGGTCAACGGCAATTTCACCCCGGAAATCGTTTACAGCCCCGCCGTGGTAGAGGAGCGTGTCGGGGCCGCTGGTCAGCACCCGCCACCCCATAGCGTAAAATGCCTCTTTTGGGCCAGCCCAGTGGTTGAAATAGCGGCGTTCATTGTTGGTTTTCACCACCGGCCGGAATACGGGTTCGAGGGCGCTTTCGGCAGCCACAGCGGGTGCATGGCCCAATAACAGCCGCAGCCATTGCCCCATGTCGGAAATGCTGGCATTGACGCCGCCGGCGGGGGCGGCATTGTAAAAACGGGTGGAGATGGTGTCAGGGGCCCAACCAACACCGGTGAAATGGTGGGGCAGGGCTTTGTCGGCACAGCGGTGAATGGACGCCCAATCGGCCGAAGCGTCGGTCATACCGGCCGGTTGGAAAATTTTTTCGGCAAGCAGTTCGGGGTACGGCTTTCCGGTAGCCACCTGCATCGCTTCGCCGATCAGGCTGAAGGCCGCGTTTTGGTAACTGAACACCTCGCCGGGTTTGCCGTTCAGGGGCAACCGCGCGAACAAAGCGGCAATGGTGCGCAGGTCATAACCTGCTTCGATCATATTGGTATAGGCGTGGTAGGGCAGGCCGGTTGTGTGCGACAACAAATGGGCCAGTTGCACCTGCCGGGTTTGTTCGGCCGACGACAGGGCAAATTCGGGTACATATTGTGTGATGGGATCGGTCCAGTGCAATTGGCCTGCCTGCACCAGCAAACTGGTCAATACGCCGGCAAACCCTTTGGAAAGCGAGCCGATGCGAAAAACGGTGTGCAGATCCACCGAGTCGCGGGCGCCGTTGGCCCGCAGGCCATAGCCGCGTTCGAAAATGACGGTGCTGTCTTGTACGATCACCACAGCGGCGCCCGGTGTTTGGGAGGCCAGCATCGAGTCGCTAAAAAAGCGGTCGTAATCGGCAACCAGGGCCTGCAAATAAGGATTGCGGAGGGCCGGCGGTGTGGAGCGCGCCTGGTAACTGCTGCGGGAGGTGGCGTCGGTGCAAGCGTCGGAAAACAGGGCGACCAACAGATAAAGAGCCGGCAAGAGGGACAGCCAGCGCGGGATTTTCATGCGCATAATGGTGCGAAGGTAGCGGATTCGGGATAAAACGGGTTATTGGTGCTAAAGCGTACCCGAGTAGGGCGGTAATGCCATTTTTATTTTCTTGGGCAGTTTTTCGCGGACCAGCCGGTACGATTCGGCCAGAAACGCCCGCCACTCGGCGCCGCTCAGGTCTTCGTAACGCTCCACAAACACCCATTTCATCCGGGCCAGATAGGGCGATGCGATCATGCAGGGGCGGGCGGCCAATTCGTCGAACCGATCATCGGGCACCTTAAAACTTACCCGGCCGTCGGCATCGAGGGTGCTAATGCAGAACATTTTACCGCCCACGTAGAAATTGAGGTGGTGCTCCCAGCGGATGGCTTCGGTGGCGCCGGGGAGGCTGAGGCAAAAGGTGCGGAGCGATTCGATGTCCATATGGTGGGTAAAGATAAATCCTCCGGATGGTCGACCCAAAGGCGGCCCTGTAATTTGCCCGTTGAATTAATGGATTATTAATTGGAAATTATTTGCGACCCGCCAGTGCACCGCGGACCTTTGCTACCGATAAACTTTTTGTAAACCTGTTCAAACCCTCATTACCATGTCTCACCTCAGTAGCATTTACGTTGGGATGCTCACAAAAAACACGTCGGATTCGGGCACCAACAGCAAAACCGTTCTAATCGTCAATGACGACGGCATTGACCGCTTGCACCACACTTTTGGCGATACCAGCCAGGATGACCAGGAACAGGGGCAGGCCAATGTTTACCGTGTCGGCGTAGCCGGCAGCAACATTATTCCGGAACACCTCAACAACTCCTCGGTACGCGTTGGCATCCGGGGCGACGACCTGTGGCGTCCGCAACATTATGTCGTTTGGGGCGAGCGCCTTTCCAACGGCGAAAAGATCCCCATTGCAATTGAAACGGATATCAATGCCGGGTTGAGCACCGACAATACGGAAGGGCCGGTTTCTTTGCCCTTGCGCTTGGTCAACAAAGGCAGCGACAGTATGCGAATCAATCGGTTGTTGTTGATGATGACTACGGCCAATTCGGCAAATGCCGGCACGGACAGCCGGGTTGAACTTCAAATTTCCAGCAACAGTGGGAACCTGTTGGTCGATTTTGATATTCCGGATACTCCGCAGAGTGATCAGGAAAAAGGACAGGCCAATTTCTATTTCATTCCGGTCAGCAACCCGTTTTCAAAATCGAACCTCAACAACCGTTCCATCCGGTTGAGCATCCAGGGCACAGATGCCTGGCGGATTTCCAGTTTATACCTCTTTGGACTGGACGATGCCACGGGACGGCCCGAATTTTTGGTGCCCCTGGTGCACATCAGCAACTGGAGCTTCGGAGAACTGAGTACCGATCCCAGTGAGGGGAATGCCTCGGTGCTGCTTCCTTTAGTGAGTTTGCCGTTGGCCCCGTAATTCAGCTCAGCTAAATTGAGTGTTATGCCAAAAACTGGTGGCACTATTCTCGAATAGCGCCACCAGTTTTTGATTTTTATACCTGCCGCAACCACCCCTCCGCGGCCTCGACCGTCCAGGCGCCGTCTTCCACCGAATAGCCTCCCGTGCGCGTCCGCCGCAGGCTGCTCAGGTATGCCCCCGAACCCGCCGCCTGCCCCAGGTCGAACGCCAGCGAGCGGATATAGGTGCCCTTCCCGCAAACCACCCGGAAGTCGCATTGCAACCCGTCCGGATAATCGGGGTGCAGGTAGATCGGCGCTCCCTTTTTGTTGATGATCGCCGGCGCTGCCGCCGCGGTAAAAGGCACCTGCCGCAGCGGTCCCAGTTCGAAAACGTCCACCTGAACCGGCCGAAGTTCCAATTCCATCTCCTGACCCGTGCGGGCGTTTTTGTACAAGCGTTTACCGTCCATTTTTACGGCAGAGAACATCGGCGGCAGCTGCCGTATCGCACCGGTAAACTGCTCGCGGACGAGATTTTGCAATCCGGCGTCGGTCAAATGGGCCGTCGGGAAAGTGGCATCCACCGGTTTTTCCAGGTCGTACGATGGCGTGGTGGCCCCAAAGGTGATGGTGCCGGTGTATTCTTTGGGCAACGCCTGAAAGGATTCGATCTTACGGGTGTATTCGCCTGCGCACAAGATCAGCAGCCCCGAAGCCAGGGGATCGAGGGTGCCGGCATGGCCGATTTTGATGCGTTTGATCCCGAGGCGGCGACTGAGGTGGTAGCGGATCTTATTGACCACATCGAACGACGTCCAACCGATGGGTTTGTCGACCAGGAGCAGCGCGCCCTTGGGAAACTCGGCTGGAAAGGGCATTCCGGGAGAAAGCAGGGTAAGCATGGGGCAAGTTTACAGGTAAAAAACAAAAAACACCGTATTGCTGGGTTTTGCCGCCTTTAAAACCGTTCCAGGGTCAACTCCAGCCAGGTGGTTTCACCGGGTTTCAGCACCACGTCCGGCACCGTCAGGGGTTTGTACCCGATCTTGCCTACCTGCACGCTCCAGGTGCCGGCAGCGGCGCCGGTTTTGAACTGCCCGTCGGCGCCGGTAATATCGTGGTCGGTCGTACCGGCGAGCAGCACCCGCACTTTGTTGAGCGGTTGTCCGGTGGCGGCGTCGGTCACGCGGCCCTCAAGATAGCCGGCGCGTTGGTAAGTAGGCTGGAACACGAACAAGCCCTCTAGTTTTGCGGTGGCTACGATGATCCCTGAAGGCAAATACGGATCGGCATCCCAAACCAGGGAGCTGCCCAAACTGACCCAGGCCGTTTCAATGAGATTGTCGGGGCGGTGGGCGTCTACCAGGGTCAATTGCCCGCTGTAGGAAGGGTTGATGAGAAAATCGCGGAGCACCCGCACGTTGTGCACTTCGCCGCCGGGGTGTTGGCTGGGCTGGTACCGGTCGAGTTCGCTGATGTTTTCCAGGTCGCTCACGTCGTAGGCCACCAGCGGCGCATAGGGCTTTTCGTCGGCAGTGAACAGAAAACGGCTGTCATCGGACAGCCAGCAATTGTGGTTGAAATGCGCCGGTGTTGGCTGGGTGGCCAGCACCTTGGGCGCGGTTTTGTCGGACACATCGATCACACTGAACTGGCCGGCATAGATTTCACTGGCCCAAAGCGTATCGCCCCGGATATATCCGTCGTGTACATACTGGTCGTGGTAGATGCTTTTTACATCCGGGTTCCAGGGATCGCTGAGGTCGCAAATAACGGCGCCTTGCTGCGTGCCGCCAAAAATATACAGGTAACCGTCGGCGCAGGCCAGGGTATGGCTTTTCCGGATCAGGGTGTCGGTGCCCGGCCCGTACCAGGTTTTCCAGACGATCGAGTCTGGCAGGTAACCGAGGTTGACGATGGTAATGCCGCTGGGCTTGTTGCTGTATTCCGTGGTCACGTAAGCAAAATTTTTCCAGGTCTTCACCTCCCGCCAATTGTTCGGATAGCCCGGCACGGTAAATCGTTCCACCGGTTGGGCGGGGTCGCTCACATCTACTATGCTGAGTCCCTTGTTGGTCCCCACCAGGGCATATTCCTTGCCCAGACTGTCGGTGTAATGCCAGCAGCCCGCCAGCGTAACGCCGGGGTATGCCAAGTGACCGACTTGCTGTAATTGAGCGTGCACGAGTTGGGGTAAAAGCAATAAAACCAGCAAACGCGTCATGATATGTTTGTTTTTGGACTTGTTGCAAGGAGGGCTTTGGGCGGGGATAATGGCGTTATTACCGTCAAAGTCCCTTGTCGCAGCAAGTCTCCTATTTAGCCAGGCAGGTTGTTTGCCGCTGGAGCAAATCGACGTTTTGAATGTCGTAATCTTCGTACCCGGTGCTCCAGGCAATGCGCACCTTGTCGAGCAGGGCTTTTTGCATCTTCTTCAGCATGCCGGGGTCTACGCCATATTGCCCGTGGAATGTGAACACCGGATTGTTGCCCTCGTTTTGGCCCTCATCGGCGCGGAGGTTGTAGAGGGTGTACGTTTCGCCATCGAGGAACTTGAGCACCGCGATGCCGTTGCGGGGCAGGCCTCCAAACGCCCGCTGGGCATTGACGTCGTTGATGGTAAACAAAAGGTGCAGCACATAGCTCCCGGCGTTGCAGGCCAATGCCGCCTGGCAGATGATGTGGTCGTGATCGGTAAAATACGGCTTGAGCGAAGGATTGGTGAACCGGAACAATTCCTCGCGGGCAAGTTCCTGTCGGCGTTCGCCCGAAAACTCGTCGCGGGTATCGACGGTCAGCCGGCAGGGGCGCTCCGGCGGATGGAGCATGACGTCGGCGGCCGGGTCGTACGACTTGAACACCGGCCCGGCAGGCGCCTGCTTCCGCTCTTTTTTCTCTTTTTTGGGTTTTGCGGTATCCGGCGTTTCCGTCCCGGCAGTAGCCAGTGAATCGGACGCCGGGGTGGGGGTGGCTTCCGGTTCGATAGTTGGTGGCTGGGCCGCCGGATCGGCTATTGAAACCGGTCCGATGACTTCTGAGATAGGCGTTTCCACCGGGGCCGCTGGTTTGGGTAGCAAGGCCGCGAGGCTTTTATAGGCTTTCGGCATATTCTTCCGTTGGGCTGTGGAGTCCATGTCCACTACTTTTTCCGCGAATTCGGCTGCTTTTTGGGCTTGTTGCAGCTGCTTTTGCGCCGATTTTTCGGTCGTTTTTGCCGCTTTCAGGGTCTTTTCCAGCGCCTTCCGGTCTTCCTTTGAAACGGTGGTATCTTCTTTGATCGCCAGGATCTGATTCTCCGCCGTTTCCCGTTCAGCAGCCCAATGTTCGGCGATCTGAGAAAAAACGTCGCGGATCGCAGTTGCCTGGTTGGCCAGGTGCCGGGCATAATCGCTGAGCACATAATCCGGCAGGCTGTCGAGCACTGGCAAGGTGTCGAGGGGCGGAAATACGGGCTCCTGAGCCGGCAACCTGGCGGCAACGAGCAGCGCCAGGAGGGTTATCCTGCAGGTTTTGGCAATTGAAAATCTTTTATCCATAAAAATGATGTGCTTGAAAGGGCGGCGCAAAGCCCATATTCGGGGTAGGGCCCGGGCAAATAACGAAGCGTTTGCCCGTCCGTTTTGATTCAGGTTAAAAAAATCCCAACAAGTTCTAATTTGCGCCGGCAAAATTACCTTTCCTAAAGATTCGAATAATGCGAACGCCCGTTTTTAAAATTTGTTGGTACGCACTGCTGTCGCTCACCGCCCTTTCCTGTGGCCAGAACAGCCCGTCAGTAACTAAACCGCAACCGGTTGAATTTAAAAAGATCCCCGTGACATACCCAGTTTCCAGACAGGATTCGAGTGTGGCCGACACCTACTTCGGCACAACGATCAAGGACCCTTACCGCTGGCTTGAAGACGACCAAAGCGCCGAAACCAAAGCCTGGGTGCAGGCCGAAAACCAGGTCACGTTCGGTTACCTGGAGCAAATCCCGTACCGGGAAAAAGTGCGCAAACGACTCGAACAGATCTGGAATTTTGAAAAATTCGGCACACCCTTCAAAAAGGCAGGCAAGTATTATTTCTTCAAAAACGACGGACTCCAAAACCAGAGCGTGCTCTACGGTCAGGACCAGATCGACAGTGCTCCCGAAGTGGTGCTCGACCCGAACACCTTCAGCGCCGACGGCACGACCTCCCTCCAGGAGTATGCTTTCTCCAAAGACGGGCGGTACCTGGCCTATGCGATCTCGAAAGGCGGATCGGACTGGCGTACCGTGCTGGTGAAAGACCTGCAAACCGGCCAACTCCTGTCCGACCAGATCGAGTGGGTCAAATTCAGCGGTCTGGGCTGGGCAGGCAACGGATTTTACTACACCCGCTATCCGGAACCTAAAGCCGGCGATGCCCTCAAGGGGGCCAATCAACGCAGCGCGATCTATTTCCACCGGCTCGGCGCCGCCCAAAGCGCCGATAAAAAGGTGTACAACGACCCTGCGCACCCCAACCATTATTTCAACGCGGGTACTACCGACGACGAGCGCTTCCTGTTCCTGAGCGGGAGCGAGAGCACCAGCGGCAATATGCTGTACTTTAAGGACCTGTCGAAAAATCAGCCGGCGTTTACCCCGATTTATACCCGCTTCGACTACGATTTCAATGTGGTGGACAACCTCGACGATAAACTGCTGATCCTGACCAACCACCAGGCGCCCAACCAGCGGCTCATCCTGGTCAGCTCCATGCAACCCGATTCGGCCCATTGGATAACCCTGATTCCCGAAGACTCGAGCGATGTGCTCCAGAGCGCTGCCGTTTGTGGCGGTAAAATCGTTTGCTCTTACCTGCACAACGCCTCCAGTGCTTTGCGGGTGTTCGACCTGGACGGTAAACTGGTTCAGGAGGTGGAGCTCCCCGAAATCGGAACGATCAACAACGTGTCGGGCAAGAAAGAGGAGCAACAGGCTTTTTTCTCGTTTGCCTCCTTTCTCCGGCCCACTACGATTTATGCGCTGGACATGAATACGCTGAAAACCAAGGTATTCAAAGCGCCGAAGATCGATTTCAACGCCGACGCATTTACCACCGAGCAGGTGTGGTATACCAGCAAGGACGGCACCCGGGTGCCCATGTTTATCACCCGTAAAAAGAATATCTCGATGGATGGGCAAAACCCGACCCTGTTGTATGGCTACGGAGGTTTCAATATTCCGGTGACACCCGGATTTTCCGCTTCGCGGGCGGCCCTGCTGGAAAATAATGGCATCTATGTGGTGGCCAATATCCGCGGTGGAGGCGAGTTCGGCGAAAAGTGGCACAAAGCCGGCACCAAATGCCAGAAGCAAAATGTATTCGACGACTTTATCGCCGCTGCGGAGTACCTGGTAGAGAAAAAATACACCGTACCGCCACGGCTGGCCATCGAAGGCGGCTCCAACGGCGGTTTGCTGGTAGGCGCCTGCATGACCCAGCGTCCCGACCTGTTCGGCGTGTGCTTTCCGCGGGTGGGTGTGCTGGATATGCTGCGGTACCATCAGTTTACGATCGGATACGCCTGGGCCATCGATTACGGCCGCAGCGACAATGCCGAGGAATTTCCCTGCCTGATCAAGTACTCGCCCCTGCACAACGTAAAAGACACTGCGTATCCCGCTACCATGATCACTACAGCCGATCACGACGACCGGGTGGTGCCGGCTCACTCCTTCAAATTTGCTGCCACGCTCCAGGCCCATCAGCAGGGCTCTAACCCCGTCCTGATCCGCGTGGAAACCAGCGCCGGTCATGGCGCCGGCAAGCCGACCAGCAAACTGCTCGAGGAAGCAGCCGATATGGTTTCCTTCATGCTATACCAGATGAAGATACCCGTGGTGTATTAATGGTCTGAAGTTGATTTAAACATTACAATAGTCCGGTACATTTTGCTGTTGGCGAGGACGCTAACAGCGGCATTTCGTTGAAAATCAAGCCTTAACGCCGTTGTTGGCGTCCTCGCCAACAACATGCTCCAGGCTTCATTTCCAAGGGTTTGCAATAAACCTGCCGGCTCATTGCAATCAGACAATCCCGCTTTTTTCAACGCCGGAAGAACCGCTGGGAACTTCAAACCGCTTCAGATCCACCGTTTTCGCCGAAAATACTTCAGCATTCCCAGGCTGCCCGAGAGCATCAGGGCCAATACAATATAGTAGCCGTAGTGCCAGTGGAGTTCGGGCATGTTATCGAAATTCATGCCGTACAGGCCGGCGATGAAGGACAGGGGGATAAAGATCGTGCTGATGATGGTCAGCAGGCGCATCACGTTGTTGAGCCGGTTGCTGACTTCGGCCTGGTAAAAGGCTTCCACGCCAAATACGACATCGCGGTAATTATCGATGCCATCGAGGATTTGGGCGACATGGTCGGACAGGTCGCGCAGGTAGGGCCGGTTAATTTCTTCGATAAACGGACAGTCGCTCCGGTACAAGCGGGTGACCGCGTCGCGCAGGGGGAGGATGCGGTGCCGGAACTGATTGATGGCGCGTTTCAATTCGAATATCCGGGATTTGGTGGCGGGCTCGGCGCCGTTGTTGTGCAGGGCCGATTCCAGTTCCTGTAAAGCGGCTTCCACTTCGTCGAGCACGAGGTAGTAGTGGTCCACAATGGTGTCGAGAATCGCGTAAGTGAGGTAGTCGGGGCCGCGTTTGCGGATTCGGCCGATGCCTTCCTGGGCGCGTTTTCGCACGGCCTGCAAGGTATCGTCGGGGTCTTCCTGAAATGACACTACGGCATGGCGTCCCATAAAAATGGCGATTTGCTCGCTCTGCAGGTCGAGGTGTTCGGGGTCGAGGCGGAGGTTTTGCAGGATAAAGAAGAGGCCGTTGTCGTACTCCTCCAGTTTGGCGCGCTGCTGGGTATCGAGCACGTCTTCGAGGGCCAGCGGGTGCATATCGAATGCAGTGCCGATACGTTCTACCAACCCGGCATCGGTCAGGCTGCGCATGTCGGTCCAGGTCACGCCATCGGTCCGGTGGAGCCATTCGGCCACATAGGTGTCCTGTTCGACATACTCAGGTTCGGTGTACCATACGGTGGTAATGGCAGACGGGCTGTCGGCGCGATGGCCGGTGTAGATCAAGGTGCCCGGCGGGAGGCCTTTTTTTCGAATTTTTTTTTGCTTTTTCCTGCTCATCGGGCAAATGTAAACATGGGAATTAAAAATCAACCAAGGGGTACCTCTAAATTGGTACGGTTTTTGGCACCTGTCAGGCATTGCGCTATTTCAGCGATGGCAAAACGGCTGCTTTGAATGCGCTGGAATACATCTTGATAAACAGACAATATGCTTATTCTTTTGATTTACACTGTTTTGCGTACAGTTTGCCTAAACGTGACTCGAAAAATTGTTTGAATCGTTTAGAGATTTCGCCGTAAACTTGTGCCGTTTTTTAATCCTTTAATCGAAGTCCTTCGGTCGGTTTTATCATCCCGGTTTCTCGCAATAGTCTCCAATCTGGGCCCCGCAACGGGCGTTCAATCTATTGTAAACTACATTTATCATTCCAAACCGATCGTTTTAATGAAGAGATCAGTACACTTCTTCAGAATCCTTCCCTTTTCTTTTTTTCCCTTCTCATCAAACATTTTGACCATGAACAGCAACTCGACACAGCGTTGGCTGGCACGTATAGTCATGCCCCTGACGGTCCTATTGGCTTTTGTGCAAGGAGCACTGGCACAATGCGACATTACCTGGCCGGGTAGTCCCAACCCGGTCCAATTTTCCATCGTAATTGACCCGGTGACCGGCGATGCGGAACTCAACTACATCGCGATTAGCGCCAACGGAGTGACCAGTTCCATGTGCGGCCCATTGGATAATACAAAGGTGCGGTTTTATACCAGCGCCGCCAAAACGACCCTCGTCACTCCCGCGGAGCCCTGGCACGTCCTGTATGATTGCAGCGACGCGAACCAACCACCAGTGACCGTTTGGGTGGCTATTAACGACGGCGTCAACCTGGCCACGGAAAGCCAGGCCGTGCCGATCAAAATATCCATCATCGACCTCACCAAGCCGACGTATGGCGCGGCGCCTGCCGACATCACGGTCAACACCTCCGATGACGGCCCCGGCAACTGCACCATCCAGTATATTTATTCCAATACGTTCAAAGATATCGGGCTGGCCTATTGGCCGACGCCCCCCCCAATGCAAAACCAGTATTTCGACAACTGCCCCGGCAGTTTGACGGTCAACTTCAAATTGAGCGGCGCCACTACACTTGCTGAAACGGCTGCTCCTCCCGGTTTCGGCCCCTTCGATTACGACGCGGGCGAGGCTGTGTTCAACGTCGGCACCACAACGGTAACCTATTATATCTACGACGACCTGGTGGACCCGATGCACACGATGCGCGATTCCGTGGTCACCCACGTAACGGTGGTGGACGACGAAGCCCCTAGCATCTCCTGCCCGGCCAACCAGAACCTGTTCACCGACCCGGGCGTATGCTCGCACACGATCACCGGCCTGGGGGCATCTTATAATGATAACTGCGGCGTGACGGCCGTGACCTGGACGACTTCGCCGAACATCGGTTCGTCGCCTGGCACAGGCATTAATACGTTGACGGCCACATTCCCGGTGGTGGGCTCGCCCACTACGGTGACCTTTACCGCTACGGATGCGCAGGCTCAGACAGCTACGTGCAGCTTCACCGTGACGGTGACCGATAACGAGCCGCCTTCGATCAGTTGCCCGCCCGACATGACGGTGTCGGCGCTGCCGACCCAACCGAATTGTTATTACGTGGCTACAGCCATGCAAAACTACACGGGTGCGTCGGATAACTGCGGCGTAACGTCCGTTTCCAACAACTACACCGGTTTGGCCCCCCTGGTGGGCACCAATTTCCCGTTGGGCAATAACACCATCATCTGGACGGCTTCCGATGCTGCACTGAACACGAAGTCCTGTTCCTTTAACCTGCTGGTGATCGACGATACGCCTCCTCCCGGGCCCGACTCCGGCAAAGTGATTACGATCAATGTAACGCCGGGCGACTGCTCGGCCACGGTATCATACGAGTATCCCGGCCTGTTCTTTTTCGATCCGGGTACCATCGATTGCTCTTTCCCGGTAACCCTGACCGAAGGCCCGGCCATCGTAAACGGCAATGCAGACGTCAACTTCCTCTTGCAGCTGCCCCCGTTCAACTCGAACACCGGTCGCATGAATTTCATCTTTGGAGCCGGCGCTACGATTACCTGCCCGGTCGGGCAGACCAAAATACCCTATACCTGGACGGATGCCGCCAACAACGACTCGACCGAATGGATTATCATCAATGTGATCGAGAACCTGCCGCCTACGGCAAAATGCAAACCGGGTGTGATCGCGCTTCCGCTCGACGCCACCGGCAATGCTACTTTGACGACGGCTATGGTAGACAACGGCTCGATAGATAACTGTAACCTGGATACCCTGTATTTGTCGCAAACGGCTTACACATGCGCCGATTTGGGTGGCAATCTCCCGGTGAAACTGTACGCGAAAGACGCTTCCGGCAACATCGACAGTTGCTCGGCCACCATCAAGGTAGTGGACAATATTGCACCGCAAATCCTTTGCCCGGGCAATAAAACCGTGACGACCAATGCCGGTTGCACCAACAACAGCGTAGCCGATATCGGGTTGGTTGCCGGCGGCGCGCCTCTGCAGGCCGGACAATATTCGGATAATTGCGGCGTGACTTCGATCACCTACCAACTCAGCGGCGCTACCGTCGCTGGGCCCTTGCCAGGCGTTTTGCCGGCGAATACGGCCTTTAATAAAGGCGTCACCACCGTGACGTACACGGTAACCGATGCCAGCGGCAATAACGCCGTTTGTAATTTCACAGTGAACGTGGTCGACAATACCCCGCCGGTTTGGACGGGTGTGGGGCAGGCGCCGAATACTACCATCACTGCCAACGCCAATATCGGCGGTTGTGTGGGCCAGGTGAGTTGGACGCCTCCGACCTTTACGGATGCCTGCACGATCAACCCGCCTGTGACGGTTACGAGCACGCATTCGCCCGGTTCCTTCTTTGTTTTTGGGATGACCACAGTGACCTATACGGCCATCGACGGCGTGGGCAATGCCACTACGCATACGTTTGTTGTAAACATTGTGGATACGCAGGCGCCCGTTGCCAAGTGCAAAAATATTACGGTGTCGCTCGATGGTATGGGTTTGGCCACAGTAACCGCTCCGCAGGTAGACAACCTGAGCACCGACAACTGTTTCTTTTCGTATACCTCTCCGTTGGCCTCCTACAACTGCACCAACCTGGGCAGCAACAATTTCTATACCCTGCAGATCACTGACGGCTCGGGCAACACCAGCACCTGTGTTTCCACGGTAACGGTGCAGGACCTGATCCCGCCCGTCGCCCAGTGCAACAACGTTTCGCCGATCGTACTGAGTTCTATGGGGACCTTTACGTTAAGCGCTACTACGGTAAATAATAACAGTACTGATAACACCTACCCGCAGTGCGGACTTAGCTACGCAATTTCGGTGGACGGCAGTCCTTATCAACCCACATTTGATTTTAACTGCTCGCATTTGGGCAACCGGACGCTTACCTTCAAGGTGACCGATGCTGCCGGTAACACTGCGACCTGTCAGCAAGTGGTGTTGGTGAAAGATATGACCCCGCCGTCGCTTACGGCGCCGGCCAACGTCACGATCAGTTGCGAAGCAAGCACCGATCCCTCCAATACCGGCACCTATTCCAATGTAAGCGACAACTGCGATCCCAACCCGGTGGTGGTGCAACAGCCCGATATTCTGATTCCGGGCGGCTGCCCGAATGCGCGTACGATCATTCGCACCTGGAAGGCGACGGACGCTTCCGGAAACACGGCCACTGTGTCGCACACCATCGTGGTGCAAGACATCACCAAGCCGGTTTTCCATATTCAGAACAGCATTGTGCTGCAAACCAACGACCCGAACAATTGCAATGCCCCGTTGCTGCTGAAACTGACGCAAGACAGCGTAACAGACAATTGCTCCAACTTCGCAAACTTCACCATCTTATACACCGTCGATTATCCTACTCCCGCATACGGGTATTTGGATGTGACAGTGCCTACTCCGGGTAGTATGATCCCTATCGGCTCCTTCCCGGTCGGCACCACCGTGGTCACCTGGCAAGTTACCGATCAATGCGGGAACAGCACCTCTGCCTCCGTGTCCATTACTGTACAGGATACAAAAGGCCCGGTATTTACCAACGGGTATATTGTCAATTGCGGCAAGGCCTATGTGCTGCCTAATACGAGCGGCGCCTGCTCAAACCTGTTCTCCTGGGCGCGCCCAAATAAATCGTTCCCGGATGTTCAGGACTGTCTGAGTTTCACCGTGACGGAAGATTTCTCTGATCCGACCGTCAAATCGGCCCTTAACCTGACCAATCCGTTCGACTACAATGCAACAGCGTCGTTCAAAGTATTCCCAACGGCCCAGTTCCCGGTCGGCATCACTACGGTAACCTATAAAGCTACCGATGCCGTCGGCAACATGTCGACCTGCTCTTTCACGGTTGAAGTACAAGACATTCAGCCGCCGGTATTGACCTGCCCGCCGAACCAGATCCTGTTGGCTACCTGCCCGAGCGCGCAAATACCGAATTACACCAACCTTGTGCAGATTTCGGACAACTGCAACGGCAACGTGCAACTGACGCAGAGCATCCCGGCGGGTACGACCCTGGGTGTGATCTTCGCACCGAACCCACCTGCCGCCGGCAACCAGTTTACGATAAACATGTCGGGGACCGATGGTTACAATACGGCCAATTGCTCCTTCACTGTTACTTTGCAGGATGGCCAGGCGCCAATCCCGACGGTAGCCACGCTGCCTGCGCTGATCGACTCCTGTGGCACGCTTATTGTCTTGGCGCCCACGGCGCTCGATCCCTGCAACCCGAATGCCGATACTATTTTCGCAACGCCGTCTACTCCCGTCGGTACGTTCCTGAACACTAATCCGCCGTCGTACCAACTTAACCCGGGCAATTATGTCATCACCTGGGTGTACAACGACGGCAACGGCAATATCAGCACCCAACCGCAAAATATCACCGTGCTGGTGGACATCTTCCCGCCGGTAGCCATCTGTGTGCCAAACCTGACGGTAAACCTGGACCCCGTGACGGGCAAAGCGGGCATTTCATCGGGCATGCTCAACAACGGCAGCTTCGACCCGAACCATTGCGGCCCCCTTACATTCAGCGTAAGCCCCGATACGCTCACTTGCGCTAATGCGGGCCCCAGCCCGACAACGGTGACCCTGACGGTTCGCGACGCTAAAAACAACCCGGCAACCTGCACCACCTCGGTGACGGTCAAAGACGTTACCTCCCCCAACCTGGTGGCCCCACCGGCGAATATCACCATCGAAGCCTGCGATACCATTCCTGCTCCGGCGATACTTACGGCAACGGATGCTTGTGCCGGCACGCTGATGATCACCCCGACCCAGGTGTCCACACAGGATACCAGTGGCGGTTTCCTCAAATACAATTACGTGATCACCCGTACCTGGATAGCAACCGATGCTTCCGGCAATTCGGCCGTGGCCACCCGCACCATTACCGTGAAGGATACGAAGAAACCGGTGTTTACAGGCGCTCCGACCATGGTGATGGTGACCACCGATCCCGACCGCATTACCTGCGACGACACGGTGAGTATCAATATTTTGCCTTTCGTCAGTGATTGTGCTACGGGCGCCGACCTGTCGGTGACCAACAATAAAGAACCGGGCGATGGTGGCAACCTCAGCGCAATTTTCTCGGTTGGCACGCACACCGTTGTATTTACCGCAACCGATATCAGCGGCAACTCGGCCACCTACTCGCTGACCGTAGTGGTGAAAGACGGCACGCCGCCTACCGCCGTATGTATCAACGGGGTAAGTGCGGCGCTGCAACCTTCGGGCACCGTGGTAGTGAATGTCGCCCAATTCAACAACAACAGCAGCGACAACTGTACGGCAAGCGGCAGCCTGGATCTCAAAATCCAGCGGCTCGATAAAAACCCGTTGCAAACGCCGACCACCACCCTGACGTACGACTGTAACGATGCCGACGGCGTAACCAAACACCCGGTCCGGCTATATGTAAAAGACGCTGCCGGCAATATGTCGATGTGTGAAACGTACATCGTTATACAGGACAACGTCAATCCGACCATCACGCTTTGTCCGACCGACAAAACAGTGGTTTGCTCTGACACGCTTTCCACCCAAACCTATGGCACGGCCCTGGCGACGGACAATTGCCCGAACAATGTGACGGTGGCGTTTGCCGACACCATTGCGACGGACACGACCGATCAGTACTGCTACCTGATCCACCGTACCTGGACCGCCAAAGACCTGGCCGGTAATACGGCCACCTGCCTGCAAGTTTTTAACGTGATTGACACGATTGCGCCTACGTTGTCGCAGTACCCCGTGGATATCACCGTTTCGTGCAGTGAGAACCTGGCACCGCCGTTGAACATTACGGCTTCGGACAACTGTTCCGATTCAGTGGCCGTGGTTTTGGTACAGGATACCATCGACATTGCTGCTGGTTTGTGCGGGAAATACTCCTATACGATTACCCGCACCCGGACGGCTGTAGACGATTGCGGCAATGTGGTGATGCACACCAATAACATCACGGTGATAGACGATAAAGCGCCGCAATTCCTCGGTATGCCGGATACGATTACCGTTCAGTCGGCGAATTTCCCTGCCAACAACAACTGCGTGGTGCCGGTGTCGCTGAATGTCGCACAATACATAGTTGATTGTGCGCCGATAGATGAGCTGTTGGTGCTCAATGACGCCCCGCACGGCAACGACTCCCTGGATGTCAGCGGCAATTATGCCGTTGGAAACTACATGGTTCATTTTACAGCCACCGACCCATGCGGAAACGTAGGTTTGGATTCCGTGCTGGTAATTGTTGTGGATAACAGCAAACCGACGGCAATTTGCAACAATAACGTAGTGATCTCCTTGGGCACCGACGGCCTGGCTACGATCCAGCCGGATGATATTGATCTGGGCAGCACCGATAACTGCGGTATCGATACAATGTATCTGTCGGTCTCCACCTTCGATTGCGGCGACCTGGGCACGCAGCCGGTTACGCTGACGGTGGTGGACCCCTACGGCAATTCCAACACGTGTACGGTAAATGTGAACGTGACGCTGGGCAATGGCGCAGGCTTTAACCTCACCACTACGGGCACTCCTGAAACGTACTTTGGCTCCGACGACGGCAAGGCTGTCGCGGTGGCGACCGGCGGTTCGGGCACGTTCTCGTATATGTGGAGCAATACCGGTGCTACATCGACAATCACCAACCTGAGCGCTGGCACGTATACCGTCACCGTGACGGATAGCGGTACAGGCTGTATCCAGGTTGACACCGCCATTGTAGGGGCAGGACCCAAACTGACCATCACGGCGGGTAATGTAGGCGGCTCGCAAGGCTCCACCGTGCATGTACCGGTGACGGTCTCCAACTTCAATGCGTTAGTGGGCATGTCGTTCAGTATGCACGTAACCAATAATTCGGTAGGCACCATCCTCAGCGCTTCCAATCCCAATGCCGCATTGACCGGCATCGGGCTGAATGTAGTCGGGGGTAGCCTGACGGTCTTCTGGGCCAACGCCACGCCTGTAACCCTCCCGAATGGCACCGTGTTGTTCGATCTCGATGTTCAGCTGGGCGGCGCTCCGATCGGTTCCACCAGCCCGGTGACGCTCGATGGCACGCCGACGGTGTTGAGCTTCCAGCAGGATTCTGTCGGTTCCATCGTTGCCACAATGGCTAATCTGGTGGATGGCTCGGTAAAAATTGACAGCATTGCCGTGGCAGATCTGAAGATCGCCGGCAATATCAAAACCTGGTCGGGCGCCGGCACAGCAGTGCCGGGTGTAAACGTTGCCCTTACAGGCGGTGTCAGCGGCTCCGTGGTTACCGGCGTTCCAGGTACGTACCAGTTCATGGTACCACCCGGTACGAATACAACCGTTGCAGCCAGCAAAACCGTGACCTCCAACTTCAGCCAGGGCATCAACGTAGGCGACCTGCTGGCTATCCAAAACCATGCGGCGCAGGTTACCTTATTGACTAATCCGTACCAATGGGTGGCCGGCGACGTAAACGGCAATAACAAAGTGGACCTTCCGGACTACCTGCTGGTACAGCAACTGATCCTCGGAACGGTTCAGCACTATTCCAACGGCGCACCGGATTGGAAGTTTATCCCGACCTCCTACACGTTCCCGGCGCCCAACCCCTTGAGTGCTCCTTATCCGCTGAGTATCAGCCATACTCCCGCATCCACGGATTACCTGAACGACGACTTCGCCGCTGTTCGGATGGGCGATGTGACCGGTAACGCTCCGGTGACCAACTTGGTCGGCACTTCGGTCAACGACCGTTCCGGCGATGTGTTCAAGTTCCGTCTGGACAACCGTTCGGTACACGCCGGAGAGGTAATTTCGATTCCGTTCAAAGCCAGTGATTTTTTCAACCGCCAGGCTTACCAGTTGACCATTGCATTCGACCCGAATGTGTTTGAACTGACCGATATTCAACCGGGGGTATTGCCCAATCTGAGCTCGGCCAATTTCGGTACGGCTCACTTGGCCGACGGTTATCTGACCACGCTTTGGGTGAATGCCAACCCGCTCACCCTGCCGGAAGGCGACGTGCTCTTTACGCTCAGCTTCCGTGCCTTGAACAACAGCATCTCGCTAGCCGACGTGTTGCATCCCAGCTCTGCCGTTACTGAAGCGGAAGCGTTGAATGGCGACGGCAACCTCGTCAATATTGAATTCAACTTTGACCAGGCGCTGAGTAATACGGCACTCGACCAGACTACCTTTGCGTTGTACCAAAACCAGCCCAACCCGTTCCGCAACGAGACGACCATTGGATTCCGTCTGCCGCAGGCCGGAAGGGCGGTGTTGCGGGTATTCAGCGCAGATGGCCGACTGGTCAAAACGGTGGTTGGTAACTTTTCGCAAGGGTACAATGCAGTAGTGTTCCAGAAGGGCGAATTTGGCGCTCCGGGCGTATATTGGTACGAATTGGAGTCGGCCACACACAGTGATCGCAAAAAAATGATCCTTATAGATTGAGATAGCGGTTAGGGACTTCAGTGGTTCTCCGTTACAGGGTTAAAAGGTTTCAGGACAATACAGGTTACCCGGTTTTTATAGTTTATTGATTCAGCAAGTCGAGTTTAACAGATTGGATAAAATGCGCCGGTCTTTATTGAATATTGAAATGCTGGAAAATGAAACGCAAAATCGTTGAGCTTGTATAATCCTGAAACCTTGCAACCCTGAAACCCGGAAACTGCGAATCCCTGAAACCTTGAAACCTAACTGCCTCCCAGCAGGACAGTTTGCAAAAGTTCTCTCATCGCATGACTATTAAAACCATGAGAAATAAGCTACTAATCCTAGTCTTTTTTACCGCGCTGTTTGCTCCCACGCTGTCAAAAGCCCAAACAGTGATCCTGAAAGCTGATACCATCACCGTCCCCTGCCATGCTGCGGATACGTTTTTGGTGCCGGTGCGTTTGTTCGACTTTACAAACGTCGCCGGTTTACAATTCACGCTTTCCTGGGTTCCGGCTGATCTGGATTATATTCATCTCACCAATATAAACCCGGCGTTTCAGGGCATTGGCTTTGATACGACCAGTTTTATCAACCAGGGCAAATTCACCTTTTCCTGGACGGCGATCGGCGGTATTTCACTGCCCGATTCTGCGATCCTTTTCAAAGTGGCATACACCCGGATCGGTGGCCCATTCACCCTGATCCAATTCACGAATTCGCCAACCCCTATTGCCGCTATCGACCCCTTGGGCAATGACCTGGTGGTGGAAACGACACCGGGTGCGGTAAATCCGGTGGACCTGGAGCCCCCGACTATCGCGTGCCCGGCTAATGTGACCATGGAAGTTTTCGGCCCAACTGCCGTGAATAACATCGCACCGGCGTCGTTGCTCGATAACTGCGCCATTGCGTCGACGGGATGGTCCTCTACCGGGGCGACCGTGGGTAATTTTCCTGCCGACCCCGACGCCAGCGGAGCGGTTTTTAACCTCGGCCAATCGACCGTCACTTACCTGACGACTGATGTAGGCGGCAATACCGCTTCCTGTTCCTTTTTGGTCAACCTCACCCTGGCGCCAAACGATTCGCTCACGATCATCGCCTCCAATACCCCGGCGACGTGCGGGCAAACCGTTACCGTGGATATTTCAGTGCTCAACTTTGATTCGATCAGCGGATTGCAGTACTCCCTGGGTTGGGACACTGCAATTTTACAGTTTGCTTCGGTCGGCAATTTCAACCCGGCGCTCCAACTGAGCAACAGCAATTTCGGCACTACGCAAAGCGCCAACGGCTTTTTAGGCTTTGCCTGGACAAGCAACTTGCCTAACGGTTCGAACCTGGCCAACGGGGCCGTCATGTTCAGCATTACGTTCAATATTCAGGGCGGTGCTAACAGCAGTACGAATATCGCATTCGGTAATTTCCCAACCGATTTGGTCGCTTTTTCAAGCGCCACGCTGCCTCCGCAAGAAATCGGTTTTATCACCATCAATGGGGTTGTATCCATCTCCGACACCCAGGCGCCGACTATTATTTGCCCGGACAACGTATCCGTCATGGCGCCGAGCGGGAGTGTGACCGCCACCGTAGACAGTTTGGAACCCACCACCCTGACGGATAATTGCAGCAGTACCGTGCAGCTGACTTATCAACAAACCGGCGCCACCCCGGGCATGGGCTCCGGCCCGGCCAACGGCGTGTTCAACGCCGGCCTGACCAATGTGGTGTACACGGCCACGGATGACGCCGGCAATACGGCTACCTGCTCGTTCACCGTCACAGTGGATGCCGGCACGCCGCTTACGTTGATCCTCGATACCGTGGCGATCGACTGCCAGGCCAGCGGCCAGGTTGCGGTGAACCTCACGGTGCGCGATTTTGTCAACATCATTGGCCTGCAGTTCAACGTAGTGTGGGATACGGCAGTGTTGAAATTCGATTCGATCGGAAACCAGTTTCCTGGCCTGAACCTGAATTCGACCATGTTTTTCGGCTATCTCTCCACCCCGAACGGCACGCTGCAGTTCTTTGGCGGCAACTCGGGAGGATGGCCGCAAATACCGGACGACGGCACCTTTTTTACGATCTATTTTACGGTTAAAAACGCCAACGGCACCTCGAATATCGACTTTGCCGGCGTCCTCGATGCCGTAAACTCCAGTTTTAATTCCGTCCCGGTTTCGGTGATAAACGGCTTCTTTCAAAGCGCCGATCAATCGCCACCCCTGCTGATCTGCCCCATGGACACGGTCGTCAACGTAGTGGGCAACGAATGCAATGCCAACGTCATGATCGATACGGCGCAAGCCACCGATGCCTGCAGTGGCGTTAAAAGCGTGACGCCCGACAAAACGGACGACGTGTACCCGGCCGGTACGACCGTTGTAACGTTTACCGCCGAAGACAATGCCGGCAATACGGCAACCTGCTCCTTTACGGTAGTGGTCAAAGATAACCTGCCTCCGCAGTTGTTCAACTGCCCGGAAGACATCACCGTCATTGCCAGCTTGAACGCCTGCACGGCAAAAGTGAATTGGGCGGCGCCGGATGCGTTCGATCCCTGCACCAATATCATCCCAACCCTGGTGGTGTCGGACTCCTCCGGCACCTTGTTCCCGACAGGCGATAGTTTGGTGGTGTATAAGGCTTTCGATGTATTTGGCGACTCTTCCATGTGCTCCTTTACGGTGAGCGTACTGGATACGGTTAAGCCGATCATCGTGTGTCCGGAAGATTTTCAAGTGGTGGCCAACGACACCAGTTGTTCGGCGATAGTTGATTTTTCGCTGCCGCTGGCTTTCGACAACTGCGACCAGAATGTCGCGCTCGACGGCGACGCGGCTCCCGGCCAAACCTTCCCGGCAGGCCCGACGGTCGTGACGTATTTTGCCACCGACGATTTTGGCAATGCGGCCATTTGCACCTTCACAATCACGGTGGTGGACCTCAACCCGCCTGTTTTGGACACTTGCCCGGGCAACATTCTGACCTCGGCGTTGCCTGATTCTTGCGGCGCTTTTGTCGATTGGACTCCGCCGGGCGCTATCGATGATTGTACGCCGGACGTACAAGTCACCGCGCAATACAACCCGGGTGATTTCTTCCCCATCGGCGAAACGACCGTCATATATGAAGCCCAGGACTTGGGCGGAAGTACCTCGACTTGCGCATTCACCATCACCGTAACGGAAGACATCCCTCCGGTGCTCAGCAATTGTCCGTTGGGTTTCGTGTTTAACATGCCCGACGATAAGTGCGACACCCTGGTCAACTGGATACCGCCGACGGCAACCGACAACTGCGCGCTGGATACGATCCTGTCGACTCGCCTGCCCGGAACCGTGTTCAACACCGGTGTCACCACAGTGACCTACACGGCGATCGACAAAGCCGGTAATACGGCCACTTGCGCCTTCCTGGTGGATGTTCAGGATAATGAGCCGCCGGTTTTCAGCAGCTGCCCCTTCCCGATGGATACTGTGATCAATACGGACTCTCCATGCGGAGTCTACCTGGATTGGTGGCCGCTGGTTTCTGCTGCCGACAACTGTGCGCTGGACACCATACTCGCTTCCAGGGACACGCAGGCGCTCTTCTACCCGGGTATCACGACGGTATTGATCTATGCCATTGATAAGAGTAATAATTACGACACATGCCGGTTCGAAGTAACCGTGAATTCGCAATCCGTACAAACCTTCACGAATTTTCCGCAGGACATAACCATTGACGGATGCCCGCAGCCGGTTCAATGGACGCCGCCGGGATGGTCGGGCTATTGCGATACGCCCTCACTAACTACCATTCCACCCGGCATTATGCCCGGCGATACGTTTCCTTTGGGTGTGACCAACGTAATTTATGTGCTGACCGATACCAACGGCGTTCAAATACAGGACACGCTCACGATCACCATCGTTGATGACCAACCACCCCTGATCGATTGTCCTTCCGGGCAGGTTGTTGTACACGTTGGCGGGGTCGTGTTATCCGACCCCGGAGAGTTTATTGATGAATTGGAGACGTTTTCTTCGTGCGACAGCCTTCGAATATACTTTACGTTGCCCCTCGCATCGGATAATTGCGGCACTCCATTGGTCGCCCAAACAACCGGCCAATTCTCGGGGATGGTTTTCGCTGCCGACTCCGTACATACCCTCACGTTTGTAGCGACGGACGCGGCTGGCAATACGGCCAACTGTGTCGTCAACCTGGAAGTACAGGGCCTGCAACCCTTGAACCCGCTGGTGGACCCGCTGGTGGCCTGCCCGGGTGAACAGGTTATCTTGATGGTGGATTCTTTCCCGGGCGCCATTTACACCTGGACCGGCCCGAACCAATCGTATCCGAACAGCAGTCATATTACCGTGATCGCCAGT
Organism: Saprospiraceae bacterium; assembly: GCA_044230315.1. GTDB lineage: Bacteria > Bacteroidota > Bacteroidia > Chitinophagales > Saprospiraceae > M3007. The sequence continues at coordinate 44,472 of JBGARJ010000003.1, forward strand.
CCGGCAAATGCCGGCACCTATACGGTTGTAGCGAATATCAACGGCTGCATCACACCGCTGGATTCGGGGCAGGTTGTGCTGGCGTCCAACCCGGTGGCCAACGATGACGTAGATTTTATGGTTGATCCGGGCGGCACGCTCGACAGCATCAATGTGTTGCTCAATGACGTATTCTCCCCGCCCTCCGATTATACGGTGACCCTCGTGAGCCCGGTAAATGGCGTGACCTACCTGGGTAATGGGTTGTTCTCGTTTGAGGCCGGAGAAGAGCCTGGCACCGTTTCGTTCTTTTATGAAATCTGCTCCAACTCCTGCCCCGACTTTTGCGACATGGCCACGGTGACGATCCGGATCAAGAACAACGACTGTTCGACGATCCCGAATATCATCACGCCCAATGGCGACGAAACGAACGATTATCTTAAAATCCCATGCCTGGATTCGGGCTTGTACCGCGACAATTCGATCGTGATCTACAACCAATGGGGCGACAAGGTTTTTGAAGCGGCGCCATATGACAATGACCCGTCGACCGCATGGAGGGGTACGCTAAACGGGGAGCCTGGCAAGGATTTGCCCGACGGTGTGTATTTCTACATCTTCAAGGCGGGTCCCAATGATCCACCCCGTAAAGGGTTCATTGAAATTTACCGATAATAAATACCCCGGTTGCAGGCAGCAGGGCAGAACCCGTTCGGCTGCCTGCAACCCATAATTGCCGCTCCTTTCATCTCAATCAAACGATTGCAACATGAAGAAAATCGCTATACTTTCCTTCTTATTGGTTGCTGCCGCAGCCGGTCTTCGAGCCCAGCAGGATCAGCAGTTTACGCAGTTTATGTACAACAAGCTGTCGATCAATCCGGCTTATTCCGGCGCCCGGGGCGTTCCGTTCGTGACGGCTATCTACCGCAACCAATGGCTCGGCTTTGATGGCGCGCCCAAATCTATACTAGCCTCTTTCAACTCGCCGTTTTTGACGCCGCGAGTAGGCGTTGGCATTACTGTTTCGCACCTGCAAATTGGTCTGGACAAAGATTTCCATGCTTCTCTGGCCTATTCCTACGACCTGATCCCTGACGATAATATCTCGCTGCGCGCGGGTATTATGGGCTCTATCCGGTCGTTAAGCCTCGACTTTTCGAAAGCAGTAACCAGCGATCCTTCCGGGCCAGGTGGTGACAACTCTTTGGATATTAACAAAATAGGTTCTATTTTTGGCAATGTTGGCGCTGGCTTGTATTTTACCTACTCCGATAAATTTTATGCCGGCTTTTCCGTGCCACGGATCTATGCCAATTCCATCGGCATTAATAGTACTCCAGGAATTCAATCCGCCAAAGAGGTTCAACATTTTTATGCCATGGCAGGAGCGGTTTTGCCGCTGAATGAAGACATCAACCTGATGCCTTCACTGCTGACGAAGTACGTTAAAAACGCACCATTCGATGTGGATGTGAACGTGAACCTGGAAATTAAAAAGATGATCATCGCAGGCCTTTCCTACCGCGCTGGCGGCGACGGCCCTGGTGATTCGATGGACTTACTCGTATTCTGGCAGGCGCATCCGCAATTCGGCGTCGGTGTGGCGTACGATTTCAGTTTGTCCAATGTCAGGGATTATACCTCCGGTTCGATCGAAATCCTGCTCCAGGCCGATTTGAAAAAAGTAAGCAAGAAAATGTCTAATCCGCGTTTCTTCATGTAATGCAACTATTCAGCGTTCGTTTGGAGGTGTTTTGCCGGTGGAAATACACGTTGATAAAACCGGGAGCCTCCGAACCCATGTTAAACCACCTTTAACTTAATCTATTTACCTTTCCAATTACAGGAAATATGAATGCCTTTAAGCAAGCATTTCTGATCACGTTTATGCTGTCCGCGTCCTGGTTGATAGCACAGACCAACGCCGGCAGCACGTTGCCGGTGACCGTCGATGTGAAAAACGAAGCGGCGGTAAACACCGAAGGGCTGGATTTCAGCCCGACTTTTTATGAAGACGGTATCGTATTCATTTCTACCAATAATGCGGGCCTGAAAAAGCGGACCGACGAGAAACTGAAACTGCCGGCGATGTCCATTTTACGGTCGCGCCGAAACGATGACGGGTCGTTGACCACGCCTGAGCCGTTCGCAAAAGAGTTGTCTTCGCTTTACCACGAAGGCCCCGTTTGTTTTGACCGTACGGCGGAAACGATTTTTTTCTCGCGCAACGCAATTATCGGCGGCCGGGTGAAAATTGCAAAGGACGACATCCAGAAAATGCGGATTTACTCCTCCAAAAAAGAAGGCGATGTGTGGAGCGAACCTTTGCCACTTCCGTTCAACAACAACGAATTTGACGATTGCCACCCGGCGATCAGCATTGATGGCGACAAATTGTTCTTTGCCTCCAACCGCCCGGGTGGTTTCGGTGGGATGGATATTTATGTCTCCTATCGCGTTGGCGAATCTTGGAGCGAACCCGTCAACCTCGGCGCCGGCGTCAACACCAAAGGCAACGAAGCGTTTCCCTTTATCCATGCCGATAACACCCTCTACTATGCTTCGGACGGGATGGACGGCAAAGGCGGTTTCGACCTCTATTATGTGATCCCGGAAGGATCTGAATGGACCAAGCCGGTCAACATGGGCGAACCGTTCAATACCTCCGGCGATGATTTTGGTCTGATCGTCGACCTGAACAAAATCAACGGGTACTTTTCTTCCAACGGACAAACCTCCAAAGGCGGAGACGATATATTCAGCTTTCATACGGAAAATGGCAACCTCGACGATTATCTCCTGCAAAACCAACGCGTGCCCGATCGCAACCTGGACCTGAAAGTTGCGGTCACCGACAAATTGAGCGGCGCTCCCCTGGGCGATGCCGATGTGCGGGTGCTCAACTACGACGCCAACACGGTGATCGGCCGGGATGAAGACGGCAATCTTATTACGATCCAAAAAGTAAACGGTCAGGACGTGATGCTGGCCTTGCCTCCCGATAAGGGTATTGCGGGTACAACCGACAAGAAAGGGGTTTTTAATACGGAAGTAAAACCCGGCAACTACGTAGTGATCGTTTCAAAGGAAGAGTACCAGACCAAGCAACTCCGGCTGACTATATCCAAACCCGGAAACGAACTGACGGCCGCCCTTGAAAAGGCAGCCACCTCCGGAAAAGTGCGGTGGAATGCATCGGTATTCAACTATGTCACCAACGCTCCGCTTGCCGGCGCGATGTTGGTACTGACGAACAAAACAACCGGTGCCCGCGATACAGTCATAGCCGATGCCAGTGGACAAATTGACCACTATCTCGAACGCAATACCAAGTACAAAATTGACCTGTTGCAGGCGGGGCGCATGATCGGGAGTACCGATATCGACACACAAGGCTGGAGCCTGCCCAACCAGATCATGATGCAGAATTTCTCGGTAGCGCCCCTGATGCCGGGTACCGTTATCGAACTGCCGAATATTTACTACAATTTCAACGATGCCACCCTCCGGCCGGATGCCCGGAAAGATCTCGATATGCTGGTTTCGCTAATGAAACAGCAGCCAACCATCACGATCGAACTGGCAAGTCATACCGACTGCCGGGGCAGTGCCAATTACAACCAGGAACTCAGCCAGCGCCGCGCCAATGGCGTAGTCGATTACCTGGTGATGAAAGGCATCAACCGGGAGCGTTTGCGTCCAGTGGGCTATGGCGAAAGCGAGCCCCGCAACCGTTGCCGCGACGGAGTCAGTTGCACCGAACAAGAGCATGCCCGGAACCGCCGTACCGAAGTGCGCATCCTTACCGGAGTACAGGGGGCCTCTATGGTGTATATAGACGGCCAGGCAGCGCCCGCCGGCACCAGTCCAGATAACCAACCAAACAGCACTGCGCCCGCGCCGGCAAAAACCAATATCAACACGGCTCCGCCGAATCCGGTAACGGTTACCAGCGGCGACTCGGATCAGTATTATGTGATTGCAGGCTCTTTTCTCGAAGAGGCCCGGGCCAATACGCAAGTGCAAACGCTGATCGCATCGGGGCACCGCGAAACGCAGGTCGTTCGCTTCCCTAATTCACCTTACCATTCCGTTTGTGTAGATAAATTTAATTCCCGCCGGGAGGCAGATGCATTAAAGCGCCAACTGGAGAAGGAAAAAATAGATGTATTCGTGCGGGCATTGCCTAAAACGCAATAGAAGTCATTTTAACAATGGCTCTGGAGTCGAAATAAGTGGCTTAAGAAGGGAAGGCAAGGCAATTTTTTGAGATGGCTTCCAGCCACATTGGCAAGGGGCAAGCGGCAGCAAGGGTACCTGTTTCACCCCTCCTGCTCTTGCCCCTTGTCTTTTGTTTTTGTGTGAACCCCGCAATATCTATCTTAGCCCGGCCAAACAAAGTGCTTTTGTACGTGTTACCATGGTCTTATCGCTCGACCCATTATGGCAATTATTATCACCGACGAATGTATAAATTGTGGCGCATGCGAACCCGAATGCCCGAACAATGCTATTTATGAAGGCGGCGTGGAATGGGCTATTGCCGACGGCAATACGATCAAAGGCCAGTTCACGCTGGAAGACGGTACTGTAGTCGATTCGCATCAAAGAAACACCCCGGTTTCCGACGATTACTATTTTATTGTGCCTGATAAATGCACCGAATGCGTCGGATTTCACGAAGAACCGCAATGCGCAGCGGTGTGTCCGGTAGATTGTTGTGTGCCCGACCCCGACCGGGTGGAATCGAAAGAGCAACTGTTGTCCAGAAAAGAGCGGTTGCACCTCTGACGGGATAAACCGGAGTGACCGATAAGAACTGCCCCTCGTTGGCGGGCAATATCAGGGTGGTTCCGTGCAATCCTACCCGATTCGATATTGTTCCGGGGGCTTTGCCCGATTCAACACACCAATTCGGGTGTGTATGCTCATTCAAATTTTTTGATTTTATTATGGGCCCCGTGCTCTTGCCGTCGGTACAGGATGCCAATGCGTGGTGGCTTACTTCCGGTACAGGTGAAGCCATGTGTCGTTGAGGCTGAATTTTCCGGCTTGCTCATTGCCGTTTTGATGTTGACCGGCTAATCTGGCCACCGAAAGGAATGCACTGCGGGCCAGTTCATCTGCAGTTGCAGCCGACGCCGTGTCATTCGATATGGCTGCCTCCGTGGCGTAGCCATGCATCAGGCCATTGAATTGCTGTCGAAAAAGATCCGGCCGGCCAAAAATATCCACTCCCAGAACCGTGCCACCGCATACGGCAACCACGCCAACTACTTGCTGCCCCTGCGCGAACTTGCCATCAAAAAAGCGCAGGTATTCGGTACGTTTAGCCTTCAGGTCGTTTTCTGTTTCGAGGGCAGCATAAGCGCGGGTACTGGACTCAGCCTTATTAGCCGCTGTCACAGAGGCTACGGCATCCCATACGCCGCTTTGGTTCCCGGTATACACAGCTTTGCGTACCTGCGGACTGGCTACATTGTAGTATCCGTGGAAAGCGGCCAATTTTTTCTCTGATACAGGCGCCTCCGGATCGTAATAACTGGAACGTCCGGCTTCGACGCAAAAGACCGCGATATTTTTAATGGTGGCGGGTAGTACAATATCATCGTACGCGATCACCCGGTCCTGATTGCCGCCCCTTACCACATCGCCCGCCATCAGGAAAATGGTGTCCTGGCTTTTGTTCTGCACGGTGAGAGCATTGTACCAGGCGTCGGGGCTTCGGCCAAAGCGTTTGCGTTCGGTAATGCGAAATCCTTGTATTTTCATGGCTTGAGCCAGTGATTTTACGGCAGGCAAGGCGTTTTGGGCTTGAAGCGATCCAGCATCAGCAACCACCGGGTACAAGCGAAGATTTTTATATGACCACGCCGGATTGGAAGCCAGGAGCAATTTAAGCCCGCCGATAGTATGGTCCTGCGATGTGCCGGCATCGTATTTTGCAGGATTGGTATCGAAACTACTATCCTGACAAGCGGCAAAAAAGAGCAGTGCTAATCCGGCTAAAAGGGTAATTTTTTTCATAACCAAGGGTTTTAAAAAAAGGATATCAAAGGTCTCTGGAATTAAGAAGTTGTTTGAGTTATTCTGTCGGAGGCAAAAAGAGCAGGTTTTCAGGGCAGACAACCCGTTTTTCGAAGTTCATAGTGGGGAACTATGGACTGAGAAAAAGGGGAAGTATGGCTTGAAAAAATGCCTTTTTGACCTGACAAGAATAACTCAAACAACTTCTAAGTTTTCAAAAGTAGCAGCCGCGCGGGGGCCTTCCAAATATTTTTGCTTCTTCGTACCGAATAATCCACCAACAAACGAATCCTGAAAATATTTTAACTGGTCTGTAACATTGCTGCCCCTCAAACGTCTTTCTGGAAATGCCGCCCCAAAACCCGGACAACCAGAATTGCAAACGCCCGCTGGGCGCGCTATGTTTCTTCCATGAACTGGACCTTATTCCACCAGCATATTTTCCCCATCCGGCACAAGTTGTACCGGGTGGCCCTGCGCATCACCGGCAGTGTGCAGGAAGCCGAAGATGTGGTGCAGGAAATCCTTGAGCGGGTCTGGAAAAATGGCCTGGATCAACGGACGGCTGTTCAGAATTGGGAAGCCTGGTGCGTAACCATGACCCGCAACCTTTCGGTGGATAAAACTCGCAGGCAAGTAAACCGGCGGACGGCTCCGCTGGACACTGCCGTCGACCAGGCTGCTGAAACGATCAACCCCCAGCGCGCCGCAGAGTCGAACGATATGATCGATCAAATTCGACGGCTAATGCAGGAGTTGCCCGAAAAACAGCGCCTGGTGATGCATTTGCGTGATATAGAGGAATGCACGTATGAAGAAATTGCCCAGGTGCTGAATATTTCGCTGGAGCAGGTAAAAGTAACCCTGCACCGCGCGCGCAAGGGGATGCGCGAAAAATTATCCATTGCCGATCACATTACCTCAGTGGACTATTAAAAGGACCGTCATGATAGCAAATAAAGAAGTTCAGGATTTGCTCGACCGCTATTGGGAGGGCGAAACTACGCTGGAAGAAGAACGGCGGTTGAAGGCATATTTTGCACAGGAACGCGTGCCGGAACAATTTCGCCGGGAAGCGCAATGGTTTCGGGCGCTTCAGGCCGATCGTTCGGTGGAGATGCCCGGGCAGCCGGCAGTGGTTGCACCCAGTCGCCGGTTCCGTTGGATAAGTTGGGCCGCTGCGGCGGCTGTGGTTTCTTTTTTGACCGTTGGTTCCTGGCTCTGGATGAATAAAAAGCAACCGGAGCAACAACTTCCAGTGGCTGCAACGGCACAACCCGCCTTGCCGGCAGCGCCCGTCGCAGCAACGCCTGATTCTGTATACGCGGCAGTACGGCAAATGCCGCCTGCATCGCCAAAAACTAAACGCCGGCCGAAGACTCAGGGTCCGGTGCATCAGATCGAGGATAAGCCGGCCGATACTTATGACGATCCGGAGCAAGCGTTAGCAGAGATCAAAGCCGCCCTTGCACTGGTTTCCGCTAAAATTAACAAGAGCAGGAAAGAGGCTGAAAAAGGATTGCAGGAAATGGATAATGTGGAAATATTGCTCAAAAAGAAAAAAGAAATCAACGGTTGAATGGAGCCCTATCCAGATAAACTCAAACCTGTACCATTTAACAATTCAATTAAGCTATGAAAAAAATGATTTTGTTGCTGCCGCTTTGCCTGTTGCTGGCGGCAACGGCGTTCAGCCAAAATGACGCTATTAACCGCTTTTTCAACCAGTATATGGATGACGAGCGGTTTACGGTGGTTTTTATCAGCCCCAAAATGTTTAACTTGGTTTCCAAAATCAGCACCGATGATGAAGACTGGGAAAACTTTCGGGAGGTAGTCGGCGGCCTAACGGGTCTTCGGGTCCTCACTGCCGATAGCATTGATACCGGCCTTACCCTCTACAAGGAAGCCTTGAGCAAAGTGCCGTCTGCAGAATACGCCGAGTTGCTCACGGTGCGCGATGGCAAGGAAAACGTGCGGATTTGGGTCAAAGACAACGGAAATATTATCAATGAGTTGTTGCTGTTGGTGGGGGCGCCCGATGAATTTGTATTGCTCAGCCTCACCGGCCAGATCGATTTGGATAAAATTTCAGAACTTTCCAAAGGCCTGGATATTCAAGGCGTTGAGCATCTTAAAAAAGTAAAGAAAAACTGATATGAAACCATTCCTGATTTGCCTGATATTGAGTCTGTTCGGGCTCCAAATGCACGCCCAGGACAAGCGGCTTTACTGGAAGTATAAAGATTTTGACGGCGCCATTTCCGTGACGGTACCGGGTTGGGCGATCCACGCCGGGTCATGGTTTCTGGGCGAGAAAAGCGACCGGAAATTGATCCGGAAAGTTAGAAAAGCACGCGTGCTGGTGTTTGAGGATCAAGACAACCCTATTACTACAGGCGATATGTTGCGGTTTAAGAAAAAAGCACAAAAGCGCCATTTGGAAGAACTGCTTAGCGTAAAAAGCAAAGGCACGCGGGTACATGTATGGGCTAAAGAACGGGGCGATGCCTTGCGCAAAGTAGTGGTGTTGGTGTATGAAGAGAACACATTCGCCCTTGTCAGTTTGCGGGGGAAATTGCGGTTTGATGAAATCGGTCCGTTGCTCGACCGCATTCCCAAGGAACAAAAAGGAGCGTCGGACAAGCGCCAGCTGCTTCCCGAAAATGTACGTTCGGTTATTCGAATTTAAATGCTGTTTGGACTACAAAAAAGGGCCGCCGGAGTAATCCAGCGGCCTTTTTTCGCGGAGGCATTGCCATGATCCTCCGTTGTTGCTATTTCCCGCAACTTACTCTTCGTCGTCGTCAAATTTGCGGGCATTATAGCCAGCATCTTCCATCGATTCATTATCGATTTCCCAATCTTCCCCACCCGACGACGGACGCTTGGAAATCGGAAGGCGCACCTTGTCGCCAATTGGTTTGGAGGCCGGCCGGCTGCTTTCTTCTCCGGGCGTTCCAAAGAGTTCGTTTCCTGCAGTATCGCTTGGCAAATCCTTGCTCGAATTGGCGATATTTTTACCGTCGATACTTTTGGTGGCGTGCGGTACCAGCCGGAGCCGGTTTTTATCGATCAACTGGCCTGTGATAATGCAAATGCCGTACGTTTTATTTTGAATACGCAGCAAGGCGTTCTTCAGGTCCTGAATATGACGCTGTTGACGGGCGGCCATCCGCTGCAGGAGCTCCAGATCGGTATGGGCCGTTGAATCGTCGTACCAATCGCCGCCTTGCTGGTTGAACCCGTTTTCGTTCAATTCATCAATTTGCTTTTGGGTGAAGTCCAGCTCTTCTTGTGCTTTTACGAGTTTTTCATCGATCAGCACTTTAAATTCCTGCAGTTCTTCGTCGCTATACCTTATCTTCGGTTCGTGTGTCATAAAAGAGGTCCAATTATGGTGGTGAAAAGATCGGTTGGGTAATTTAGCGCGCAAAATTAGGTCAAAAAAAACGTTGACGAGAAGCGAGGCTTGAAAATTTAATAATTTCTTTTGATTATTTTCCCGACAAATTGACTGAAAACCAGCCCCCCTTTTAAAATTGAAACAAAATTGGCCACTGGGATGAAAGATCGACCGGCGGCCAGTCCGACCAGCAGCAGGCTGATGCCAAAGCCTTAATTGCCGATTCAAACACAAAAGGAAATTTGGCTGATGGCGGGAAAAATGTGTTACCTTTGCGGTCAATCTTTCGAATTTCCTGCCAGGCCAAACAAATGTTGGCGCCGGGCGCCTGACAAGCGCTGTTGCATCAATAAAATTTGCCCTAACCACATATTGCAATATGGTTGATACTAAAACATCTTCCCGATCCAATTCCAGTATTCAAAAATTGACATCGGCTGAGGCCGCACAGCAGGAGGAGATTCTGCGCGATTTCCGGATATGCTGTATCAGCCGGGAAGCCAGTGTACTTGCGCGCAAGGAAGTGCTCACCGGTAGGGCTAATTTCGGCATCATCGGCGACGGCAAGGAGGTCGCCCAGGTTGCCATGGCGAAAGCCTGGAAAAAGGGTGATTTCCGATCGGGTTATTACCGCGACCAAACTCTCATGCTGGCCCTCGACCTCATGACGCTGGACGATTTTTTCGGCCAATTATACGGCGACCCGGAAAACGATATTTTTTCCGGCGGCCGCCAGATGAACTGCCACTTTGCCACGCCGTTTATCGATGGGGAGGGCAATTGGCTCGATTTGAAAAACCGCTACAACATCACCTCCGACGTCTCGCCCACTGCCGGCCAAATGGCGCGCGCGCTGGGGCTGGCTTTGGCCTCCAAAAAATTCCGCGCACTTCCTCACTTGTGTGGAAACCTGTCGGAAAACGGCAATGAAATTACCTTTTGTACCATTGGGGACGCTTCTACTTCCGAAGGAGCTTTCTGGGAGACGGTCAACGCCGCCGGTGTATTGCAGGTTCCGTTGGCTATTTCAGTTTGGGACGACGGTTTTGGAATCTCTGTACCTCAAAAGTACCAGACGACAAAGGAAAGTATCTCCGAGATACTCAGCGGCTTTAACGGTGAAGGCGGCGTGGATATCCATATTGGAAAGGCCTGGGATTATCCCGGTCTGTGCCGCCTGTATCAGGATGCAATCGCAAATATGCGCGTACACCACCGGCCGGCCCTATTTCACATCCAGGAGACGACCCAGCAACTCGGGCATTCCACATCGGGCGACCACCGGCGCTATAAAACACCGGAGCGCCTGGCCTGGGAAGAAGCGTATGACTGCAACCGCCGCATGGCCGACTGGATGATCAAATCGGGCATAGCGACCGAGACGGAAATTGAAAATATTAAAGCGGAAGCCAAACAAACCGTTGCCGAAGCCGCTCAACGGGCGTACCGGCACTACCACGATGCGGTGGCGGCTGATCGCAAGACCCTGACTGCCATCTTGCGTACGGCGCAAACTGCTCACCCGGACATAGCGGCCTTGAATGCCCTGATTTCAGAACTCGATCAGCAACGCGATGCCCTGCGGTTTGCCCTGGTCAAAATAGCGCGCCGCGCAGCATTTGCGCTCATAGGAAAAAACAGCCCGGCTGTGGCCAGCCTGAACGCTTTTATAGACCAGGAACAGCAAAAAGGCGAACGCTGGTACACCGAATACCTGCACAGTTCATCCCCCAAATCGGCATTGAACATTCCGGTTACACCTGCCGAATATTCCGAGGAATCGCCGCTCAAAGACGGCTATGAGGTATTGAATGCCTGCTTCGACGCCAATTTTGAACAAATACCCGAACTTTTTGCCTTTGGCGAAGACGTTGGCCATATCGGCGACGTCAACCAGGGCATGCGCGGGATGCAACAAAAACATGGGATCGAACGGATATTCGACACCGGTATTCGCGAATGGACGATCATGGGACAGGCCATCGGTATGGCCATGCGTGGCTTGCGCCCGATCGCCGAAATTCAATACCTCGATTATCTGATTTACGGCCTGCCGCCGTTGTCCGACGACCTGAGCACCCTGCGCTGGCGTTCCAACAACCAGCAGGCCGCCCCGGCGATCATCCGCACGCGGGGCCACCGGTTAGTCGGTGTATGGCATGCGGGCTCGCCCATGGGCCTGATGCTCGGCTCCTTGCGCGGCATGTACCTCTGCGTGCCGCGGAATATGACCCAGGCCGCAGGCATGTACAATACTCTGCTCCAGAGCGACGACCCCGCGATTGTGGTGGAATGCCTGAATGGTTACCGGCTCAAAGAGCGGCAGCCCGACAATATCGCCACTTTTACCGTGCCGCTTGGCGTACCCGAAATCCTGCGCGAAGGCGCCGATATCACGCTAATTACCTACGGCTCCTGTACTCGCGTGGCGGAAGATGCCTGCGATCTGCTGGCTGAACATGGTATTTCGGTGGAACTGATCGACGTGCAAACACTTTTGCCTTTCGACCTCCCACAAACTTGCCTGCGCTCGTTGCAAAAGACCAATCGCGTGGTTTTCCTGGATGAAGATTTTCCGGGCGGCGCCTCCGCATTCATGTTGCAGCAGGTCCTGAACCATCAAGGCGGTTATCGTTTCCTCGATTCGGCTCCGCTGACCCTTGCCGCGAAAGAGCACCGCCCGGCTTACGGCCAAGACGGCGATTATTTCAGCAAACCACAGGCAGAAGACGTATTTGAATCCATTTACGCCTTGATGCGGGAAGCGGAGCCGCAGCGTTTCGCATGATCCGCTATGCCGGCTGCCGGGTTTACAAACCGCTCAATTCGCGCTCCAGCCGACGGAAATCGGCATTAGGCAGCGCAGATTGCAGGACCGCCATGATTTGGCCGAAAAACGGCGCAGGCGCCTGCGCCTTGGCGCTCCGAAGCCATTGAACCCGGTCGTGGTGATTCAAATATGGAGTGGAGTACTGGTACCAGAGCAGTATATCGGCCGGCGATATCCGGGCGATGATTTGACGCCGTATGTCCAGGAGCTCGGCATCCGTAAAATTATTCCAGAGCAGGCGCTGGGTTTCCTCCTCTTCTTCCAACATGTGCAGCAAATAGCCGCTTTGAAACCGGTTGATTTCAAAATAAAATTCCTCGGCGAGTTGGGTAACATCCGAACCGCGACGGGCTTCCATGACCAGCCTTTCGAGGAGATCTTCGAGCCGGCTTTGCTGTGCTTCAATGATCTCGTGTTCGGCCGTGTTGTGCTGTGCGGCTCCGGGTTGGCGTTGTTCCAGTTGGGCGAGGGTGACTTCGTTTTCGTCCTCGGCGTGTTCGGTCAGCAAATGAAACAGATGCCGGCCTAGTTGGTGCAGATGCGCGACTTGAATCGGGTCGCTGAAATCGGTGTTTCCGGCGCGCAGGCTAACTTGCGCAAGCAGGTTGCGCAAACCTTTGTGCGGAATTTCATAGGCTTTCAATCGGGGCTGTGCCAGTAGTTGTGTCATGTGAACATAAATTTTAGGCCCCGTCTGACGCGGGCTTTTGACGCAATGGTTGCGGCCCGGCCGAAAATAAATTTTGAGATTTCAGTTTCCCCGGCGACTCCGGTTATCGGACCAGGCATTGGAGTGCAGCCCGACGCTGTTTTTGCCGTCGTACGAATATTCTTAACCCGATATCCTGCGGTTACCAGCTATCAGGTTTGAATGTACACACGTAGAGGGGGGCCGCACCGGCCTTGTTCAGGCCTTCCACAACCGCAAAAACAACACTTCCAGCGCCAAAAACAACAAGGCAAAAACAATGCACCATCGCCAGAGCACAATGCCCTGGTTTTGCTCGTCGACGACCTGGGTGAAGTTAGCTTCGGCATTTTCGGCCAGTACCTTTACGTTCGCTGCCAGGCCTTGGGCCAGATCATCGGAAGTCTTATACCGCAGGTCGCTCTCGCAGCGGTCGAAATTGAATGCATATTCGGCCAGGGTGGAGTCGGACCGCAAGCTCAGCCGGTACCAGCCGGCGTCGCGGATTTGGGGGCCGGGGGTCAGGAGCACCTTCGCGCCCAGGATGCGTTGTTCCGGAATGAATTCATTATCCGACTGCTGCTGTTTGTCTTGGTTGCCAGGGGTTTCCGATTCCTGCACTTGTTGCAACGTATAGGTGATCTCGCCAGCTGCAGAAACAGTGTGGTTGGCTTCGAGCACTTCGTCCTTTCCGATCGTGTAGGCGATCTGACGGCTTTTACTGCCTGCGATAGCCGATTTAAACAGCAGGGGCACAAAAATTTCACCGTTGCGGACGAGGTCGTTTACCTTTTCGTCGAGCGGCGCCGCACACAAGTATAAAGCGCCTTCGCCAGCCGGGAATTTGGCGATCATGGCCGTGCCGTCGCGGTAGGTGAGGATCTGTTCGCCGCGGTTTGGGGCGATTTTGAAATTGCCCTGTGTGCCTGGCAGGCGCAGGTTGGCGCTTTTATTTAAAAACACATCGTGAAAGACGAATTCTTCGGTATTGATTTGGCTGGCCTGTCGCGGGGTGGGGTCGAAGGGGCCGAGCTGGCCCGCGTCAAAATTTTGTAACAAGCCGTTGTAAGTATTCAGGTCGGCATTTTGTGGCGGGAACACGAGCACATTGCCGCCGTTTTGTACAAATGATTTCAATTCCTGCGCCAGCCCTGAGGTGATCAGACTGGGCTCATGGAGTACGATGAGTTGGTAATTGGGAAATTTGGAATAGTCAAGGGCGCGCACATCGGCATTGTCGAGTTGAAAATAACGGGCGCCGGCAAATGCATTGTTTAGAAATTTGTTTGGCTGCAAGCCATTGATACACAAAACATTGATTCGGGAAGCGACATAAAACGACAGGTAGTAGTCGTCGTCAAACTGAACCGGGTAATCGGTTACGGCGAGTTTAGCCTCGTGCCAGCCGGGGTGCAGAATGGTAAAATTCACGGTGTCTAACCGGCTGCCGCGAGCGGGTATCCGCAACACCCCCACAGGCTTGGTTTGGCCGTCGTGTCGCAGCGAGAGCCGGACCTCGTCGGCAACTTCGTCGCCGCGGTTACTGACTTTTACCACCAGTGCAGCCGGTTGATTCAGGATTTGGACCGGGCTTTCAAACCAGGCCGAGTCGATCGAAATATTGTTCTCCTGCACGGCGTGCATCGGCACCAGGTTGATTTCGAGGGTGGTATCGGTAATATTTTTCAGGTCGCTGATATTATCCTGAAAATCGCTGATGAGAAAGGCGATTTGCGTTTCGGCCTGCCCGGTATTGAGGCATTGTTTTTGGCGAACGAGCACTTTCGACAAGTCGCGGGTGGCGGGGCCGATACGGATCTCCTCGATGCGATTGAGGGCATCCTCTTTTCCGACCAGGCGTTGATCCCGGCCCTCGAAATCATTGGTCAACACCTGAAAACGGTCTGCCGGGCCGTAGGCTTTTACGATATCGCGGGCACGCTGCTTCGCCAGTTCGAGCAGCGGGGCGTCTTTTGATAAAGCCGCCATACTGAACGAGTTATCCACGAAAACACTGACCGCTTTATCACCCTGTTTTACGGCGCCGGAACGCGGTATGAAGGGTTGGGCAAAAGCCAGCACCAAAAAAATGATGGCCAGGCAGCGCATCAGGAGCACCAGCAGGTTGCGGAGCCGTTGACGGTTGCTGGTGATATCTTTTACTTCCTGTAAAAAACGCACATTGGTGAAATACACCTTTTTGAAGCGCCGGAAGTAAAACAAGTGAATAATGATCGGTATGGCGATAGCCGCGGCGGCGGCGAGAAAAAGCGGGAAAACGAACTGCATATCAGCGTATTGGTATGGCCCTACGGTTATTTGTTGAGGTATCCGGTATGGGTAGTGTAAGTACGATCGAGGGGCAAATTTGTTTTGGCGGGGGCTGGCAAAGTTGAGGCTTTTTGGAAAATTGCCGCGTACTAATTCGACCAGCCCGGCGAATCGCCCCTTGTTGTCTGAATTTGCCCCTACTTTTGCGACCATATGGAAAACCAGACTGCCGTTCTGCGCCGCCTCCCCGCCGAATGGGAACCACAAAGCGCCGTACAATTGACCTTCCCGCATGCCGGTACCGATTGGGCCGACATGCTGGATACTGTGCTGCCGTGCTTTATCCGTATTGCCGAAGCGATCAGCCAGTATGAAAAAGTGCTCATCGTGTGTCCGAGTGCCGAAGCCATCCGAGGCGTGCTGCAACATGCCCGGATGGACCATATCATCCTGGTTGAATTACCCACCAACGATACCTGGGCGCGCGACCACGGCGGCATCACAGTGGAAGAGAACGGGCATCCGGTGGTGCTCGATTTTATGTTCAACGGATGGGGACTGAAATTTGCCGCCAACCACGACAACCGCATCACCCGGGCTTTATGGGATCGCGGCCTGCTGCATGCCGGCCACCGCTACCCGGGCTTGGTCCTGGAAGGCGGAGGGATCGAGAGCGACGGCCAAGGGACGCTGCTCACTACGGCCGAATGCCTGCTTTCGCCCAACCGAAACCCGCAGCTCGATCAGACCGGGACGGAAGCACGCCTGTCCGAAATTTTTGGGCTCCAGCGGGTGCTCTGGCTGCACCATGGTTACCTGGCCGGCGACGATACCGATTCGCATATCGATACCCTGGCACGGTTTTGTGCGTCTGATACGATCGCATACGTCCGTTGCGACGACCCCTCCGACGAGCATTTTGGCGCGTTACAAGCGATGGAGCGCGAACTTCAAGCCTTCCGGATGGCTGACGGGCAGCCGTACCGCCTCGTTCCATTGCCCTGGCCGGCGGCCTGTTACGCACCCGACGGTCACCGGCTGCCAGCCACCTACGCCAATTTTTTGATCATCAACGGCGCTGTGCTGGCGCCCACTTACGGGGTGCCGCAAGATTCCAGGGCATTGCAGACGCTTCAACAGGTGTTCCCCACGCGGGAAGTTATTGGCATCGATTGCCGACCCTTAATTTTGCAACATGGTTCCCTGCATTGCGTCACGATGCAATACCCCGCCGGGGTCGTATAATAATTTGAAAATGAATACTATACTAAAAGTAGGCCTCGTGCAGCAGAACTGCTCTGCCGATAAAAAAAGCAATATCGATACATCATTGGCCGGTATCGCCGAGTGCGCCCGGAAAGGCGCTCAACTCGTGGTGTTGCAGGAGCTCCATTGCGGCATCTATTTTTGTCAGGCGGAGGATACGGCAATGTTCGATCTGGCTGCGCCTATTCCCGGCCCCGATACTGCCATTTTTTCCGCGGCGGCACGCCAACACCAGGTGGTGCTTGTGACCTCGTTGTTTGAAAAACGGGCGCCGGGTCTGTACCACAATACGGCTGTGGTATTTGAAAAAGACGGTTCCATGGCTGGTATTTACCGCAAAATGCATATCCCGGACGACCCGGCTTACTATGAAAAATTTTATTTCACCCCCGGCGATCTCGGCTTTCAGCCCATCCAGACCTCGGTGGGTAAACTTGGTGTGCTGGTTTGCTGGGATCAATGGTATCCTGAGGCGGCGCGTTTGATGGCCCTTGCCGGCGCTGAAATACTGATCTATCCGACGGCTATCGGTTGGGAAAGCAGCGACGCGCAGGCTGAACAGGAACGCCAGCATGGCGCCTGGTTCACCATCCAGCGCGGGCACGCCGTGGCCAACGGCTTGCCCGTTGTAACGGTGAACCGGACGGGGCTGGAGCCCGACTGGACCGGCGTGACCGGCGGTATTCAATTCTGGGGGCAGAGTTTTGTAGCCGGCCCCCAAGGGGAGATCTTGTACCAGGCCAGCCCCGACCGCGAAGAGAATACCGTCGTGGAGATCGATAAGCGACGCACGGAAGATGTCCGCCGCATATGGCCGTTTTTCCGCGACCGGCGCATTGAGTTTTATCAAGGACTGACCAAGCGGTACCTGGATTAGTGCCAGTATTCCAGCCATCAAAGGTCTGACGCGTGGAAGGGAGAGGGTGCATATTTTGCAGCGGCCCAACCATGTTCCGGTTCGGCTAGTATTTTGCGTTATTTTGCCACCCATGCTGCTTTTATTTCGTCAAAGCCAATTATTACTCTTATGCCCACGATCAAGACAATCGACCTCGAAACGGAGAAGAACACGGATGCCATGCAATTGGCTGTTGGAAAACTAAACCGGCTACTGGACAAAATCCAGGAAGGGGGCGGCAAAAAACGCCTGGAAAAATTACATGCCGAAGGCAAAATGAGCGCGCGGGAACGAATCGCCTATTTGCTGGATGCCGGTAAGCCGCAAATCGAAATCGGGGCGTTTGCCGGTTTCGACATGTATGAAGAATACGGCGGCTGCCCTGCCGGAGGTGTGGTGGTGGTGATCGGCTATGTTCGGGGGCGCCAATGCATCGTGGTGGCCAACGACGCCACGGTAAAGGCAGGCGCCTGGTTTCCGGTAACCGGCAAGAAAAACCTGCGGGCCCAGGAAATCGCCATGGAAAACCGGCTACCGATCATTTACCTGGTCGACAGTGCGGGGGTGTTTTTGCCCATGCAAGACGAGATTTTTCCGGATAAAGAGCATTTTGGGCGTATTTTTCGCAACAACGCCCGCCTCTCCTCGGCTGGCATCCCGCAAATTGCCGCGATCATGGGCAGCTGCGTGGCCGGCGGCGCTTACCTGCCCATCATGTCCGACGAAGCCCTGATCGTGGAAGGAACCGGTTCGGTCTTTCTTGCCGGCCCCTACCTGGTGAAGGCCGCTATCGGCGAGGAAGCCGATAAAGAAACTTTGGGCGGCGCCGCCACGCATTCGGAAATCTCCGGCGTGACCGACTATAAAATGCCCGACGATAAAACCTGCCTCGATACCATTAAGGATTTGATGGACAAAATGGGGCGTTCCGATACGGCGGGTTTTGACCGCGACACGCCTCAATCGCCCGCGGGTGCGCACAACGATTTATTTGCCCTTTACCCGGAGAACGGCGCCAAGCCCTACGACACCCTCGAATTGGTGCGCCGGCTGGTCGATGGCGGGCATCTGACCCAATACAAAGAGCACTATGGTAAAACGATCCTGTGCGCCTATGCGCGCATCGATGGCTGGGCGGTGGGTATCGTGGCCAATAATCGTCAGGTGGTGAAGAATGCCAGGGGGGAAATTCAATTCGGCGGCGTGATCTATTCTGATTCGGCCGACAAGGCTACCCGGTTTATCCTGAATTGCAACCAAAAGAAAATCCCACTGGTTTTTTTGCACGACGTGACGGGTTTTATGGTCGGCACGCGCTCCGAACAAGGCGGTATCATCAAGGACGGGGCTAAGATGGTGAACGCCGTGGCCAACAGTACCGTGCCCAAATTCAGCGTGGTGATCGGCAACTCCTACGGCGCCGGCAATTATGCCATGTGCGGCAAGGCGTACGACCCGCGGCTCATTGTGGCCTGGCCCTCGGCCAAAATAGCCGTGATGGGCGGCGAACAGGCGGCAAAAGTGTTGACCCAAATCCAGGTACAATCCCTCAAAGATAAAGGGCAAGCGCCCGACCCGGAAGGGGAGCGCGCATTGTTCGAAACCATTCGGCAGCGCTACGAAACGCAAACCACCCCGTACTACGCCGCGGCCCGGCTTTGGGTGGATGCCATTATCGACCCCCGGGATACCCGCCAGTGGATCAGCATGGGAATAGAAGCCGCCAACAATGCACCGGTGGAAAAATTTAACCCCGGGGTAATTCAGGTGTGAACGGAGGGTCAGTTTTCTTGATTGAGATCGAAAAAACCTTGGTGATTCCGTTCAAACTGTCTGATTTCCAAATTGTTATTTCCAAATTGCATGCCCCGTGCCGGTGCAAAACCGGCGTCATAAGCATTGACGAGGAGCAGGCCGCCGAAGCATTTGACCAGGAACTTGCCGCTTTCAAAAACGGCCACTACCGTGCCGGCGGGCCACTTTTCATAGCCGAAATCATGCACGTCAAACACCTGCGCGTCCCATAGGGTGATCGTTTGGTCGCCGACAAACGTGAAGGCGCCGTTGAAAGGGCGTGTTACTGCGCGGATAAAACGTTCAAGGGCCGTCACATCGAGGCCCCAATCGATCAGGCTGTCCTGCGGGGTGCGTTTCGGGTAATAGGTCGGTGCCAGGGTGCCGTCCTGTTTGGTTAGCCGGAAATCATTATGCACCAGGTGTTCGATGTTTCGCTCGATGAGGTACTTCATGGCGAGCGTGTTTTTAAAGTGCATGGTTTCGGCCGTATCCCGGGCAGTGATCTGAAACTTGAACGTATCGACGATGTCGCCCGAGTCCACACCGGGGTCATACCGGAACAGGTTGGTATAAAAGGCTTGCCGGCCTTCGATGATCGACCAGTTCATGGGCGAGCGGCCGCGGCCCAGGGGCAGGTTCATTGAACTGCCGTGCATGCCGAACGCTCCGATGGAAAGCCCTGCGAGCACCGGTTCGGGGATCAGTCGTTGCCAGCCAATGACAAAAGCGAGGTCGATACCCAGCGACTGGATATAGGCTTGATCCGCTTCATGTTTGAGGGAATAGTATTTGGCTTGATAAACGGTTATTCCACGGGCTTCGGCAGCAGCTTTCAGGTCAAAATAATCCGCCACCTCGTGCTTCTGGCCCGCTTCGGGGCTAATAGTGATGAGGTGGCGGATCTTATACGGAATATTCAGATTATCAAGCAGGAAAAGGGTAGTGGCTTTGCAACCGAACACCGCAATTTCATCAAACGCTTTCATTAATCTTCCGGAAAGGTATGCAGTTGTTATAAAATTCTGCTTTCAGCGCATTCACGCGCTGGGAGTAGTAGAAGCGCAGTTTGTCGAAGTTGGTATGCCCGTCGAGCATCCACCAGATCGGGTGGATCAGCACATGCAATGATTTTTGCTGGGCAAACTCCGGTGAGTCGACCGGGTGGCCGAAACGCCATACGCCGGTGGAATCGGAGAAGTATTTGACATCGCGGAAATACTTGGACTGGTACGTGTGCTCGATGTCGAAGATGGGCGCATCATATTCCTGGAAGAAGGTGTTGGGCCGGTGCAGGCTGATAATACCGACTTCCAGGTTGAAGAATTCGCGGAACAGTTTTACTTCGCTTTGCAATCCTTTGTGAAAATCTTCATAGATCGAAGGATCGAAATGGACGCTCACCATGTGGCCCATTTCGCGGATCAGTTGGATATTTTTGAAATCCTCGGGCGAGAAAATGTTATAAAAATTGGAGCGAAGGAGAAAGAAATAAGTGGCTTTAATGCCCAGTTCGGATTCAATGAGGGCTGATTGCAGCGCGAAGTTGGTATCGAAATCAATATCATGCCGCAGGGCAATTTGTTTTTTCGGTTGGTTGAGTTCCGGGAAAAAAACAAAGTTGTACCCGTGATCCAAAAAGGTTTGCAGAAAAACAGAGTAAGAACCGAATCGGTAGTCGGGAAGTTTCCAGTTTCCTTTTTCTATTTCAGCCGGTGCAACGGTTTGTTGACTACGAGAAAGTAGAAAATTTACCATAGTTGAGGTGTTTGCTCTTCATGAAAGTTTCAAGATGAAAAAGCGTGATAAGGATTAAAAACGGATGTAATATGAGTTGATATTCGGCAGATCAACCGGTCGTTTCGAATCAACAGCTTCGAACCCGTTTGATGAAAATATTATAAAGTGCGGTGAAAAGATACCGGATATCGGTGCGAAGTGGCTGGCGTTGATACGCTAGCAGGTAGCGCCGCTCGATTTCAACCGTGTCTTCGAGACTTTTGGGGATTTCGACGTAAACCGGTGGGATGAGTCCGGGCTTGAATTTCATGCGGAATTCCTGAAATTCTTCCGGGTACAAGCTAAAGTAATGCTTACTTATCGGACGTACACCAAAAATTTTCAAATCCCCCCGAATTAAGTTGTAAAGCATGGGTAATTCGTCGATCCAGTACTTGCGGAAAATGCGGCCCAAGGTGGTGATCCTCGGGTCGTTATTAAACTTCGAACCTGTTCCGATTCCTCCTGCGCCGTTGCGCTCGTAAATGAATTGCTGTACATACTCGGCGTACGGGTACATCGTCCGCAGTTTGTACACCTTCACAATTTTACCGTTTTTACCCACTCGCCGCAATTTGATGAAAGGGCCGTAAGTGGCCTCCTTATTATAGTCGGGTTCGCCGGTTTTTTCGACTGCAAAATACAGTTTGCCATCCTCCTCCACAGCGTCGAGCAGCTGGAAACCGCAGGAATACAAACGGCCGTATACTTCCATTTCCGACATGACCCGGTTCCGGCCTTTGGTCAGAAAAAAGTAAGCGCTTTTCAGGTACGGCAGTTTGGGCCACACCCGTTTGGCTAAGTAGTCAAATGCATAATAAATTTTGTTCAGCGGGCGGGGAAACAGCTTCAGGATACGCTCCTTCCGCCGGGCCGACACTTCCACACAACCAATAAAAATGCCGCCATACGACAGGTTTTGGTTGACGGATTCCAGAAACTTATTCACATAGCGGATATCGTTCAACTGGTGTTGATTGATCACGCAATGGGTTCCTGCCTCCCGGCCATCGGCTTGACCGGATGGCATCGGCAGAATAGTGTCCAGAACCACAGGCGCCTCCAGCCCATCACTATTGATGCACTGGTCCATGAGGCGGACGATCGCAACAGGGAGTTTGCCCTGCCATTCTTCCCGGGACAATGTTTTAGAAAAACTCATTTGGTCAATTACCATGTCCATGTGTCGTGCTATCGTTTAAGTGTTTGGTGAATGTGATTAGTAAAAATGGGTTCAAGCATGATACAGGGGGAGGGGATTAAATATAATTTTCATATAGTCTTATTGGATGATATTATATAGTTATTACAATAAAAAGCTATACTGCCGTACGGGGTGCACGCTGTTTCGATAACAAACTGCAGCTTCAGCTCAATATATCAGACTGCCTGTGCCTGGAATTTGGGCACACTGTTGCGAATAGGGAAAATACACGCAGGAAGGAGCCCATCCCTGACTTTGTTAGTCCGGCAAAATGGTGAAGGAGCGTGCAGATTAAAAATCGAAGGGGAACTGACGGGATTCCGCCGATTAGTGCCAGAAGGGACACACCATTGTTGCTTTTGATTAAATAGGTGGGAGGCGTGCGCAACAATGAGCGAGAAGAAAAGTCAGATGGGCCTCATGGACTAAATCAGACGTACGGATTATGCTATGCAAAGGCGAATTTCATGGTTTTCCGGCTATTTTGCAACCTACTGACTTAAAATAATGGTTTATTAATTCAATTTTATATAGTAAAAATAGATAATAAGAATATGATGGTTTAGTAAATTTTTACAGTGATAGAATCGTTTAACAATAGAATTTCGCGCCGGCAAAGAACCGGTTCTTCTTTAGGATTCAGCCAAAAGTGTGCCAATCAGTACTTTGCGGAAGGCTGATTGGCAACTTTACCCAATCCAGGGGATGTCCGCAGCTTGATCAACCAGTATTTCGCCGTGTTTTTTACGTGTTGGGTGTTTTTTTCGCGTAGCCAAAGAAAATAATCATCTGTCCAGCGTTGCGGATGAAAGTTGATCATAGCTTTCCCCGGGAATTGTCCCTGTTGAACGCATTGTATGATCTGCTGCGTAGAGTGGAACCGGAGGCTGAAGGGGCTGTTCACTTTATCCCGTACACTGACCGCATGCCCGTCCCAACGCCGGCCGGTATCGGTGAGGTAGAAAATGCTTTGAAAGTCCAGGTCGAAATACGGTTCTCCAATAATACCATAATCCTGGTAGTTAAAGCGTTTCCAAACGTCTTTGTTGTCAAACTTCGACCGGGGGCTGCCATGCATACAGATCGTTTTTACCGGAACGATCTTGCGCAATTTTTCCAAGTGGCGCTCAAACAGTTGAATGGCTTTTTCCGGATCGCCTTTGGCAAAGTCCATGTCTTCGTAGTGGTAGCCGACTTCGTGCCCCAGGTCGTAGATTTCGCGGATCACACCTTCGTCGTAACTTTGGGGCACCATCCGGAAATAATACGACCCTGCGATGCCTTTCTCGTGCTGGATACGGGCAAATTCCAGGGAATGGAGTTTTCGGTCGTCCACATCGTGCCGCAGCATGATCACGCGTTCGGCAGGATCATGGAGATAGTCGGAAAACGTTTGAAACCGGTAGCCGGCCGTTTTAAGTTGATCCAGCAATTGCCGGTAAATGCTTACGGTAAAGTCGCGCATAATTCAATTTTCGTTTGCTTTTTATCAGTGGGCATTGCTTGCAATCTCTGCCGTGTATTTCTTCAGGTTGTATTCAAACACCCGTTTGAGCCCCTCAAACATCCGCACTTGCGGCGCATAACCCAGTTGACGCCGGATCTTGGAAATGTCGGCTTTCGAGTGCTTTACGTCGCCGGGACGCTCCGGGCCATGAACCGACTCCAGGTGTTTACCCGTGATTTGCCGGAGCATGTCCACCATTTCGTTGAGCGAAACCTGTTCGCCGCAGGCCACATTGTACACCTGATTCAGGGCTTCCCGGTTATCGGTAAACAAAGCCAGGTCGTTGGCATGCAGGGCGTTGACCACGTAGGTAAAATCGCGACTGGTAGTGCCGTCGCCATGGATCTGCGGTTGCCGGTCTTCGATGAAGGCCTTGCAAAAGATGGGTATGACGGCAGCGTATGGATTGTCGGCGTTCTGGCGGGGGCCGAAAATATTGAAATATCGAAGGCCGACGTAGTTCAACCCGTAGGTGCGGGCGAACACTTCGGCATAGAGTTCGGCGGCATATTTGCTGACGGCATAAGGCGACAATGGCCGGCCAATACGCTCCTCCACTTTGGGCAATTCGGCGCTGTCGCCGTAGGTGCTGGATGAAAAGGCCAACACTACGCGGTCGACACCGGCCTCTTTGGCGGCGTGTAGGATATTTACCGTACCGCCGACGTTCACCTCATTGGTCCGGGCAGGGTTTTCAATAGACCGCGGAACGGAGCCCAGCGCAGCCTGATGCGTCACTTTGTGAATGCCGCGCATGGCCCGGGTACAAACGGCGTAGTCACAGATATCGCCTTTGATAAATTCAAACTTTGGGTGGTGTTCAAATTCGGCGATATTCTCATAATATCCGTTCGACAGGTCGTCGACTACCCGGACCAAACCCACCCGCTCATCCTGCAGGTATTTTTCGACCAGATTGGAGCCGATAAATCCGGCTCCGCCTGTGATTAATAAGTTGATTTCCATGATGGATTCTGGATTGGTACTTTGTTTTTTTGATACCGGTTGACGATGAAATCGTAGTAGTACCGGGTGGCATTTACTTTGGTGTCGAGAAAGGTCTTGCCCCGTTCATGGAACACTTCGGGATCCTGCCGGAGCACCTCGTCGACCATGGCAAACACTTTATTCGACTCGGAGGTGTTGAATATGAGCCCGTACTGTTCCATTTCCTGGCAATTGGGATCTACAAAAGTACTGATATACACGCAAGGAGTCCCCAAAATGCCCGCTTCCACGGCTGTGGTGGTGCCTTCGCTGATCACAATACGGGCATAGTTCAGTACATGGTGGAACTTGTCCGGCGGCATTTGAAGACAGTAGGGTTTCAATTCGTCGGCTACACCCCGTTCGGAGGTGATGAACACTTTCATGCGCTCCGACAGTTTTTTCACCAGCCGGACCTTGTCTTCTCCCGACATGCCTTTGTGCCCTACATCGTGGGTGGCATTCCAGGATATAAAGCGGATAATAGCGTATTCTTCATCTTCCTTCACACCCAGCCAGGAGCGGATGGAGGGGTCGGGTGTAAAAAATTCGGGGTGCAGGTAGGCGATTTCGTGGTAGCCGTTGTACCGGATTTGCCGTTTGCCGAGGTCTTTGGGCAATACCTCAGGCGTTAGGATGGCATCGGTAAAAGGCCGGTAAAGGATCACTTGTTCCATGTTCCCCGTATCTTCGATAGCCAGGTTCTTGGCGCCCAGCAAAAATGCAGCATGCGCCGCATAGGGGGTGCCGTGGCTGACAAACAAGTCAGGTTTGAACCGCAATCCGGTCAAAAACATCTGGATGTCGTATTTGACCAAACCCCAGAGCTTTCCGTACAAACTCCGGTAGTGTTTTCCGAAACAAACGTACGGGAAGCCTTCCGCCTTCAACAAATCGAGTTCAAACTCTTTGTCGCGTGCGGTGAACAGCACTTCATTGCCATCTTTCATCAGCAGGCGGGCGAGGTGCTTGAACAGGTGCACGTGGGCGGGATGTCCAATGTCGAATATTACTCTCATTATCGTATGGTTTGATAAACTTTTAATCCCAATTTTCCAACCTGGTACAGGTGTCGGTTGAGCACCATTTCATACCGGCCGTAGCACACTTCTTCGCCGCCAAACCGGGCTTTGAACTCGCGTACGCCGTAGTCTTCTTCCGGGCGCCCGGCGCCCATGAAATCGAAGTGCTGGAATCCATGTTTCACGCCGTACTCGATCGGCGCCCACGAAGCCAGCACGCTCGGGTGAACCCCTGAAACCGTTCCGTTTTCCCCGCATACGTACCATTGGTACAGCACTTTATCGCGGTACACCGGGCCGATGCTGCCGCCGACCACTTTGCCCTCATATTTCACCAGAAAAACCTTGGCCTGAGGTGATTTCCACAGGTTGACGAACAGATCGGGCCCGGGCAGCGGTTTTTTGACCTTCTCTTTGTACAGTGTTTCCAGGATGCGGTACAACTGGAGCACGTCTTCCTCCGATTCGGGTTCGGTGATGGTGGCACCGGCAGCCAGGCTGGTTTTAATTTGGCGGCGGCGGTTGCTGCTCATCCGGCTGCGCACTGCCGCGTCGTCGTCGGTCTTCACCAGGTAATTGAGGTGGGGCCGAAACCGGAACCCGGCGGCTTCAAAGGCGCTGTGCAGGTGACTGCAATCGAAAAAGTTCCGGAATTCGATGAAAATGGCGTTGCCCTGAGCGTGTTTTTTCAAGGCAAGCAGTAGTTTTTTTGCCACCTCTGTTTTGTCAAATGCCGGGTTCTCGGGCACAATAGGACCCGCCCAAACGATCATCCGGCGGGAGAACCAGGACTTCAGCCCGCCGCCGTCCGACTGGATCACTCCCATGAGCGAGCCCAGGATCTGGTCCTCCGAACCGAGGGCCAGCAGCAGGAAGGGTTTGTACCCATTGACGGTTTCGATGAAACGAAAGAAGTCGGCGCTTTGGAAGTAATTGCCGGTAGGCGTGTGATCCAACAATTGTTGCAAGGCCGGCGCGTGACCGCTGGCATCCAATTGTTCAACTTTGGTATAAAGTAAAATTTGCATCGTGTTGTTGTTCAAAGGTTTTTTCAAAATTGACTTGCGGCGGCACCTCAGGAAATGGCCGCAACCAGCGCATCGACCAGCGCATCATTGGCATTGAGGAGTGGGAAGAGGCATAATTTGGCCGCCCGGCTGAGCGCTTCTTTTTTTGCGCTGGGTTGCCGCTGCACCGACTCCATCCAGCCGTATTCCCGCCGTTTTCCGATCAGGCTCATGAGCATCGTCCAAACCCCGCTTGCTTTTACGCACACGGCGTCGATATTGTCGGTATCGTACACGCTCAGGCGTTTGAGCCGGAGCGGATCGGTTTTGATGGTATTGAAGCCATAATCCACCGTGATGCCGAATTCGTAACCGGCCTCGCGCACCAGCTCGATGTCGCGGTCGGAGTAGTCGCCATTGGGATAGGCAATAGCATTGATGTGGAGCCCGAAATCGTGTTCCAGTACCTGTTTGGACCGGAAGATCTCTTCCATGGCCTCTTCATCATAGCACTTGGGCAGGCAGGGATGAAAGAGGGTATGCCCCTGGAAATTGACATGGTCTTTCATTTCCTCGATTTGCGGCCTGGTCAGCGCCAGGGGGGTGGGAAATTCATGCTCGGGGGAGAATCCGGCTTTGGCCAGTAACGCGAGTTTCTCCTGGTTGGGCATTTGCTTCAGGGCCGGTTTGAAGAGGTCGGGGTGTTTGAACTTGAACCAGAAATGCCGGTTGGTGCCGATAATTCCGGCACACAGGAAGATCGTGATCGGTATGTTCATTTGTTTGATCACCGGCAACAATTCATAGTTGCGGATGTGTCCGTCGTCGAGTGTGATCACGAGCGCTTTTTCGGGCAGGGTGCTGTCGTCGCCGGCGCGGCATGCTTCCAGAAATACGTTCAGGTCGATGATGTTGTATTTTCTGGACAGGTAGGTAAATGTTTTGGCAGCCACGTCGGGCGCCAAATCGTGAAACATCACGATCGTCACCTTTTTCCGTTGCAGGACCTCCCGAAACAGAAACGGCAGCCCGGAATACCGGAGCAGTTTAAAGGTCAGATCTCTTAATAGTCGCATATTCAATCGATAAATTGGTTATACCATTTTTCCAGGTGAATCCATTTCCATATTTCCCTGGAATAGTTTCCTTCCCGGTTGAGGTGTTTTTGATAGAGGTTCCGGACCTTTTGCGTATCCATGACGCCGCGGGTCGTGAACGGCTCGCTCGAAATAAGGTCGGTGATATAGCGCTGAAAGACGGGGGTGCGGAACCACTCATCTTCCGGTGTTTCGAACCCGACCTTGTCGCGCCGCATGCGGATCGGCTCCGGCAGGGTGCCTTTCATGGCTTCGCGCAGGATGTGCTTGGTCATACCTTCCTGGATGATGAAATCATCGGGAAGGGTCAGGGTGCGTTCCACCAGCCGGTAATCCAGAAACGGCACCCGCGCTTCCAAAGAGAACCACATCGAATTCCGGTCTTCCCATTTGAGCAGGTGCTCCAGTTTGTATTCGAAGTGGTTGATCAGGGCCTCCTGGAGGGAACTGGAGCCGTACAATTCGCCGGTGATCAGGTTGTTGCCCGAGGCGTGTGCCTGGAAGAAATCCGGGTCGAGATAACCTTTTTCCATCACCCGAACGCGGGTGCGCAGCGCCGCGGGCAGCAGAAAAAACGCCAGGCTTTTGATGCCGTACAACGAGCGGTGCTTGTTGTAGTAATGGCCCATTTCGGTCCCGAGCGTGATCAAGCGGCCTTTGCGCAACAGGTTTTTGAAGTGAAAACCGAAGAAATAGTGGTAGCCGGCAAGCGCCTCATCGGCGCCTTGTCCGTCGAGGGTTACGACCACGTGTTCCTTGGCCAGTTTCATCACGCGGTATTGCGCGTAGGTGGAGGTGCTGGGCACCGGTTCGTACTGCGCGCGGGCCAGGTCGTCGAGGTCGGCCAACAGGCTGTGCTCGTCCGGCTGGGCGAAGTACATATTTTGGAGTTGGGGCCGGTAGAGGTCGATAAATTTTGACTCGTCGCCTTTTCGTCCGCTGCCATACACGGCGGAGAAGGTGTTGAGGTCTTTTTTGCAAAAATCGTTGAGCAGCACGGAGACGATGCTCGACGAATCGAGCCCCCCGCTCAGGCAAACGCCCACGGGCACATCGCTGCGCAAGCGCAGGCCGACGGCGGAGGCGAACATTTCGCGGTATTCCTCGGGGTTCTGGAACGGTTGTTTGATTTCCTTGCGGATATCGTACCACTTTTGGGGCCGGAAGGTTTTTTCCGCCGCCGGTGCACCGGGATGGAGGCTGATTTTGAAAAAATGGCCGTGGTCGAGTTTTTTGACTTCCTTGAGAAAAGTGCTGTCGTTTTGGTCGGAGCGATTGAATGCGAGGAAGTTGAAAATGGTTTCCCGGTCGGGTGTCGGTTTATGGCCCAGCACGGCTGTGATGGAGCGGATATCGGAGCCGAACAGCATGCGATCACCGTCGATGCTGTAAAAAAACGGTTTGACGCCGTAGCGGTCGCGCGCGGCAAACACGGTCCTCTCCCGGCGGTCGTAGAGCACCATCGCCCACATGCCGTTGAACCGGTGAAGCATGCTCTCGCCCCATTCTACATAAGCGGCCAGGATTACCTCCGAATCGGTTTGGGTGCGGAACGTATGTCCCTTTGCCATCAGCTCCTCCCGGAGCTCGATGTAATTATATATTTCGCCGTTGAAGATCAGCACGTACCGTTGATCGGCTGAAAACATGGGCTGGTGCCCGGCGGGGCTCAGGTCGAGGATACTCAGGCGCACAAAGCCGAGCCCAAGACCATTTTCAGCGAAAAGGCCTTCGTCGTTGGGGCCGCGGTGTTTCATGGCCTTCATCATGGCCAGTAATTGCGGCTCCGGGACGGGTGTGCCGTTGAGATGTATAATTCCTGCTATTCCGCACATATGGTTTAAGGTCAATAAACTTCTTGCTTGATAAAATTTTGTTTCGGAGCCGCTGTACTGAGGCCCAGAACGTTGCGGTATACCGTTTCGATTTTTTCGGCAACGGCTTCCGCGTCCAAACCCAGTTGGAGCACCCGCTCCCGGCCCGGTGTGCGGCCGGTGCCAGCGGCGAAGTCCAGCGCCCGGGCCAGTTGCGCGGCGAACTCGGCGGGTTCATAGGTGCCGACGAAGCATCCGGGCGTCTGGCCGACTACCCATTCGGCGTCGCCGGCCGGCGTGACCACCATGGGGCAGTTGCAACTCATCGCTTCCTTCACCACGTTGGGCGAGCCTTCGCCAAAGGAGCACAGCACAAACACATCAACGGAATTGAGGTATTTTACCACCTGGTCATGCGATACCGGGTAGGGGTTGAGCAATGCTACGTCGGGCCGTTTCAAGAACTGTGCCGCCGCTTGCACCAGGGCTATGTTTTTATTGGGGTCGGACGGGTTTCCGAGGAACAGGATATACCTTTTGTCGGCTGCCAGACCAAGTTCGGCGCGGCAACCGCCTTCGTAGATCTGAAACTGGTCGAGCCGGACACCGTTCGGGATGTGGTAGGCGATCTTTTTTCGCCAGACGGCCTTTTCCAGGTTCGGCGATTTGAAAATGACGGCGCCGACAAAAGGCTGGATCATCCGGGTGAGCTGGATGAGATACCGGCTTTTAAAATCCACTTTGTTTTTGCCCGTGAATGTGCCCTGTGCGTCGTCGCCCATCAGAGACAGCACCACCGGTATTTTACCCATGGCGGCCAGCACGGCCACCCAACCGCACAGCGAATAATGCGCATGGATGAGGTCGTAATGATTTTCCTTCAGGTACCGGCGCAGGGGCCTCACGTTTTTGAGGTAGTTGAGGCTGCCTTTGCCCATGATCGGGAAATAGTCGACGGCTATCCCCCGGTCGCGGAGCGAGTCGGCCTGCGCCTTGGTAAAGGGCGAAATCGGAAACTGTTTGGAGTTGCCGCTAAAGACGAATAGAATTTTCACGCGTGTATTTCGAGTTGTTTTTCGTGCAAAATTTGAATGAAGTGCTCGAGTCGCAGCAGGAAGGATTCGATCCGGTTGAAGTCGCCGGGTTCGAAGGTCCATTGCCCGTCGATCAGGCGGTACCGGCCGGGTTGGCCATTGACCAGCATTTGGTACGGGTCGGACTGTCCGAAGATGCACTGCATTTCGTTGACCAGGTAGCGGCCGTCGCCGGATTCGAAAATATCGACCGATTGGGATAGAAAATGCCGGCAATCGGTGGCCTTTTTCACAAAATCAAGCAGTTGAAAGGGTGGGTTTTCATAGCCTTTTAGCAGGCTACCACTTGCCATTTCGCCTTTTTTCAATTTTTTATGCGCGAAATAAGAGTCGCCGATCCGGACGCAACGCCATTCGTAGGTATGCGGGATGTATTCCTGCAGGATGACAAAATCCTTTTGGACCTCGTTGCGCAGGTGTTTATACAGTTGCAGTTTGGCCTTAAACTCCTGTGGGTGCAACAGTTTTTTGATCACGCGGCCGGCAAACCCCTTTTTGCGCCACTGCGGCCCAACTTGCAGGGTAGCGCCTTTGCCTGAAAAGATATTCCGAATGTATTCTTGCGCTTCACGGCGGGTTTTCAGGATATGCACACCGCTTCCGGAGCCGCCAATGCTGGTTTTGCCGACGAGGGGCAGCGTGGTTTTTTCGACAAAGTCCTGCGCTTCGTCTTCGTAGTAAAACACCCAGGTTTTGGGATGGGGGATTTCGTTCGCCGCCAGCCAGTATGACAAATATTTTTTGTTTTCGTAAATCAGTATCTCTTCCACCGACGGATAGATCGGGATATTGGTTGCCGAGTGCAGGATCATGATCCGCTCGTCGAACAGCGTTTTGAATGGGGTCGTCCAGCCTGGCGGAGACGCCAGCAAGCCATCGAAACGCTTGCGTTTGACGCGTTCCAACCAATCGGACCGGGTCAGATCGATCACTTCGTACTCTATCTGATCCTTCATTTCCTGGCAGGCCTGGAGCCAAAGCAGGTGGTCTTCCACCACCTCATTTTTCAGGATGGCTAATTTTAACTTTGTCATATCTGTACGCGTTGGGTGAGCCGTTTGATCTTATCGCGGTAGAAATCGTAAATCCTGGGATTATCCCGAACGACTTTTATCGCCTGTGTTTTTAAAATAAAAGGCAGGTTCAGCGGGTTGGAAATAAAAATCCGGTGCAGAGCGTGCTCCTGATCGGCCACCGTGTATTTGTAGGGCTCGTCGCCGTCGCCGAAATCGAGCACCCGCAGGTTTTGTTTTACCATCCACTCGACCATAAAATGGATCAGTGCCTTGCCGGGACTGTATTTCCAGTAATCGGGGTGAAAGGTGGTCGAATGGTGCACCAGCGAATTTTCCTCCAGCAAGCCGACCACGAAGCCGACCCGGCCGGAGCTCACTTTTACCGAAAAGCGCCGCAGGATGCCGTCGGCGTTCCAGGCGTGGAGGCAGTCTTTGAGGAACTGCCGGCGCGCCGGGTCGCGGTAGGCCGAAGGGGTGGAGGTGTTATCCCAGCGCAGCACGTGCGATTGGCAAAACTCATCGGCCCACAGGTCGATATCGGTGCCGTCGGTGAGTACTTCAAATTCGGCGTTTTCCTGGTTTTTCAGTTTATTGACCCGGTAGCGGAGTTCCCGGGAGCCGTTGATCCGCTTGAAAAGAGCCTCCGGCGTTTCAGCCTGGGCGATGGGACATACCGAGTATTTGATGTTTTGCCAATACAGGCCGCTCGCTTTTCCGGCGGCAATAAACTGGTCCATGTAAGGCGCCCAAGCCGGTTGGTGGTTGAGCATGAGGGCCCATTTCTTTTTCTTTACTTCGGCGAGAAACTGATCGAAAATGTTCCGGATATCCGTTTCGGTGCAGCGGTGATGCAGCACAAAGAAGTTGTGGTCAGTTTTGTAATCGCTGAGAAAGGTGTACACGCCATTGTCCCGTTTAAAAAACGCAGATGCTACCCATTCGCCTTGCAGCATATACTGGAAAACGGCGATCGAATTGCCGGCCCGCTGAGTGTAATACTGCAAGACGTGCGGCGATTGAAAGGGCGACCGGCCCATGCTGTGCTTCCACAATTGAGCATATTGATCCCAAAACGCCTGATCGAGCTTCGGGCGGGTGGTGAGTACGACGGTATTTGGCTTTCTCATGCGTTGATAGTTAGGTGATCATTTTCTTCAGCACTTTCGACCGCAACAAGACCGGTCGAATTTTGGCGGTATAAAAGGTGTGGATGCCCGGGTTTTCCTTTACGGAATTGATGAGCGTGGTTTTCAGGATGAACGGCAGGTTGAGTTTGCTGGCAATGAAGATGTTTTGCAACGGAAACTCGTTTTTGGTAAACTGGTACTTGTATGCCTCGCCGCCATCCCCGAATTCCATTTTCGTCATGCCCCGTTCGGCCATCCATTTGCCGATCAGGTTGATGATGATCAGCCCGGGGCTTTGCTTTTCGTAATCGGGGTCAAAAGTGGTGGTATGGTGCACCAGGTATCCGTTTTCGAGGAGCGCCGTTACGAAGGCAATTCGCTTGTCGTTGAGCCGGATCGAAAAACGCACGGCAATGCGGGTATCGATCCAGGATTGCAGGCAGGACTTGTAAAAAGCCCGGGTGTTCATGTTCCAGAAATGCGATGGCGTCGGGGTATCTTTCCAGCGCTTGATGTGGTTCTGGTAGAATTCCTCCAGCCAGTGGTCCAGATCTTCGTCGCCTTCAAAGGCCTCAAAGGTTACCTCGCCCATATCCCGGAGCCGGTACAGTTTCTGCCGCAATTTTTGCTTGTTCGTGGCCTGTGCCAGGGCCTCGGGCGTTTCGGCCTCCAGCACCAGACACGGGTTGTATTTTGATATTTTCCAGTACAGATTGCTTTCCGACAGCGCGGAATAAAAATCGGTCATGTACGAAGCCCAGGAAGGCTGATTGTTAAGCCGCGTGGTCCATTTCCGCCGCTCCATTTCCTGGATCAGTTGTCTGAAATACTGTTTCGTCTCGTCGTGTGTAGCGTCTTTGTGCAGGATAAAGTAGTTGTGATCCGTCTTCATGTCGCTCAGGAAATGGTATACGCCACTCCGTTTGTAGAAAAAGGTCGCGCCAATCAATTTTCCATTGCGAAAACCCTTGAATACAGCCAATTGACCGCCGGCCAGGGTGGCCAGAAACTGAAGAAACAGCGGCGCCTGGAAGGGCGATTGGTACAGACTGTTTTGCCAGAGGTCGAGGTAAGCATCCCAAAACGATTGGTCGAGTAAAGAGAAATCAATAAGTGTTTCCATATTTTTTGTGTGAAGAAATGACCAGAAGGCCTGGAACACGATTAAAGCAGGTATGCGAATTCAAACAGGTGCTTTTATGTTTCCACGCTGGCCCTGGCCGCTGCTACCCATCCGGCTGAGATGGAGCAGCGTTTTATCGTCTCTTCAAAATCTCCGGTATCGGTAGTGTGGAGCAACTGCCCCACGATTCCATCGGTATGCCCGTCTGCCTGGTTTTTGATCCAGTCGATGATGGGCGTACGGCATTCCAGTAAATAGGCGTTTTCGGAATTCGAGTCGTCTTCCGGTTTTTGCAGGTATTTCCGGAGGGCTACTTTGCCCGCCAGCAAGGGCCAACGCCAGGCTTCGAGCACGTCGGCAGGGCTGTAGCCTTTGCTGGTATTTTGCCGGTAGAGTTGCGGATCGGTGCGGCGCAGAAAGGCCGAATAGAACACCTGCCCTTTCAGGCGCTTGTTTTTTTGTTTTTCAAACAACCGGGAGTGCACGCCCGACCAGATGGTATCGTTCAGGGCGCGGAAAAACCGGAGCGACAGAAATGGGGTGCGGTTGTTGAGATAATGGCTTTGCATGATCAACTCCGGGCCGAAATACTTCCGGAATATTTCACTGACCACGAAATAGTAGAATTGATGATTTAAGTCCCATCCGGCCATTGGCGCGCGATACGCTTCCAGATCGGCGATCAGTTCGTCCAACTCAGTCTGGAACGTTTCTTTGCCCCAGGCTTGGGCGGCGCGGCACAGGTTGTCTTTCCAGCGGTTGTCGGTAGCCGAAAAGAAGCCGATCAGGTTTTCGGTCATCATGACGCCGGGTTGATGAAGGGCCCGGAACATCTCGCTGCCGAAGTTGCCTGTGATGAGGAAATCCACGTCTTGCGCCAGCTTTTTGGTGGCATAGTGGTAGTGGGGCCGACCGAAATTGCCGTTGTACTCCGTCAGCCGCATGAAGGCGAGGGCCGATTCGAGTGCGTGGTTTTTCAGGTAATCCTGGTCGAGCAGGATCGGTAGGTACGGAATACCCAACCGTTTGGTTTGGACGGCCGGAAAGGTCACGTCCGAGGCGCCGGAGCGACCGAAGCTATAGGTCAGAAAGCCACTGTGCCCCGCGTGCCGCGCTGCGGCCACGAGGGTGCGGCCGTCGAAACCGCCGGTAAATGAAATGCCGAAACGGGCATCGGGGAAGAACAAACCGGACTCCTCCGCAAACAGGCCGGTCAGTAGATCGAGGTCTCCGCGCGACGATTTTTCACCCGAGCCGAAATACCCGCTGAGGTCAAAATGTCCGTCGACCCTGGCGCCTTGGTTGTTCAGGCGTAAATACCGGTGTGCGTCGAGCAGCCGGATACCCGTCCACCAGGTGTTTGGAAAAAAAGGATAATGGAACAGCAGGCGTTCGAGCAGGTTGCGGCGGTTATGGCCGGGGGCATTCGTATTTTCCGCCAGGGCAAACGACGACGAACTCAACAGGATGCCATCCGAATCGGTGTGGTAGTACACCGGGAAGATGGCGCCAAACGAAGCGCCGCAACAAATACCCTGCGGATGGATCAGGAACCAGTAATAATGCCCGCGTACCCGCTCGAACAATACCGCTTCGGCGATTTTTCCCGGCAGCGGACAGATCTCACCGCCCAGTGTTTCACCCGGCCGGAACACCGGATCGCCCAACAGCAGCAACTGTCCTCCGGGGGTACCGACTGTTTCAAGCCGTTGCCGTCCGGGGTGCACATACAGCGTATTCGCTGTGTACACCGGTAGCGCTGGCTGATCGAGTACCTGTACGCCGACCGGGCCGGCAGCGCCGGAGAACCGATATTCAAGGTGGAAAAACATTAGCTGCGTTTCAAGATTTTGTTTTTGTATTCATTGGCCAGCCAAAGGGTGTAATACGGCTGTTTGTGGTAGTGACTGGAAATTTTATAGTGGAACTTCTGCCGGTTGAGCCAGTGCCCGAGATTCCAGGAGGTTCCGATCCGGGGGATGCGGTCGACCTGGTTGGCCTCGCGTACCAATTTACCGGCGGTAGTGGCCAGGTAACCGGTGGCTTTGGCCAGCGCATGCGCTTCGGGGGTGTTGTCGCCGTGTGGCCAGCAAAGAAATTGTACCGGCTTGCCGAGTTTTGCCTCCAGGATTGCCTTGGAATCGACGATTTCGTAGGCCAGCCGGGCCTGGTAATCGGCCTCCGTTTCGACAGCCGCCACCAGGGTGCCCGAGCGCTCGTAGCGCTGCTGCAGGTGGCGCACTTCGGCTTCATAGGGGGGGCGGTGCTCGGGTACGGTGAGATCAAACTTCGCTGCCAACGCGGCGGCATCTTCCCAAAAAGCGGGGTTGATCGTGTGCTTGCGGGCGACGACAGCCGATTTCTCTTCGAACAACGGCGTGCCAAGCGGGAGCCGCTGCTCAAAGCCGGGATCGTTCATATAATTGGACCGGAGCTCCGGGTGTGCGTTCAGGATCGGATGCAGCCCCTTGAAGCCGCCGTAGTAAAAACCGGTGATCTTTGAAGAAACCGTGTATTTGGCATGGGTCATGGTGTGCGACTGGATGTCGACTATCCCCGATGCCTGCATGCGCTGCAATTCGGGCCAGGAGAGATAACCCAGACCATCCAGCTCGGACATGCGGTAGCGGCCCTGCCAGACATCTTCCAGCGTGGGGCGAATGATGTCGCGGGGATCGACGCACTCGGGCGACACGAAGAGCGTGAACCGCATGCCGTATTTTTTCGCAACGGGGTAGGCATATACCCAGTTGTCGAGCAAGCCGTCGTCGAAGGCAATGCAGATTTCCTTGCCGCTGACCGATTTTACGCCCTTGCGAAAAGCGAGCCATTCGTCAAAGAAAACCGCGCGGAATTCATTGGACCTCAGGTAGTCCAACTGATCTTCGAACTGCTCCATCGGCAGGGTCAGGAATTGCTGTACCCAGTTATCAAAGAGCGTCGGCGCTACGGAGTGGTAATAAATGACCGGTGGACTCAGTTTGCTCATAAATATGTTCAATTTCAGCCAGGTGATGTTCGATATCAAAGGTTTCTTTGATCCGGTCGCTGAGCACATAGGCACGGTGGGCCAGATCGCGGTAGTCGGCAATGGCTTTTAAAAAATTGGCTTTCAATTCGGGGTAGTTGGCAGGATCGCCCAGGGAAAAGGCGCGCTCGCCGCCATGGATTTCTTCAAAAACGGGAATATTACTGGTCAGGATCGGCAAGCCGGTGAGCAGGGCTTCCGACAGTACATTGCCGAATGATTCGTAAGCGCTCAGAAACAGAAACAGGTCGACGCTGCCGTAAAAAGCCGCAACATCTTCTATCCAGCCGCGAAAGAAAACCCGGTTGTTGTACGGGCTTGCCTTCGCCTGCGCTTCCAGGGCAGGGCGTAAGGCGCCGTCGCCGGCAAAGTGGAGTTCCAGTTCGGGGTGATCGCCGGCTACTTCGAGGAACAGGCGAAGCACCAGGTCGGTGTTTTTGCCGGGTTGAAGCCGGCCGATGTAGGCCATCCGGCGCAAGACCGTGCGTTGTGTCCTTTTTTCCAGGAATTGCCGCAGGTCGAAGCCGTTGTAGATGATTTTCGGATGCACGGGCAATACGTCGCGCCGGAAGATCGCCGCGCTGTGTTTCGAGTTGGCCACAAACACCGGTTTGAACCACGACGCCAGCCACCATGCGGTTTTGAGGTAAAGTTTTTTGATCGGTTTTTTCCAGTAGATCGTACCGTGAATATGGTAAAGCGGTTTGCGAACGCCGGCCAGTAGTGTCAGCAGCAAAATGACCGGGCCCGTACTCATCAGGTGGAACACATCGCCCCGGTGCTGGCGGCAATAGCGGAAGTACTTGCGGTAACATGCCCAGTCGCTGTCGGCCCCGTGGTCGAATTGGATCTTCGACCCGTCGTAAATCTCATTTTCGGACGCGCGCAGGCTAAACACGTGAACCGTCCGCGAACGGCTGAACCGGTCGATGTAGTGCCGGACGGATAGCTCGGCGCCACCGGCCTCCGATCGCCATACGACGTAATGGACAGGTGTGTAGTGTTGTTTATTCATTTGTATGGCGCTACTTCAATCAAAGAAATGCCCCGGAGACAAGCGTCTCCAATGAAAGGATAAAAGCCGAAGGGAGCGTTTGAACAGGTCGGGTGATTCAGGTTAATGCACCGTGCGTTCTTCTACCGTTGCCTCCGGGGGGGGAGCATGGGTATTGGATTTTTTTCGCTTCAGGGTGTGCCGGTACACGACAGCCCCAAAACAGAAGTATAAACCGAGGTGTATTCCGCCGCCGGGGTCCTGATAAAAGCTAAAGGCCTGACCGGAAGACGAATGGATCATAAACCATCCCGGAAAAAAGACGACAAAAACGAGTAGTGCACCTTTCAGGGGATGCCCTCGGGGTAGAAGCGAGCTTTGGCGATAAAGGGTAAAGTGATAATAAACAAAAAACATGCCCATTAGTATCGCACCCAGAATGCCGGAGTGCAATAGAATGGTTTGGTTTCCGACGTGAAAGTCGGCGTATTTGAAAAAGGTATCGGAGAACCCCCAACCGGTGAGTGGCGTTTCACTCCACTTGTTCATCACGCGCGGGCTGCGTTTGTCGAGCCGCTCCAAGGTATGTCCCGCCGTCAGATCGCCTCCTGCCAATGCTTCCAGTGTGGTCATACGCTTGAAGGCGTTGGTAAACTGGGTGCCGATCACCGGGACGGAGAGCAGCCCTCCAATCAGGATGATCAGGGTCAGGGCCACACTCAACACGCGTCGGGCGCTCACTTTCGCGATAAAAAGGGTGAAACAGATCAGCGCAAACGACATGCCCAGCAACCAGCCGCGGGTGGCAGAGAGAAATGCCGACATGAAATCGGCCGCCACCACAGCGAACAAATAGTTCGGGTTGAAGGTTTTTGCCTTGTTGGCCAGGTAAAACAGCGCGCCAAAGAACGAAAGCATCACCATCCGCGTGCTGTAAAAACCGCGGTATGTTTTGCCGTGGTGCACATCCACCGTAAACCAGAAATCCTTGTGTACCCCCAGAAACTGGGATGGCGTCATGCCCGTTGTAATCGTAAAGATCTGGGCAAACAGGGCAAAAAAGGCCAACGGAAAAAAGTAGTAAAAGCACTCCCGGTAATCCTCCTCTTTTTGAAACAGCCTCGGAATCGAATAAAACATCATCAGGGGAAAAATGAACTTCACCATCCTGAACTGAACGTTCAACTCTGGCGACAGCCCCAGCAAATACCCCTGGGCGACCAAAAATAAAATGTAAACAACTATCACCTTGATATAGGTGTCGAAAAACAGCGGTTGCCGTTCTTTCACCCGGTGCGCTTTTATTACGCTGAGGGCCACGTAAAAATGCCCGATCTCGATGGGTGGCAAGCCGGGTATTACCGACAATACCACCTCGTAGTTGTTGAAATAGCCCCAAAAGCCGTCGGATATGACCAGAAAGAGCGTCAGCCACATGGCTTCATTCTTCGAGCGGAAGTAGGCGATCAGCAACAGGATATAAAATCCCGTCTTGGCCACCTCCGGCAAATAATACGTGGCCAGTATGGTTGCGCCGAGCACCAGAAAAAATGCTATGAGCCGCTTGTCGAGCATGATCTAAAATCGGTTGGTGGTTGCATTTGCCGCGCGAGAGGGATTAAAATCATTCGTTTTTCTTTAGACTTGTTGCGGTCGGGGTTTTGTGGGTAAAAAGTCCTTTTCCCCGCTGGCAGCGTTAAATTTTTCGCCGAATATGGCCAATTTTGAGTACAAAATTTGTCTTGCCAGCCAAAAAAATGGCAATTTTTCCACCCAAAGCCTTCCAACACAACAAGCTCTTATTTAAACACCTGTTCGACCATCCGTTGGATCACCAGCGACGGGGCATAATGCTCCAACACATGGTTGCGCATGGCCTGAACGCATGCAATTCTTTTCGATTCGTTCTCTAACCAAAACCGGGCCATTTCCTCGGCTTCTGTGTAATTTTTTATAACCGGAATGTCCATTCCCTCAAACATCGTGACCAGATCGGCGCTGTATTCACACAGTGGCAGGATGCCGGCGCCAAGGATATCGAATACCCGCACGTGTATTCCATTGAACAGCGAAGGAACCTGCTCCACGGGGGCTATTTTGCTGCAGTTGTACACCGTATTATTGAATACTGAATCGAAACGGTCGTGCGGGATGATCTTCGGCCGCACCCCGGGAAACAGATCAAGCCAGCGGTCCATCCCGTCGCCGCTGATGTAAGCGCGCAGGTCGAGGTTTTTAAACAGGTCGAGAAACAGCACCCGTTTGTAGCCCCAATTGGTCTTGCTGGCGCTGCCGACGTAAATGAAGTCCGACTGGTAGGCCCCTCTTTCTTCCGGGGTGGCCACTTTGGGGTAGTAGATCGCACTGTTGATACCGAAACAATCGAACACCACATTGCGCACGCCCAGGCGGGTCAGCTGATCGCGCCACATGGTGTCGGGGCTGATCACATAGTCGGCCTGGAACAGGATATGCAGGTTGTAGATGCTGGTCGGGGTATACAACGGGTTGTCGCCCAGCATAAACGCAATGCGCGCTTTTTTCTGGAAGACCTCCAGCAACTCCGGCAGCACCAGCTGGTTGTTGTAAATAAAAACCAGGTCGGGTTGAAACGATTCAAAGGCTTTCCGGTATTCGGTGTTGGCTTTTTTGACATACGGCTCTTCCCAAATGTTCCGGATTTTTTTGGGCAGCGCCGTGTAGTTGTTGTACCAGCGGTTGGTGCGCGCCGGAAAAAAATCCTGGTAGTCCAGGGCCAGCAATTCCATGCCCTGTGCCTCCAGGCCGGAGACAATCGAATTAATAAACGGGTAGCGCAGCGGAGCGAGTAACAAACACTTCATCTGGATATTTCTTGCAATTGTTTCATTTTCAGTATCCGGGCCGGGTTGCCGACCACCACGGCGCCGTCGGGCACATCGCGGAGTACGACCGCCCCGGCGCCCACCACCGCTCCGGCGCCGATCCGGATGCGCGGCAGGACAGTGGCGCCGGTATAGATATCCGCGTTTTTCCCCACCTGTACCAGCCCGGCCAGGGTGGCGCCCGGGCCTATGGTGGCACCGTCGTCGAGCACGCATTCGTGGTCGACCGAAGCGCTGGTGTTGATGATACAGGCCCGGCCGATTTGGGCATCCACGCATACGGCGGCGTTGGCATATACCTGGCTGCCGGCGCCGATCCGGGCATTGTCGGCCACAAAGGCCGTGCGGTGAATGGCCGTGACGGGTTGAAGCCCTAACGCGGCCAGTTCATCGTGCATATCGAGCCGCACCTGGCCATGGCCGGGGCCGATACTCACGATAAACGCTGGTTTTTCCATGCCATCGTATGCCCGCAGCCAATCGGCAAATGCCGCCCGGTTGCCCAGGTGCGGGATGTCGCCGTAGGCTGGCGGAATGTCCGGATTGTTGTCAAAATAGCCGACAACCCGGTACGACTCCCGGAGCAATTCACACAGCACTTTGAAGTTGCCGGTGCCGCCCCAGATAATCAGTTCAGGCAACGGTTTGCGCATGGAATACTTTTATACCGTCAATCACATAGTTTACTTCTTCGTCGGTCAGATCAGCGTGCAAAGGCAAGGTAATGAAGCGGTTGTATTCCTGCTCCACATAGGGGCAGGTGTGGCCCCAGGGTTTGAACAACGGCTGGATACTCAACGGGGTATAATGGCAGCCGGTGGCGATGCCCTGTGTTTTGAGGTGGATCATCAGTTCGTCGCGCTGGTCGGCGCGGATGCCGAACATCTGGTAGCAGTAGTTTTCCGGTTCGAACGGCAGGAGTGGCTCCACGCCTGGTACACCCTGCAACCCGTCGAGGTATTTCCGGATGATTTCCGAACGGCGGCGGCTCATGGCCGGCAATTTGGCCAGTTGCGCCAGGCCAATGGAAGCGGCGAGGTCGTTCATGTTGTATTTATACCCCAACACGGCAATTTCGTAAAACCAGTGCATGGCATCGCGGTTGGCGGTGGTATATTGCTGGGCGGTTTTCCAGTTGTCTTTGTCGATACCCACCCAGCGCATGGCTTTCACGTCGCTGAACAATTCGGGGTCGTTGGTCACCATCATGCCGCCGTCGCCCGTGGTCATCAGTTTTTTCTCTTCAAAACTATAGCAGCCGATATCGCCCCATAGGCCCAGCATGGTACCCTTGTAAACAGCGCCGGCGGTGTGGGCGCAATCTTCGATCACTTTCAGGCCGCGCGCGCGGGCCCAGGGCATCAAACGCTCCATCGCCACGGGATGGCCGGCGTAGTGCACCGGGATCACTGCCACGCAGTCGGCGTCGTATTTGCGCTCCAGATCGTCCAGATCCATCCCCAGGGTGGCTGGGTCGCTGTCGACAAACACCGGTTCCAACCGGTTGTAGAGCACGGCCGTAGCCGTAGCGGCAAAGGTGAGCGAGGGCACCAGTACTTTTTTGCCCTCGGGAAACCGGAAAGCAGCCAGGGCCAGGTGCAGGGCGGCGGTAGCCGAGTTGACGCCCACGGCCATTTCACAGCCGGTAAATCGTTCCCATTCGGCTTCAAATTTGTTGACCATGGGACCGAGTCCGATCCAGGAGCGTTCGAAAGCCTCCCGGATCATTTGCAGTTCTTCTTCCCCGACGGAGGGTTTAAACAAGCGGATGTTCATTGATCGTGCGATTTACAATGGTTGAAGGATGAAGGACAGGTTATAATACCAAAGCGCCGTGTTGTTGCCTGAACCCGGCGAGGGTCATGTTGCGGTTATCTTTTTCGGACAGGAAGGGTGCCGGCTCGGGCCAGTCGATCGCCAATTCGGGGTCGGACCACAGCAGACCGCCTTCGTGTTCGCGGCTGTACACATTATCTACTTTATAGAGGACTTCGCTTTCCGGCGTGAGGGTGCAAAAGCCATGGGCAAATCCGCGCGGGATAAACACCATTTTTTTGTTGTCCTCGGAAAGTTCAAGGCCATCCCATTGGCCGAAGGTGGGGGAGTCGTGCCTCAAATCTACGAAAACATCCCAAACGGCGCCCCGGATGCAGCGCACTAATTTGGTTTCAGCGAAGGGCGGAAATTGAAAATGCAAACCGCGGATGATCCCTTTGCGCTCGCTGCGCGAATGGTTTTCCTGCTGCCACGGCCGTTCCAGACCGGCTTCGCGGAAGAGCCCGGCATCGAAGGCGCGCATGAAAAACCCCCGCTCATCCCGGATGGGTTTCAACTGGATTTCAAAGACGCCGGCTAGTTTTCGTTTCGTGATATCCACAATTGCAGGTATTGATTGATTTGTTGCTGGCAAAGCGCCAAAATATCGGCTCCGGCATAGCGGGCATACCAATCGGCCGTGAAGCCGACGGTTTCTGGAAAGTTCAACACAGGCTTCCAACCCAGCCGGTGGATGGCTTTGCTGATATCGAGCATGAGCAATCCGGCT
Organism: Saprospiraceae bacterium; assembly: GCA_044230315.1. Classification (GTDB taxonomy): domain Bacteria; phylum Bacteroidota; class Bacteroidia; order Chitinophagales; family Saprospiraceae; genus M3007. The sequence goes on from JBGARJ010000003.1 coordinate 87,845, forward strand.
TCGTGGGGCTGGTTGGGGTCCGATACATCGCGCCAGCCGGTACTTGCGGCCGCCGGCCCAGCATGCTTTTGGAAATGTTGGAAAAACGCTTCCACGACCTGGCCGACCGGGTGCACGCTGTGCGGCAGCGGGCCAAAGTTCCACGCATCGGCGTATTGGGCGGGGGCTTCCAGCAGTTTTTGCGCCAGCAATAAATACCCGCCGAGGGGCTCCACCACGTGCTGCCAGGGCCGCACGGCCGCGGGGTTCCGGATTTCCAGCGTGCGACCGTTTTCGATGGCACGGATCAGGTCGGGCACCAGGCGGAAGTCCGACCAATCGCCGCCGCCAATGACATTCCCCGCGCGAGCGCTGGCGATCGCAGCGGTTTTGCCTGCGCCAAAAAACGACCGCCGGTACGACGCGATGACCAGTTCGGCGGCGCCTTTGCTGGCGCTGTAAGGGTCGTGGCCGCCCATGGGGTCGGTTTCTCTGTAACCATGCACCCACTCCTGGTTTTCGTAACACTTATCGGTGGTGATCAGCACGGCTGCTCGCACCGACGGTGTGTGGCGGATGGCTTCCAGGATATGAACCGTGCCTTGCGTATTGACGGCGAAAGTGCCTGCCGGGTCGCGGTAGCTTTCCAGCACAAGGGGCTGGGCGGCCAGGTGAAAGACGATTTCGGGTTGTTCTTTTTCAAAAATAGCGGCCAATTTGTCCAGATCGCGGATATCGGCGCGGTGGTCGCGCATGCGGGCGCCGATCCCGCTCCCGGCAAATACGCCCTGGGGGTGTTGCGGGTCGAGCGCCACCCCGGCCAGTTCGGCGCCGAGCATGTCCAGCCAGATACTGAGCCAGGCGCCTTTGAACCCGGTATGGCCGGTGACGAGCACTTTTTTGCCGCGGAAAGCGGTCGAATCGAGCATATTCATGGCCAGAGTTTCCATTTTGCTTCACCCTGTTGCCAGAGTTTGTCGAGGGTTATCTTGTCGCGCAGGGTATCCATGGGGTGCCAGAAACCATGGTGTTTGTAGGTATACAGCTCGCCGTCGGCGGCCAGTTGCTCGAGCGGCGAGCGTTCGAAGATGGTGGCGTCGCCCTCGCGGATGTAGTCGAACACCTGGTGTTCGCACACAAAAAACCCGGCATTGATCCAACCGCCCTCGCCTTTGGGCTTCTCCACAAATTTGCTGACTTGCCCGCCGTCGATGATATCCAGTGCGCCAAAGCGGCCTTCGGGCTGGGAAGAGGTCATCGTGATGGCCTTGCCGTGGCCCTGGTGAAAGGACACCAAAGCGCCGATATCGATATTCGAAACGCCATCGCCGTACGTCAGCATAAAGGGTTCGCCAGGCTGGAGATACGGTTTGGCGCGCAGCACCCGCCCGCCGGTCATAGTGTCGAGGCCGGTATCGAGTAAAGTCACTTTCCAGGGTTCGCTCAGGTTGTTGTGGATCTCCATTTTATTGTTGGCCAGGTCGAACGTCACATCGGAATGGTGGAGGAAATACTGGGCAAAATATTCCTTGATCACATAAGCTTTGTACCCGCACAGGATGATGAAGTCGGTATAGCCAAAGTGCGCGTAGATCTTCATGATATGCCACAAAATAGGGCGGCCTCCGATTTCCACCATCGGTTTGGGTCTCACCCCGGTTTCTTCACTGAGACGAGAGCCGTATCCTCCGGCCAGGATAAGTATTTTCATGCGTATTACAGATCGAAAGATGATTGAATAAAAAGGAGTTGTTCGGCCGGCGGGCAGGCCTTCGTTTGTTGATGTGAACCCCGTTGTTGAACGGGTGGGGCAGGCACCAGGAGATGACCTCTACTACTGGCCAATTGTCCGATGTTCTGCCGGTCCCTTGGAACAGGTCTATTCCAGGTTGGTTGTCAGCACGTTATCGTTCAGGGAATGGATCAGCGGGAGCCCAATTTTACCGAGTACGATTTTGGTAATGCCCAACACGCCGGGGAAATACCGGGGCATGAGTGTCAGCATGCGCGCCTTCATTTGTACATTGTTCTCTTTGCGATACAGGACCGACAACATTTTTTGGAATATCATCATGCGCTCTTGGGATGTGATTGGTTTCGGATAGTATTGGTGAAAATTCAATAGAATTTTATAGAGGTGGTATTGAAACTTTTGCTTGTTGCTGGCAAGTTTGGCAACGGAGTTGGTTACCCCGCCGGCATGCTTGCGGTATAGGGTTGTCTTGGCGTCGATAAAGTGTATTTTAGACTGTGTGGCAATATGTAGCCACAGCAAATAATCGTGCGTATAGTAATTGCGGTCGCAATCGATCTGGTATCCGTCGAGAAATGCCTGCCGGAAAACCGCGGTGGAATTGTTGACAAAGTTGCCGCCGAGCAATTTGAAAAAGATATTACCCGAGGCATACTGCTCGCGGATGAGTTGGTGTTCCGGGTCGTCGATCACCGCTCCATCCGTGGAGATGGTCTCCACATCGGTGTACACCGCGCCGTAACCGGGGTTTTGCTCCAAAAAACCGACCTGGTTGCGGAGTTTGTTGGGGTCGGCCCAAATATCGTCGCCGTCGCAGATGGCGATATATTTCCCCCGGCACTGTTTAAGGGTGCGGGCGGCATTGCCTGCAATGCCGAGGTTCATTTCGCCGGGCAGCAGAATCACGGTTCCGGGGTGATCTGCGGCATAACGGGCGCAAATGGCCCGGGTGCCGTCGGTGGAACAGTCTTCACCGATGACCAATTCTATGGCAAAATCAATCTGCTGCCGCAACACGCCTTCGATCGCTTGCTCGATAAAGGCTTCCACGTTATACGCCAGCATGCAAACGCTGACCAGCGGCGCTTGAGCAGCGGGACGAATCTTGTTATTTTCCGGTGTGTGCATGGTTGGCGATTACTTGGAAACGTGAACGAGTTCAGTTTTGAACGGGATGGTCAGCAGGCTTTTGACCTTGCTCCAGCCAATTTTTATAAAATTGACCATTCCGGGGAAATACTTGGGCATCCGACGCAGAATGCGCAGCCGCATACGCAGGGTGCCGGGGCTCCGGAACAGGAGCGAGAGCATTTTGCGGAACAGGAGTACCTTTTCCGGGCCGGTGAGCGGCATGCTGTTGTAACGGTCAAAGTCTTCGACCGCCTTGAACAGGTAAAGGTGCAGCATGCGTTTGTTGCCGCGGATCTTTGAGGCCGGTACATAACTGGTCAGAGCCCGGGAATGCTTGCGGTAGTTGGTGGTTTTTGATCTCAAAAAATGGATTTTCGAGCGCGTCGAAATATGCATCCAAAGAATATGGTCCTGAATCTGGTAACTCCGGTCGGGCGAAATAACATGGTCGGCCAGAAATTCGCGCCGGTAAACGACCGTGGAGTTGTTGATAAAATTACCTTTGATCAGTTTGAAAAACACGTCGCCCTGGGCATATAAGGGTCGCAGGCGCTCATGTTCGGGGTCCTCAACCGGTTCGCCGGTTTCCGACACCGTTTCCACATCGGAGTACGACATACCGTAATCCGGGTGTTGCTCCAGAAACTCCACTTGCTTTTTGAGTTTTCGCGGATCGGTCCATACATCATCGCCGTCGCAAACGGCGATGTATTTGCCGCGGCACTGGCCCATGGTGCGGGCGGTATTCCCCGTGATGCCGAGGTTGACCTCGGGCGGCAACACGCGGATGATATCGGGGTATTTTTCCGCATAGGATTCGCAGATCTGCCGGGTATTGTCTTTGGAGCAATCATCGCCGATGACCAACTCGATGGGGAAATCGACTTTTTGGTTGATCACGCCTTCTATCGCCTCTGCGATAAAAGATTCCGCGTGATAGGCAATCATGCTGACACTAACTAATGGAGATTGTTTCATCACATCAAACAGATTAAAAAGAGTATTGTAATTGCTACTACTGTTTCAGGATCAGTTTTCGGGTTTTAGGAATGATCATATTGCGGATCAGGTGCATTTCTTCGGTTTTGGCCAAAAAATGCAGCACGAGATAGCCGAGAAAACCGGCAGCCGAGATCGCGACTACAAAAACAACGCCAGGTGTGACCGGCACCTCTTTCAGGAACAACAGCACTGCGCCGATCAGCAAACTGAACCCTACGGTGGGCAGTATGTCGCGGATTTGCTCCCGGATGGCGTATTTCAGGAATTTCTTGGAATAGTAAGCGTTGATGAACAGGTTGACATACGAGGTGATCACCTCCCCAATGATGAGTCCGTAAATCCCGAATTGCAGACCGATCACAATGGCTATCGTGATGTTTACTTTTTTGATAACCTCCAGCCTCAGGCTCAGGTCCGAACGGCCCAGTACCAGCAACATGTTCAGGTTGATCGAACTGAAATGGTACGTGAGCCCTGAAATGCACAGCAATTGGAGCATGGGCACCGAGGGCAGCCATTTTTCGCCTACCAGCGCCAGGATGACGGGTTTGGCCATCACCCCCAGGATCACCATGGCCGGTATGATAACAAATGAACTCAGTTTCAGGATTTTGCGGTAGCCCTCCTTGAGTTTCTCATGCTCGTCCTGTAATTGCGCCAGCACCGGATAGGTCACATTCTGGATCGTCCGGAACAGGGTATTGATCACCATATTGGTAAAATTGTTGGCCTGGGTATAGAAGCCCAGAGTGGCGGCCAGGAAAAACTTGCCGATCAACAACTTATAAATATGGGTGTAAAATTTGTCGAGAATAGCCGCCGCCAGAATTTTAGAACCGAAGCCAAACAGCCGCCGGAAAGAGGCCCAGCTGAATTGGGTCCGGGGCCGCCACCGGTTCACAATGGTGAGCAGGACGCTGTCCATCAGGTCCATCAAACCAAACCGGATCACGAGCGCCCAAACGCCGAAACCGTTGTAAGCCAGCACGATAGCACAAATGCCCGTCAGGGTGACGGTGAGAAAGCGGATCTTGGTTTGGGTTTTAAAATGAACCTGTTGGATCAGGGTGGTGCGCTGGATGATCGAAAAAGCATTGAAAATCAGGTTGAGCCCCATGATGCGCACGATCCATACCAGAATGGACTGGTTGAAAAATGCCGCAATGGCCGGGGCGCAGAAAAACAACACGATGTAAAAGAACAGCGCGGAAACGAAGTTGAAGATAAAGGTGGTTGACTTGTCTAACTCTGAAATCGTTTTTTCGCGAATCAGGGCTGTAGAAAAGCCGCTTTCTACAAAAACGGAGGAGAATTCAAAAAATACCATCACCATCGCCACCAGACCGAAGTCTTCGGGCGACAGCAACCGGGCCAGGACGATGGTGACGATAAAATTGACACTGCTGCTTCCCAACTTGTCGAGCAGGACCCAAATGATTGCAGAAAGAGACCGTTCACTGAGTGACTTTGTCATCCGTTCTTCAATTCATGTTGAAACTCTTTTTACGCTCTTTGTGCTGGCCGTTGCTTTCCCCATAGCCGTAGCCATAGCCATAACTGTAGCTGCCGGTATACCCGGGTTTGTTGAGCGGTACGCCATTGAATACGATGAAGGGGTGGGGGAGTTTTTCCCGGTGGAAGATATCGTCGACGATTTGCAGTTGCCCTTTGAGGGTGTAGCCAGCCCGCACGACGTACATGGTGGCTTCGGCCAGGTCTTTCATCTCCAGGGCATCGGCCACACGCCCGACGGGCGGGGCATCCAGCAGGATATAATCGTACAGTTCATGCATTTCGGCGATCAGTTTGCGCAAGCGGGCCGACATGATCAGTTCGCCCGGGTTGGGCGGTTTGGGGCCGCTGCTGATCACGTCCAGGTTGATATGCAGGCCGGAGTTGCGGATGATCTGGTACGCCGGAATAGAGTTGTCGATCAGGTAGTTAACAATCCCTTCCTGCGCCGGTTCCATGCTCATGTACATTTCCTGCTTGGGTTTGCGCAGGTCCAGTTCGATGATCAAGACTTTTTTGCCCGACAGGGCCAGGGTCATCCCGAGGTTGAGCGTGATGAACGATTTGCCTTCACCCGAGGTACTGGAGGTGACGAGCAGGCTTTTCAACTCCCTCGTCGGCGAGATATAAGAGAGGTTGGCACGGAGGAGCCGGAACATTTCAGCGATGGGGGTGCGGCTGGTTTCGGTGACCACCAGTTTGTCCTGCGTTTTGCTCAGGCCCAACATGCCGACGATGGGTACGGCGGTGCTGTTGGTGATATCGTCTTCATTCATCACCTTGTCGTTCAGGCTTTCCAGGAAGAGGATAAGGCCGACGGGCAGCGCCAGGCCCAAGAATAACGCGATCATCCACATTTGTGTGCGTTTCGGGCTGATCTGGTTGTAGTTGGCGGCGGCGGGTTCTACGATACGCCCTTTGGCGGCAGTAACGGCCAGCGACACGGCGGCTTCTTCGCGTTTTTGCAGCAAATACAGGTACAGATTTTCTTTGACGTTTTTCTGCCGTTCGATTTCGAGTTGTTCGCGTTCGCGGCGCGGCAGGCTGCTCAGTCGGCTTTCTACGGCATTTTTGGAACCTTTGGCCGCATTGCTCGTGATCAGCAAGTCGTTTTTAATGCTCCGGATATTGTCGATAATCGTTTGCCGCAGGTTCTGGATTTCTTTCTCGGTGAGCACGAGGTCGGGGTGGGACGGGCCCATTGCTTCCCGTTGTTTCAGCCGGGTGATCAGCAACTGATTAAACCGGTCCAACTGGTTGGTCAGGGTGAGGTTGTTCAGGTTGAGGTTGGTGGGGACGAATTCAAAGTTCGTACGGTTTTTCATCAGAAAATCCTCAACCGTACTCAGGATCTCGAGTTGTACCTCGGCGGCCGACACCTCTTTGTTGTAGGAGGAGAGCTCTGTCAGCATTTGATTGCCCTGGGCCCCCAGTTCGATCACATTGAAGTTGCGCCGGTAGTTCTCCAGGTTTTGTTCGGTTTCCGACAGGCTTTCGGCGATGAGCTGAATGCGCTCATTCACCATGTCGATGGTGTTTTCGTAAGCCTTGTTCTTGATGGCAATACTGTTTTCGTTGTACACGGCCATCAATTCCTGGATGATATCGCGTGCGCGATCCGGCGAATGGTCTTTGATCGACAATTTCAGGGTGCTGGACAGTTCACCGATGATCTCCACTTTGATTTCGTCGGCCAGGACTTTGGCCATTTCATTGATGGGCATGATGGATATCCCGATTTGGGTGCTCGCAAATTCGCCGGGCTTGTGCGAAAGCGTCAGCGTGCCCATCGGCAATTGTAATTCCTTGCCGAATTCACCGGAAAACTCCTGCTTGTCGATGGTCATTTGGTAACCGCCCCGCCCGTTATCTGTGACGACGGCCGAGAGGTCGACAAATTCATTGGCCGGCTGCCAGGCGACCACCTGGATCGGCGTATTTTTGTACAGGTCGCGCTTTTTGAACCCGTCGATGCTAAAATACTGGTATTGTAATTCCAGTTTTTTGACCACATCCATCATCAACGGAGAGGATTTCAGGACGTAGGTCTCGTTCTCCAGCGTTTTACTTTTTTTACCCAAACCCAACTCCGTGAAGAACAGTTCTTCGTTCGGTTGCCCGGAGTTTTCATCGTCTTTGATGAGGATCATGGCCTCCGACTCGTACACGGGCATGGTGTATTCCAGGTAGAAATACGCCCCGGCGATCATCAGGGGTAAAATGAGCAGAAAAAGGTACCAGTAGCGCAGGCCCTTGAACAGTATCTTCTTGATGTTGAAATCGGTATTTCCCATAAGAATTAATGGTTTTGATCTTTGGCAATGATTGAGCCCCGGTCAGGCCCCCTTCCGACCTGTATGCACCGGGTATGTTTCTCGATGTTGTTCATTCCCGTTCAAACGGGTGCGGACTGAGGGGCAGCGCTGCCAGCGGGTGGTGTTCGCCCACGAGGCCCAGCGGTTCTGCATTGCGGATGGTATGGGCAATTTCCACGGCATGGGAGGCAGTGCATAATTCGAATCCTTTTCCTTCCAAGATAGCCTGATAACTCAGGGTATGCAAATCTGTAAAACCGTTGCTGAATTCTATTTCTTCGCCATCGACGGTGATGGACCGGTAGGTGCGTGTTCCATTGTGTTTGACCTGTTCGGGAATATTGTCGTAGTTGATGCTCAAAAACCACTTGACCCGCGCTCTTTCGAGGCGCAGATAACCGGCTGCCCGGTCGTGGTTTTGTATGTATACGAGGTTCTCCTGTACCTCGCCGAATATCCAGTGCAGCATGTCAAAGAAGTGAATGCCAATGTTGGTGGCAATTCCCCCGGATTTTTCTTTATCACCCTTCCAGCTGGCGAAATACCACTTGCCCCGTGAGGTGATATAGGTGAGGTTGACGTCGAAGATTTTGCCCGGGCCAGCCGCCTGCACCTGCCGTTTGAGTTCGAGCAGGGCCGGGTGCAGCCGTAATTGCAAAATGGTATATACTTTACGGCCGGTCTCTTTTTCGATATCGAGGAGGCCATCTACGTTCCAGGGATTGAGTACCAGGGGTTTTTCACAAATGACGTCGGCGCCGTTCCGCAATCCGAAGCGGATGTGGGCATCGTGCAGGTAATTTGGAGAGCAAACGCTGACATAGTCGGTCGGTATTCCTTCGCGTTTCAATTTGCTGACATAGCGGTCGAAGCGTTCGAATTCGGTAAAAAAAGCTGAATCGGGGAAATAACTGTCAATCATCCCAACGGAATCGTTGGGGTCTAATGCCGCCACGAGGGTGTTGCCTGTTTCTTTGATGGCTTTCATGTGACGGGGAGCGATATAGCCGCCTGCGCCAATTAGTACAAATCTTTTCATTGAATATAACCGAGTGGGTATTGATTATTGTTTGATTTGGTATTCTATCGTTATAGTTTTTGTACATTTCCCTGCACCAGGCGATACCGCGCGCCGCTTCCCGGGCACACCGCTTCGCCCTGTTCATCGAAATGAAGGCGTTCGCCGTGCTCGCTCATCCAGCCTTTCTGCCGGCCGGGGTTGCCAACCACCAGGGCATAGGGCGGCACGTCTTTGGTGACCACCGCTCCGGCGCCGATAAAGGCAAACGCCCCGATCCGGGTACCGCAAACGATGGTAGCGTTGGCCCCGATAGTGGCGCCGCGGCCAACAAACGTTTTCTTGTATTCGTCTTTCCGGATTACAGCGCTACGGGGGTTAATGACATTGGTAAACACCATGGAAGGGCCCAAAAAAACATCGTCTTCGCACTCCACACCGGTGTAAATGGAAACATTGTTTTGCACCTTCACATTATTGCCTAAGACGACATCCGAGGCGACAAAGGCATTTTGGCCGATGGAGCAGTCGGCCCCGATGCGGGCGCCGGGCATGATGTGACAAAAATGCCAGATTTTGGTGCCAGCCCCGACAGTGCAGCCGTTGTCGATAACAGCCGTAGGGTGCGCATAAAAGGATGGTTCAGACACGAATCCCGGTTTTTGAATTTTATTTATTTTAAACTACGTCGCTTCAACCCGAAAGTCTGAAGATGCTGGAAGCAATCGTCAGACCAAAGCAGGTATGGTAGCGCAGACACTCAAAAATCAATCACTTGCACATTAATGTTTTTTAACATTAAATTAATGTGCAATTAATTGATAACCAATGAAGATTACGAAGTAGGGGGAGACAAAAGTCGTGCCAATCGAATAATGGGGCGGCACGTGAAGCGCAAGGGATAAGATGCTTTTATTACGGGTTATATTACGGAAAAACCAGGTACAGAACCTGTTGGAAGACAGCCATTGTTCATTTGGTTAACGATAAATGCAGATGTTAATACTCCGATGGAAAGAGAAGGCAAAATTCATATTCTTAAATTAATAATGCAATTAATTTAAGAATAACTTTACTGGGAATTATCGGCAATAGCCACTTTCCGGCTTTTCTGCCAGGCAACCCGCCCCCCGGGGCAGGCAAATAAACGACCCTTTAATGGGCCGCCTCCGTTTTTACCGGCTCACTACGAGCCGGAGGGTTGCGTGCCGGTGACCGGCCAGCAGATGCAGGAAATACATCCCGCCCGGCAAATCTTTCAAATCGATACCTATTTGACTGCCGGGTCCGGCATCTTCCATCCAGCGGTGCAGCACCCGCCCCAACGCGTCTGTTATGCTGAGCTGAAGGGTTTGCATTTGCCGGAGCTCGACTATCAAAACGGCTTTGTCTTTTGCCGGATTCGGGATCACTGCAGCATAAAATACGGCGTCGGCCGAATGCGTGCCCACGGTTTCCGTCAGCACAAAGGAGGCCGACCCGGTACAACCGCTGCTATCCGTCACCAGCAGGGAATAGGTGCCGCCGGCCAAACCGCTGAGGTCTTCCACCCCCGTTGCGTATGGCGCATTATCCTTTACCCAGACATAGGTCAGCGGCGATTTGCCTCCCGTGATCTGCACATCGATAGCGCCGTTGCTCTGTCCTTGTACCGGCTGAATAATACTGTCGGGCAAAATCAGGATCGGGTCAGGGTCCACAAGCGTTTGGGTCACGACAGTTTCGCAGGCGTTGGCATCCACGATGGTCAGGGTGTAGGTTCCGGCGCCCAGGCCGCTGTTTTGAGCGGTAAACACCTGATTCGACCAGGTAAAAGTATACGGGCCGGTTCCACCCTGAACGCCCGACAGGATCACACCGTCAGTGTCGCCCGGGCAGGTCGGGGCCGTCAAGGTGAGCGACACTTCCTGCGTGCACACCGTCGAGGCGCAGGCGGCTATAGTGTCGGCAAAATAAGTCTCGCAACCTGTCGAATCCACTACGAGCACCGTGTACGGGGCGCCGCTGAGCAGGATCTGGCCGGGGGTGTTGGCCGGATAGGAGTAGGGTGGGGTGCCGCCGCCGGTGGTCACGAGCAGCCGCGCGGTGTCCATGCCGACGCAAATTTCGCGTACCGAGACGGTCAGCGGTTTGAAGCCGGGGTCGACGGCGCCATCGAGGATCCGCACGCAAACGTCGCCGTCTTCCGCTCCGGACGGGCCGTTCCAGGAAGCGATTTGCAGATAATAGGTCTGGCCGGCATTCAGATTGCCCGCCGTAATGAAACCGGAGCAGCGCAGCGGATTTTCAGCGCAAAAGACCGGTTTCAGGTCGTTGCAATTACCCGACCAAATTGCCACCGTATGCTCGAAATTGGCGCCGGAATTGATATGTACCGACCCGAAGGCCGGTGCTACGAACTTGAACCAGATATCCCGGTCGGCCGACACCACACAGGGCGGGCGATAGCCCGAATACGCTGCCCCCCGGTTGTTACCGCTCACACATTCGCCGCCGATCGGGATGGATATGGCGGCCAGGCAGTCGTCGTTGGGTGGTGTGGTCAGGGGCTTTGTGAGAATTGCTGCGCACAGCTGCCCCTCCACCGTGGCAAAATTGCCTGCGATTTGCACATAGTATGTCTGCCCGCCGGCCAGTGCCGGCAGCTCGAGCTGACCGCCTTTCGGGTTGGCTTTGATTTCCTGCATGGCTGCACATCCGCCCCCGTACACCGTTATAATATCGGAAAACGTTGCATTGCTCTGGACAACATAGCGTTCGTTGGGCGGCAGTGCGACAGTGGTGAATTTGTACCACACATCGCCGCGGGCGAGTGTGTTCATGCTGGGTAATTTTGCCGACGTCAGCGCATTGAGGTTGTCGCCAGCCACGCAAGGGCCATTAATGGCCAGGCTTACGGCGTTGGCGCAATCATCGTTGGCGGGCCGGGTCGGGTAGGCGGCAACCGGATTAATTTCGGCGCACAGGTTTCCGCGCGGCAGGCCAAAACCCTGGTCGAGGCCGGTGATGCGGATGAGGTATTGGGCGCCGGCTTGTGCGGGGAAGTAGGTGGATTCGCCGGTAAAGCCATGCTCGTCGTGGTTGTCGCACAGCACCAGTTGCGGGGCGGTGCAGCCGCCCGTGAAAATGCTGACCACGTCGTTGAAATCGGCGTGGGTAACCAGCTTGGCGATACCGGTAAAATCCGCATCCCAGCGGAACCACAAACTCCCGGTGGTGCGGCCCGAACACGCGGCCGGCGGCCCGTCGAACAAGGCCATTTGGTTATTGGCTGCTTGGCAGGCGTCGCCTGTAAGCAAAGGCCTGGCCTGGTTGCAAAAATCATAGGCCGGCCCTATGCCGGTTACTTTTATATTGTCCAGGCCAACCCAATAGCCCCAGATTTTGCCGTCGTTATAGTCAAATACAATCCGCAACTGTTGGGCGCGGTAGGGTGTAAGGTCAAATGCCAAATGCACATAATCGGGAAAAAAAGGCCCGCCGACATGGCTATCCGATTGGTACAACAGGATCTTGTCGCCCGAATTATTCTCGAGTGAAATGGCCAGCGTTTCGCCGTTGTAGCGCAGGATGGCGTCGAGGTCGAGCTGATAGTTGAAGAATTGATCGCCGGCAAACCACGGCGAGGTCAGCCGCATGGCCGACGGCGGGGCGCCGTCCCCTTCGGCGGCGTCGTCGAAGAACACCATACAGGAGCCGTCCATGGAATTCCCATTGAAGAAAGCCGAGGACCCCTGGGGCACCCGGCCGAACTTCCAACCACCCTGTCCCGAAATAATTTCGGACGTCCAGCCGGCCGGCTGCACGCAATCGTCGAAGGCTTCGGTGAGAACATTGGTACCCGAGCCTGACCCCACTACTTTAACATTGTCGATACCGGCATAATGCCCGTTCGACCCCGCTGGGCTGGTGTAACGGAAGATCAACCGGGTGTTAGCCGATTTGGACACCAGCGACAAGTCGTGCCGCAGCGAAAAGTGCTTGGAAAAATCCTTGTCGTTGGTGCGGTATTGGTCGAATCGCGCTAGGAGGCTTTCTTTCACGCCATCGGTCACCAGCACTTCCAAATAGTCGTCTTCGCCAAACCGGAAATACACATCCATGGTACACTCCACGGTTTGGTATGGCGTCACATCGAATGCCGGCGAAGTGAACGTGATGGTATAGGCCGGCGTATTGACGCCCGTGGCATTGTCGTCGATAAACAGGAAGCAGGTGCTGTCGATACTCTGGCCCGGAGCGTCGGGGTTCTGCGACAAATCGACATACCAGATAATGCTGGGATTGCCGGCGGAACTGACCTGCCAGCCCGGATTGAACGCACAACTGTTAAAGTCTTCGGATAACAGGGTATCCTGGGCGGCGAGCCCGGTGACACCGGCAACGAACAGGAAAAAGAACAGGAATACAGACGGGCGCATGCGAATCAGTTTGGTCTCCATCGCGTTGTTCGCGGGAGCGGCTAACGGATGCTGGAGAAGGTGCACAGTTTCTCAGTGAGTGGTGTGAAGCAAAACCGGATTAAATGAAAAGTGGTAAGTTAGGTCTCCAGGGGCAGAAAACACAGCGGTATTTTTGGTCAAAAATGGCATTTGGAAAAAATTGGCAGAATTGTGGGAGTTAATTCTTTGCAAGCAACCCCCGATTGGCGCCAATCGGTATAACTTCGCAAAATTCCGAATCCGGAACCAAATACCGTTGAACAATCGCACAAAGTTATGGCCACTTTTACCGAAGCCGCCCAAGAAAATCGCCATTTGACAGCGCGCAGCACACCTGCGCTTTACGACCCGCTCGATCCTTACGTTCCATCCTTCCAAAAACCCTGGAACGCCCGGCGGGTAGCGCATGTGTATCGTCGACTCGGCTTTGGCGCCACGTATGCCGAAATTCAGGCGGGGCTTCAAATGGACCCCGGCGCCCTGATCGACCAGTTGCTCGACGGAGCCGCTACGTTTCCGCAACCGACCCCGCCATCGTGGGCCAACTTCACCACCGACGATTATGCCGGCGATTTTGCCCTCATGGAGGAACACCGCCGGGAAATGCGGCACCGTTGGCTTGCCGAGATGCTGGCAGATAGTGTGCAGGCGCGTATGACCTTGTTCTGGCATAACCACTTCGTCACCCAATTGCTTGTTTACGGCTGCAATTCCTACCTCTGGAGTTATTATGCCTTGATCCACCAATACGCCTTTGGCAATTTCCGCGACTTTGCGCTGGAGATGGGCAAAAACCCTGCCATGCTCGTCTTCCTCAACGGCAATGTCAATATCGCCGGCGAACCCAATGAAAATTACGCCCGGGAGCTGATGGAATTGTTCACCATGGGCGAAAGCAATGGCTACACCCAATCGGATGTGGTGGAAATGTCGCGGGCGCTTACCGGCTGGAAAGCCTCTTTCAACGATTGTACGCCGCCGTTTTTCAAAGACACCGATTTCGACGACGCCCCAAAGACGATCTTCGGGAAAACGGATAATTTCGATTTCACTACCGCGCACCAGCTCATCTTTTCAGAGCGCGCTGACCAGGTTTCACATTTCGTTACCGGCAAATTATACCGGCATTTCCTGTATTACCTGCCTGACGCCGAAGTGATCGAGGGCCTCGCCACTACGTTTCGCGACAGCGGCTGGAGTATCCTTGCTGTCATGAAACAACTCTGTAAGAGCGAGCATTTTTTTGAAGACACCTTTATCAACGCGCGGATCAAAAGCCCGCTGGATACGCTGCTCCCCTTGCTCAAACTGGCCGACGCCAAATATCCGGATCATGTTCTGCCCATTTGGTGGGACGATATCAGTTTCTGGGCGCGGCGCCTGGGCCAGGAAATTTTCGACCCGCCCAACGTCGCCGGTTGGAAAGAACACCGTACCTGGTTGAATGAAAGCACCCTGGCTTCGCGCTGGAATTTTGCGGGCCTGGTAGCGACCTTGTTCACGTTCAACCCTCAGTTGCTCGACAACCTCCGGGTGCTCGCCAAGTCGCTGACCAACAACAGCAAGAAGCCCGAAGAAATTACAGCCGCCCTGGTGGAATTCATCACCGGCCAAACGCTCGACCCGATTTACCTGAACGCCGCTGTCGGATATTTCAAGGCCGGCGTGCCGCAAAACTACTTTGACGACGGCTCCTGGAACCTCGACTGGGATGTTGCCCCGGAGCAAATCGTCAACCTGATCAAATACCTGGTAAAACTACCGGAATATCAATTGAACTGACATGTACCAAAAACATAAACTTCGCTACGGCGCCGCCCTCGAACACGGGGACGCCCACAACCGCGAACACCAGCTTTGGACGCGCCGCGATTTTCTCTCGGCTACCGGCCTCCTGGGTGCGGGCAGCCTGCTGTTGAACAAGTTCGCTGTACGGGCGTTCGACCCCTCGCCGTTTATGGCCGCGCTGGCCGGCGGTAATACCGACCGTATTCTCGTGCTCATCCGGCTCGACGGCGGCAACGACGGCCTCAATACGGTGGTCGAACGCGGCAGCTCGTTCTATTACAACCTGCGTCCCACCCTGGGGATTCCCGACAACCAACTCTGGCCCATGAGCGCCCAATACGGCATGCCGCTCAACACCAATGCCCTGCAACCGCTGTGGGACAACGGCATGATGAAGGTGATCTTCAACGTCGGGTACGAACCACCCAACTACAGCCACTTCCGCTCTTCCGATATCATCGCTACCGCCTCCGACCCCGACGTTAAAGAGAATACCGGGTGGCTGGGCCGGTTTCTCGACAATGAGTACGCCGCCTTCCTCGAAGCGCCGCCTACTGTGCCGCCGGCGTTGCACATCGGCGTACAATCCAACCTGGTGTTCCAGGGCGACGCAGCCAACCTGGCCCTGTCGGTGAGCAGCCCGCAGGAGTTCTACCAAATTGCTCAAACAGGGCAGTTGTACCCCACGACTAACCTCGGTACCACGCCGCA
The DNA here is from genome assembly GCA_044230315.1 of Saprospiraceae bacterium. Taxonomy (GTDB): domain Bacteria; phylum Bacteroidota; class Bacteroidia; order Chitinophagales; family Saprospiraceae; genus M3007. Next base: position 103,496 of record JBGARJ010000003.1, read on the forward strand.
CGAACTGGAACTCAAATTCGTCCGGCAAACGGCGAATGCAGCCTTCCGCTACGCCGAAACCATCCAGGATGCCTATTCGGCAGGCAAAAACCAGGTGACCTATCAAAGCGGGAGTTACCTCGCCGAACAAATGGCGATCGTAGCGCGCCTGATTAAAGGGAATCTGGGCACCAAGATCTTTATGGTCGAACTGACCGGCTTCGATACGCACGTGGCGCAACAAAACGCCCACATGACCCTGCTCAACTATGTGGCGGAAGCGGTACGCGCTTTTTTCGACGATCTGGCATACGGCAACAGCGGCCTGGAGAAAAAAGTATTGGGTATGACCTTCAGTGAGTTTGGTCGCTCGATCTACGAAAACGGCTCCTTCGGCACCGACCACGGATGGGGCACGCACACCCTGCTCTTCGGCGGCGAGATCGGCAACGGCTTCGCCGGTCAATACCAGGATATGAGCAACCCCGACCCCGTGGGCGACCCACCGTACAGTGTGGATTTCCGCTCGGTATATTCCACGATCCTGCAAGACTGGCTGGGGAATGCCCCGGAGATGTCCACGTTTGTCATGGGCAAAACATTCCCGAAGATCGCCGGTCTGGTGCCCGCCATTCCACCGGCTATTGGCGACAACGGGCAGTGCGCCCTGCTCGGTCACAACCCCAATCCCAATCATCCGGGCTCCTTCGACATCAAGTATTCCATTCTTCAAAACGGTCCGGTGCGCCTGCAGATCCTGGACAAAGCCGGGAATGTGCTCCGCACCCTGATCAACGGGATCATGCCCAAAGGCAGCCATACCTATGAGTTCAAACCGTCCGATTGGTACCTCGGCGCCGGCGAATACCAATACCGGTTACAGGCTGGCGGGCAGGTGTTTGAACGGGTGATCCGGGTGTGACAAATCCTTGACCGCTATCAAAATCAGGGCATGCCAGTCTGCGAAGTCTGTGGACTGATGTACCCTGATTTTTTTTGGATCGTGCGCGGGAAGGTTTTGGCGGGTGGTTGCATTTGAATGCAATAGCTATATTTGCTGCCCAACTTTCGAAACATAACCGTCGGTTGCACAACATGAAAAAGTATTACAAAAAAATCCTCCTCGGGCTACTGGTGCTGCTGGCGCTGGCCCAGTTTATCCGCCCGGCCAGGAACCTGTCGAACGACCAGACCAATCACTTCTCCACCAAATATCCCTTGCCCGATTCGGTTCGGGCTATCCTCGAAGTGGCCTGCTACGATTGCCACAGCAATAACACGCGATACCCCTGGTATGCGGAAGTACAGCCCGTGGCGGCCTGGTTGGCCAACCACATCGACGAGGGTAAGCGCGAACTGAATTTTTCGTCGTTCACCACCCGCCGCATCGCCATCCAGAACCACAAACTGGAAGAACTGATAAAACTGGTGCGCGAAGGCGAAATGCCCCTCTCATCGTACACCTGGATACACCGCGACGCCATTTTATCGCAGGCGCAAAAAGACCTGCTGATCAACTGGGCCCAATCGACGATGGACTCGATCAAGATGCATTACCCGGCCGACAGCCTGGTGCTGCGCCGGAGGGGGTAAACCCCGTCGCGGTCCGGGTCAGGATTTGTAACCAGACTGTTGAAAAAACGCGAAGTTTATTATTTTTGTAAAAACTGAGGCAAGACTACTCTGGCAGGCACCTGTTTAACCAAAAAGTGTCGCCTTATGCTCAACAGGTCTTTTAAAGACGAGATTTTCTTCAGTCTGCATTTATTTATCGCGCTGGCCGCCTGGTTTATCCCGTTTCTGTTATCCTGGAAAATAACGGTACCCATCCTCGGATTGGTTATCCTCCAGCATGCCGTATTCGGCCGCTGTCTGGGAATGGAAACGCACGGTGTTTCGGAAGAAGATGGCAGCACGTTTTATTCGCATGTGCTGGAACGCATGGGCTTTCACCCGAACAAGCGAGCCATCCGGTTTGTCGTCCGGAAACTGCTGTACGGGTCGTTGGCGGGGGTGGCGCTCTTCTGGCAGCTCGTGCTGGGGCATGCGCCGCTTTTGTTTTAGAACATGTTTGGAATTTCAACGCTGGGCTCCAAACATGTTCTTGGGCGGGATGCGTATTTTTGCCGCTATGAAATCCGCACCGGCGCTCGACCTAACCATCCGCCTGGTTCAACAGGCCGACCTCGAAACGCTTCGGACTTTTGCCGAGGCGACGTTTCGCGTAGCCTGGCAGCACGACAATGAACCGGAAGCGTTCGAGGCCTATTGCCGCAAATGGTTTTCCCTTGAAAATATGCGGGCCGAAATGGCCGAACCGGACGCTGCGTTTTATTTTGCCGAATCCGGCAAGCGGATACTTGCTTACCTGAAATTGCGCATACACCGTCAGCCTGCCCATTGGGAAGGCGGAACAGCCCTTCAACTGGAACGGATCTACGTTTCCGATGCGGTGCAAAGCCAGGGACTTGGCGCCCATCTTTTGGCCTTCACCGAGCAACGCGCCCGCGATACCGGCGCCGAATGGGTTTGGCTCAGCGTATGGCAAAAATCGCCCCGCAGCATTGCCTTTTATCAGCGCAACGGGTACGAAATCTTTGGCGTGGAGACTTTTTGGGTGGGCGACGACCCGCAGCCGGACTGGCTCATGCGCAAACAAATTCCATTCAACTCAACTACCGATGATCTGCCATGAATACGCAATCGTTAAAATCAGACCTTGCCTTTGCCGCCCACCTGGGCGTGACGATACTGGCCTGGGCGGCGCCTTTTCTCTTTAATTGGAAATGGGCTGTGCTCGCCTATGCCGGGGTGATGCTGCAATTTGCCTTTTTTGGCCGTTGCCTGATGAATGCCCAGCACGAAATGCCCGAAGAGGACAATGCGACCTTTTACTCGTACGTGTTTGAAAAAATGGGCCTTACGCCTAATCGCGGCCGCTTGAAATTTTATGTGCGCCGGGTGATTTATCCCGTGCTGGCCGCAGCGGCCCTGCTATGGCAGGTCGGTCTGGGTTTCCAGCCGCTCTTGTTTTGAATGGACAAGATAGACCGGATAATGTTTATAGACAGGATCGCAGGATGAGCTATTAAAATAATCCTGCCCATCCTGCGAGCCTGTCTATAAATTAAATTCTCCTTTCCATCAAGGTTTGGCCTTCTTCTGAACGACCTTGCCTTCGGCGTCGAGTTGAATGATCTCCATGCCGAGTTGTTCGAGTCCCGGGAGCACTTTGGCGGCATCGCCGGCGAGGAACCAGCCCAGGTTGTTGGGTTGGACGATCGTTTTGGCCACCGCTTGTACGTCCGTCAGGGTGAGGTTTTGCACGCGCTGGCTGTAGGTTTTCCAATAGTCGTCTTTCAGGCCGTAGCGTACCAGCGTAGTGGCGCTGCCGTTCACGGCGTCATTGGTTTCCCACATGCCTGCCATGCCCATGACGGTGTTCTGTTTTGTCTTGTCAAACTCTGCCTGGGTCATGCGCTTGTCGCCCACAAACTGATTCACCTCTTTGAGCATTTCCTGAATGCTCTCCCTGGTCTTGTCGGTTTGTACGGGTGCATAGACAAAGAACGGGCGTTGACCGGCCGTGCTCATGATGCCTGAATGGGCGCCGTACGACCAGTGCTTGTCTTCCCGGATATTCATATTGATCCGGCTGGTAAAGTCGCCGCCCAGCACGTTGTTCATTTGCTCGATGGCCGTTTCATCCACTTGGCCGTAGGGTTTGGTCAGGTAAGACGCCACGATAAAGCTTTGCTCGCTCTCCGGCCGGTCGAGCAGGAATATTTTCTGTTGAGTGCCTGGTTTGACCTCGGGGATGACTTTTTTGGGCACGTCGCCGGCAGCCCACTTACCGAACCGTTTTTCGAGTTTGTCGAGCAATTCGGGCATCGTGATATCGCCGGTCACGACCACGGTGGCGTTATTGGGCTTGAGCCAGCGCTGGTAGAACCCTTGTACATCGTCGAGGGTCATGCTGCGCACGTCGTCTTCATCGCCCGAACCGGTCATGGGCATGCCGTACGGGTGGTCCTTGCCGTAGAGCAGCTCGGGCAGCACGCGGATCACCATGCCGATCGGGTTCTTTTTTTCATTTTGAATGCCGCTGATCTGCTGACTTTTCAGGCGCTCCAGGTCGGCCTCCGGGAATGCCGGATTCAGCACCACGTCGGCCATGAGGTCGAGGCTGGGGTCGAACGATTGTTTCAGGGCATCGAGGCCGACGTAGGAGTAGTCCAGATCGCTGTAGGCGTAAATCGAAGCGCCGAGCAATTGGGAGCGCTCGCTGATTTGCAGGCTGTTGAGTGTTTTGGTGCCTTCATCGAGCATGTTCATGGCCAGGTTGGCCAGGCCGGGTTTGCCGCCCATTTTGTCGGTGCAATAGCCGGCGCCGAACATCATGGTAACCACCATCGCCGGGCTTTCCGTGCGGCGGGTCAGCACCACTTTCATGCCGTTCTTGAGCGTGGCGCGCTGGATATCGGGGAATTGGGCGTTGACTGCTGTGCTGATGGCGGGCACTTTGCTGCGATCGGCTTCGGTACCGGTCACCGTGTATTCGGGGAAAGGCATGCAGGTGAGGGTAAAACGGCCGTGGCTGAGCCATTTTTTGCTGGCCTCATGGATGTTTTGCGCGGTGGCCTCATCGTGCCAGCGCAGTTGGGTTTTGTAATAATCGGCGCTGCCGCCGAACACTTCGTTCTCCGCCAGGATATCGCTTTTGCCGCCGAAGCCGCCGATGCGCTCGAGGCCCTTGATAAAATTGGCGAAATAAGTGGCCTTTACACGGCTCACTTCCTCCGCGCTGGGGCCGTTGGCCAGGAAATCCTCGAGGATCTCGTTGATGGCCGCCTCCACTTCTTCAAGACTTTTGCCTTTTTTTACGTTGGCGCGGATCTGGAAGATCCCGGAAATTTCGGACGGGTTGATAAAGGCATACGCCGAGGAGCAAATTTGCTTTTCATACACCAGTTTTTTGTACAGGCGGCTGGTTTTGCCGGAGGAAAGTACATTGGCGGCCATATCCAGCCACACCTGTTCGTGGGCGCCCCATTGCGGCATCGTCCACACCATGTCGATCCGTTCTTCCGGCACGCGGTCCTGGTAGGTGGCGCGGGTGTCGCTCAGGCGCACAGGGATGTTGACGCCTGGCCGGGCGATCGTGGGTCCGGCCGGGATGTTGCCAAAGTACTTCAGCACTTTTTCATACGCGGTTTCGGCGGTGATATCGCCCGCCACGACCAGCACTGCGTTGGCCGCGCCATAATACGATTTGAACCACTCGTGGACGTCTTCGAGTTTGGCGGCGTTGAGGTCATCCATTTCACCGATCACGGTGTGGCCGTAGGGGTGGTAAGGTGGGTACATTTCTTTCTGGATGATATCATCGCCTTTGGAATAAGGCTGGTTTTCGCCCTGGCGTTTTTCGTTCTGCACCACGCCGCGCTGCTCGTCGAGCTTGGCCTGGTCAACGGCGCCGATCAGGTGGCCCATCCGGTCGCTTTCCAGCCAGAGTACCTCATCGAGTGCGCCGAGGGGTACGTTTTGGAAATAGTTGGTGCGGTCTTCACTCGTGGTACCATTGAGGTCGGTGCCGCCGATGGCTTCGAGCGCCTGGAAGTAATCGGTATTGAAGTTTTCCGAGCCGTTGAACATGAGGTGTTCGAACAGGTGCGCAAAACCGCTCTTGCCGGGTTTTTCATTTTTCGAGCCGACATGGTACCACACATTGACCGCCACAATGGGCGCCTTGTGGTCTTCGTGTACGATCAGGCGCAATCCATTGGGCAGGGTGAACTTTTTGTACGGGATGTCGATGTCGTCAGGGTTGTACTTGGGGTAGTCCTGGGCGTTCAGCGACGGGAGGGCGAGGAATAGGAGGGCTGGCAGGGCCAACAGGAAGATTCGTTTCATACTGAAAACAGTTTGAGTGTTTGTGAATTGGGAAAGGCATTACTATGAACAGCATGGCATTTCATACTGCGGCGGAAACAATTTCTTAGTTCAGACAAGGCAAGTTTTGAGTCGTATACGGGCCATCTGCCCCAAAATTTAACGGTGTATGGAATCAAATTTTCCGTTTGCAGCCTGGCGGTGAAATTCCAGCTTCGTTTTACGGACGAACAAAAGCAGTTGGTCAAATACAACTGGTGCACAACCCGCTCCTGATGTTGCATCAAACGCTGCGAAAGTTCTGTTCTTTCCACTTTTATCGGGTAAAGATTGGATGAAAACGGTCTGTTTGCCGTTGAAGGAAACCAAAAACGCGGTCAGCGCGCGATACCTTTACGCCGGTGATCAAAAACCTTCTCTCCTCAGATCGCAGCGCCCGCCTGGCGCAGCGGATGGTGCTGGCCGTGCTGGTCGCCGGCGGCCTGGTGCGCCTGGCGGTGTGGTGGCAAAACCGCTCCCTGTTTATCGATGAGGCCAACCTGGCCCGCAATTTTTGTGAAAAGGGCCTGACCGCGTTTTTGGGCCCATTGGACCATGATCAATACGCGCCACCCTTGTTTTGCATGGTGGAACGACTGTGCATGCAGTATTTTGGCCAGCAAGAGCAGGCGTTGCGGCTTTTTCCATTGCTGTGCGGACTGGCATCGCTCGTTTTGTTTTACCGCATTGCGCGGCGCTTGATCACCGAACCCTGGGTGCTCCTGATGGCGTCCTGGATATTCAGTTTTTCCGATATCCTGATCCGCTACGCTACCGAAGGCAAACAGTACGGCTGCGATCTGGCCGTTGCACTGGGGCTGGCGGCTTGGGGGCTGGTGCAGGCGGAGCGGCGTTTTCAACCCTGGTTATTTGGGGCAGCGGGTGCGGTCGCGGTATGGCTTTCCATGCCTTCGGTGTTTGTGCTGTTTGGGGCCGGCTTGTTTTTCTTCCGGAAATCCGCCGCGGAAAAAAATACGCGGGCGATGTTGCAGGTTTCCGGCGTCGCGGCCGTTTGGCTGGTCAGTTTTATGCTCAATTACTGGCTGGTTTTGCGCCCTTCATTGGGCCTGCAGGCCTTGGTGGAATACCACAAGACCTGGTTTTTCCCTTTGTTGCCGGGCAGTTGGGCACAGGTTAAGCAGGCGCGCGATCTGTTGCTCTCTTTCCCGTATTACACGGCAGGGCACACGGTACTGGCCTTGGCTACCGGAAGTATCGGAACGCTTGGCGGGGTCATTTACCTGGTCAGGAAACAAAAATCCCCGGCTTATTTTGTGGTCTTGCCGGTGCTGGTATGCGTAGTGGTTTCCGGTTTTGGGCAGTATTCCCTGGCGCCGCGCATGCTGGTGTGGGCTTTCCCGCTGGCCTTGTTGGCGCAGGGCCGGGGTTGGCAATGGGCCTGGGAAAGAATTCCGGCCGTCTTGCGTATCCTGCCCTTCATTTTGTTTGCCGCTACGGCTGGTTTGCAACAGGGCTGGCAATACCTGCGAAAACCGTTCACCATTGAAGAAATACGCCCGGTCCTGGCTGCCATTGGCCGCGATTTTCAGGACGGCGATGCGATTTACGTCGGGCACGAAGCCTGGCCGGCGGTTGCCTATTACACGGAATGTCACCGCGACCGGGAGCATTTCCCGTTTTTAAAGCAGTGCATACACGGGGCCTGGGACGGTCATCCGACACCTGATCGTTTGCTGTTGGACGGCCAACGTCCGCGGCGCATCTGGCTGGTGTACAGCCATGTGGTTTCGGAAGCGTCGCGGCACATGATGGAGGCCGATCTGGCTGTCATAGACGCCTTCGCGCAAAGACAACAGACGCTGGCGCAACCTGGCGCCTGCGGTTATTTGTACACGTGGAAACCCCGGTAAGTCACCGCAAACACATTTGCTTTGCCACACGGTAAGCATAAATTCCGCATTCCTATACCCCGCCTTCCAGCACCTCCCAGGTATGGTCGCCGAGCAAGCGGACGGTAGCTAAAAAGTCGAATGGCGAGCGATCGCCCCATTCGGCCGGTGAGACCATAGACAGCACGTGCGAGCCGTCTTTCTTGCGTTGGTACAAGTGGTAAATATGGTGAATGACCGGCGGAAACATCAATTCGGCCTGGTAGATCAATTCCGATACGTTCATCCGGTTTTGGAGCGATTTGGCCTGGTTGACCAGGGTTTCCATTTGCTGGCGGAGTTGCTCCATTTGCCGGTCCGTCTGGTCGTACATGGCTGTCATGGCATTTCCGCGGATGCGTCCCTTGTCCTCCGGCCGCACCACGGCGCTGCCCGAATGGTGGGCATACGGCAGCAGGCCGGGGGTATCGGCTACCTTATCCGGATCGATCGGGTTGACGAAGGCGTCGTTCGGGTCGTTTTTCTTCTTTTTCGCCATGGCGCAAAGGTACAGACTTCGGGTTTTTCCGGTTAAACACTTCCGGCTTCGGCTAAACAGTATTTGATGCACTTTGGATTACCCCGGATACCATTTCGTAAAACAAATGCTTACGTTTGCTCTATCATAGATTCGCCTAACACGAAACGCCCGCCGCATGTCTGTCATAAAACCCAATCCGACCGGTTCGCCGTTGCCGCCAAAAGAAAAGATCCGCCAGCTGATCGCGCAGAACCGCCTCGAAGAAGCGGCGGAACTCCTGGAAAAAGCGACCCGCCAGCGGCCCGATCTGCAAAATACCGTACTGGTGATCCGCAGCCGGATGCGCGAACTGCTGCGGAAACGGGCGGCAGGCACGTTGAGCGCAGACGAAGAGGCCCGCCTGCATGCGCATCATTCAGCCGGCCTGCTCGATGTGCTGGACATGCTGGAGGCTGATACCAGCGTCACGCACGGGCAGGTTGCGCGGAAGCGGAGGGCAATTCTGCTGCTGGCGATTTTGCTCGGTCTGTTGCTCGCGTTATGGGTCTGGCACAGGAAACAAACCGCACAGGAAAAACAAACGTACGAGCAAGTACTTCAAACGGGGAACCTTCCGGCTTGCCGGGCTTTTCTCGATGCCTATCCGCAAAGTGCCTATGCAGCGGCAGTTCAAGCCAAATCGGACTCCCTGCAAACGGCGTTCAACAACCACCTGAAAAGCGCCGGCGCCATGCACCAGGCCGGCCTGGACGAAAAGGCCCGTGAGTTTGTACGAAAGGCCCTGGAAATCAATCCCGATGATTCAACTGCCCAACGGCTTCAACAAGCATACTAAACCATGAAAAAGACCTGCATCACACTCTTGTTTCCCCTCTTGGTATCAGCCGCGTACACCCAGGAATGTTATACCTACGGCCGGCAGAAGGGCATCGAAGCCTTTGCCAGGGGCGATTGCGCCGCCGCCCTGCAAATCTTCGAAGGCACATTGCAATGTCCCGACCTGCCCGCCGCCCACGACCTGCCGGACTGGATACGCAAAGCTAAACAGTGCCTGAAACCCCGCGCGCCCCGCAAAACCGCGCCCCTCGTAGAACCCAAAACCAACGGCGCGGTACACTGGTCAGAAGGTTACGCAGAGGCAAAAGGACAGTGTATTATCGACCGGCAACGGTATCCGCTGGAAGCCCAGGCCGTGTTGAATGCCCAGCGCTGCGCCGAATTGGTGGCCAAAGCCAATTTGCTGGAATTGATCCAGGGCGTGCGGATCCGCCGCATTTCGCGCATGGAGGAATTCAAACCCGCCGGCGAAACCCTCGACGGCTGGACGGACGGCTTGCTGCGCTATGCCCGCCCGGCCGGCGAGCCGGTCACGATGAAAGACGTGGTGGAGGTCACCGTGCAGGTACCGCTGAAATCCATCAGCCAGGCTGCGGTGCCGACCTCCGGTTTTTTGCCGCCCGTCGGGATGATAGCCGTTGCCGACACCGTGGAGCATTTTGTATTTGTTTCCGGCGATCTGGCCATGCCGGCGCTGTTTCCCGATTTCACCGACGAAAACGGCGCTCCGTTGTACGACGGCGCCGCGCGGTACCGGCAGACGGGCCGGCCGGCCGTACAGTGCACCCGGGCCGCCGAACCCGACTGGAGCGCCGGCGCCGAAATCACCGTTTATGCCGTGGCCGATGGCAGCCTGGGTGTGCGGAGCGCCGATTGGCCGTTGCTGCAAAACTGGCTCGAAGCGGCCGAAAAAGGTACGGGGCGGCCGGTGGTGTTGGTGTATCCGTGATTCGGGTCTATTTCCTTTTCATATCCCTGCGATCCATAGCCTTCAGCCTTTGGACAAATATTGGTCGGACGGAGTCCGGCATATGAACCTGAAACGCGGACAAAATCCTAGGGAATACCCTCCAGGTCCGAAGACCCGAAAGCGCACGAGGCAAGCCGGCAAATGGCGACGGCACGCCCTCACCCCTTCACCAACCCCACCGCCTTATCCTTCGGGTATTCTACCGAATAACTGAACCGCATTTTCTTGCTTTTGCCCGGCGGCACCTCCACCGTCCATTGCAGTTTGCCAAAATCTTCGGTGTATTGCGCCCCGTCGCGGTCTTCGAGGGTAACGGTGATATCCTTTTGTTTGGACACCGGGATCTGATCGAGTACTTCGACGGTGACGGCTTGCGCCTTGTTGTTTTTGATCGAAATCTCGAACGTGTAGCTTTCCCGGACCTTGGAGCCGAAAATTTTCCGCCGCTCCTTAAAATCTTTGGGCTGCACGCGCTTGATCGTCAGTTGCTCGTCGCGGCCGAGCGAGAGCAGGAGGGTATCGGCGGTGGTCTGCGGGTTCACCCAGGTCTGGCCCACGTAGGTATCCTGGAAGAAAATGTTGGCGGTACCCGGCAGCAGGTTGTATTGGCCGTAATCGGTCAGTTTGGCCAGCAGGAACACGGCGGCGTCCAGCTTCGGCACGGCGTGGTATTCGTAGGCGGCCGGCAGTTCTTTTTCATCCACTGTCACGATGTTTTCGTTGCCGTCGGCCAGGATATCCTGCGGAGCCGGCAAATCGAAATTGGTAACAAAATCAGCGGTTTCCGGCTCCAGAGGTTGTCCTTCGTGGTCCAAATCGGCGATTTTGGCCAACGCGTCTTTGGCGACGTCCGCTTTTATGTTCACTTGTTCCATTTGGTACACGTTGGCAGCGGCGCCGGCTGCCGGGGCGTCGTCCGAGCGGTAATAGGCCACCATGCGAAAATCGATAAACACGGGGTTGAGCACCGGCCGGTTGTTGTTGGCCAGCGGCTGCGCAGTCGACAGGTGCAGCAGCACTGCTTTCCAATCGAAGCCGGTGCTGTTGCGCACACTGGCTTTATAGGTCAGTTGCAGCGGCTGATCGAGCCCGGCGGAGCGCAGGTCGTACAGCGGCGACCAACTGGCATTTCCAACGAGGTACGTACAGGTAATTTCGAGCGATTGCGCGCTGGCTGCATTGACTTTCATTACGATCTCACCCGTTTGCCGGACGGCCTGAGGCTGAAGGCGCGTCAAGTCGTTTTTGATCTGGTCGACGCGCTCGCCAAGGCCGCGCTGGAGAATGGCAATTTGCTGTTGGCGGTCTTTGATCTCGCCTGTCCGTTGCCGGTAAAAAGCGCTCAATTCGCGAAGGTCATTGACGGTAAGGGTGGTCACCTGTCCGTTGGTTGAAGACGCTACACGCAACTGGTTTTTGCGCAGCAGGTCGGCTTCTTCGGCGAGCACATCGCGCTCGTTGTTGAGCCGCGTCAGATCGTCTCCGAGCTGCACCAGCGAATCGCGCAACACCTGGACGCGCGGGTTTTCGGGCGCCGGACCGGGGGTACGCAGTTGAAAAACAGCAGCGTTCAGCCGGGCGTCGCCTTTGATCCTGACTTGCAGACTATTGCCATTGAAAAACGGCGACAGGTTTTCAAAAACGACCTCGGAGGCGCCGGCGGGCACTTTTACCGTGGCGACACTGCTTATTTTGGCGCCGGAACGGTACACGGTCACTTCAGCGGTTTTGGGCGTGACGGGGCCGGCAGCCGGCAAGGCCGAAACCCAGCCGCACAGGAGCAGGCTAGCAAGGATACTACGCATGGAAGGGATGTTTTATGTTGAAAATGGGTATGCAATTGGTAAAAACCGGCAGGGGATGCAAGTCAGTCCAAAAATGCACAGGCGTCGGTTTTAAACAGGCTCGATATTTCAACCCTTTGCGCCAAACATCAGCGCTTATTGTTTTACTATCAACCGGCTTTCCGTCCGTCCGCCGACCGATACTGAAAACAGGTAAACACCGGCCGGCAGATCGCCAACGTCCAGCAACATGGCCTGCATTCCGGCCTGCAGCCACCGCGTTCCCCGGCGCACCGGTTCGCCCAGCATATTGAACATGGTCCACTGCACAACACCCGAAACGGGGAGATTGAACCGGGCGGTTACCTGTTCCTGTACCGGGTTGGGCGTGAGCCTTAGCGCGGCGGACCACAAATTGAGTTCAGGACTCGCCGTCGTTGCCGGGCAAGACCAGCGCAACAACCGGATGCCCCCCTTTTTGGCGACGTACGGGCTGTTGATCGGACTCCAGATCTGCGCCAGCAGCACCAGGCTGTCGTTCACATCTACCCCCCACGCGACAATACTGTCCTTCGGCGCGCCGAACTGTCCGGACAAATGCGGGTGCAACGGATCGGCGATCGAATACGCAAGCACTTCGGTGTCGGCCCCGGAGAGAAACAGCAGGCTGTCGTGGCAGGCCGTGGCGACCTGGTTGGTATGGCCGGGCCGCCCGTCCCAGTTGGATTTGTTGCAATTCCAGGGGTTGATCCACGCGGCGCTCTGCGGTTGGGCTGGATCGGTGATGTCCACCACTTCGAAGCCGCAGTAATCGACGGCTGCAAAGAGGTAGTGCCCGGCGATCGCAGCCGTGTTGTACGCGGGCTGCGCGGCGGCATCCAGGGTGGTATTGATGTATTTAACCGCTTCGACGGGGTTTTTATCGTCGGACACGTCAACCAGCCGCAAGCCCCCTGCGTCGAAACAGGTCCACAATTCCTGGTTCCGGAGGGCGAACCCTCGGGCATGCGGCACCGAAAACAGCCCGGGCGGCGTGGGCCAGTTGAGATCCAAAGCAACATGCGACACGTATTTTGGAGCATTCGCGATGGAGACATCGATCAGTACCACCCCCTTATCCATGGCGCCGAGGTAGGCGCGGTCGCCGGCTACCCGCACGGCTGCGCTGCCCTTGTTGAATGCCGTATCGCTCCATTGCCCCAGTATGGTGGCTTGCGCGGGGTTTTCTACGTCTACGATGGCCAGGCCCGCGCGTTGGGGCGGGAAACCTTCGAAATCGCCGAGCGAAACGTACAGGTAACGGCCTTGCTGGATCAGGTCGGTGGGTTTCAGCCCCTGAAAGTTTTGCACGCTCAGGGTGCGCACCGGCTGAATGGCAGCGGCGTTGGAATAGTCGAAAATGACGACGCCGTTTTCTTTGCCGGCCGTGTAGATCAGCGGCCGGCCCAGGCGGTCGAAGCGGGCGGTATAGGCGGAAAAGGGTGGGGGAAACGGGTATTCAGCCACGGGGGTGAACAACACCGTATCGGCCTGCGCCAGGAGCTGGGGCAAATAAAGCATCCAAATTGCAATTGCAGTAGTAAAGGCTTTCATGTCGGGAGCTTTGGCGTACGTTTGAGATGTTAATATTCCAAAATGGTGCGGAATGTGGGGTGAAATGCCGGATTTTTGACCCGCTTGAACCAGGACGGAAATTAAACGCACAGATGAAAGCAGTATTTTTTGGCGCGGCTGCAGCGGTTGTGCTGGCGTGTTGCACCCCGAAGCCGGAACAGCCGCCCGTTGATCTGTATCAACAACTGATGACGCCCGATCTCCCTTTCGACTCGGCCTTTGCTGCCCAATTGGGCGCCGACCCGTATGGCATGCGATTGTATGTGCTGGCCTTTCTGAAAAAAGGCCCTAACCGGGACCAAGATTCACTGACGGCGGCTAATTTGCAGAAAGCCCACCTGGAGAACATCGGCAGGATGGCGAAAGCCGGCAAATTGGTCGTGGCAGGACCCTTTCTCGACGACGGTGACGTGCGCGGCATTTATGTATTCAATGTGGCCACCGTGGAAGAAGCCCGGGCCCTGACCGAAACGGATCCCGCCATACAGGCCGGCCGGCTGACCATGGAACTTCACCCCTGGTATTGTTCCGCCATCTTGCCGCTGATTGGACCCCTGCACCAGCGCTTGCAGCAAAAAAAGATTACCGAATAAGCGCTATTCAGCCTCAAACAGATCCGTCACGCAACCCGAATCAGCTTTTTACCGTAATGGAAGGGATAATCGATCCAGTGGATATCGTACCGATCATAGAGGGTTGTCGCCAAAACAAACGGGCAAGCCAGCACCGGCTGTATGCCTTGTTTTACAATTATGCCATGACGATCGCCCGCCGCTACACGGGCAACCTGGAAGCCTCCGAAGAGGTCGTAAACGACGCTTTTTTTAAAGTGTTTACCAAGATTAATCTTTATTCCGGCGAACAACCTTTTCGGTTCTGGTTCCGCCGGGTGCTCATCAATACGGCCATCGACCATATGCGGACCAAGATCAACACCCCTGTGTTGACGGAACTGCAACCCTGGCATGATTCGGAATCGGAGCCAGGAATTGTCGAAGACCTTACCCGGGAACAGATTATTGCTTTACTCGATCACCTGCCGCCGGGCTACCGCGCGGTGTTCAACTTATTCGTGGTGGATGGCTACTCGCACGAGGAAATCGCCGAATTATTGAGCATCAGCGTCGGGACGTCCAAATCGAACCTGGCACGCGCACGGCAACATTTGAAAGGGATTTTTTCTAATGATTTTGAATTTACACGGAAGATATGAGCGATTTTGACAAGTTTTTTGCAGAAAGGCTCAACGAAGAAGCCGAATTCCCGCGACAGGAAAAGAACTGGAAGGCGCTCTCCCAGCGACTTCACCTGTACTACGCTGCAGCCGGTACTACCGCCGTCGTTTCGCACCTGGTCTACTGGAAAGCGGCCGCCGCCACCTTCATCCTGGTGTCGGGTCTGCTGATGTGGAAGCTCCGTTCGGTGCAGCAGGACAACGCCGCATTGCGCAAAGAGGTGGCCGAATGGCGGGAAAAAAGCACGGCGCGCAGCCCCGTTGCGTCAACTGCGCCCTCCGGCCTGCCCGCCACTCCCGGTTCGGGCCCGGCGGGCGCTGAAACGCAGGGTGTGACACCCGCTCCTGCTTCGGGGTCAATATCAGAAACCCCGTACCGACATTCGGACACGCCGGATGCCACAACGTCAACCTCCTCCTCCGCTGCCCCATCTGCCGGCGCTCACCGTTCTAAATTCAACGCCTATCGCAAACACCTTACACCAGCCACTACCCCGGAAACCGAAACCGCAAACGCCAATACCGTGCTGACTCCGGAACAACCGGCCAGTACCGCGGCGCCCGATTCTCTTCAAACAAGGGTGGCCGGGCAAACCGGCCTGGCTGGTCTCGACCTGCTGCCCGGCGCTGCAGGGCAGGTTACCGGACCAATGCAAAAACGCCTGCTGACCATGCCGGTTGCCGCTCCGTCGGCTGCCGCCCCGCCCCTTATTCGCCCGTTCCGGGAAGACAAAAGCCGGTTCCGGATAGGTACCCAACTGGTTGTGTCGGCGCCGTTAACCAAGGATGCCGGTATTACGTTGCCCAAAGGAGCCGGCCTGAATGCCGAATTTTCGCCCTTGCGCAACCTGTGGCTGACGGCTTCGGCCGAGTGGATGTCGTTTGATGTACATGTCGTCGACTCCGTGCCCAGGCACTACCTGCCGCACAATCCCCCGAAACCACCCAAACCCGATCATGAGTTAGTCAATGTGGAAGGCAGCCCGCGTTACCAGCAATACGCGCTTGGGCTGCGGTATCGGCTGCCCCTGCGTTTTTGGGTGCAGCCCACCGTGCGCGTCGCCCACTCCTGGGTGCATGAAACGCCCAGTATATTCAGTTTCGAATTTGAAGAAGATGACCACGGGAGCCCCGGCCCTAAACCGCCGAAATCCGAGTTTATCGCGGTCCGTACATCATCCGCCTGGCTGAATAGCGTCTGGCGAGTCGGCGTCGGACTGGAGCATAACACACCGCGTTGGGCCTTTCAGATCGGACTCGATTATGTGCCCAACCAGGCCATATCCAAACCGTTTACCGACGCCCTGCTCGTCCAAACCGGCGTGCAGTACAAGTTTTGATAATAATAGCAGATTGGCTTTCAAAATGTTTATTATCAATCTATTACGCTGTTTCGAAAACGCACGACCTGAATTTTTAAACTTATTTTTAATCACGGGTACGCAACCGGAAAGAATGAAAACCCGTGCTGTCTGGCAACAAAGCGATTTTGCTTTTTGAATTCCAAACTCACGTGTTTTTTAATGAAAAAATTTCTTTTGTTTTCCGGCCTGATGGCTTTCGTCATCCTGTACTCCTGCCAGAAGGATGCGCTGCCTTCAACCGACCTGGCGCAAAGCGGACTGACCGTTACAGCGCGCGGCGGCGACGATTCCACCCACGTTGATTCCACCGGCCATCATCACCACCATCCGCATCCGCTGGACTCGCTTTCGCACCTGCCCTGCGATTCCACCAATCATTTCCCATTCGATTCGCTCGGACATCACCACATGGACAGCACGGGGCATGTTCCGCATGATTCCACCTGGACGCATCACGGCGACGGCCACCCGCACGGACCACATCCGGGCGGCGGCACGCCTGGCGATGGCTGTCACGTGCCACCGGCGCTGATCACGATCGCCGAATTGCCGCAGGCGGCGCAGGATTGGCTGATCGCTAACCAATCGGGCGCTACGGTGGAGAAAGTGGTGAAATTTACCAAAGCGGACTGCACGGTTTGGTACGCAGTCAAAATACAGGGTAGCGATTTGATCCGGTTTGACGCCGACGGGAATAAGATCAATTAAGCACATGTTTGGGTTTTCGCTTCAGCATGAAATTTCAAACTTGATTTAAAGATTCATCATAAGCATTTGGATTGTTCTCCCGCGTCTCCCGTTCCGTTTCGGAATTGGGAGACGCATTTTCAGGGGGCTGCCATTCAACCTGTATCATTTACCATTCCATTCAAATAAACATGAAAAAAGGCTCTGTTATAGTCCTCCTTTTAGCCAATATTCTGCTGATAATTTTCGCTTGTGCGAAAGACCCGGGGAGCACCGATTATGCGTCTGCTGCGGATTGCAGCGGGATCGATGCCCAGAACAACTCTTACTCCAACAGTATCAAAGCCATCCTCAATGCCGAGTGCGCCACGAGCGGTTGTCATGATGCTTTCACGGCCGAACGCGGCGTCAATTTGAGCACCTATGCCGGCGCCAGGACGGGATTTGAAAGCCAAAACTGCCTGTGTTCGGTGCACCACGGCAGTTTGTGTAACCCCATGCCGCAAGGCCGCGCCAAGCTGGATGATGCTACCTTGCAAAAAATCGATTGTTGGGTCAAGAACGGATATATTCAATAGTTAACCTGCTTTCCACATTGCTTTTATGAAGAACAAATCCTTGCTTGTTGCGCTTATGATGATAGCCGGCTGGCAGTTGCTCACCAGTGCTTTGCGCGATCCCAATAACCCACCTGTCGCCCGTACCGGCGCACCCGGCGAAACAACCTGCGCCGCCTCGGGATGCCACAGCGGGGGCTCCTTCACCGGTACCGTCGCCATCAGCGGTGTCCCCGACACGGTGGTACCCAACCAATCCTATACGGTAACGCTGACACATGCCAGCAATGCCGTCCGGTCGGGCTTTGAACTGACCTGCCTCGACGGCGGTAATGTCAAATGTGGCGCCCTTACCGCCGGATCGGGTTGCTCCACCGGCAGTAATGTCAGCTCCGGCCGGCAGTATGTGCGTCAGTCTACCCCCAAAAACCTGAGCGGCGGGTCTACATCGTGGACCTTTACATGGAAGGCTCCGGCGACCGCTTTCAACAACGCCGCCACCTTTTATTTTACCAGCCTGGCGGCGAATGGCAACGGCAACAATTCGGGCGATAATGTGCTGATCGGCACCAAAAACGTCGTTTTCCAAACCAGCGTCGTAGCCACACACGAATCGGCCCAACCGGGCTGGTTGAAATTGTACCCAACCGTCGTCAATATGGAACTGCACCTCGACCTCACGGATGCTACTGCCGGCACACTCCGGCTTTACGATCAACATGGCCGCCTGGTGCTGCAAACGGCGTTGACCGGAAGCAACAATATCGTACCGGTCAACACGGTACCGCATGGACTCTACCTGGCGCAAATAACGGCTGGCGGCCGCCAGTCGACACAAAAACTGCTGGTGGAGTAATAATCCGGATTCTGGTGGTAAACACGCTTTACCAAACCCTTTTGCCTTCTGCAGTCCTGGCGATCGCAGAAGGTTTTTTATTGGAACCATCAACAGGCTGGGCAGCTTGAAATTCCGGCTGCGGAATCAGCTGGTACATGTAAAAGAAACCGATACATTTACTCCGAAAAACACCTGGTTATGAAACATACTGCCACCCTGTTGCTGCTCGCCGGTTTGCCGTTGGCCTCCATGCCGGCCCAAGACGCCAAAGCGCCCCGGTTGGAAAAAACAGCGATCGGCTCGTCCGGCTGCTCGGCGTACCTGCCCGCAGAAATGCCGGAATTTGAGTTGACCTATTCCGAAGACAATGCCGAAGTGTACACCGCTTCCATGGATATCGACAGCTTTACCTTCGGTTGTATCGCCGTCAAATTCGCCGAACCGTTTACCGACAGCGATCTCGACGATATGGAGGAACTCCTGATATCGTACATGGATTACCTGAAAGAGGCCTTCGAGATCACTGGTTCGGCCGGGTACGGGCGCGGCCATACCCTGGAGGCTTATCCGGATGCCCGTGGCGTGCTCGATTATTGGGAAGACGCCCAACATAACCAATACAAAGTAATGGGTTGGGTCAACCAAAATAACCTCGGGTTTTTGTACATCGCAGGGCCGGGCGAGTACCCCTTTGCCAATTTGCAGGACATGTACCTCAACGGCTGGCGATTCGAATAAGACAGGTTTGGGGCCGGATCGCAAAATTTCGAGCCACTAACTAAGTCCTTGCGCGCGCTAACCGGCTTCAAACACCAGCGCCTCGTGACTGAGCTGCCGGAAGTCGACCGGAGCGACTGCCGAAACTCCCTGTTCGGGCATGTACACACCGTAAATAGTGTCGACGGCGGCCATGGTGGCTTTGTTGTGGGTCACCACGATAAACTGTGAATCTTTGGAGAACTCCCGGATGATCCGGTTGAATTTTTCGATGTTGGCATCGTCCAGCGGAGCGTCCACTTCATCGAAAATACAAAACGGCGCAGGTTTGAGCAGGTACAGCGCAAACAGCAGGGCGGTAGCGGTGAGGGTCTTTTCTCCACCCGACAATTGCGCAATCGTCTGCGGCCGTTTGCCCTTGGGCTTGGCGATGATATTGATGTCCGATTCGAGCGGATTATCGGGCGTGGTGAGCAGCAGGTCGGCCGTATCTTCTTCGGTGAACAGGGTGCGGAATACTTTGATAAAATTCTCGCGCACCTCGGCGAACGATTCGAGGAAACGCTGGGTCGCGGTTTCCTCGATCTCTTTCATGGTTTGGAGCAGGTTTTGCTTGGCGGCGAGGATATCGTCGCGCTGGCCGGCTATGCTGTCGTACCGCTCTTTGATCTCGTTGTAGGCCTCGATGGCCAGGGGGTTGATCTCGCCGTAAGTATCGAGCCGGCGTTTGAGGTTGTTGACCTCCCGCTCGAGCGTTTCGCGGTCGTACTGCAGGTTGGGTTCGTTGTTGATGACGTCGTTGACCGACATGCCGAATTCGGCGCGGAGCCGTTCGCCGATGGCGGTAATATCGAACTTAACATCGCCGAATTTATCCTTCAGCCGGTTGATCAGGCCTTGCAGGTCCTGTTGTTTGCGGTACAGTTCGCGCAATTGGTTTTCGCGTTCGTGGATCTCATTGCGGGCCTTGAAATAGACCTGTTCGGCTTCGCTGAGGGTAGCTTCCTGGGCCTTTTTCTCGGCGTAGCCGGCGGTTAGTTCCTGCTCCAGCCGGGCGATATCGGCCTGGATCAGGCCGAGTTCTTCTTCGTTTTTGGTTTTGAGGCTTTGGTTTTGCTGGGTTTGGGCGCGCAGCTCCGCCAGGCGGTTCTCGCGAAACGTGAGCTCCTGCTGGAACGCGCTCACCTTGTTTTGCTGGCGGATGAACTCGATATTTTTCTGGTTGTACTCGTGGCTGTTCTGGCTCAGTTGTTCGGCCACTTCGCGGAAGGAGCCGTCGGCGCTGGTTAACCGTTCGCGCAAGGCGGTGGCGGCGGCCTGTTTGGCGTCGAGATCGGTCTCGATGGCGGCGTTGCTGGCTTCGAGTTGGACGATCAGTTCGCCGCTTTGGGCGGCCTGAGCGTCGAAATTGCGGACGAAGGTGGCGATGTTGTCGAGCCGGGCACGGAAGCCGGCTTGTTCGGATTGGAGGCGGCCCAGGGCTTCGCGTTCGCGCGTGAGGAGCGCCGACTGGTCGGCGTTGCGCAGGCTTTGCAGGTGGGTGCGGAGCGTTGCGAGGCGGTTGTTGAAGTCCGTTTCCGCGGCTTCGAGTTTGCGGATGTCGGTTTCCAGGATCTCCAGGTTCTTTTTCCGGCCGATTTTTTTTCCTTCAAACAAGCCGACCGAACCGCCGCTGAGGCTGAACCGCCGGCGCACGAAGGCGCCCGATTTGGACAGGAGCACCGTGCCGTTTCCTTCACCGCCTGCAAGGGGTGTTTGGGCGGCGGAATTGTCGTCGACGATCAGCACATTTTCCAGTAAATAAGCCACCAGGGGCCGGTATTGGGCGTCTACCTCTACCAGGTCGATGGCTTGCTGGCCGGCCGGCATCAGGGTAAGAGGCATTTCGTAACGGGCGAAGGCGTCGAGCAGGAAAAAATTGGCCCGGCCTTTCTGGCTTTTGCCGAGGAGTTGAATGGCCTGGATGGCTGCCTCCGCGTTGGGCACCACGTAGTAGTTGAGGTAGGGTTCGAGGTAGTTTTCGATGATAACGCGGTATTCCTCGCGCACGTAGATCAGGTCGCTGAGCAGCGGGCAGTTTTTGGCCCAGTCTTTTTGCTGGCTGAGAAACTTGATGCTTTCCGGAAAGCCTTCAAGACTTTCCACCATGCTTTTGGTGAGTTTAAACTCGTTGCGTTTGGCGTCGAGGATGCGGTTGTGGTCGGCCAGTTTTTTGGTCATGGCCTCGATGTCCTGTTCTGTTCCGGCGATGTCTTTGCGGCGTTTTTCCTCGATGGCTTCGGCGCCGGCGATCTTGTTCTGCTGAGCGGCGACCGATTGGTCCAGCTGTGCGATTTTGCCGTCGAGGTCCTGCATTTCGATGCGGCGGGCGGCCACGTCGGCCAGCGTACGTTCCACATCGCGGCGGAGGTTTTCGATCTGGTTTTGCTGGACGGCTTTTTGTTTTTCGAGTTCGACGATGGCGCGTTCGACGGTTTGTTGTTCGCGGATAAATTCGTCGAGGTTGCCCTTGAGCAGGTTGTGGTCCGAACGCACCTTTTCGAGTACCTGTTTGGCTTGTTCGAGGGCGGCTTCGAGTTCGGCCTCGAGGCGTTTTTCGGCGTTCAGGTCGGTCTGATACCCTTCTATTTCGGCCCCCAGTTGGCGCATGGTATCGCCGGCGCGGGTGATCTGGTCGTCGAGCCGGCGGATATCCTGCTCTACGAAAGAGCCTTTTTGCGCCAGCATATTTTTTTCATTCTCCTTCCCGCGGATCCGGCCGGTGAGGCGGTTTACTTCCTGCTGTTGTTCGGAGAGGGAGGTCTCTTTATCGGTGTGGCTTTTGCGGTGGGCCTCGATCTCGGCTTCGAACTGGCGGGCTTTGGCCTCGGCGCCGCGGTAGTTGTCTTCTTCGCGGGTGATCTGTTCTTCCAGTTCTTTATAGGTTTTGCGGTGCCGGGCCAGGTTGTGCACGGCCAGCTCGACGCTGAGGTTTTTGTATTCGGCCTTGAGTTCGTAGAATTTTTGGGTGCGCAGGGCCTGCTTTTCGAGTTTTTTCAATTGATCTTCGATCTCGTACAGCAAATCCTCCACGCGGTCGAGGTCGGCGCTGGTGGCTTCGAGTTTGAGTTGGGTCTCATGTTTGCGGGCCTTGTATTTGCTGACGCCGGCGGCTTGCTCGAACATGCGCCGACGCGCCTGCTCGCGATCGCTGAGCAGGTCTTCCACCATGTTGAGCGCAATGATCGCGTACGAATCGGCGCCGATGCCCGTGTCGAGGAACAGCGAGGTGATGTCCTTGAGGCGGCAGGGCACGCCGTTGAGGCGGTATTCGCTTTCGCCGCTGCGGTAGAGCAGGCGGCTGATCGTGACCGTGGAATACTCGGTCGGAAGGATGTTTTTGGAATTCTCGAAGGTGAGCGCCACCTGTGCGATCTGGCCTTCCTTGCGCTTTTTGGTGCCGTTGAAGATCACGCTGGACATCTTGTCGAGGCGCAACTGGCTGCTCTTTTGCTCGCCCAAAACCCAGCGCACGGCATCCACCACGTTGCTTTTGCCCGAACCGTTGGGCCCGACCACGCCGGTCACGTCGGCGTTGAAATGAATGACCGTTTCGTTGGCAAAACTTTTAAAGCCCTTGAGTTCTAAGGATTTAAGCCGCATGTCCGTACTGATCGTGTGTCGTAAGTCGTGGTAGTTTACATCAAAAATGATGCAAAAGCGGGCAAAATTAGAGAAAAGGCAAAGAGAATGGAAGCGAAGTTACTAACAACCGCTTTGCCCGGCCAACCCGGTTGACGTACGGATACTACTCTTTTACTATTTTTTGCACGGTATGGTCGTTGCCATGCAACAGGGACAGGAAATACATCCCGCCCGGCAGTGCGCTCAGGTCGAGCGGGTCGCCGGCCCGGAGCGCCTGTTCCAAAACGGTTGTGCCGCGGAGATTGGCAACCCGGACAATGGTGCCGGAAGGTACCGGGCCGTCGGGGGCCATCCTGCCTGTCGTCGGGTTTGGGAAAAATTGTATCCCGGATACTGCGCCGGGCGGTGTCTGAACCGCCACCGTGCAGGCGGCCTCCACTTCGGCCTGACTGTTGCAGTTCGGTGCGTTCATTGCAATGTCGATCATACTGAACGGGCCGGGGTTCGAGAGGTAGGCGCATATGCCTTCCACCGCACAGGCCGACAGGGCGGGGTTGTTGATTACAGACAAATTCACGGCAAGCGAAAAGGGGTGATTCAGGCTTTGAATGCTGTTCAATACCGGGTTGTTGAACAAATATAAACTGCCGAGGTATGCCACGCTGTCGAGGCCGTTCAACGTGCGCAAACTGTCATTATCGCTGATTTCAATCCCGACCTCGACGGTGTTAAGGCGGTTAAGCCCCTGCAAATCGGCCAGTTGCCGGTTGTGGAATACGATCAGCTGGCCGGCAACCGTGCGGAGACCATCCAGCCCGGTAAGATGGTGCAGCTGATCATTCAGCGTAATACTCAAATCACCGCCGATCGATTGGAGATTTTCCAGGCCGGTCAGGCTGTTGAGCCCGAGGTTATAATCGATGTCGAGCCCGCCGCCAAGCCATTGCAGGCTGCTCAGGTGGGCCAGGTTCTGCAAGCTGTGGTTGGCAGAAATGGTCACTTTGCCCCCCACGGTACGCACGCTGTCCAAACCGCTCAGGCTGCCCAGGGCCGGGTTTTGGGCCAGGTACAATACCCCACCGATGGCTTTAATCCGGTCCAACCCCGTTAAACTTGCGAGCGCGACATTGCCGTAAACGGACAGGTAGCTTTCGACGGAATCGAGGCCGTTCAGGCCGTTCAGATCGGTGAGCATTGGGTTGTTGTATACCCGAATGTTGGAAACGCTGGTGAGCCGGCTCAGGCTCGCCAGACTGTTGAGGCTGTCGTTGGAGTCGAGCCGCAGGCTTTCGCCGATCTTGCGCAGACTGTCGAGGCCGTCGAGGCTTTTTAAGGCCGGATTTTGATCGATGGTCAGATCAAGACCTATTGAATCCAGGCCTGTAAATGCGCCTAAATGCTCCAATTGCTGGCACCCCGCTACGATCAACGATCCTTTAAGCACGCGAAGCGCGTGCAGGGCAGACAGGTCGGTCAGCGACGGATTGGAATTAAGGGATAATGTTCCGTTGACGGCAGTCAGCGCGCTTAAACCGCCCAGATCGGCCAGTGCATAGTTATTGCTAATGACCAGGCCGCCGGCGGTGTGCAGCGCTTCCAGCCCGGTTAAACTGGTCAGGGCATGATCGATAAAAATTGTCAGGGTACCGCCCAGCGTATCGAGGTGGTTCAATCCCGTCAAATCGACCAGATCTGTATTCCCGGCAATTGTTAAATTTCCGGTTACCGCGCGGATGCTTTCCAGCCCTTGCAGGGTCGTTAACGCCAGGTTGTTGCTGATTTCGAAATCGCCGTTTATCGTATCCGGATAATTGAGGCCCGACAGATCGGTTAACGCCTGATTATCGTCGATATAGACGCTATGCGCCACCCTGGCCTGATTCAGGCCTTGTAAACTGGTCAAATGCAGGGTCGACGCGATCTCCAGGTCGCCGCCAATCGTGTGGAGATTCGCCAGATGATCCAAGCTCAGCAGGTTATAATTTTGATCAATGCCCAGATGTTTGCCAATGGATTCAAGACTATCCAGTCCCATCAAATTCGTCATCACCGGGTTGAAATTGAGAATTACATTGCCGCCGACGGTCCGCAATTGGGTCAAGCCGTTCAGTTGCGTGAGTGCCAGGTTTCCATAGATATCCAGGTCGCCACCGACGGTTTGGAGTTGGTTCAAGCCGTTTAGCTGCACCAGCGAATCGTTGTTGTCGATGTCGAGGTGGCCGCCAATGGCCTGGAGTTGGTTCAAGCCGTTTAGCTGGAGCAGCGCTTTGGCGTCCTGAATATCCAGGTTGCCGCCGATCGAGTCGATCTGCTCCAGCCCGGCCAGGCTGGTAAGCTTCGGTCCGAAGAGGAACACATTGCCGGTTATTTTAGTACAGCCCGGATAGTTGACCGGAAAGCTGTCCAACTGGGCTTGCTCCGTGAAGGTGATATCGGCGGGGCATTGGGCGGTTAAGAGTTGAAAGCAAACGAGGGTTATTGCCAGAACAATCGCTATGGATTTCATATTCGATTCGAGTTTGAAATGGTACAATCCGCGGATGTACTTTCCCATTCATTCCACCCGTATCCAAATGCACAGAAAGATACGCTTTTTTAGTGGAAAGGCAGCCATTTCGCTACTTATTGCGCTGCCGGTATTGGTTTCCGCGGTCTCCTCCGGTTCGGGATTGAACAGTTGCCGGTATGAACCGGCCAAGCTGTTTTCGGTGTGTTTAAGCCGCCCGATAGCGGCGGGGTAATGGCGAAGCGGAACGGGGCTAAGGGCTACGCACACCAGTTCGTCGCCTTTTGTTTCGATTCGCAGCACGGTAGAATTGCCGGGCACGGTCAATCGCTGCGCCGCTGCAGGAGCAGACGCATTCCCTTCCCGCGGCCAGTGCACGCGCACCCGACCGGCGCCGTCAATGGTCCAGACATAGCCATATGGCGCTTCTGCGGGCGGTGTGACGACCAACTGGTACAATTGCCCAAGCGGCCATGCGCCGCCATCGGGCCGGTAAAAACCACCCGTATCGGCCAGGAGCGGAATGGTTTCGAATTGTGGCGTATCGCCTTGCCAACCGGCGAGTTTTTGGAGCTGCACCGCCGCACTCGCCGCGCTTTCGGTTGAGCGATCACCGGACTGTTCAAATACCGGCTGTGCTGGCGCCTGCGCCAATGCACCGCTGTCGAGCGACATTTGAAAGCTGTACATCACCAGCCGTGCATAATCGGCGTAGCGCAACCAACAAAAACCGCCGTTGCCCCAGCCCTCGCCCCAGCTGTTGAGCAGTTCGAACGCGCCCTTGCCGTCGTCGTATCCCACCACCACCATGGCATGCCCCCCGATCGGAGTGGTATCGCCGGCAACGGGTATCCAATACGGGTTGTCGGGACTGACGTTGTGCAGGTTTTGGCGGATCTGCAGGCCCACAACCACCGGTTTTTGCTGCAGGAGGCATTGTTTGGTCTGCTCGATCTTCTCCCGGCTTTCGGCGTGCGCGTCAAACAGCCGGGCATATCCGGCGATCCGGTTGGCCGCCGCGACCCGGAGTTGTTCGCCGGTAGGCATTTTGCGGCAATCGCTGCGGTCGGCGTCGAATTCGCAGGCCGGCAGGTCCCCGGTGCGGCGCAGCAAGTGGAGGCCGGCGCCGATAAAACTGTTGGCCCGACAGTCCTCCGCCGTGTCTTTGATCTGGTTGTAAATGAACAGGGCAGAAAACGCGTGGCGGGTGATCGAATCGGTTTGGCCTTTCCAGCCGCGCCGGATGGCTTGGGAAATGGTCATGGCGCCATAACCCAAGGCCCAGCCCGTGCAGGAAAATATATCTTCCTGCCGGCCTGGCCTCGGGCAATACGGCCGCAGGTCGACCTTGGGTATGCGGGCCATCTGTTCGTCCCCGGCCTTGCGGCCGTCGGACGTTTGCCGGAGTGGGGGGATGGTCTGGTACAGCGAATCGCTGAACTTCATGCCCTGTCCCTGGACCATGACTGCCCAATGCCCGTTTGTTGCAAAAAACAAGGCGAACAGGAAGTGGCCGATTTGATTAGTTGATCGCATCCCAGCTTTTGAATTGATACGGCCCGATCAGGTATTGTTCCAGAATGCCGTCGTTGAATTTGCGGAGTTCTTCCCGGATGCTGGCGAGAATGTCGATGGCGGTTTTTCCATAGTTGAGAATACTTATCACCAGCGCCAGCGTAGCCCCGGTGCCGGTATCATTGCCGGTCACCTCGAGCAGCTTCGTTTGAAACTTACTTTGGTAAAAATCCTTGGCCCGGTACAGGTCGCATTCCACCTGTTTGGAATAATCGGCCGGGAATTTGACCAGAAAACGCCGTTTTTCCGGATCGAGAAGGTCCTGTTTGATATTCCGCAGCACATTGTTGAAATACTCCGCGGAAGTGTTGTAGGCGTCGACGACGGCTTGCACGTCTTCGGGGCTGTATTGATCCTGTTTGCGCTTGAAGGAGCGGACGGTGCTTTCTGCATTGGTCCGGATCTGCTGAAATTCGATGAAGAACCGGGTGTCGAGGAATTTATTCAAGGCCGGATAAACGCCGGTCTGCGCCGTGCCGTTCGGCAGGCACCAGAGGGTAAGCAAGAAAAAGAGTGCGATTCGCATAGCTGTGAATTTTTACAGGTTTGGGTATAGCGTTTCAGGCTTTGTTTGATACTCAAAACCGGTAGCGAAGTCCAATCCCCGCGGCGCCGGTATGGCTGAACATGGGATCTATTTTCCATCGCTCCGCTTGAAAAAGCGCGCAGTCGGAAGTTCGGAGTGATTTTGTCGCCCGCTCGCGTTTTAGTTTGTGAATAAAAGCGATCCGGCGGATGAGCACAAACCCCGCACCCGCCAAAACCAACCCGCCGCCGGCCATCATCCATTGCGCTTTCAGGTGTTTGGCATTGGCCTGGTTGTATTGGTCCAGATCGGTCGGATCGGCTCTGTAGGCCTTATAATCCTTGCGGGCGTTCAGCTCTTTCACCAGGCCGAAGGCCAGCACATTGGCACCGAGCAAGGTGGCGCTACCCAAGCCAGCATATACCGGGGCGTATTTCGGCAATTCCGGCAAACCGGCATTGGGGTCGAGCGGGTCGATGGCCTGCACATCGAGCCGGAGCGCCGCGATCTGGGCCTGGCTGAGGTGTTCCTTGGTGTAATACCAGATGATTTTTTTGTTGAGCCCCGCATTGATGTTTTTGCCCACGGCGCCCGTCACATCCTGCGGTTTGACCGAAGGATCGAGGGCGATGAGGCATATATCGAAGTAGGCATGCGCGCCGTTCCGGCTCAGGTCGTAGGTTATCACAACCTTTTCTTCGTCGGCTTCCGCTTTCACATTGGACACGAACGATTGCGCCGCCGGACGGATCGACCACAATAGGAAACAAGAGGAAATAACCAATAACTTTTTCATATTCAAGCGATTGAGTGGTTTGAACATTTGTTGGCTGATCATTGGGGTACGACGTAAATCGGAATATCCCCGAAGGGGTTTCGCAGCCGTGGCGTCTGGGTTTTGTTTTTCAGTTGCCAGACCATTTGCCTGACCTCGTTTTGTACATATTCGGCCAGTTCGTTCAGAGTGATTATTCCGTCTTTTTTGCCTCCGGCGCCATCCGCTTTACCCAGTTTCAGTCCTTGGAGCATCGCTGCGGTAAAAGCGCCGTTCTGCCAGCGGGCGTCCTCATAGGAGTATTCATCGGATTGGCTGGACGAAAAAATGGCGATCCCGTACCGGCCGTTGTCGATGGCTTGCACGGCGCGGGAGATTTCGTCGGGGGAAGCCTTGCTTCCATCGGGCAAAGGACCGTGGCAGGCATCGAGCAAAACGAGGATCTTGCAATTCATACCCTGAAGCACCTCCAGAATATCCGTTTTGAGCGAAATGCTGGTAGAGCGCACCCGGGCAGCGTTGTAATCGTCGGCTTCGAGCCGAAAGTCGTTGTTGTCGATGAGCCCGTGGGTGGAAATGAACAGCACCACCACATCGTGGGGATTGATCTCGCGGGTGCTCATCCGCATTTTCAAGCCTTCGACGGCGTCGCGAACGGACTGTGTTTTGGCCGAAATACCCGTGAGCGTCTGCACGTCGATATTTTCAAACAGGCTGTTGTTCCCTTTTTGTGCTGCAAACAGATCGGCGATATCGCGGGCGTCTTTTGCGGCATATTTCAGGTTGGTTTGCGGACCAATGGCCAGCACATACAGGTTGGGCCGGCGGAGCGGGCGGTACACCACCGGCATGAGCTCAGATTCCACCGTGCCGAAAAGTTGAAGCATCAGGGTTTGAACGTCCGCAGTATTGTCGAGCTCGATCGATTGCCGGAACTGATACAATCCCCTTTCGGCAGCCTCCAGAGCCCCGCCGCTCAATGGACGGCCGTTTAAGTAGAGCGCAACGTCCGGCGGCGCCAGCACATTTCCTTTTACATCGATGGTGGCTTTCACCTCGAATTTTGTTTGCTCGGCGCGAACCGGCCGGCCGGCAAACGGATCGGGCGATTGCCAGACAATAGTAGCTTCGGGCGCATGCTCCGTTCGTTCGAGCAGCACCGGCGCGGTTGTACAGCGCAAAGTGCCTGCATGCGCCTGTACCCTTACCGAGTGCCGCTGGCCTTCACGGGGCAATTCCACCGTAGCCCGGAATTCATACTGGTTGCTAAGGGTTGGCGTTGCCCTGACCAGGGGTACTTCGCCGGATTTCTCGCCCGATGCATAGGGCGATTCATCGAGCAGGATCGTAAAACTGTCGCGGGTCAGCGGCATCGAAGAGTGGGCGAGTACAACGATATTAATCTGTTTATACACCGGCACAACGGCGCCGGTAACCGGCGCCGGGGCGCGCCATTCCAGGGAAAACTGTTCGCTCTGTCCGCTTTTTTTGACAAATGTAATAGGCACGCCGCCGCCGGGACCCGCGGGGCCGGTTTGGCCGCTCAGGCGGGGGAAACCGGGCAATGCTGCGATCAGCCATAAAAGCATAAGTACGAACCGATTGATCCTGCGAAACATGGCAATTCACTTTTTTAGATTGGTTTGTGGTATTCACCTTCGGCGTCGATTTTCAGGAGCAATAGTGTTCCGGGGCTGTTTTCCATGGTAGCGCAGAGGATGAACCCATTGTCGGCGCAGGGCGATACTGCTCCACCGATGACCGATAATCGGTTGGCGGGTTTATAGTGCCAGTCGTCGGGCCAGATCCGGTTTCCATCGGCTGCACTGCGTTTGGACCAGTACAGCTCCGGGCTTCCGGAATAACTCAGCGTATACCCGAGCACGAGCAGCTGGCTGTCGCGGGTGGCACATACGGACCACAGTGCATCGTCATTGTTGCCTACCGAAAATTGGGGTGGAGTTGTCCAACGGGCCAGGCCGGTGGAGGAATAGGCAGTGAGAAAAAAGTCGCCGTTGTTTGCCGCGGCATAACCGGCCACCACCAGGCTGTTGTCAGGGAGTTCGGCAAGGGCTTGTCCGAAAGAATTGGCGGGGCAGTTGGGCGACGGCGTCAACACCTGCCCTGTTTCGTTGATTTTGAGCAGTATTGTTTTACTGGTCGCAAAATCGACGCCTGTCAAGGCAATATTCCCGTCGGCGGTAGCGATCATGTCGGCTGGAGGGAAGGCTTTGGCCGTATTGACGGGCACGTCATTCAGCGAATCGCCGCTAGTACCGTCTACGAAGAGGAGCCGGATGCTCGCAATGCCTGCTGTAACGGCTGAGAAACCGATGCAATAATTGCCGTTTGAAACCGGCACAATGCCGAACGCTGTTTCGGTGCGGTTGGGCGACCCGAAAACATGCTGGGTAAAATTGCCCGAAGCATCGAATTTAGCCATCCAGATCTGCTGGTCGGAGCCCTGGTTTTGCGCCAGGGTCCATCCGCACACCAGGAACCCGGCATCGGCCGTGGCCGTTACGGCACGGGCTTCTGTTTTTGGGCCGCCGAGGTTTTGTACGCCCCAGAGCACGTCGCCTGATTCTGTCAAACGCACCAAAAAAGCCTGATGCTGGTCATTCGAATCGCTGAATCCGACAATTACGCTTCCCTTGTCGGGGGTGGCGATGATATCCTTTGGATAATAGTACCGGTAGTCGCCAAAGTCCAATGTTTTTTCAAACCGGACCGCGGTGGGCGCATCGATCTTTTTAAAATTGCATGACCAGATAACTGGCAGGGCTGCAAGGCAAAGCCATATATTTTTCATAGGAATGGATAGAAAAATTGGACCAGGAAAATGGATTGGGCAAAATAGTCAGACGGCTGCAGAAACGCCTGCACCAGGACGGTTAGCCGTCTGACGCAAAGGACACAGCAGCCGTCAGTTTGTGCAATTGATCTTGACGGAGGCATCGCCTTTTTTCACTTCGATCGACCCGAGAAAACAGCAATAGGTGCAAAACGTATACTGGATGGCATCGCCCCAGGTAGCGCCCGGGAAGGCCCGGTCGCAATCTTCCACGCATGCTTGTCTGGGGCCCCTTGCCGGCGCCGAAAGTTGTTTGAGTTGGCGGTTCAGATCGGTAAAAACATTCCGGACCTCCTGCGCCTGGCTGTCGGTAAAGGTTTTCCAGCCGCTCATTTTCAGGGCTTGCTGTTTTGCCCGCTCCAATATGGCTTCGGCTCGTTTGAGTTGCGTCTGCGTATGGGTTACTTGCGGGCTGTTATCGCCGTTCAGTTGGATTTTGAACGTTCTCAGTTTGTTCAATTCCGTTTCCAGCTTAAGCCGGGTTTCATCGGCCACCTTGTGCATGTTTACGACCTCAACGGTCATGTTGCCGGTTTGGCCGTTTGGTGTGATGGTGTTATTGCCTTTTCTGGTTTGGCTGAATCCCGGAGCGCTGAGCAAGGCCAGGAGTATACTGAGCCAGAGTGCATAAAAGCTTGGGCGGTTGAATGCCGGGCAAAAAACGATTCGCTTTTTCATAGTATGTGCAATTATATAGGTGAGGTGAACAATCGATCAATAACATCAGTGCGTTGGGGTAACCGTCAGTCCGCAGCCCGAAGCGCAGACCCAGCATTTGGACAGCATCGTATGTCCGCGAAACAGGGTGGAGTAGGGGTCGCCTTTCCAGCAATCGCTGTGCACCGTCGCGGTGTTCGGTTCCTTTTTCAGCGCGCCTATGCTTTTCTCCAGGTCCGCTGCGTTGAGATGGCCCAACAAGGAGTTGCTGCTGTTGCTGCCGCCGAATTGCGGAAAGCGTTTCAGCAGGTTCGACAAAGACGTCACGTACACCGTGCCCGTACTTTTCAGGTAAAAAAGTACGTAGGCCGGCTTGAGGTAGAACCCGTCGGGCTTTTTGTCGAAAAAGGTGTAGGCAGCGGGCGAAACGCTTGGTACTGGCGCCGGAATGGTCACTTGGCCGCTCGCCGGCGCAATTACTGCGGGGCTGGCCGGAGCAGGAACCGGCGCCGGAACGCTGCCGGCTGCCGGGGGCGCAACCGGGCTCGCCGGCTTTTTGCTTGTACCGGCCGGTTGTTGTTTTTTCTGGCGCTGCTCTTTCGGGTGTTGGGTGGGCTGGCAGGCAGTCTCTGACGCCGGACTGTGCGCGGATGAACTACTTGCCATTTTATCCTTGGCGGCCTTAACAGCAGCCTGGCTGACCGTGTTGCTTTGACTGAATACGGCCAACTGGAAGCAGGCCAGCAACAGGACGAGAATCCACCGGAACCGGCGATCTCCTGGCGCCGTAGCTTGGCGGGCGAAAACCTGTAATTTTTTCATGATGAGGAACATTCGTTTGGAAAAGTTGCTTTTGCCGGGAGTGTTTCTTCTTCCGACAAAAGGTTACCGCCCACCCGGTTTTTTGTGAAAAAACAAGTATTTTGTCGCTTCTACGGTAACCATCCGGGCCATTTCTAAACATACCATGTACAGCGAATTTCCAAATGAGGCGGCGCTCCTCGAAGCCTTTCAAAGCGGCGATGACCAGCAGCGGAAAGCGGCCTATACCGCCCTGTTGAACGAGCGGGCACTGGAACGGCAAACCGTTGCCTACGTGCGCAGACACGACGGGAGCGTAGCCGACGGCGAAGACGTGTTTCAGGATGCGCTCATTATTTTCGACCGGCATGTGCGCGACGGGAAATACCGCGGTGAAAGCAGGCTCGCCGGCTATTTTATGGGCGTGGTGCACTGGTGCTGGTTCAATGAACAACAACGCCGGCAAAAAAAACGGACCATTCCCGTAGAGGCGGCGCCGGAATTGTCGGACCCCGCCGACCCCGGAAAAGCATACCTGCAGAAGGAGCTGCGCGAACGGCTGAAAGCAATGATCGACCTGCTGTCTGACAAATGCCGGCAGTTGATCCGGATGTATATGCTGGATTACAAAATGGAAGAAACAGCCGCCGAAATGGGGTATGCCGGGAGTGGGGTGGCCAAAAAAGAGTCGTCGATTTGCCGAAAACGGCTGCGCGAACTGTTGCTCCGGCAAACCGACCTTGTACAGGATATCATCAAAATGATCAAACCATGAATCAAAACGAACGCCATCAATCAATACGGGCTTACTTGCTGGAGCGGATGCCGGCTGCCGACCGGGAGGCCTTCGAGGCCGCCATGGCGGCCGACCCCGTTTTGGCGCAGGATGTGGCCTTGCAAGTGGGCGAGATCGAGATCGGTGAAATGCTGCTGGAAGAACAGGCGCGGGGGTGGATCGCAGCGCACCGGCGTCAGCGCACGGCCTGGGGGCTGTTTTGGTCGAAAAAACAGGTCGTCGTCACACTCCTTGCCGCCACCATAGCGCTGGTACTGGCAGCGGTATGGTGGTTTCGAACCCCCGAAACAGCGCGGGATACGCCACCGGTAATTGCCCATCAAACGCCGCCGCCGGTAACCACCGCCCCAAATGGCGACACCGCGCCCACAGCGCCCGTCCGACCCCCGTCCGACCGCTACCTGGCCCTGGCCCGCGAAAACTTTCAGGAACCGCCCCTGCATACCCTGCGCACCCCTGCACCGGCCAATGCAGCGAGTTTTTACCGGCAGGCGGAACAGGCTTACGGCCGCGGCGAGTACCAGCGCACGCTCGACTTGCTGGCGCGCACCGATAGCACCCAGCAGCAGTTGGCTGCCTTTCTGAAGGCGCATGCCCTGTTCCATCTCGGCCGTTTCCAAGCTGCAGCCGGGCAATTTTCGTTCCTCGTCGATTCGAACAGCCGCCAGTTCCGCTACGACAGCGAATGGGGGCTGGCCTTGTGCCGCCTGGCAGAGAAAACAACCCGCCAAAAAGCCCTCGACCTGCTTCAATACATGGCCGGTCAACCCGATCACCCGTACGCCGAGCGCGCGCAGGCTTTGCTGAAAACCCTCTCCCGGACCGCCCGGGAATAGCCATCGGCGCCGCCGAATCCCGCGGCAGACCGGCCCCGCCGCCTCATCTGTTGATGAAATAATAGTCCGGTACATTTTGCTGTTGACGAGGACGCCAACAGCGGCATTTTGTTGAAAACCAAGCCTTAACACCGTTGTTGGTGCCCTCGCCAACACCATACACCAGGCTTCATTTTCAACGGTGTGCAAAAACATGCCGGACTACTGATGAAACATACTTCGTATGAAATACTTGTTTCCATCCCTGAGCATTATCCGGCTTTTTTGCCGGATTGCGGTGTTCGGCTTGCTGCTACTGCTGCCCCAGTTGCTGAAAACGCAAACCGCAGGGCCGGCCACCGATACCTTGCTGGCCGTGAACATGTTGCAAGCAGCCGACAGCTTGAGCGATACCGGCGATGACCTGGCTGCCCTCGAGCGCACCCGGCAGGCGCTTCAGATTTTCGAGGCCGTATACGGCGCCGACCACCTCCGGACGGCCCGCACGCGAATGAGACTGGCCATCCAATTGGATAATCTGTACCAGATCGACAGCGCAATTAACCTGTATGACCAATGCCTGCCTTTTTTCGAGACCACCGGAAACCCCGATTTGATCAGTTGGTGCCATTACCAGCTGGGCCTGAGTTACTGCGGGATCGGTCAGTATGAATTGGCTCATCAGCACTTGCGCACCGCTATTGCCTTGGTATGGCCCGACAGTGCAGCCAAAGCATCCCGGCTGGCCAGTTATAAAATTGGCGAGGCCTCGGTGTACAGCGCCGAAAAAAATTACCCCGCCGCCCTGGATCTTTGCGAATCGGCCCGGGTGGTTTACGAGCAAAAAAACCAGTTGTTCAACCAGGCATTGGCGGCTTACCACCTTGCCGAGGCATATTTTGGCTTGCAGGATTTCCAACGCGCATTGGAATGGTACCTCAACGCCTACCACCTGTTAAAAACCCAGGACCGGCTCGGCGCGGTGTACAGTACCGATCTGCTGGTGAGCATCGGTTCCTTTTATGAAAAGACCGGCGAGCCGGAACTGGGGCTTCCCTACATGCTGCAGGCACAAACCGCCTGTTTGGAAGCCTGTGGGCCCGACTCGATCCAATATGCGCGTTTTTTGTACGCGTTTGGCCTTTTTTACCAGGGAGAAGCGCAATTCGATACGGCTGCCCAATTTCTTGAACACAGCCTGGCCATTGAAAAACGGGAACGCCCCCGCCCCCGCGAGCGGGTATTTCAGATCAAATCGCTGGAAGCGCTGGGCGACACGTATCTCGCCTGGGGGCGGCCTCGCCGCGCCAGGGCCTGTTACCAGGAAATACTGGATATCGCCGGGCAATACATGAGTGCCTCGTTTCTCAACCGGTATCAATTTGAGCTCACCACCAAACTGGCCGACATCCAATGCCAGTCGGGCGATTGGCAGGGTAGCCAGCTGCTTTGCGACACGGCCCTGGCCCGCTGTGGTTTTCCGGAAAAACCACCCGGACAGATTTTTCCCCGCGACTATTTTCGCGAATTATGCCGCGTATATGGGCTAACCTTCATTGAAGCGTACAAGCAAACCGCCAACCTCACGGCACTGGATCAGGCAGAATATTACTTGTCTCTGGCGTCCCAAACGCTGTTTCGCGAAGCGGCGGAACTATCGAGCCGAAGTTCCAAAGAAATCCTGTTCGACCGCGACCACCGCGTGCTGACACAATGGCTCGATGCGCGGATGTTGCGCTACGCGGCCACGGGATTGCCCGAACAGGCGGAAGCCGCCTTTCGAATCGCCGGGCAGAGTAAGGCTCTGTTGCTTTATGAAGCCCGGCTACAGCAATGGGCCGCCCGCTATGCCGGAACGCCCGACAGCCTCTTGCGCGATGAATGGAGCCGCCAGGGCGAACAGATCGTCAAACTGGAAAATGAACTGGACTCGCTGCGCAACGCCGGCAACAGCCTCACCGATATCGCCTCCATGGAAGTGCCGAATGCCTTGATTCGCCAACGCAACCATACCGACAGTCTGCTGATTCGCCTGCACCAGAGTTGCCCGCAGTATTTCCGCCTTCGGTACCAGATGGATACCATGTCGATCGATTCCTGGCGGCAATGGCTGCAACCCGACCAGTGCTTGTTGCTGTACAGCCTTTCGGGCAATCAGGCATACGCATTTGTCCTGACGCGCGACACCCTTTGCGCACGGGCATTGCCCCTGGATTTTGCGCTGAACGATTCGCTGGTGCAATACCGCGAGAGCCTCACAGCCTATTACACCGCTGCCGAACCCAGTGATGCGCTGTACACCCAGACCCTGGAACGGTACACTGCATTGAGTCTTTTTCTCTACAACCGCCTGGTGGCGCCGGTAGCTACCTGGCTTACATCGCGGGTGATGATCATTCCGGAGGGGCAACTCTGTTACCTGCCTTTTGAAACCTTACTGACCGGACCGCCTTCGGATGCGGGAAATTTCCGGACTTATCCGTTCTGGTTGTATGAAAAAGCCGTCAGCTATTGTTTTTCGCCGGATTTATTGCAGGAAATGAATACAACGGCGGCTACTACGGCTCCTAAAGCCTGGTTGGGCATTGCGCCATTTGCGCAGGCGGGCGATAACCGCATAGCGGCCCGGGAAGGATCGGGTCAGCCGTTTTTTGCTCCATTGCCGTATTCCAAACAGGAAGTGGAATCGATCCGCTCGATCTGGGGCGGCGAGATGTGGTTGGGCGCCCGGGCGCAGCAGGCCGCCTTTCAACAGCAGGCCAAACAGTACCGGGTGTTGCACCTGGCTACCCACGGCCGGGCCGACGAATTGCGCGGCGACCGGTCTTTTGTTGCGTTTTACGGCGCTTCCAGCGCCGATGTATTGCCTGCCAGCCGCTTGTTTGCTTATGAGCTTCCGGCGGAAATGATCGTTTTGTCGGCGTGCGAGGCCGGGTCGGGCAAACTCCACCAGGGCGAGGGCATCATTGGCCTGGTGCGCGCCTTTGCATGGGCCGGCGCAAAAAGTATTGTGGCGTCCATGTGGGTGGCCGATGACGAAAGCACCGCTGGGCTAATGCTCGATTTTTACCGCGGATTGTCGCAGGGACAACCGAAAGATGTGGCCTTGCAGCAGGCACAGCGCCGGATCTGCCGGGGTATGCCTACCAAAGCGCACCCGTTTTTTTGGGCTGGTTTCCGGCTTTACGGACGCGTGGCGCCGTTGCGCTGACGCGGAGTTGTTTTGTTCTGCCGGTGCGCATTTTCAAGAATACGGATTTTAACAGTTAGTAAGCGGCCAGAAATGGCCAATAAAGCGCGAAGGCTCCGTACTTTTGGCGCGTCTAGTGCCAAAATCACTAGTTCAGGTTACTAATCGTGCAACCCGCATTTCCTATGCGTATCCGCCTTCTCTTTCTGTTGCTTCTCGTGAATGGGCTTCGGGCCCAAACGCCTGTTGTCCCAGCAGACGGACCGCCCTTTTCTGTTTATGGTCGGGAGCCACTTGCCCACACTTTTTCGATTGTTGCCCGCGACAGCGCTACCGGTGAAATGGGTATTGCGGTGCAAAGCCACTGGTTTAGCGTCGGTACGGTGGTCTCCTGGGCAGAGGCTGGCGTAGGGGTGGTGGCAACGCAATCGTTTGTCAATAAATCGTTTGGCTTGCGCGGCCTGGCGCTGTTGAAAAGCGGCCTGAGCCCGCGCGCCGCGCTCGACAGCCTGCTGGCCGACGACCCCGGACGGGAGGTGCGCCAGGTGGCGATCCTCGATACCCTGGGCAGGGTGGCCGCCCATACAGGCAAAAGTTGCATCCAATATGCCTGCAACCAGCAGGGCGCCCAATTTTCGGTACAAGCCAATATGATGCTGGGGCCGGAGGTATGCCAGGCCATGCGCGGCGCCTTCGAATCGAGCGGTGGCAAACCCCTGGTCGAACGCCTGCTGCGGGCATTAGAGGCCGCTCAAGGGGCAGGCGGGGACTTCAGGGGGCAGCAATCGGCCGCAATCCTGGTGGTGCCCGGCCGCAGCAATGGCCGGCCCTGGGACGAGCGCCTGGTGGATCTGCGCGTGGACGACCACGCGGAACCCATTCGTGAATTGCGCCGCTTGTACACCGTGCACCAGGCCTACGAACACATGAACAAAGGCGATTATTTTGTGGAAATCAACGACATGGCTTCGGCCATGCGCGAGTATAACGCAGCCCGGGAACTGATGCCTGCGCAAATCGAACTGCAATTTTGGACTGCCCTGACCCTCGCGAACGTGGGCCGGTTAGATGAATCACTGCCAATGTTCAAATCGGTTTTTAACCACGAACCGGTTTGGCGGGACATTATGCCAAGACTGGCCGCAGTTGGTTTGGTCACCATGAAGCAGGCCGATTTGGAGCGGATTTTGCGGCTTTAATGCGCGCCCCATCTTTAATCCTTTTTTTTCACCTTCGGCTGTTTTACCCTTTACGATGAGATTAATCCTCTCCCTCTGTCTTCTGTTGTTTCTGCCCGGCCTGATCTCGGCTCAGGCTACCTGGGAAATCGGCATATCCGGTGGCGCCACAGCATATAGCGGCGACGTGAACGCAGAACGCTTTTATGATCTCCAATCCACAGAAATAGGGTACGGATTTTTAATACGCCGCAATTTCGGCCCGATCCTGGCATTGCGGTTTAATTACCTGGGCGGTAAAATTGCCGGCGACGAATCGAGGTTTTCCCAGCCGGTTTGGCGCGCACAACGGGCCTTCCGTTTTTCTACGGCGTTCAATGAAGCCAGCCTGCTTGTCGAATGGGATATCTTCGGCCGCCACCGCCGCAACGGCTGGCGGTTCCGCAAGATCTTCGCCCCCTACTTATTTGCCGGCGCCGGCTACAACTTATACACCCCCCACACCAACTACAACGACGCCTCCGGTGAAAACCCCAATGTTTCGATCGATCGCATCCTGGCCGATAAAAATTACGGGTATAAAGACCCAGTTCCGGTACTGCACGTCGGCGGCGGCTTCAAATGGGATATTTCCAGGTACTGGTACCTGGGTTTTGAACTGGGCCTGCGCCCGACGTTTACCGACCGGCTGGATGGTGTTTTTAACTCCGGCAATCCGGCCAACAACGACTGGTACGCCTTCGGCGGCATTACCCTGACCCACCGGATACGGGAAGTGGATACCGACCGCGACTGGATTCCCAACCGCCGCGACAAATGCCCCCTGGCACCCGGCTTTCGCTCCATGCATGGCTGCCCCGACGCCGATGGCGACCGGATCACCGACGCGGAAGACGAATGCCCGGATGTTCCCGGAAAATTATCGGCCCACGGCTGCCCCGATGAAGACGGCGACGGTACCCAGGACAGCCTGGACCTCTGCCTGGGCGTCCCCGGCCTGCTCACCCAGTGCGGCTGCCCCGACCGCGACGGCGATAGCGTGCCCGACCTGGAAGATGCCTGCCCCGATTCGGCCGGAGTGGTGTTCCTGTTCGGCTGCCCTGACCGCGATGGCGACGGCGTGCCCGACCACGACGATAAATGCCCCGATGCCGGCGGCCAGGTAGTGGCCAACGGATGCCCGGATACCGACGGCGACGGCATCGAGGACGCCCTGGACTGCTGCCCCGAACAAAAAGGGTTGGCCCGGTTCGACGGCTGCCCCGACACCGACGAAGATGGCATCGAAGACGCGTTGGACCGCTGTCCGCTCGTGAAAGGCCTGGCTGCATTTGATGGTTGTCCGGACACCGACGGCGACGGCATTGAAGACGCCCTCGACCGCTGCCCGCTCGTGAAAGGTGTGGCCTTATTCAAGGGTTGCCCGGACACCGATGGCGATGGGATCGAAGATGCAGAAGACAAATGCCCCCGCGTGGCTGGCACCCTGGCTAACAAGGGCTGCCCTGAGCTCAAAAAAGAGGTAAAAAAACAAATCGCGAAAGAGGTCCGGAATATTCAGTTTGAAACGGGTTCCGATAAACTTACATCCGCTTCCGTACCCATACTGGCCGATTTGGCGGAAATCCTGAAGGGGTATCCCAATTACAAGGTCAATATTGCCGGCCACACCGATAGCCAGGGGCCCGACAAGAAGAACATGGCGCTGTCGGAACGGCGTGCCAAACGCTGTGTGGAAGAACTGACTACCCTCGGAATCGAACCGGAACGGCTCACGGCGAAAGGCTACGGTGAGCGCAAGCCCATCGCCACGAACAAAACCGCCAAAGGGCGGGCTAAAAACCGGCGGGTGGAGTTCGAGCTGATTCGGATGTTTTAAGAGCCTATCCGGAAACCTCGCTTGGCCTGCAAGACCAAGCGAGGTTTCTGGATAGGCTCTAAATCCGTTCCGGGCGCCGGGCGGCTTTTTTCTCCGACTGTCGTTTTTTTGCCTCCAGGCGGGCGGCTTTTATTTCGGGCGGA
This sequence comes from Saprospiraceae bacterium, assembly GCA_044230315.1. GTDB lineage: Bacteria > Bacteroidota > Bacteroidia > Chitinophagales > Saprospiraceae > M3007. The sequence continues at coordinate 143,697 of JBGARJ010000003.1, forward strand.
ATTACGGCGCGTTTGCGCTTTTTGGGTTGAACCAGCGCTTTCTCGATCAAGCGGAGCAATTTTTGGGCGGCTTTCTGTTTGTTGGCGAGTTGGGAGCGATCCGTCTGATTGGTGGCGGAGAGGATGCCCTCCGCCGAGATCTGTTTGGCCATTTTATCCAGCACGCGTTCCTTTTCGGCTTCGTCGAGCGCCTGGGAAGCGGCTACGTCGAAGCGCGCCTCGACTTTCGTCTCCACCTTATTGACATTTTGACCGCCTTTGCCACCCGAGCGGGAGGTCCGGTACGTAAATTCCTGTAGCAACAAGGTGGCGTCCATATCCAATACGGTTCATTTTGACGCCAGTACAACAGTTCTGACCAGAGTAAGGTTCCCGAGGTAGGAATCATGCATCGCCCTGAGTAGGATCAATACGCGCGAACGGGTAAAATTGGATTGGAAAATTTAATTTTCAGGTCTGAAAGAACATGGGTGGAGCCTGGCAATGTGCTTCCAAACATGTTCATAAAGCATTTAAAACCATGTTATTACGTCTGTTGGTATTTACCATGATACTGCTGGGGGTGAGTGCAAACGCCTCTGGGCAGTCCTTTCAAAAAGCCATACTTCGCCACCGCAATTCCGCAATGACCGACACGTTGTGGCGTGGCCAGCACCTCAAACTTTGGGTGGCCACCGCATCGGGAAAGGAGAAAAAAATGCGGGGCAATCTGGAAAAGATCAGTTCGGATTCCCTGTACCTCAATGCCAACCGCGCCGTGGCACTCGATCAGATCCGGCAGATTCAGTACCGGCCCGCACACCTGCGGATCCTGATCTGGATATTATTGGTCGCTGCATTTTTATTGATGGGAAGCCTGAGTATGCTGGCGCTGGTGGCGATAGCGGAACCGGTAAGCCTGGACCTGGTTCTGGTACTTTTAGCGCTTGGTTTGGGCGCCCTTACGGCAGGCCTGGTACTCAACCGGAAAGCCCGGCACCGCTTTGCGGATTTTCAGTCTGCCTGGACGGTCGAGGTAGTGGAGTCGCCCGTACGGTTTCCCGCAGCGCAGATTCCCTGATGCGGATTGGTGTATATCCCGGGGAAAATAAAAACCTCCGCCGGCATTCCGGCGGAGGTTTCAACATGTTATCACTTCAAATGTCGCGTTGGCTCAGGCCAGTCTGACATTGACTGCATTCATGCCTTTTTTGCCACGCTGCGTATCGAACGTGACGGCGTCCCCTTCGCGGATGCTGTCTACCAGCCCGCTGACGTGAACAAAGATTTCCTCTTTGGTTGAGGAGTCGATAATGAAGCCAAAACCTTTGGTTTCATTGAAGAACTTGACGGTTCCACTGTGCATTGGTAAAAAAACTTTAATAAATGATACTGGCAAAATGCCGGTGCAAAGGTGTGGATTTTTGTATTTGTGTGCCAATTTTTTTCAGAGATTAACACAACACCTTGAACAACAAGGTGCAATAAAAGCGCCTGCCCTTCGCGCCCCGGATCGGATCTTTCCCTTCGGAGCGGTGCCGCGGAACTTTATTCGGAACGCCAGTGTAAACCATCCGGGAAATTTCTAGTCCCCACACTGTACCTTTGCGCCTCAACAAAATATTCGACACCTTCTGATCCCCGATCGATCAGCCCGGCCAAACAAAATATGTATCCGGAGCCGGTCTTCCGACTATTTTAACTGCGTCCTTTACCATGGAATTATCCACCCGCTACAACCCCGCCGATATCGAAGCCCGATGGTATGAACACTGGGAACAGTCCGGTTATTTTCATTCCACTCCCGACGACCGGGAGCCTTTTACCATTGTCATCCCGCCGCCCAACGTCACCGGCGTGCTCCACATGGGGCATATGCTCAACAATACGATCCAGGATATTCTGATTCGCAAAGCCCGGCTCGACGGTAAAAACGCATGCTGGGTGCCGGGTACCGACCACGCTTCCATCGCCACCGAAGCCAAGGTGGTGCGCTGGCTCCGCGACGAGAAAAAGCTGCGCAAGGCCGACCTTACCCGGGAACAGTTTATGGAATACGCCTACCAATGGAAAGACAAGTACGGCGGGATCATCCTCCGGCAACTCCGGCGGCTCGGCGCCTCCTGCGATTGGGACCGCACGGCCTTCACCATGGACAAGGGTTACTATGACGACTGCATCCGCGTGTTTGTCGACCTCTACCAGAAAGGCAAACTGTACCGCGGCTGGCGCATGGTCAACTGGGACCCTGAAGCCAAAACCGTGTTGTCGAATGAGGAGGTATTATACAAAGAGGAACAAGCGCAACTATACCATATTCACTACAAACTGGCCGACGGCTCCGACGGCATCGTAATCGCCACCCAACGCCCGGAAACCATCTTTGCCGATGTGGCTGTGGCCGTCAACCCGAAAGACCCGCGCTACCGGCACCTGGTGGGCAAAGAAGTGCTGATCCCGCTGATCGACCGCCCCATCCCGGTCATTGCCGATGATTATGTGGACGTGGAATTCGGCACCGGCGCGCTCAAAATTACGCCTGCCCACGACCCCAACGACTATGAGATCGGCCAACGCCACAACCTGGCGCTGATCGACACCATCGACGACAGCGGCCGCCTGAACGAACAGTGCGCCTACGAACCCCTGGTCGGCCTCGACCGGTTTGAAGCCCGCAAACGCATGAAACCAGCCCTGGAAGCCAGCGGCAACCTCGTGCGGATCGAAGATTATTCCACCAATATCGGCCGTTCGGAGCGCACCAACTCGGTGGTGGAACCCAAACTTTCGCTGCAATGGTTCGTCCGGATGAGCGACCTGGGCGCCCCGGCGCTGAAAGCCGTGCTCGAACGCGAAATCCAGTTTTACCCCGATAATTTCCAGAACCTGTACCGCAACTGGATGGAAAACCTGCGCGACTGGTGCATTTCCCGCCAGTTGTGGTGGGGGCAGCGTATCCCGGCCTGGTACCTGCAATCGGAATCGATGAACAAGGAAACCCATGTTTTCGTAGCCACCAGTGCTGAAGAAGCCCTGGCGCAGGCCCTTGAAAAGACAGGCAATAAAAATTTGACCATCGGTGACTTAAGGCAGGACGATGATGTGCTCGACACCTGGGCCTCATCCTGGCTTTGGCCTATCAGCGTGTTCCATGGATTTGAACAACCGGAGGGCGAGATCAACTATTACTACCCAACCTCTGTGCTGGTAACGGGTTGGGACATCATTTTTTTCTGGGTGGCGCGGATGATCATGGCCGGATATGAATACCGCGGTCAGCGCCCCTTTCAGTCTGTGTATTTTACCGGAATGGTGCGCGACAAACAGCGCCGGAAAATGTCCAAATCGCTCGGCAATTCGCCCGATGCGCTGAAACTCATCGACGATTTCGGCGCCGACGGCGTGCGCTACGGGCTCATGTCGAGCGCGGCGGCCGGCAACGATATTTTGTTCGATGATAAACTCTGTGAAAACGGCCGCAATTTTTGCAATAAACTGTGGAATGCGTTGCGCCTGGTGAAAGGCTGGAGCGTTAGCGATACAGCCGCCAGCGAATCGGAGGCCCGTAAAAATGCCCTCGCTGTTCAGTGGATGCGCGAAAAGTTCCAGCTTGTCCTGCGCGCCGTCGACGAACATTTCAAAGCCTTCCGGCTCAGCGACGCCTTGCTTGCCTTGTATGGATTTATCTGGGACGATTTCTGCTCCTGGTACCTGGAAATGGTCAAACCCGGCTTTGAAAAACCGGTTGACCGCCGGACCTACGAAGCTACCCTCGACTTGTTTTCCGACCTGATGGTTGCGCTTCATCCGTTTATGCCCTTTATCACCGAAGAACTGTGGCATCAGTTGCGCGAACGCTCTGCCGGCGCCGACTGCATGCGACAATCCTACCCTCCATTCGACGCTGCCGACGAGGGATTGATCCGGCAGGTGGAAGCCGCCAAAGACATTATTGCCAAAGTGCGCGATCTGCGCAACCAGAACCAGATCAAACCTCGGGAAGAATTGAAAATGGCCGTACTCAACAGCTCGTCCGCGCAGGCATTGTTTGCCCGGGAAGGGCTGAAGGAAATGGTGGTTAAACTGGCCGTACTGGCTGAGTTAAACCTGACCGACAGTGAACCAGCCAACAGTAAATCATTTATTTCCAGCACTGAACAATACTTTGTGGAATTCCATCAGGCGGTAGACGCCGCCGCTGAATGCGCCAAGGTCAAACAGGAATTGGAGTACCAGCGCGGTTTTCAAAAATCGGTGGAAGCCAAACTCAGCAACGAGCGGTTCGTGAGCGGCGCACCCGCGCAAGTGGTGGAAAACGAACGGAAAAAACTGGCCGATGCCTTGGCGCGCATCCAGATACTGGAAGAACAGCAAGCCAAACTCGGTTGTTGACCGGCAGTTATTTGTGTGGAGTACATCCAGGTTGGTGTTGTTGCCATGCCGGACTTGTGCGGCGCTGTTATTTCGAGCAAGTCTGTTGATTCCATGCGAAGGTGAAACAATGATCGATTATGCTCATCCTGCTCATCCTGTCCGTTTTTTGGCGAACCGCGGTACAAAGCACCGTTCAGCCCTGCGGTATTCATTGCCGCTTTAAGAGCCAGACCCTGGCGCTGACATCCGGGATGCACACCGGCGGCAAATCTTTTAATCAACGCGGCGGGCTCAACAATTTTGACCTGGATACGCTGAGCAATTGGTTCAGCCCGGAGCGCCAGTATGTGGAGATCATCCGGCAGGACGATCCCCTTGAGCCGCGGTTTGGCATTGCCCTGGGCTTTGAATTTGACGAGGCCAACGGTGAATACCCCTACACGCCCGCTTTCGCCAAAATTCAGGTCAAAGATTTCCGCTGGGGTGGGGTAGAATTCAGCCTGCGCGACACCTTCAACTTTACGGGCGTTTCCAACGATGTAAGCGAGGACCTGAGCATTCAGGTGGATGGCTTCGTCCACGATACCATTTTCGGCCGTTTTTCCGGCTTGCTGCTCAGCGGCGCCGGCCCGATGGCCGCGGTAGACAGTGGTTCGTTCCGTGCCTACGTATACCGTGTGGAGTAACCCCGCCAGCCTCCGGCGTAAAAGCGGCGGATCACCCCTCTCCCCAACCTGCCGCGGCAAATGCCTACTTTTGCCGTCCAATCACACCAACTCACCGGCGTTGCCGGCCTATTATGATCGCAGACCTGCTCATCACCATCGTCTTAGTTTTCCTCAACGGCTTTTTCGTAGCCGCCGAATTTGCCATCGTCAAAGTCCGTTTGTCGCAGATCCAGGTACGGGCGCAAACCAATTTTCTGGCCAAGCTGGCCGAAGGGGTTGTGTCGAACCTCGACAGTTACCTGGCAGCCACCCAGTTGGGCATCACCCTGGCCAGCCTGGGGCTCGGTTGGATCGGCGAGCCCGTGGTGGGCGCCATTATTCTGAAGGTGATGGAATTAATAGGCGTGCATCCCGACCCCGAGCTGGCGCATAAGATCTCCCTGCCCCTTGCCTTTGCCACCATCACCGTGCTGCACATCGTCTTCGGCGAATTGGCGCCTAAATCGCTGGCCATCCGGTTCCCGACCAACACTACGCTCTGGGTGGCCTGGCCTCTGAAAGCGTTTTACCTTATTTTTCGCCCGTTCATCTGGATGCTCAACGGCCTGGCCAACGTCATCCTGAAACTCCTGGGAATCGAACCCGTGCCGCATACGGAGATCCATTCCGAGGAAGAACTGAAAATGATCATCAGCGAAAGCGCCGAAGGAGGCGCTATCCGGGCTTCGGAGCGGGAACTGATCCAGAACGTGTTCAATTTTGACGAACGGTTGGTCAAGCAAATATTCACGCCGCGCACCCAAATTGTAGGCATGGAAGCCGACATGCCCCTGCAGGAAGCGATCGACTTTTCGCTGCGCGAAGGCTATTCCCGGTACCCGGTGTACGAGGATTCGCTTGATCAGATCATCGGTTTTGTGCACGCCAAAGACTTGCTGGTAGCTGTTATGGAGCACAGCGGCAAAACCCTGCGCGAGCTAACGCGCCCGGTGTTGTACGTGCACCTGAATAAAAAAATCGTGCAGTTGCTCCGTCAGTTTCAAAAGGAACGCCGCCAGATTGCCATCGTGACCAATGAGTTTGGCGGCACTGTCGGACTGGTGACGATGGAGGACATAGTAGAAGAATTGGTCGGCGAGATCCAGGACGAACACGACCACGAACAACCGGCCGTCGTGAAAACCGGCGAAAACAGTTGGCGGATCATCGCGCAAACCAACATGGATAAGATCAATGAATCGCTCCCGGAGCATTTCCCGCTGGACGACGACTACGAGACCCTCGCCGGCTTGTTGCTAAAGATCTACGACGGCATTCCGGAAGTAGGTACGGTCATACAGGTTGGCCATTACGAGGTGAAGGTGTTGAAAATGTTCAAAACCAGCCCCGAGGAAGTGGAAGCGACCTTGTCGAGCGAATAGCCGCTCCGTTTATTTTCGCTTGATCATAAAAAAGTACACCGGCAGGTGGTCGCTGTACCCGTTGAGGAAAATATCGCCTACAAAAGTGCGCAGCGGATAGCCGCGGAACGCACCGTCTTCCTGGAACAACCAGGGTTGGCGGAAAATGACGGGTTTGTAAAATTGCCAGCCGCCGGTTTTTTTGTGCACCAGGGCTTTCGACACGATCAACTGGTCGAACAGGTTCCAGGCATCCCGATACGCCAGCGTGCCGTTGCCAGCCTGGAAAATATCGTACATCGGGTTGTACAGATCAGTAGTTTCCATCTTATCAGCGCTCCGTACGGCGCCCAGTACCTGGGTAAGACTTTTGTTGTTGGGGTCGTCGTTGAGGTCGCCCATGACCACAATTTTAGCGTCGGCATCGGCGGCCAGCAGGCTGTCTACGACATGCCGGCACACCTTGGCGGTTTCGCCGCGCTTCCAAGCGGATGCGCTTTCGCCGCCACTGCGGGAAGGCCAGTGGTTGACCAATACGTGGATCGGTTCGCCGTCGAACAGGCCGGTGACGTGCAGCACGTCGCGCGTGAAATCCCGGTCGCCGGTTGACGGTTCGATGATCATGACCGGCAGGGCTTCGGCAGCCGTTACGGTAAAATATTTGGGTTGGTACAACAAGCCCACATCGATACCGCGTTCGTCGGGGGACTCGAAATGAACGATCTGATAATTGCGGTTTTTCAATGCCGGTTCGCGCACCAGGTCTTCGAGTACCGACCTGTTCTCGACCTCCGATACACCCAGAAGCGCCACCCCGTCGGGGGTTTTTTCAGTGGCCAGTTGGCTGATCACTTTGGCGAGGTTGGCTTGTTTCGACCAGTATTTGGTCGAATCCCAGTGGAGGCGCCCGTTGGGCAGGAAGTCGGCGTCGTTGGTCGTGGGGCTGTCGAGTGTGTCGAACAGGTTTTCGAGGTTATAAAAGCCGATAGCGGCGATTTTGTATTCGTCTTTCTGGGCCAACAATCCGCCGGACAGCATCAGACCGGCGAGCAGGGTGAGTATAGTTTTCATACGTTTCGAAATAAATGATGGCAAAGGAAGGCATTTGGCCAGCATTCGTCACCGGCTTTGCAATTAATTTACATTTGTTTTGCATTCAGACAAGGTATGGCTTTGCTACCTTTACCGCCCGATTCAGGCAAACACCGCCGCTAATCCGCGCCTTCCACTACCAGGCCAATTCTTCTGTCAAACCCATTTATTTTCTGGATGATTCATAAACTTTTATTCTCCGGCGTATTGCTCCTGCTGGTGCAGGTAGCGAACGCACAAACGGCCACTGTACGCGGTACCGTGACCGAAACCGATAACAACGCTCCGGTGGTGGACGCCTCGGTGGTGTTGTCGCAAAGCGGCAAGTTTGCCGCCACCGACAACCGCGGCAAGTTTGTCCTGTACCAGGTGCCCCCGGGCACATACACCGTTGTGGTGTCGCGCGCGGGTTTCCTGCCGTTGGAACAGGCCGCTACCGTGACGGCCGGGCAGGAACTCAACCTGAACCTCACCTTGCGCCGGGATGTGGAATCTTCGGCCGCCGTTTCGGCCGACATTCCCACGGTGACCCTCGAAGAAGGCGAGGCGGAAGACGAGGGCATCAGTGAAATCGCCAACTTGCTCCACGCATCGCGCGATGTGTTCCAGAATGCCGCCAGTTTCGGCTGGAGCGTGTTCCGGTTTCGCGAACGCGGTTATGACTCGGACAACTTCCCGGTCTTCCTCAACGGCATCAACATCAACGACCCGGAAACCGGAATCGCATTTTTTGGCGAGTTCGGCGGCCTCAATGATGTGCTGCGCAGCCGCGAAAGCGTGATAGGGCTTGACCCGGCGGAATTCGCTTTTTCGGAGCTCGGCGGCGCTACCAACATCGACACCCGGGCCAGTGTCCAGCGCAAACAGCTCCGCGCATCCTACGCGATCAGCAACCGTACCTACCGCCATCGCCTGATGCTCACCGCCAACACGGGCCTCATGCCAGGCGGCTGGGCCGTATCGGTGTCGGGCAGCCGGCGCTGGGCCGAAGAAGGCTGGCACGAAGGCTCGTTCTTCGACGGCTATGCGTACTTTATTTCCATCGACAAAAAATTTAACGAACGCCACCTGCTCAACCTCACCGTGCTGGGATCGCCCAACAGCCGCGGAACCGTCGGCGATACCTACCAGGAGATGTTCGACCTGGCCGGCACCACGCGCTATAACCCCAACTGGGGCTACTGGAACGGCAAAAAGCGCAATGCGTACGTGGGTAGCAACAACCAACCGATCGCGATCCTGCGCTACGACTGGAAACCCGCCCGCGGGACCAACGTGCTCCTGGCCGCTTATGCCCAGGGCGGCGAAAGCCACTACACCCGCCCCGATTGGTTCAACGCATATAGCCCGGAACCCGACTATAACCGGCGGCTGCCATCGGGGTATCCGGAAGACCAGGCAGCCGATTGGGCGCAACAACTGCGCGATAACCAGGCGCTCCGCCAAATCGACTGGTTTGCCATGTGGCAGGCCAACACCAATCAAACGACCAGCATTGCCGACGCCAACGGCATTCCGGGCAACACCGTGACGGGCAAACGCTCGCAGTACGTGGTGGCCGACTACCGCGGCGACAGCAAGGAGGCTGGCTTTAACGCCCTGCTTCGCCAAAACCTGGGCGAACGGTTCTTTCTCAACGGCGGCGCCAATTTCCAGGGCTACCTCGGCCGCAATTTCAAGACGGTTGACGATATCCTGGGCGGCGATTTCATTGTCGACGTGGATAAATACGCCTTGCAGGACGTTCCGAACGACCCGCTCGCGCCCAACAACGACCTCCGTATCCCGAACCATATTGTCAAGGAAGGCGAAACCTACGGCTTCAATTACGACGAGAATATCCGCAAGGCTGGCACCTGGTTGCAAGTACAGGGCAATCTGCAGAAGATTTCTGTTTTTGCCTCCGCCGAAAATCAGTATACGCAATTCTGGCGCACCGGTAAAATGCAAAACGGCCGGTTTCCGAACGAATCGCTGGGTGATTCCCGAAAACAAAGCTTCAATACCTACGGGCTGAAAACCGGCATAACCTACAAGTTGAACGGCCGGCATTATCTATATGCCAATGGTTTTTACGGCACCCGGGCGCCGCAATTCCGCGACCTTTTCCTGTCGCCCCGCACACGCAACGAGGCCGTGGAAAATGCCAAACCCAGCACAATAGCCAGTGTTGAAGGCGGCTATGTATGGCGAGCGCCCAACTACCGGGCGCGATTGACCGGCTACCTGGCTCAATTCAAGGGCGAATACGATAATTACCTGATCTACGAACCCACGACCGGTACCTTCGGCTCCAAATTGCTGGAAGGCATCGACCGTCGCCATGCGGGCGTTGAAATGGCCATTGAAGCCAAGCCGATCGTTGGCTGGACCTTCAGCGCTGCCGCCAACATCGGCGAATATATCTATACCAACCGGCCGAAACTGTACCTGACGCTCGACAATACTGCCGAGCTTGTCCTCGACGGCGTGACGGTGTACCAGAAAAACTTTTATGTGCCCCGCACCCCGCAAACAACAGCTTCCGGCAGTGTGAAATACGAAAGCCGCCGATTTTGGTTCGCCACCCTCACCGCCAACTGGGCAGATAATTTCTGGTACCGGTTTGACCAGTCGCGCCGCACCGCCGGCTTTGTGGAAACCTTCGAACGCGGCACACCGCTTTGGCACCTGATTATCGACCAGCAAAAAGCCCCGGCAGCGTTTACCCTCGACTTTTTCGGCGGTAAATCGTGGCGCTTGAAACGAAACTACTTTATCTACCTGACCGTCGGCGTAAACAACCTGTTGAACAATACCAACATCATCAACAGTGGCCGCGACGCCTACCGCAACGCGTACCAGAACGACCTGACCGACGTGCGCCTGTACAGTTCTCAAATCACGTACGCCCCGGGCACCAATTATTTCATCAGCCTGGCCGTACGACTCTGATCAACTGAAATCCAACATCAATCCGACCAACCACTTAAATTAAAAAAATATGCGCTTGCTGAGTAAAAAATTCCAGCTGCTCCTCCTCACTGCCCTGCTCCTGACCGGCATCACCGCCTGCGTCAAACGCAATTTCGACGAACCGCCCACGGGCGGCGAACCCGTCAATATCAGCTCCAACACCACGATCGCCGACCTCAAAACCCGCCATGTAACGCCGGCCGGGTACGATAAGATCACCGAAGACCTGATTATCGAAGGCACCGTGGTGATGGACGACCGCTCGGGCAACTATTACAAAACGCTGGTGATCCAGGACGCCTCGGGCGGCATCGAAATCAAATTCAACGACGGCTACCTGTTCAACAACTTCCCCGTCGGCCGCAAAATGTATATCCGCTGCCAGGGGCTCATCCTGACCGACTACAACGGGCTCACTCAACTTACCGGCAGCCTGGTGGAACAAGGCGGTCAGGTGGACGACGTGGGGCTTACCGAACTGCAGGTGCGGCAACAAGTCGTAAAAGGCCCTATCAGCGCCACCCCGCCGGCGCCCAAAGTGGTCAGTATTGCCGACCTGAACAGCAGCTATGTCAGCACCCTGATCCAACTCACCGATGTGCAGTTTATCAAGGCCGATACCGCTAAAACCTACGCCGATCCGGTGACCAAATACAGCCTGAACCGAACGTTTGCCGATTGCCACGGCCAGCAACTGATCCTGCGCAGCAGCGGTTACGCCGATTTTGCCGGCTCCAAAACACCCACCGGAAACGGCACTATCACGGGCGTACTGGGCATTTACGGCGGCACCCTGCAACTGTATGTACGCGACCTCAATGATGTAAACATGGCCAACAGCCGCTGCTCGGGCGTCGGCGGTCAACTCATGAAGATCAGCGATGTGCGCGCCTTGTTCACCGGTACCACCACCGCAGCACCGGCCGACCGCAAGATCCGGGGCATCGTCATCTCCGACCGCGTGGCCAACAACCTCAACGGCCGCAACCTCTATCTGCAGGACGAATCCGCCGGTATCGTGGTGCGTTTCGCGTCCAACCATGCCTTCAACCTGGGCGAACAGATCGAAGTAGAAGTGTCCAGCCAGGAGATCAGCGAATTCAACGGCCTGCTCCAGGTCAACAATGTGCCGCTCGACAAGTCGGTTTCGCTCAGCGAAAACAACAGCGTTACCCCGCGCGCCGCTACCATAGCCGAAATCAACACCAATTTCAATGCCTGGGAAAGCACCCTGGTGCGAATTACGGGCGCCACGATCTCCGGCAGCGGAACGCCGCTTTCCGGCGGTAAAACGGTGACCGACGCCAGCGGCAATATCGCCCTGTTCACCCAGAGCTATTCCAATTTTGCCAATATCACTACGCCGAGCGGACCGAAGACCATCACGGCGATCGTATCGGATTTCAACGGCAAACAGATCATCCTGCGCAATGCCAACGATATCCAATAGGTTGGCGCTGTAACGCAGATATCCGGGGTATTCCGAACGTGATATCACACCAAACGGGCGCCCGTTGCATGGAGTCTTCGGACGGCAGCGGGCGCCTGTTTATCGTTTACCGGGGGCGATTAAAATCAGACAACTGCCCGGTTTCGCCTTCACCTTGTTAAGCGGCGCAACGTTTTCGCGCCTCAAGCGTTATTTTTGCGCCTATGCGTATCCGGATCCTTTTTCTTCTTTGCTGGCTGGCGGCGGCAGTCAACGCCCAACAGCCCGACACCCTGGCTCCGCAGCCCGATACGCTGCCGGCCGCAGCCGTGGCGACGACGCAAGGCAAAACCGGGAAAGAGGGCCTGCTGTACCGGGTTTTTACCAAGGATTATCCCAACCCGAAAACCGCCGCGTTCATGTCGCTGGTATTGCCCGGTTCGGGCCAGGTGTACAACCGGAAATGGTGGAAACTCCCGCTCGTGTACGCGGCAATTGGCACAACTTCGTATATTTTTGTAAAAAACCTCCAGGAGTACAAGCGGCTGCGCGATTCGTACCGACTATTGGTCGACGGCGACCCGACTACCAACCCCACTGAGGCGCCTTATTCCCTCCTCGACGCCACGAGCACAAAAAAATACCGCGATATTTACAACGTGTATGTTGAACAAAGTGCCATCGCAGTTGGTTTGGCATACGTCCTTACCGCCACGGAAGCCTTTGTAGACGCTCATCTGACCCATTTCGACGTAAGCGACGACCTCAGTCTCCGGGTATTACCCAAGGCGCAAGCCACACCCGCGAACGGGCTGGCTTACGGGCTGGGCGTAACCTTGCAATTTGGCGCCGCGAGGCCCAAACCAACAGGCGTTTTACCCTGAAACGAGCGGTTCGGAACACCGGGCTTTGCCATAACTGATAAACAAAACATTCTTTTTGCGCGCTATTTTCGACAGCGAATCGGACAGCCTTGGACTCACCCAGCGGCATTTTTACGACAGCCTTCGCTTCCCGTTGGCATCCATCGTTTTCTTGTGGTTGATTCACGCTTACCTGACCTTTACCGACGCCGACCCGGGTATTTACGGTATCATGCCGCGCCGGATCTGGGGTCTGCGCGGCATCGTCACGGCCCCAATGGTACACGGCAGCTGGGAGCACCTGCTGTCCAATACGTTCCCGCTCTTTGTCCTGAGCGCCATTTCGCTGTATTTCTACCGCAAAGTAGCCATGCGCGCGTTCTGGATGATCTACTTCCTCACCGGCATCTCCGTTTGGCTGCTGGCACGGCCGGTGTTGCACATCGGCGCGAGCGGGATCGTGTACGGCCTGGTGGCGTTCATCTTTTGGAACGGTATTTTCCGGCGCAGCCTGCGGTCGATTATCCTGGCCCTCATCGTGATGGTGTTCTACAGCGGAATGTTTCTGGGAATTTTACCCGACCAGGAAGGCATATCCTGGGAAAGTCACCTGCTGGGGAGCTTGGCCGGCATTTTTGCTTCGTTCTGGTTTAAGAGCGAACTGGAAGACGATGAGCTGGAAAAACACGACCCTTTTGCCGACGAACGGGGCGTGGAAAAAGAATACTTCCTTCCGCGGGATGCATTTGCCAAAACAAAGGCCCAGCGCGCCCTCGAAGCCGAGGAAGCGGCCCGTTTGCGGCAACAACAAAACGCCACCTTCTTCCCGCCTTTCTGGAACCAGGACCAAACGTGGTAACAACTGCAATCAGGGCAGTTTTTGAAAACTCGCCGACCCGGATGCCTTTTCTCCCACCAGCACGATCCGGTACGTCCCGGCGGGCCAACCGGCCGTTGAGAACATCGTTACCGTAACCGGCGCCAGGCTCAACTCGGTAACTTTTACTCCCCCCAACGTGTACACCACCACATGATTGAACCGCTGGTCGGATTGAATCCACAACCGGTCCCGGGTGGGGTTGGGGGCGATAGTCACCGCCAAAGGCGCAGGCCGCGCCTCGTGTGTGGCGACCGTGGTGCTGCAAATTTTGCCAACGGTATACTGGCCGGGTAACAGGTGCAACGCCCGGAGCGTACCATAGCGGTCGGTATTCGATCCCAGCGTATTTTTAACAAAACCCGGCCATTTTGCCCACGGATGCCCTGGCCCGGCCCGAAACAGGAGCACCATGCTGTCTTCCTGCGAACCGGTTTGGCCAAACAACTCGGTGTCCAGTTGGTCGAGCTTGCCCCGGCCGTCGTAAATGAAGGTGCCGTCGCCGTCAAAGTTGTCGAACGCGTCCACCGTCCAGTACCGGTCGCTCAGGCAGAACCCGGCGGGGTTGGCGTTGCCGGCGGTGTCGGGCATGGCATAGTTGTGTTCTACGCGGATGCGGGCCGTATCGGCAGGGAGGGTATTGATTTTGAGGATCAATTTTGCCTGTGCAAGGGTGAGGCTGGTGGGCTCCTTGGCTGTAAATTCGTCATCGGCGCGCGCCAGCGTGAGCCGTTGGCGGGTGTTGACCCATACGCGGACAGGGTAGTACCAGGAAGGGAACTCGAACTGCACGGTATCGGTTTCACCCGACACCATAGCGCTGCGGTATTCCCGGTTGCCGGCAGGGTCGATAAAGGTAAATTCCAGCGGTACTTGTTGATAAAATTGCGGCGCCCCGCGCCGTTTCTGCTTGACGTACACCGTCACCTGCGTCGGCGCGTCTACCGGCGACAGGACCGTTTGGAACGAGTCGACAGAAAAATGGGCAAACCCCGGGCTGAACACCCAGTCGTCAAAAAAATGGGTCAGGTCGTAGCCGGTCGCGGCGCTGAGTTTGTCGCGGAACCCGGCGCTGCTCCAATCGGCCAGCTGGTTGCCGGCAAGCGCCTCCCGCAGGCCGGCGCGAAACAGCGAGTCGCCCAGATACCCGCGCAGGTTGTGCGCCACCACCGCCCCCTTGTTGTACACATGCTGGCCGTACGTGTACTTGTGCGGAATGCCGGATACCGCGCGGTAACCGTCCTCATTGACATGCGCGTTTTCAAGCACATCCAGAAAATTGTTGCGCACTGCATTGTGATACGCATCCGGACCGTACAACGCTTCGAGGAAGAGATGTTCGGAGTACACCGCCCAGCCTTCGTTTAGCCACATATCGCCTTCCGTCGAGCAAGTGGCCAGGTCGCCCCACCAATGGTGGCTGAGTTCGTGCGCAAAAAGGGTTTCATAGGCCGTATTGCCATTGGCAGCTATTTGCATGTAGGCGATATTCGTCGCATGTTCCATGGCGCCTTGTTGGAACGGGACGATGGAGTAGCCGACCTTGTTCCAGCGGTAGGGGCCGTACCAATGTTCGAACGTGGCCAGCGCATTGGGCAAATGCACAAAGGATGCCTTCAGGTTGTTGGAATCGGCCGCCGACACCGCGATCTCGATCGGGATCGGGCCGTTTTCGCCCGCGTATTCCCCAACTACGGCAGTGTACGGACCCACCGCCATACAGGCCAGATAGGAGGGGATGGGCTGGTCGATGGCCCAGGAGAACACCGTTCGGCCATCGGGCAGGGCCGTTCGGGCGGTTTCTGCGCCGTTGCAGAAGGCCCGTTTGCCTGCGGGTGCGGTAATGTGAAATTGAAAGGCGCAGCGTTCCACAAAATTGTCAAAACAAGGGAACCATGCCCGGCCGAAATTGTGCGGATCGGAGGCAAAACTCACTCCGAGGTTGAATACATAATCGCCTTGCCAGTAAAACCCGCCCCATCCATTGGCGTCCTGCACCGGATGTCCGTGGTACCAAACCGTCAGAGCAGCGGTATCGCCGGCCTGGAGCGCGCCGGGCCACGCGATGTGCAAGCGCTGCTGGTCGTAGTCCCAGGCCGACTGGGGGATGCCCTCCACGCTATCGATGGTCATGTTCAGCAAATCCAGCCGGATTTCGGACACGCCGTTCACTTTCGCTTCAAATTGGACGGTGGTGGCGGCGCGCAGCAGTTTTTGATCAACATCGAGGGTGTCCACGCGGATAATCGTGGTCCGGATATCGATCGAATCGCTCCGCTGATCGGGGCCGGCAGGTGGCGGTACGGCCGATGGCCAATATTTTCCGGCGGCGCACCACTCTGCCGCCGGCAACATTTTTTGACCCCAGGCGCCTGTGCTGAGCGTGATCGCGGCCACAAAAAATCCAAATCGCATAGCATGTATTGTTTTACAGCAGGGCGTCCCACTGTCGCATGAATAGTAGGTGCTGTGGTCAACTGGCGCGCAACCACCGCCGCAGGCGCAAGCCCAGACCAATCAGCAGCAGACCGAAAAACAGGGCGTAGAAACCCACCCACCAGGCAATGGAAATCGCGCCCGCATTGGGTTGGATCAACATCAGGGCGCCCAGGGCGATGGAGATGAATCCGGCAAAAGCCAGCTGCCATTCACCTTCTATTTCCTTGCGGATACGGATGGCAACGGCGATTTCCAGGGCGCCGGTCATCAGGCACCACAGGGCAATGAAGAGCACCAGCAACGCCGCAGAAATTTCGGGTTTGACCAGGGTAGCGATACCCAGACCTACGCCGATCAGTCCTTCCAGCGTACCTACCCACCAGTCGGCGTCGTCGCCCCGCAGGCGCAACCCGGAAAACACGGCGATCAGGCCGTCGGCCAACAGAAAGATGCCGAGGAGCAGCACGATCAGTTCGAACGTCAGGGCGGGCATCAGGAAAGCCGTGGCGGCAAAGGCGAGTGAAACCAGGCCGCGTACGACCAATACCCACCAGTGTTTGGCTAAAATGTGTATCATGGTTGTCTTGTTTTGATTTCTGAAGCAAGATAAACCGGCCGTTTTTTTAAACACCCGAATATCGGTATTCTCCTGCTAAATTATCCTGCCGGTTGCGCAGTTGTCAAAAATTATCCCGGGGTGCGTTGATATGCCTTGCAGCGCACGGTTTTAGCGCGTTCTGTGCGCACGCTGTCTTCCCACAGGAGCCGGACGCCATCTATCGCATCCAGATCGGGCCGTTTATGCGGGGTGATTACGACGAGCGTAGGTGCGGCTTCCAACAGGTTCCAAACCAGCGGGAACAGGGCTTTTACCGGGCAAAGGTGCAGGGCAAAGGAACAAATGATGGTCGAGTACTGTTCGGGTAACCCCTCCCGGATAACGGATTTGAAGGACAACGATAAACAAGGTCGTCCGGTATTTTGTACAAACAATTGCTGCGTGTAGGGATCGCAGCCGGTGATATGGGTGGCGCCCAGACCCGCCAGGACGCGCGTTACTTCGCCGCCGCCAGCTGCGAAATCCAGCACATGCGTGCAGTCGATCCGTTCAAAGTTGCGGGTAAGCAGGGACTGGATTTCCGGAAAATGCGGGTTTTCATACGCGCCGGCATGATCGCGGTAATAACCGTCGACCCCATATTCGTCGTAAAGCGGTCGTATCGCGCGCATGAGTTATGGGCTTATCCGGCCGTTAATTTTTTATAGGGTATGCCCGGCGGCTGTAATCCCGCTCGAGGCTATCCACGAGCAATTGATAGGCGGGGTCTTCCAGCGGATTGATATAATCCTTGGTTTTGTTTTTTCCAAAAACTTTGAGTTTGACGGTGTTGTAGCGCTTGGGATTGAGGCGCAGGTCTTGCAACAACAATTGGAGGTGGCGGCTGGTGCGCACCATATTGTCGTAAAACTCGGGGTCGTTCAATATTTTTCCAGCCGTTCCCTGGCCAGCGGCCAGCCCGGAAGCCAGGGTATCGAGTTTCGAAATGGCCGCCTGCGTCGTGTTCAATGTGCTGTGCAGAGCACTCACCGAGGCACTCACGGAATCCAGCAAGACAGAAGCTTTTTGTCCGCTCTGATCGATGCGGGCCTCTTTGAGTTGCTGGCTGACCGCCGACATGTTTTCGAGCAAAGCGGTTATGCTTTTGTTGCTGTCGCGTATGGCGCGGGTGATTTCTGCCGTGTTATTGGCGGTCGCGGTAAAGCCGGCCGTACTGGCATCCAGGAAACGGTTGATCTTGCCGGTCATCAGGGCCATGTTGGTCAGGGAGTTGTGCAGGGCGACCAGGGTGCGGCCAAATCCGCGCGGGTCGTCGGGGTCGGCGATGGAGTCGTAAATAGTCGTGAGCCCCACCTTGAGCCGGTCCATATATTCGTCGAGCTGTTCGGGGTTACCAACGATGCTTTCCATGAATGACTTGGTGCGGCCTTTCAGGTAATCGCCGCTGTGGGCGCAGTCGTCGCCGCTGCATGGGTGCGGGATTTCCAGGTCGATGGCCTTGCCGCCCATGATGCTGGCGCTGACGATAACGGCTTCGGCGTCTTTCGGAATATCGACGTTGCGTTCCAGATTAATGATGGCGATGATCGTTTTATCGTCATCGGGGTCGACATACATGTCCTTGACCATGCCGACCTGCAGGCCGTTGATGAACACCGGGCTGGAAGGCCGCAGTTGTTCCACATTTTTGTATTTAATGTAAAAGGTTTGGGAACGGGTCAGGACGTTGATGCCTTTCAAAAATTTAAAACCCCATATTCCCAGGGCGATGGCCGCTATTGCAAGCAGGCCGATCTTTGTTTCGTTGCGAAGTTTGAGCATTGTTCAGTAGGGTGCTGGTACAAGGAGGGTAGAGGCCCGTCGGTGGTCATTTGCTGGGGCGGTTGAGCGGGACTACTTTGGCGGTACGGAAGCCCAGATTAAACAATTCCGGCAGCATTTTTTCCGCTTCGGCGCGAGTGGCAAAGGTACCGGTAAAATAATGAAAAGCCCCGTCTGATTGTTCTTCCACGATATCGCCCAACAGGCTGAGTTGGCCTGTATTCTTGTCCAGGCGGGATTTCCAGCTGAGCAGGTAAATTCGAAATCCGCCATTTTTACCGGGGATCGTCTGTACTGGCACTTCATCGGCATATACGTCCGACGGATGCGTGGTGGCGGCGCCGGCTGAGCCGAAACGGCCGGCCGGCGACGGCACAGCATATTCGATCGCCGGGGTACGTGGTGCCGGATCGGCCGCTTGCGGCGTTTCGGCTTCGGCGACCGGCTCTTTTACGCTGGTTGGCACTACCAGCGGCTGCCCCGATTTTGCAGCCAGTTGCGGTTGGAACTCCGGTTCCCGGGCAACAAAATGGTTACCTTCCATTTTAGCTTTGTAGGCCCGGAAGGCTTCGAAAATAGCCCAGGCCATTTGGCTTTGGCCTTCGTCGGAAGCGATAAAATTTTCTTCGCTCCGGTTGGTCAGGTATCCGGCTTCCACCAGCACGGAGGGCATGGCCGTTTCGCGCAACACGAGGAAGCCGGCCTGTTTGACGCCTTTGTCGTCGCGGTTGGCGTAGGCTTTGGCGTACTGTTGAACGAAACTGGCGAATAAAATGCTTTGCTCCAGGTAGGCGCTCTGCCATACGCTCCCGAAAATATGCGCTTCGGCGCTGTTGGGGTCGTAACCGCTGTAGTTTTTTTGGTAATTGTCCTCCAAAAAAATGGAGGCGTTTTCCCGCTTCGCCACTTCCAGGTTGTGCTCCGCCGTGTGCAGCCCCATGACATATGTTTCGGTGCCCTTGATATGCGACACGCTTACCGAGTTGCAATGGACGCTGATAAAAAGATCGGCGTTGTTGCGGTTGGCGATGGCCGCGCGTTCGTTGAGCTCGACAAAAACGTCCGAATCACGGGTGTAGATCACTTCCACCGCGGGGAATTCGGATTTGATCAATGCGCCCAGTTTGAGGACGATGGCCAGGGCATTGTTTTTCTCGCGCGACGAAGCGCCGATACACCCGGGGTCTTTACCGCCGTGGCCGGCGTCGAGCACCACTTTCCGGATCCGGTAATTCGGGTGGGTAAAGTATGATTGGAGCATTGGAAGCACGGCTTCGGGCCAGGCATTTAATTCCGGCACAGAAGCTGCCCGCACAGAATACGGGGATTCTATACCTTTGCCGCCATCCGCACTGGGATGGTACTGATGTGCCGGGTTCGGAAACAACACGGCTGCTACGTTAAAATTTTGCAAAGCAAGCCACGCAAAGAGCGTTAGCAACGTTTGTTGGGCAATCTGTTTTCTCATGTTTTTCAGTCGTTTGATCAACTCCTGAGCACGCACTAAACGAACGAGTTCGATAAATCTGCTGTAATCAACTGTTTTTTCAACTTGACGAGTCAACCCTTTATCCGGACAATCGCTTAACAACCATCCCTTTCCCTCGTGCATTTAAACCACGGCAAATATCGGATTTTCTGGCAAATCGTCTGCGCTTTAGCGTGGACGCCCGTTTTTGCACAGGAGCCCGTCGTGCCGTTGGATACCCTGGGCCGGGATTCCATCGTACCAGGGCTGCGCGATTCGGCGTTGGTGGATTTGAGCCGGGTCAAAATCAGCAGCCAGGCGCTCGAAGACGAGGTGGAATACGGATCGGTCGACTCGATGTGGTTCGACGTCAAAAATAAACAACTGCACCTCTACGGCGAAGCTTTTCTCAAATACACCTCCATCGACCTGAAGGCGGGCTACATTCTGCTCGATTACGATAAAAACGAAGTGACCGCCCAACAATACCCCGACACCTCGGGTCAAATGGTCGGATTGCCCGAATTTACAGACGCCGATCAGGCCTTCACCGCCACCAAATTGCGCTATAATTTCCGCACGAAGAAAGGGATCATCTACGAAGCCCGCACCAAACAGGAAGACCTGTACGTACTGGGAACAAAAGCCAAATTCATCAGTGCCCAGGAAACAAGCGCCGACACGAGCAAACATGCGCGCAATACCATTTATAACCAAAACGCCATCCTCACCACCTGCGACGATCCGCACCCGCACTTTGGTATCCGGACCAACAAGCTGAAAGTTATCCCCGATAAACTGGTGGTGACGGGCTTTTCCGACCTCGAAATTGCCGGCATTCCCACGCCGCTTGTGCTGCCCTTTGGATTTTACCCCATCACCAAATCGAGAAAGGCCGGGTTGATCATCCCGCGCGATTTCGAATTCGGCAACCCCGACCGGGAGGGCTTCGGCTTGCGCGACTGGGGGTATTACATTCCCCTCTCCGATCACATGGATGAGACGATCCTCTTCAATGTCTACACCAGCGGGTCCTGGGGGCTTCAATCGACTACCCGGTACAACCAGCGGTACCGCTACAACGGCAACCTGGCGCTCACCTTCAACAACCGCGTGACGGAAGACCAAATGGCCCAAAAGGTAAAGGCCAAGTCGCTCTCGCTCCAATGGTCGCACCAGCAAGACCCCAAGGCGCACCCGACTCGAAAATTCGGCGGCTCGGTCCATATCGAAACCAACCGCGACCAAAACCGCAACCGCAACGATTACGCCAGTGTTTACCAAAACCAGTTGAGTTCCAACCTGAACTACTCCCAGTCGTTTCCGGGCAAACCCTACCAGTTCAACGCCAGCCTCAGCCACTCCCAAAATACACAGACCCGGCTGATGAACATCAGTTTTCCAACTGCAGCGTTCAACCTGCAGCGCATTTACCCGTTCAAGCGCAAAAATCAAACAGGCAAAGAACGGTGGTACGAAAAACTGTCGCTGAACTATTCTTCGCGCTTGCAAAACACCGTGCAAGTGGCTGATACGCTGTTGTTTACCGACCAAACCCTGCGCAATGCCCGCATGGGAATTCAGCACCAGGCCAGCACTGATTTCAACTTTAAGCTGTTCAAATACATCAACCTGGCTCCGCGGGTCAGCTACGAAGAAAACTGGTACCCGTACACCATCCAGAAAGAATTCCTGCCCGAAATCCAATACGCCTACGACACGGTGGCCGACATCCTGGTGGTCGACAGCAGCAAGACCGTTTGGGGGCGCGACACTACGTTCCGGGATTGGGGCTTCAAGTCTTTCCGGCAGTACGATATGGGCATTTCAGCGACCACCAAGTTGTTTTTTACCAAACAATTCAAAAAAGGATGGCTCCGCGGGATCAGGCATACGATTACGCCCTCCATTTCAACCAGTTTCCGGCCCGATTTTTCGGAGTCCGATTATTTCCGGCAAGTACAAACGACCAACCGGCCGGGGCGGCTCGACTCCTTGGAGTATTCCGTTTTTGATGAAGCCGTGTACGGGAGGCCCTCCTCTGGCCCGCGCGACCTGGCGATCAATTACAGCCTGGGAAACATCCTGGAAATGAAATTCTATTCGGCCAAAAAAGACACGGTCAAACGGGTACGCATTTTCGACGGCCTCAACTTTTCAGGGAGCTACAGCCTCACGCGCGACACGCTCAAATGGAGCACGATCGGGACCGGCGGGTTGTTCCGCCTGTTCAAAGGGATTTCTAACCTGACCTGGAATGCTACCTTCGATCCGTATATGCTCGACGCAAAAGGCCGGCGGGTCAACCGCTACACCATCAAAGAAAACGGGAAACTGGTGCGGCTGGCCAGTTTCGGCATAGCGCTGAATACCCAAACCACGATCCGGGATCTCCGGAACCTTTTCAATAAACAGGAGGAAACCGACCAGGCTAATAAGGCCAACACCATTGCCACGGTGAAAGACGGATTTCTCGATTGGTTCGATCAGTTCCGGATCAGCCATCGCATCTCCTTCGACCGCCGGCAAATATTCGGCACCGACCGCGATACCTTTTTGATCGGCTCCAACAACATCAGTTTCTCGGGCAATATTCCGCTCACGCCCAAGTGGTCGGTCAATATCGGCAACATCAGTTACGACTTTCAGGCCAAGAGCCTTGTATATCCCGATATCGGTTTCACACGCGACCTCCACTGCTGGCAGTTCAGCCTCCGCTGGCAACCGGTCAGGGGTACCTACGAGTTTTTCATCAGCACCAAACCGGGAACGCTCGACTTCCTGAAAGTACCCTATCGAAAGAGTATATTCGATGCGCAGGGCGGGTTTTAACCGGCCTGCCAGCCAACCAGGAAGGCGCCGTCGGCGTCCGGCTGCCACTGCCGCCGGGCTGTCTCCCCACCTTGTGGGAAAATGCGGAGCGGTTCAAGGAAGCCTACCTCGAGTCGTATCCCGGCTATTACTTCACAGGCGACGGTGGCTATAAAGACGACGACGGCTACGTGTTTATCACGGGCCGGATAGACGACGTCACAAATGTGGCCGGGCACCGCCTGAGTACCGCCGATATGGAAGAGATCGTAGCCGCACACCCCGCAGTGGCGGAGTGCGCGGTGATCGGCATCGAGGAAGAACTCAAGGGGCAAGCGCCGGTCGGGTTTGTAGTGCTAAAAGCAGGCGCCGATATCACCGAGGCGAGACTGGAGTCCGAACTGGTCAAAATGGTCCGCGAGCGTCTGGGCGCCATCGCCTGTTTCAAGCGCGCCGTGCTGGTCAAGCGCCTTCCAAAGACGCGCTCGGGCAAGATCCTGCGCAAGGTGATGCGGCACATGGCCGACGGCAAGGCCTTCTCCACCCCAAGCACTATTGAGGATATAACCGTATTGAATGAGATAAAGGACGTCATGCAGGACCGGCATGTCGGACACGCTTCCGGCGCTTCCATTAGCCCACCGTAGAGGAATTGCTTCGCAATTTCGTTTTGATTTTGGCTGAATTTCAACCTCCGGCAGTTCATACCCTGCCACGGTTTTTATCAAGTGTCAATCCGCGCTTCACACCTGCCAGTCGATAGGCGCCTTGCCTTGTTTTTCCAGCAATTCGTTGGTGCGGCCGAAATGTCCGCAGCCCTGAAAGCCGTCGCCGGCCAGTGGCGAGGGGTGGGGCGCCGTGAGCACGTAGTGTTTCATCTCATCGATGAGGGGTTGTTTGCCCTGGGCAAACTTGCCCCACAACAGAAACACTACACCTTCTTTTTCTGCCGATATATGGCGGATCACCGCATCGGTGAAGGTTTGCCAGCCGATTTTTTGGTGGGAGGCGGGCTTGTTGGCTTCTACCGTCAGCATGGCGTTGAGCAACAATACACCTTGTTCGGCCCAGTGGGTGAGGTCGCCGTGTCCGGGGATGGGAAGCCCGAGGTCGCGGTGGATCTCTTTGTAAATATTCACCAGCGAAGGCGGCACTTTTTTGCCTTTGGGTACCGAAAAACACAAGCCCATCGCTTCTCCGGGGTTGTGGTAGGGGTCCTGACCGAGGATCACCACTTTTACCCGGTCGAACGGGGTTTGGTTGAACGCGTTGAAGATCAAGGGCCCGGGCGGGTAGATCGTTTTGCCGGCCTTCTTTTCCTGGACCAGGAAAGTTTTGATCGCGGCGAAATAGGGCTGCTGAAATTCACCGGCCAGTACAGCCTTCCAACTGGCGTCTATTTGAACATTATCCACTTTTTCAGACATGGCGCAAAGCGGTTTTGTAGCATGGCAAAGGTAGCCAATCCAGGCGCCGAATGGATTACGTCTGGCCGGCAAAGGAACCTTTCATCTGAACTTTCTCCTCCAACAACCTGTTCGGCCCGTAGAAAAACGCTATTTTTGCGCCGTATTTTTATCCAGCAGGTCCCGTAGCTCAATGGATAGAGCACCTGCCTTCTAAGCAGGCGGTTGCTGGTTCGACCCCAGCCGGGATCACTTTATGAATATCAACGTCTTATGTGCTTTCACATAGGGCGTTTTTGTTTGATCTTCAACAAAACCTCAACCCGGTATACAGCCATAACCAAGGCAACTATTGCTGTATTGGTGGATCGAAACTGCGGAGCGCTGCATACTTTTCGTGTTCTATTCTCCCCTCAACAGTTTCATCAGAAATGCCTTTCATTTTTCGGGATCACCGGCGCCGGCGAAATAGATTTTTTGTGTAAACACGATTTCGCCTTTTTCATGGACGGAATTCCTGTTGCGCGGACCTTAGCCTTGTGTTTCATGCATCTCCCGCACAAATACCGTTACCCGGTCTTCACCCACGTTATTTGATTCGACCGGCAACGCTTCCGCGGGCACCCGGGGCGCCGACACACCGTTTCCCAGGCGTCGGGGATTTTCGATGACCCGGATTTCATCCCACAGGCCGAGGTCGAGGAATTGCTGCAGGGTGTTGCTTCCGCCTTCGACCAGGAGCATGGCCCGCTTGGCGGCGGCCAATTTTTCCAGCAGATCGGGTATCCAGCTCGCCGGCGTCAATTGCTGGAATACTGTCTGCAGCCAGGGACCAGGTCGCTCCGGACCGAGTATCCAGGTCGGTTGCGAATCATCAACCAGGTGGGCGGATGCGGCGATTTTTCCCTTGAAATCCAACGCAATACGCAGGGGCGTTTTCCCCGGAAACAGCCGGTTGTCGAGGCGCGGGTCGTCCACCAATGCCGTGGTGGCGCCGACCAGTATGGCGTCGGTTTCGCTGCGCCACCGATGCACCAGGCGTTGGGTCAGGGGGCCGGAGATGGCGGTGCGTTCGCCAGCCCGGCCCAGAAAGCCGTCGCTGCTGCGGGCCCATTTGAGGATAATATGCGGCCGTTGGCGGGTGATCCAGGTAAAAAAAGCCCTGTTGAGGTAACGGCCTTCGGCGTCCAGCACGCCGGTAATGACGTCCACCCCTGCGGCCCGCAATTTTTGAACGCTTTGGCCCGCTACGAGTGGGTTGGGGTCAGTGTTGCTGATTACCACCCGCGGGATTTTGTGTGCCAGGATCAGGTCTACGCATGGTGGCGTTTTACCAACATGAAAACAGGGCTCGAGCGAACAGTACAGGGTCGCGCGGGGGATCAACAGCCGGTCGGTTGGCCTCACGGCTTGCACGGCATTCACTTCGGCGTGGGCCCGGCCATATTGCCGGTGCCAGCCTTCTCCGATGATCCGGTCATCGCAAACGAGCACGGCCCCGACCATAGGATTGGGCGATACATGGCCTGCGCCCAGGCGAGCGAGGTCGAAACAGCGGCGAATGAACGTTTCGTGGCGCATGAGCAGATCGAACAACCGCGTTGCCGGCAGGTCAACGGTTTTCCAGGAGGATGGCCATTTCTTGTTGCATGGCGACGGCTTCCGCACGGGCAGCATCGGCAAAATCAGCCTCTGCCGAGGCGTAGATGATACTCCGGGTGGCGTTGACCAGCAAACCGCCGTCGGCATTCAGCCCGTACCGGCAAATAGCCGCCAGATCGCCGCCCTGCGCGCCCACGCCGGGCACCAGCAAGAAATGCTTGGGGGCGATGGCCCGTACGCGGGCAAATGCATCGGGGTGGGTGGCTCCAACGACAAACATCAGGTTCGAGGGCGTTCCCCAGGCCTGTGCGGTACGCATGACGCGTTCCCAGACCTGCTCGCGCGTGTCTTCCAGCCAGTTGCGCTGAAAATTTTCGCTGCCCGGGTTGGAGGTAAGCGCAAGTATAATGGCCCATTTGCCCGGAAAGCCCAGGAAAGGGGATACGCTGTCTTCGCCCATGTAAGGCGCTACGGTCACGGCATCGCAGCCGAGCCGCTCAAAAAAAGCTTCGGCATACAAGCGGCTGGTATTGCCGATATCGCCGCGCTTGGCGTCTGCAATGATCAGGTGCTCTTTCCCGATGTATTCAACGGTGCGTTCGAAGTCGCGCCAGCCCTCGGCTCCGCGGGCCTCGTAAAAGGCGAGGTTGGGCTTGTACGCCACGCACAGGTCGCGCGTGGCATCTACGATCTGGCGATTGAATTCGAAAACAGCGTCGGGCCGGTCGCGTAAAACAGCCGGTAACTTGGCGGGCTCGGTGTCCAGCCCGACGCAGAGGAAGGATTTTTTCCGGAAAATTTCGGAAATCAGTTGGTGTCGTTCCATAGCGCTAAGGTAGCAGGTTTACCGCATCCTTAACCCGGGTGATTGCAATGTTGTAAAAAGCCTTTCCTGCCGGTTTAACAACACCCCGTTCCCGGCGGGCAGCAAGGCTCTTTTACGGTCAATTCTACCAGATTGCGCTTGGGTTTGGCCGCGCCGCCCGGCTTTTCAGCATATACGGTGATGCTGAAAATGCCGGTTCCGGAGGCCAGGAAATCCTGCAATTGGGCTTGGGTCAAATGTTCCAGCAGAATATGGTCGGGGATGAGGATCGGTTTTTGTTTTTGCACGGTAATGCCCCCGAACCCGGCCGTCTCGATCATGTTGAGATATGCGTCCATTTGGATGGCGCCCGATACGCAACCGGCGTACATTTCGGCGCTCTCGCGGAGGCTGTCGGGCAAATCGCCCGCCAGCACCACATCGCTGATGCTGAAATGCCCGCCCGGTCGCAGCACCCGCATGATCTCGGCAAATACCTTGGGCTTGTCGGGCACGAGGTTCAACACGCAATTCGACACCACCACATCAACGGAACCGTCGGTCACCGGCAGTTCTTCGATATCGCCTTGCCGGAATTCCACGTTGTTGTAGCCCAATTTTTCGGCGTTGATGCGCGCCCGCCGGATCATTTCCGGGGTAAAATCCACACCTAGTACCTTGCCGCCCGGCCCGGTTTCGGCGCGGGCAACGAAACAGTCGTTACCGGCGCCCGACCCCAGGTCCAGCACCGTATCGCCAGCCTGGATACGGGCGAATTCGGTGGGCAGTCCGCAGCCGAGGCCCAGGTCGGCCTCGGGGTTATAACCCTTGAGGGTTTGGTACGAATCGGCCATGATGGTGTAGGTACCCGGTTCGCCAACGCCACAGCAGGACTGCTCGTTAGAGGCCTTACTTTGTAAGGCAATTTCCGCATATTTTTCGCGGACGCTTGTTTTCATTGCTTCTGCGCTTTTCATTTTTGTTTGTTTTAAGTACTTGGACACATCTAATGGTTAAAATCCACTTTGGTCTTTTGCATCAATACGGCGTTATTTTTTCAACTGAAGCGTTGCCATGCCGTCAAAAAATGCCTTGTCCTGATCCAACATCCCTGCGTTGATTTTATCAATTAGATAGGTCCAGGTACATCGTCATTGATATTCAGCATTTACAATTGTCTCCTGATGGCGCGCAACATAGGTCTAAAAGCAGCCGCAACCGTTCAATAGCGGCCCAGTTGATGCAGTAGCAGGATTTCACCCCTTCTACGGTTCCGGTGATCAGGCCTGCCGCTTTGAGTTCCTTCAAATGTTGGCTAACGGTGCTTTGGGCCAGCGGCAGCACGTTTACTATTTCACCGCAAACGCAGGTATTTCGACCGGCCAGCTCTTTCAGGATGGCAATTCGCGCCGGATGCCCAAGCGCTTTGGCCAATTCAGCCAGTTCATTTTCCAGGGCGTCAAAGCCTGTTGTTTTGCGTGTTCCCATGTGCTGTAAGCCTTAATTCATCGCAAAAATACGATGAATATTTTCAGGTGCAAACTTTTAGCGAAAAATTTATCGTAAAAATACGATTAATTAATCTAATGGCTTGAACACTAGTCCATTATATCCCGGTCCGTGCGCTTATTTCGAATCATCCCTTTATCGCCATCGAAATCCGGGGAAGGGACTGTTATCCTGGAAACGATATTTTTCCCATGCCCACCAGGGGCAAACCACCGAGGGTGGCGCCTTCCGGTACTTCGCCGGCAACGGTTTCATTGGCGAGCACGGCGAAGAGCACGGCTTCTTTGGCGTCACCGTGAACGCCGAGCGCCTCCATGGGCGCTATATCCCAGCCGGGTAGCTGTTCCTGGAGATATTGCACCACCAGCGGATTATGGGCGCCGCCACCGCTGAGATAAAGGGCCTTTCGCGGGGCAGTAAGCGCCACGCGCCGGATGCCGGCTGCAATGGTGTCGGCCGTCAGCCGGGTAAGGGTGGCGATAAAATCATGTTCCGACATGGCTTGCGGTACCTCTCTAAGGCTGGAGTCTGCATTCCGCACTCCGTAATCCGCATTCCCCATGGCCCATTCCAGGCTGAATTGTTCGGGTCCGGTCGTTTGCGGGAAAGGCAGGGAGAAGTACGGGATATTTTTCAGCCGGGCGAGCAGGGCCTCATCGGGTTGGCCGGCGGCGGCCAGCCTGGCGCCGGCATCATAGGGCTGGCCAAAAAACCGTTGGGCCGCCGCATCGAGGAGCGTATTGCCAGGGCCTGTATCGGTGGCAAAAACTTTGGCGGGGTCGCCATCGCCGGGTAGAAAAGTGAAATTGGCGATACCGCCGATATTGAGTAAAAAACGGTCTTCGCCTTTTTTCGAAAACAAATAATAGTCGCCGTACAAGGCCAAGGGAGCGCCCTCGCCGCCGGCAGCCAGGTGTTTCTGGCGGAAATCGCTGAGCGTGATGATGCCGGTGCGCCGGGCGAGGTGGTCGCCGTCGCCGATTTGCAAGGTGGCGTGCGGATATCCATCCAGGCCATGAAATTGCCGGGGGGCGTGAAACACCGTTTGGCCGTGGCTGGCAATGAGGTCTACCGTCTGCGGCGGTACTCCCCAGTGGCGTAGGGTGTCGAGAATAATGGCGGCGTGTCGTTCGGCTACGATCTCATTGAGCAGCACCAGGTGCTGAAAATCGATGGTTTTTTGCGCAAATACACGCCGGATCTCCGTTCGGAAAGGTGCATCGAACGGAACGGTGTCGAAATGCTGCACCTGTATCCGGGTGTCGAAACCCGCGCCTTCCATGGCGCACAGGGCGAGGTCGAGCCCGTCGAGCGAAGTGCCGGACATCAGGCCGAGGATCTTGCGCACCGGTTTTCGGGCGATAGCGGCGAGTTGGTCGACGTGTTTTTTCATGGCAGAAGACAACCTGAAGGGGTGAATCCTCCCGGTGGGCGCGAAGGTACTTCGGCAACCTCGAACCTGTCATGAAATCTGCAGTAGACCACCTGGCCATCCGGGGCCAGGTGGTCGCTGCGCCTCCACATAGGTTGATTTGCCGACAAACCGGTGCATAAACCAGGGAATCCGCCAAATCCTGTTTACCTTTCGGCACGAAACACGAACTATGATAAAACCGGTTACCTGCATATGCCCTCAGGATTTACACGACTTGCATTATTTCTCTCCTATTTCTTTTTCACTGCAGCAATCGCCAGGGCCGGATGTGTGGACAGCGTTCACATTAAGATTCGCCCGGTACAATGTCATGGGGCGCGCAACGGCGAAGTCGAAGTCATCGAAGTGTTTGGCGGCGACGCGCCGTATTATTTTTCGATAGACGGTAAAACATTTAGCACCCGGCCGGTTCTCGACCTGCTCTGGGCCGGCGAATACACGCTGTATGTGCGGGATGCCTCGGGCTGCATCCAACAATACCAGGTGCTGGTGCCACAGCCAGAAGAATTTCGGGTAAAACTCTCGGTCAATGATTCATCGATCGTTGCCGGCGAATGGATACAGATCAAGGCGACCGTGTATCCAGCCGGCAGCACAATAGCCGCTATCGAATGGCGTCCGCCAGGATTGTTTGTTTTTCAAGACCAGTTGACACAGGCAGTCCGGGTGATGGAAGATACCGAGTTTTCGGTGGAAGTGCGCAATACCAATGAATGCACCGCTTTCGATCGTTTGACGGTGCCGGTGGCGCAGACCAACCTGTATTTCCCCAATGTATTCAACCCTCGCAGCAATCAGGATAATTACTTCACCCTGTTTGCCGGACAGGGTGTAGCGCGCATTGTGGTGTTGCAGGTCTTCGACCGCGGCGGGAGCCTGGTTTTTGAAAAACAAAACTTCCTGCCCAACGACCCACTCAAAGGCTGGAACGGCAAATGGCGCGGCCAGTTGGCGCCTTCGGGCGTGTACCCCTGGGTGGCCAAGGTGGAGTTCCTTAATGGCAATCAACAACAATACTCCGGTAACGTTACGCTGCTCAGCGAATAATTGCGCCTGCGCAGAATCATTATTCCTTAGTACGCCACTTTCAGCGTCTGTCCGTCCAGCAAGGTCGATTTCGACAATTTTAACGTGATTTTTTGTCCTTCCAGCGTTTCGATGGTGCTGCCGTCCTGCAAACGCGTGTTATGCTGCAAGGCGTCGTTGGCGGCATCGTATAAAATAGCGTGGATTTCCTGCAGCGGATGACTGGATTTTATGATTTCCAGATCGGGCATGCCAAACTCGGTCAGCCCATATGTATAAGCGCTGCTGAGGCCGTTCTCTTGCAGCATCCCGAAATACACCCAGCAGTATATGGGCAGCACGTTTTGATTGAGGTTGCGGGCGGCCTGCAGGAAAAAGGCTTTGGATTGCAGCACGTATTGGCTGGTCATATACACCCCGCAGGCGCGGGTGTTGTCTAATACGGCAGCCGCTACCCGCGTGAACATTTTGTATACTTCTACCGGCCGGGCGCCGGAACCGATGGCTGAAATCACCACCTGCGACTGATGCCGGGGCGCTTCGTCGGCAGCCGATTTCCACATCCAGGCGCCTTCCGCAGCCGATATGATCTCGGCAGGGGCTGCCGGGTAATCCATATTGGCCAGCATGACGGTTGCATCCGGCGTATACAGGATCAGCGTCTTTTCGGCCAGGTTGAACGAATCGAGCCGGACGCCCCATTCGGCTTTCAGGGCGTTGATCACGGTTTTGAAATCAACGGCTGTCTTGTCGTTGATCAGCACGATGCCGGTCGCCACCCGGCGGTCCGGGGAAGCGTTGGTTTGGGCCTTCGCAGGAGCAGTGGCGAGGAACAGAAGGGGCATAAAGAAGAGAAAGAGGCGCATGGCTCAGAATGGATTTTATGTTGAACGGCAAAGTAATAGCGTGTCTCAATTTAACATGTGGGCGGTCTGACTCCGAAAGGTTAAATTTTAGCCACGCTCTAAACGTCTTCCGGGTGTAAAATGATTTGCGGGGCGGGTATTAAATCCTGCGGTGACCGGATGTAATTTACCGGACCCCGAAAACCGAACCGTTATAGTACGAAAATCAGCCACCGCGGGCTTGACACCGGGTGGCTGCAAGGAAGAGTGTTTCCCCTGTGACTAGCGCAGGTAAACATGGTATCAGCGCAATAACGTCACATCCCCTTTGAATGTTTTTTCATCGCCGTTTGCAAATCGAACCGTGATAAAATAGACATATACATCGGCCGGCGCATTTTTCCCGTTCACCCGGCCATCCCAGGCCTGCTGGTTGGGACTGGCCTCGAATACCTGCTGCCCCCAGCGATTGAATATCTTAAAGGCCACCAGGTCGATCTGTCCGCCAAAGGTCAAGATACCGCCAAAGGTTTCGTTGTCGCTGTCATTGCCCGGGGTGAACGCATTGGGGAACACAAAACAACGTTTCACCCGCTGTTCGAACGGCCCGGCGGAGGCAGTGCAGCCCAAGCCATCGGTCGCCACTACCGAATATCGCACGGTTATGGGGTCGGTGTCGCCGGCAGGGGTGACTGAAAGGGTGTTTTGTGTCGCGCCGGGGATTGTTGCGCCATTTTCGGTCCAGGCAAACGACAGGCCGGGAGTGTAGGCTTGTACCGTCAGTTTCAATTCAATGCCTTCACAAACCGGATCTTCGTTCGGGTCTGCCTGAATAGCGCCGATCGATACGGCAGGTACCACATTAACCAGTACGGAATCCTCCGCCCGGCAGCCGGGGCCGAAGGTCAATACTGCTTTATACTGTGTCGTGTCGCCGGGCTGCACTTGGATGATCTGGCCGGGCAAATCACCCGGTTTCCAAACCAGTGTGCCGGGGGTGCTTCCGCCGGTAAGGGCCGTGAGGGTCACTGACGTCCCAAAACAGACCGTTTGATTCGATCCTGCCTCCACGGTCGCGTCGCTTACACTGACCCCGATCGTGCCGCCAATGCGGCAATACTGCCCCATTGCCGCAACCTGGAATGTAGTATTCACGCCGGGTTTTACGGTCGGGCTGTGAGCGAGGGAATCCGCGAGCAACCCGGGGTTGCCCGGTGCCAGTACCGTCCAGGCGTACTGATCGGCCGGGTTGGTCGGAATATCGTTCAGTACGACCGAATCGCCCAGGCAAATGGATTTACTGCTCAGGTCCAGCGCCGGCTGGGGGAATACGGTTATTTCAATACTGTCTTTCCCTGGGCACTCGGCGTCCGGCGTGGTCACGAAGTATGTGGTGGTCATCAGGGGCGTTGCCGCCGGTGTTTTGCAAGCGCCACAGTCGAGTGTGCCGCTGGGATACTGCCACAACACAGCCTGATCCGGATCGACCTGAAGGGCAAGATGCGCGGTATCTCCCGGACAAATCCGCGTGGTATCGGCCGTGACGGTTAGAATTGGCCGGGCGCCCACCGGAATGAATACCGAGACAGAATCCTTGCACGCGTGGTTTTCGCTGACCCGTTTGAAGGTATGGGACATCGTGGCAATAACCGACATCGACCACTGGTTCAAAGGGCCGAGTTCGCCGGCAAAGGCCTCCCAGGTATTCGTTAAACCCGGAAAATCATGTACGCCATCATATGGAGCGGAGTGGAGCTGAATGGTGTCGCCGGGGCAATAGATCAACTGATCCGGCTGAGGGATGATCGCGAGATCGGGGAGGGAATCCACCCGGACAAATACCGTGTCGGATGCAAGACACTGGTCTGCCTCGACCGTGGCCACCAGCAGGATAGAGGTATCGGGGCTGATCTGCACATCCGGGCCGGTGACCGGGTTTACATTGACTTCAGGTTCCCAGCGGAGGAGCGCACCTGCGGGACTACCCGCGGCGCTGAGCATCAACGTGTCGCCCCGGCAAATGGCTATTGAGTCAGGGCCCATGATCTGAACGGCGGCCGGCTTTACCACGATCTCTACCGAGCCGGTTTTCGAACAATACCCGTTGGCGCTGGTGGCGACGAGCGTGTACGTAGTGGTTTGATCGGGCATAGCAACCGGCCCCGAACTGGTGCTGTCGGTGAGGCCGGCGGCAGGCGTCCAAAAGTATGTTGTGCTGGTGTGCAGCACGTTGGCCAATTGGACTGCGGTGTTCTGGCACACCGTGTCGCTGACTGCGGCAAGCATGGGGAAAAAG
Organism: Saprospiraceae bacterium; assembly: GCA_044230315.1. GTDB lineage: Bacteria > Bacteroidota > Bacteroidia > Chitinophagales > Saprospiraceae > M3007. The sequence continues at coordinate 177,356 of JBGARJ010000003.1, forward strand.
AGGGTATCGACGAGGATAGCAATCTGTTTCGTCACTTCCGGGCAGCCGGGCACGCTGAGCGTCGCTATATAGTTTGTCGTCGACAAGGGATAGGCCAGCGGAGCGGGGCTGGCGGCGTCGCTCAGGCGGGTTTTCGGCAACCATTGAACGCCCGAGGCGCCGGCATTGGTAATCGCCTGCAATTGAACTGTATCACCCTGGCAGATCTGCAAGGGGCCGGCCGGTTGCAGTTGGAGGTTGGGCGCATTGATCCGTTTTACAAAAACGGAGTCTTTATCGGTACAGGAGGCGACAGTCCCCATCACATACAGCCATTCGTCCTCCACCGGGGTTATGGTCGGGTTGGCGATATTGGGATCGCTGACAGCCAGCGGCGGTTCCCAGAAATATTTTTCCGCGCCCGAAGCTTCCAACTGGATCGTGCCGCCGGCACAAACATATAAGGTGTCGGACTCCTGGTTGATCGATACATTGGGCTGGTCGTTCAGCAACAGGGTGATCGTTTGGAATACGACATTGTCGCAGCCAAAATTATGCGACAGGCTGATCGTGATGGTTTCCTGTCCCTCGGTCAGCGTGTCGTTCAGGGGGATGATCGGAAAATAAAACGCCGTATCGCCAGGCTGAAAAGTGATAACGGGCGGGAGGTTGAGCAAATAATCTTCCCCGGGTTTGGCCGTACCGCCTATGGTCACTGTAAAACTGGCCGCAACGGCCTTCGGGCGGGTCAGCCGGATCACGATCTGGTCTTGGTCGCCGGTGCAGTTTTCGATCAGGTAATCCAGCCCACTGGCATACTGAGCAGACAGGTCGAGCGTGCCGCCTTTTACCTCAGAAATAAAGACGCCGGAGTCATAATACGGGTCGAAGCGGTCCGCCACCGCCAGTTTCAGGTGATAAGTGTTGCAGGGGATGACATCCACACGGGCTGTCAGGCTTTTTTTCGAGGCCAGGTAGTCGGAGGTCAGCCCGTCGTATTGCAGCGTGGAGCCCTGAAACACCTCGTTGTTGCGGTAATATTGCCAGTTAATGACGTTGTTGACCGAATTGATCTGCACCGGCGTCGTACTGCCGGGCAACAGGGCGATGTTGCGCGCGCCGCCGAGGTTCGGATCGCCGGTAATGCCCGGTCCGGAGGCCAAAAAAGCGAAAATATCGTTGTACAGCTGGTTGGCGTATTCCGGATATTCCTCCGACCCGAATACATATTCGAACATGAGCTCGTCGGTGGCCACAAACACGTCCATTTCCACCACGCAGGCGTCGAGCGACAGCACGTTGCTGCCGAGGAGCGTGGACAGGTAATTGAGATCGGCGTCGCCCGCGGCGCCATTGTCCATTGATGCGTCGGTAACAGTATTCGGGCCGGGAACGAGCCCGATACTGCCCGACGTGAGTAAGAGGCCTTTGGTCAACCCCAGGTCGGTATTGTCGGAGGGATGGTTGAAGGTTCCGTAAGCGCCGTATGGGCAACGAACGGTTAAATTGGCGGTATCGATAACGGTCCCGGAGGCGGTGATGGCCTTAACGATATCCACCTTGGTTACGGCCGATTCCACCTCGATCGGCGCGTGCGGTTCGCAAGGGCTGTCGCTGCACGTCCAGTGGCCTTCAAAGCCCTCGAACTGGACCGTAGCATCCGATTGAAAATTAAGCGTCAAACAGCCGCTTGCCGCCTGCACCCGAAAGCACACGGCGCCGCCGCCGTCGGTACCGGTAAAGTTGCTGGTACTGTTGATTTGGGCCAGTACCGGTGAAAAAACGTCGGGGCCGTCGTAAAAACTCAACATATCGAAGCCCGGGTTGCCCGGCAGGACTGCCGGTCCGGCGTCGAGGTTGAAGTAACTGAGTGTGAGGGTGATACAGGCCGGCTTCGAGGCAGGGCAAATGGTAAACGTATTGTTTTCGTTTGGCCCGTAATCGCCGTTTGGCCCCCCTGTGTCGTAGATCGTGCCTCCGCACAGGGTGGAACCGCCCTGGTCGATGGTGAGAATAGGCGGTATTTCCGTCACACAGAGGTTGAAAGCGCCGGCGTTGGATGTGCTGTTGACCGAATAATCGGAGACACGGATGAAATATTGTGCATTAGGCGTAAGGGCTTCTACATCGAGGAACACGTCGGTGGTTCCCGGTGCTGCTGCGGCACAACCTGCGACCAATTCGGCCAGGCCGTCGGTCACACAATCGCCCCGGTACACGGCTATTTCCGGGTTTTTGACAGATGCCGCCCCTCCCACACCAATCAGGATGATCCGGAAATCCAGGGGTGCAGCCGGGCAGGTGAATACAAACCAGACATCGCGTTTTGGGGCGCCGGTGCTAAAACAGGAGGGAATATTGTTCGAACCGATATTGGAGGCAGTGGCGTTTACATTGGTATAAATAGTATTGGTACACACCGGGGCAGTGCCAAGATCGATGGGTGTGGTGCAGTCGTCGTTACCGGGAGCCTGTGCGAATGTGGTGGCGGCGAAGCACCAGACCGCAATATGTAGAAGGAGTTGTTTCATGAGCTTGTGCAGGAGAATGTCCGAAAAGTGCCGCTTTCTCAGGTTAAGCATACGTTTGGATTTTCATTGCTGGACGCCAAAGCTATGCTCTAAGGACGGGAGCTGCCCGTACTTCCACCCGGCAAAAGGCGCCGCAGTTGCTGGCATAGCCATCCGGATGCCAGTTGCCGCTTCAACGCCCTCTTGCAGGGTTAGTTTGTTTCGATCATGCCAAAAGTAGGGAGTTGGTGCCGAACCCCAAATCCAAAATGCAGCATTAATGCCTATCCGTCATTTATCGGCATTCCCGCAGGTTGCCAGCGCCCGCTGCACTTCATCCAGGCGGAAAATCCCGTTTCGGTTGCCCCAGCTGTTGTTGATAAAATTGAGCAAATTGGTTACCTGAATATCCGACAGGGTCGGTACGCCGGGCATCTGTTCGGCGTACATCCGACCGTTGACGTAAATGGTGTCAGTCAGCCCCTTGCGCAGGATACAAGGCAGGCGGTCGCGGTGATTTTTCAGGTAATCGGATCCCGCCAGCGGCGGGATCAAGGCGCTCAACCCGATGCCGTCGTCCATATGGCAATTGGCGCAATTGGACATAAACAGGCGCTGCCCTTCGCGAAAAGTATGCTCCTGGCAGGCGTTGAGGCTCCAGGTCAGGGCGATCAATACCGCCAGGGGCGCCCGTCGCAACAAGTCTGTTGTTTTATCCCACGTTACCTTCATTCGTAAATCACTTTTACCCCGGCGCTGTTGGTACAACCCGTTGTCAGGTCGGTTACCGTCACCGTGTAAATGCCCGGAACAGATACGATCGGGTTTTGTTGCCCCGACTGGAACCCATTCGGGCCCGACCAGGCATACGATACTTTCGGAAAAGTGGACGTGGCCTGCAAAACGATCCAGGGGCTCTGTTTGGAAAGGGTACCGCCCTTGGCGGCCACAGGCGGCGGCTCCGTGAGGGTCTTGACCAGGACCAGTTTTTCCGCCGTACACAACGTGTTGCCGGCAGGCACCGTCACTTTGAGGAAATAATAACCGGGAACGCCCGTAGTAAAGTTGTTGCCGGCGCCGAGCACCTGCCCCAGTTTGTTCTCCCAGGTTTTCGTGCCGGGGGAAGCCGCGCTCGACAGAGTGACTTCCGGCTGGGCGCAGGTAATACCGGCCGTAGGCGGGATTACTTCCGCTACCAGGGACACTACCTGGAGGGTAAATTTGACGGTACTGTCGCAGCCCAATACCGATGGACAAACAGCCGTATAAGTGCCTGGTGTTGCGAAGGCTTTCCCGCAAACCATCGCGGAATCGCCGGGGCAGATCTCTTGCAGGGGCAAATTGGTGGTAATTGCCGGTTTTAGGAAGACTTGCTGGCCGACCACGCTGTCGCAGCCGTTTAGGGATAGGTAATTGTGTTGGTAAAACCCGCTTGCCTTTACCGTATCGCCCCAGGGTAACACGTACGGCTGCGCCTCTAAACATACATTGGCCACGGGCAGCGTCAGGGGCGGAACGCCCGGTTTGGTCGGAATGGTTTTGCAGGATTTGCTGACGCTTGGCGAGCAGGCGTTGGCCACCTCCACGCAAACCTCCACGCTGCCCGCCATCCCGGTCGGTTTAATTTGAATCTTGTTGCCGGCGCCGGCCAGCAGGACCGCCGGCGGGTCAAAACCGTTGATCAAAACGCTGTCGGAAGCAGTCCAGGTGTAGGTGCCCGCGTTTGTCACCGGCGGTATGGAAACGGCATTTTCCTGGAACGTACAAATTGTATCGGGGGCCACAAATGCGCCGATGCTGCCGGGCCCCGGAATCTGGATCGCGCTCGTTGGGGTAATGTTGAGGGTGAAATCGCAAATATCGCCGGCGTAACCGTCGACCATCAGGTAATAGAGCTGGCCGGGTGTCAGGTTTGCGCTCAGGGTGACGGGGCTGCCGGCGCCTTGGCTCATTCCTCCCGCGCATGCGATCGGCGCGGTGTTGCACGCCGTGAACAGCCCCATCTGCACGCCGTGGCCCACAGCGCAGTTTGAAGCGTTGGCCACAATGGTAATGGCCGGCGCACCGGCTATGAAACTCAGCCACTGGTCGTTTTCAATCGTTCCGCAAAACCCGGGTATCATTTGACTGGTAAACCCGGCCGTGGTGCCCGACAGGTTGTTGAGGCAGATCATGCACGCATCGACGCAGCGGTTGGCCCCCGGCCCGTTCACCCAAAAGTTGACCGTACTGTCGCAGCCCGATGCCGAGGTGCACACGGCAGAATAATAGCCTGTCGCAGAAAAAGTTTGGCCGCACACCGTGATTGGGCTTCCGTTGCACAGGGACTTCGGCGGCAGGTCGACAGCGATTTTGGGCCTGAAGGTGATCTGATGCTGGACCACGCTGTCGCAGCCCGACGCGCCGGTATAAACATGCTGGTACAACCCGGAGGCATAGGCCGAATCGCCCCAGGCCAGCAAATACGGCTTGTCTTCGAAACACAATTGGAGGGGCGGCAAGATGGTCGTATCCGGCTGACCGGCCAATATATTCACCTGCTGGCAGGACGGGTTGCCCGGGATGGAACAGGCATTGAGCGCCTGAACGCACACCGTGCCGGCCGTTGTGCCAAATTGGATTTGTGCGCTCGCACCGCCGGGAGCCGGCAAGCTGACCGGTGGCGTTTGGCCGTTGATCAGCGCGCCGGCCGGCGCCGTCCAAAGGTATGTGCCGGCGCCCGGCACCGGGGTCACCGAGAAGGTTTTGGTTTCGTTGGCGCATATGGCGCCCGGGCCCTTGAGGGGACCCGTATCGCCGACCTGTGGCGCGGTTGCCGCTCCGGCCGGTGAAACGGTTATCGCAAAATCGCAAATATCGTCGGCGTATCCGTCGATCAGGAGAAAATAAGCCTGGCCGGGAAGGACGGCGGCGTGGATGGAAATTGGCGTGTCGCCAAACCCACTGGCGCCAGGATTGCATGCAAGCGGAAGCCCGTCGCAGGAAGGGTAAAGCGCCAGCTGGATGCCGTTGCCGTTCTCACAATTGGATGGTGTGCAGGTAATGGTAATGGCAGTGTCGCCGGCTACGAAGCCCAGCCATTGTTCGTTCTCGATCGTTCCGCAAAAGCCGGCCGGGGTCTGGCCGGTGTACCCGGAGGTGGTGCCGAGATAGCCGCTCAGGTTGCAGAAAAGGCAGGCATTGCTACAAAGATCGGCTGCCGGAACGGAGGGGGTGGGGCAGATCACGGGGGATTGGGCTTGGAGCAGGACGGTTCCAAACCATCCTATCAGGGTAAGGAGTTGTTTTTTCATGGGAAAAATTTCCCCAAAGAAAAGTCAAAATTGGTATTGGCAATACCTGTGCTTCCGACTTATTTCCCCGGGAACTGTTCGGCCAAAAGCGCATCGATATCGACCATGAACCGGTCTACGTCTTTGGCATCGGTACCGTCGCAGAACGATCGTACATGGCGGTTTTTATCCACCAAAATGATCCGGCCGCTGTGGTCGAAACCGCCCGGCAGGTCGGGGTTTTCGGTGGCCACGCTAAAGTAATCGTCGGCAATGCTGTAGATCGCATCGTGGTCGCCGGTTACGAGGTGCCACTTTTTGGCGTCGATGCCCAGCTTTTCGGCATGGCGTCTCAAGGCCGCCACCGTATCGTTTTTGACGTCGATCGAATGGGAGAGCATGCCCAGGCGTTCGTCATTTTTATATTTGGCATAGATCCGGAGGCCGTTGGCTTTTACCTTCGGGCAAATGGTCGGGCAGTGGATAAAAAAGAAGTCGGCCACGTATATTTTGTCCTTGAACGTGGCATTGGTGATGATCTGGCTATCCTGGTCCACAAAGGCAAAATCCGGAATGCTGGGATACACGGTGTCGCCGTTCACTACGTCGCGCTCGCCCAGAATCGGCAGGATGCGCGGGCCGGACGGTTGCATGCAGGCGTTGAAAACGGCCGCCAGGACCCCGGCAAAGAGCAAATATTTCATCATAACATGGTATGTTAGTACTAATTGCGGAAGGGTTGTAAACTCCGGCAAGCAGCATTGCCGCTCATTGCTTCAGCAGGGAGCGGCCCGCTTCCAGGGCCTCCTGAATATCGCGCCGGTTTTGTTCGATCTTCCGTTTTTGATCTTCCAGATAGGGCTTGGCCACTTCCGGCTTCATATCGTCGGGCGGCGTATACTGCTGCATCCAGGCGTACATGCCTTCTTCGGCTTGTTTCATCCGGCCCAACGCCTGCCGGATAGTTTCGCGGCGCGGCGCCAGCGTGTCCAACGCTGTCATTTCCCGTTTGAGCATCCGGCCAATGCGGTTCATATCGGCCATGGTTTTCATGGCCTCGTCGTGTATGGCCAGGGTCGACTTTTTCAGGGTGTCTATTTCGCCGCCACCGTTGGGAGCGGCCAGGGCAAAAACGACGCACAAAGCGGCTGTCGTCAGGCCGATCCAGGTATTTCGATCGATCATGGTGTTGTTTTGCCGGCAAAAGTAGGCTATCCCCCACGGGGTATCGTAAAAGCAGCGTCAGGTTTTTCTAATTTTGCAGCATTCTTAACACGACCGAAGGGTTCACCCACACTGCTATGCTACTCGCCATCTCTCCGATCGATGGGCGCTATGCCGACAAGACCAAGGAATTGGCCGATTATTTCAGTGAATACGCCCTGATCCGTTACCGCGTTTTTGTTGAAATTCAATACTTTATCGCGCTTTGGCAATATGGCCTGCCGCAAATGTCCGGTTTCGAAGAGACAAAAATTGACGAACTCAACGCCATCTTCGAAAACTTCAGCCTCGCCGACGCCGAATACATCAAAACCATCGAGCGCACCACCAACCACGATGTAAAAGCCGTCGAGTATTTTCTCAAGGAACGCTTCGACGGGCTCGAACTCGGCCACCTGCGCGAGTTCGTGCATTTCGGCCTCACTTCGCAGGATGTGAACAATACCGCCACCCCGCTCCTCTTTAAAAACGCCCTGCAGGATGTGTACTACCCGCTGCTCCAGCGCCTGCGCGATCACCTGGATCAACTGGGGCAAGACTGGGCCCGCGTGCCCATGCTGGCCCGCACACATGGCCAGCCGGCGTCCCCTACACTGTTGGGCAAAGAACTGCGGGTGTTCGTGGAGCGCCTCGACGGTCAGTTGGATCAATTGCGCGCCATCCCGCACCGCGCCAAATTCGGCGGCGCCACCGGCAACTTTAACGCCCACTACGCGGCCTATCCCGACTACGATTGGCGCCGCTTCGGCGACGATTTCGTTCGCGAATTTCTCGGGCTCGAACGCTCTGCCGTCACCACTCAAATCGAACCGTACGATTTTCTGGCCGCCCAATGCCAGGCCCTCGGCCGGATCAACACGATCCTCATCGACCTCTGCCGCGACGTATGGACCTACGTATCGATGGAGTATTTCCGCCAAAAAACCGTGCAGGGGGAAGTCGGTTCTTCGGCCATGCCCCACAAAGTAAATCCGATCGATTTTGAAAACGCCGAAGGCAACCTGGGCCTCGCCAATGCCCTGTACCAGCACCTGGCGGAGAAACTGCCCGTCAGCCGTTTGCAGCGCGACCTCACCGACAGCACGGTCTTGCGCAACCTCGGCGTGCCGGTAGCCCATACCCTTGTCGCGTTCAAATCCATCCTCAAAGGGCTGGGTAAACTCACCCTCAACGATGGCAAACTCTACGACGACCTCGAAGACAACTGGATGGTTATTGCGGAGGGCATCCAAGTCATTTTGCGCCGTGAAGGTTACCCCCAACCCTACGAAGCGCTCAAAACGCTCACCCGGGGCCGCAGTATGGTGACCCGCGAGGACCTGCACGAATTCATCGACGGGCTCGAGGTCTCAGACGAAGTAAAAGAAGAATTGAAGGCCCTGACGCCGCACAACTACGTCGGTAGCTGATGAAACGTGTTGCGAGGGGCATTCTTTCTACTCAAAACCCTCTGTCACAAGGCGTCTATCACCCTTCCAGGTATTTAAAAATGGCGGCAAAATCATCCCGCCCGAAACCGCTTTTGGTAGCCTGCGCATACATTTCCTTGGCCAGGTTGGCCAAATACAGCGGCTGCCCGTGTTCGTAGGCTGTCACGGCTGCGAGGTGCAAATCCTTTTGCATTAATTCCAGCGGGAAATGCGCAGTAAAGTCGCCGCTCCGGATTAGTTCGGCTTTCCCCTTGAGAAACGGCGCGGCGATGGGCAGGTTGGGGAGGGTGTCGAACAGCATATCGCGCGAAAAGCCCATTTTTTCGCCTAAAAGCACGGTTTCGGAAAACAAAACCATCGTCTGGGCGAGCATGGCATTCAGCAGCATTTTGAACGATGCGCCTTTGCCGGTTTCACCCATGTGCAAAATTTTCGACCCCATGTGCTCCATAAATGGCCTTGCCTGATCAAGGTCAGCCGCATTGCCGCCAACAAAAAAGGTTAGTTCGCCTGCGGCGGCAGGACCTTTGGTGCCGGTCACCGGGGCGTCGAGGAACCGAATTCCCGCAGATCTGGCTTCATTTGCCGCCTGCAGCGAAAACGAAGGGTTCACCGTAGAGCAGTCCACCCAAAGTGCGCCCTTGGGCATGGCCGCCAAAAAACCCTCGGGACCAAAGGCCAGGGCAGCCACTACTTCGGGAGTCGACAGCATGGTGAACACGATATCGCTAGTGTTTACGGCAGTTGCAGCGGAAGAGGCCACAACGGCGCCCAGTGCCTTTAAGGCTTCGACCGGGGCTTGTGAACGGTTGTACACGGTCAGTTCGGCGCCGTTTTTCAACAGGTTTTGGGCCATGCGGCTGCCCATTATGCCGAGGCCGATAAAGGAAATTTTCATGGAATCAGGCTGTTTTATTGGAAGTGTAAACATTCAGCCCGCTCTAACGGCCTTGTTTCCATAAGGTTCACCGGACGAGCAATTCATCCACAAACAACCAACCTTTTTGCCCGGCTCCCGGCATCCCTGCCGGTATCTTGTCTTTTGGCTCCGCGGTGATCCTGACATAACGCGCAGTTTCTGTTAAACCCTTGGCCGTGAGCCAGGCGCTGCCGTCGGCCGGTTCGGCCGGCAATTCCGGGGCGCCCACGGGCCTGAAGTGCTGGCCGTCGTCCGACACCGATATCTGCAAGCGCAACGGGTAATACATCCACGATTGGGTGATCTGCCGGCAATGGATGCCGGCCTCCCGGATAGGGGTGGGTTTGCCCAGGTCGAGCGTAGCTTCCATCGGGTGTTCCCGAAAACCGGCATACCCTTCCTGGTACACTGCATTATAGGGGCTGAATTCGCGGTACAAGCCGTCGATCAAAAACCGTGCGGTATCGCGGCTGTGCACTTGTTCGGCCGGAGTAGCCAACATGAGCGAACCCGAACGGCCCGGATCGTCGATCGTATCGGCCTGTAAAGGTTGGAGGAAATCTTCGGGCCGGTCGCCGTAGTATTCCTGCAGGTGTTGCAAACGCGCCAGCAGCGCGGTCCGAATGTTCAGGTAGGCCGGGTCGTCGTATATGTTGTTCAATTCATGCGGGTCTTTTTCGAGGTCGTACATTTCCCAGGCGTCGATGTCGAAATAGAAATGCACCAGTTTATAGCGCTTGGTGCGCAGACCGTAGTGGCGTTTGACGGCGTGTACGGCCGGGTACTCGAAGTAGTGGTAATAGGTAGCGTCGCGCCAGCCGGGCGGCGTTTTGCCCGTCCGGAGCAGCGGTTTCAGGGAAACGCCCTGCATGTCGGCCGGGACCGGAGCGCCGCCCACATCGAGAAAGGTAGGGGCGAAATCGACGTTCATCACCAGCGCTTCGCTTGTGCTGCCGGCCGCGATCACACCGGGCCATTGCATGAGCAGGGGTTGCCGGTACGACTCTTCGTATATGAACCGTTTGTCAAACCAGCCATGTTCGCCGAGGTAAAAGCCCTGGTCGGAGGTGTAAATGACAAGCGTATTGCTGGCCAGGCCGGCTTGCTCCAGGTAGTCGAGCACACGCCCCACCTGGTCGTCGACCGACTGGATACAGCGCAGATAGTCTTTGATATAGCGTTGGTATTTCCAACGAACGAGGGCTGAATCGCGCAGGCCGGCCTTCAGAAAACGGGCATTCTCGTCGGCATACGCCGCCAGCAGGGTTTCGCGCTGGTGCGGGTTGAGTTCGCGCAGGAAGGCGTCGGTTTCGCGGCGAAACCAGGTGTCGGCATCGGGGTTGGCATCCCATACTTTGAGGTCGTAGGCGAGGTCCATGTGGTCGGCGATGCGCATCTCCTGTTCGCGGTCGGCGGCGCTGCGGGTAGCGTAGTCGTCGAAGAGGGTAGGGGGTTCGGGTATGGTTACACTGTCGAAAAGGTGGAGGTATTTTTCTTCGGGCATCCAGTTGCGGTGCGGGGCTTTGTGGTGGAGCATGAGGAAGAAGGGCCGCGTGGTATCGCGGTGCTGGAGCCAGTCGAGGGCAAAGTCCGTGATCAGCGTGGTGGCGTAGCCTTCATTGTGTTCACGCCCGGCGGGGGTAAGGAAGTCGGGGTTGTAGTATGCGCCTTGCCCCGGCAGTACTTTCCAGAAATCGAATCCGGTGGGGTCGGATTTGAGGTGCCATTTTCCGATCATAGCCGTCTGATAGCCCGCCTGTTGCATCATTTTGGGGGCGGTAGGCTGGCTGCCGTCGAAGGGGTAGAGGTTGTCGAGCACGCCGTTGCGGTGGCTGTATTTTCCGGTGAGGATCACGGCCCGCACAGGGGCGCAGATGGAGTTGGTACAAAAAGCCTTGTCGAACCGCACGCCGTTCCGGGCGATGCGGTCAATGTTGGGTGTTTGGTTGATGCCGTTGCCGTAGCAACTCACCGCCTGCGCGGCGTGATCGTCGGCCATGATGAAGATGATATTGGGCCGGGTGGTTTGGGCGGTCAGGGCAGCATTCAGGGCAAAAACGAACAGGAGTAGTGTCGAATAGCGCATTGCCGAAAGATTAGGTAAGCCGATGCAATGCGGTAAAGATAGTTTTTCCGGTGATATTGGGTGGGCCGGCGGGCTTCAGCTATCAAGCGTGTTCCATGCTGCTGCCTGGCGGACAAACCAGCCAAAGCAGGCGGGACAGCCTGTTAGCAATGGAAATTCTAACAGGTTCAACAGGTCAACCAATTTAGTATTTGCAACCACGAAACCTTCCCGAACTAGTGATTCAGGCACTAAGTTATGGACAGTTTGAGCAGGCTCTTTTGGGCTGAGACAAGGCGCGACGAGGGAGTGTAGCGGGCTCTCCATGACCGAAGAGCAACGAAGTATCAGTCAAAAAGTACTTGTCAAACACGCATTTTATAAAACATTGCGACATAGAATAATGTTATTCTATTAATATAAACCCTGCCCAATAAAAGGGGTTAGAATATGCTTTATTTTTGCGCATCCATTTCTGTGTCTCATAAAAAGCTTCGCTAACATTCAATTTTTCCTCGAACATTTTTTGGTAAAAATGGGTTATGAAAACTGTTGCCGTATTATCATCAATACTCCAAAGGCTAACGAGCAATTTATCTACCCCTGCTATTTTAAAAGCCCTTTGTAAGCCGTACACTCCTTCCTCGCCATCTATGTCCCCTAACCCAGTTTCACTACCAGCAAGCACAACTAACTCTGTATTAGAAAGGTCCATTTGGCTAATTTCATATGCTGTTAAAATACCATCTTCCATATCTGGCTTCAATGGGCTGCCAGTTTCCCAAGCAAAATTACCACCTGCAAGAATGAGTCCTGAGCGAATCATTGGATTGTCAGAAAATCGAAAAGACGATCCAGGTATATCCATCATTGCAATACTAATATTTTTTTTATTTGGGCTTGGGAAATAGAATCCATGTGAAGCAATATGTAATATATGAGGCGATGGCTCACTACTTCCAATTGACTTAAAAAGTTCTTCCGTTGGCAATAAACCAGTATAAAGGTGTGTACTATAACCTGCCGCTTGCAATATTTGGTTGACGTTCTTGGCTTCCAAAGCAGTCCCATACAAATAAGGAAATTTATTTTTACTATAACCTGGCTCTATGCCTAAAGAGTCAGTTATGTTATAATTAACCCCTCCAATTATTATTGAACTTTTTATATGAGTTGGAGTAATATCATTGTTGATAACTAACTCCCTAGTACTTATCAAAGTTACAAGTTGATGTTTTTCGCCAAATATTTCTGAATTATTTACTGGGATTGCCCCCAAATTTATCTTATTGAGCAATCCTGATGGCGAGCAATAAATTTTATTCACTCCCAATAGTAATTTCTCTAATGGTTTCCAAATTAAATTATATAATGAAATTTGACCTGCATATTTCATTTCCCATGAATACAATAACTCAATTTCTTCACTAGTAAAAAGGCTAGTATAGGATTTCAAGTATTCTTTCAAGGTTTTTTCCTCAAATAGTGTAATTAAATGAGGTGTGGTATCATTAGGTCGTAGTACAAGAGCACAATATATTATACTATCTGTTGGTTTTGGATTAAAATACCGATAGTTAAAGAATTCGATTGCAGCTTCATCAGGCTGCAGGTGACTCCGAATATCTTCCCATCTTACTTGGGGCTGGGTTTGTCTAAAAATATCATTTCTATTTAAAATTTCTTTTTCAAGCAAATTAACCTTGCCCTCTAATTCAGCCACATATATAAGACGCTCAGCAATTGGCTTAGCATATTCATTTACGAGTAACCGTTGATAATATTTCCTTAGATTAAATTCCTCTATTGCTGCTGTATCTTTTATAGATGAAGCCTTTAAATTATTATGTGTCATTAGCAAGTATCCTTTATAAAAAAGGATATTATCAAAAAAGTTATTAACAAATTCGCTTGACACTTGTTTTTTTGTTTGAGACAATGAAAAAAAACGATCCCGATCGTTTATGAATATTTTTAAATATGATTTCGCTTCTTGCTCTGTCAGAAATTTTGATGATTTTAATATCAAATATCTCTGAATACCATTAGATTCCAAATAAAGTCGTTCAGATTTGTCATATCGCCCCATTTCCTGATACATGTATGCCAAATCGTTTATGTTTTTTGCATAATCGGGATGTTTATCCCCTAAGGTTTCTTCTTGAATTTCCTTAGTTTTGAAATAAATAGTTTCGGCAATTCCAAATCGCCCCATTTCCCTATACATATTTGCCAAGTTGTTTAAAGTTTTTGCATAGTCCGGATGCTTACCCCCTAATGTTCTCTCCTGAATTGCCTTAGCTTTAAGGTAAAGAGTTTCAGCTGTCTCATAGCGCCCTATTTGAAAGTAAACATTTGCCAAGTTATTTAAACTTTTTGCGTACTCAGGATGCTCTTTACCTAAAACCTTTTCTTGAATTGCTTTACCTTCAAGATAAAGAGTTTCAGCTGTCTCATAGCGCCCTATTTGAAAGTAAACATTTGCCAAGTTATTTAAACTTTTTGCGTACTCAGGATGCTCTTTACCTAAAACCTTTTCTTGAACTGCTTTTGCCTCAAGGCAAAGTGGTTCAGCAGACTCGTATCGTCCCATTTCCTGATACAAATTCGCCAAAATATTCAAGCTTTTTGCATAGTCTGGATGTTCTTTACCGAATATTTTTCCTTGAATTTTCAATGCCTCCATGCCAAGTGCCCATGCCTTATTATATTCGCCAAGGTGAATGTAGGTAAGGGCCAGATTGTCGCATGAAGTTGCCAGGTCTGGGTGGTCAGCAGGTAGAGTTATTTTCCGAATTTCCAATGCCTTCTCACCATATATGTACGCCTTATCATATTCACCAAGGTTTTCATAGCTCTGAGCTAGATTGGCGTACGGGGTTGCCAAATCCGGCTGGTTGATGAGCAGGGGATTTTTTACAATATCGACAGCCTTTAGGTTGAATTTCAACTGTTTTAAATAATCACCATAATTTCCCCAAAAAGTCGCTGCATTAACTATATTATTTACCCATTTCTCTTTATCATATTCTTCATTTTCATATATTCCGGCAATTTTCTCGTAACACTCTGCTATCTCCTTATACTTGAACTTAGGTTCCAATAAGCTGATTTTGAATTCATATCCTTCAATTACTTGTTGTATCTCTGAGTCGGCCTTATTAATGACTACCTTTGCGTTTCTCTTAATGGCACTGGCTTGTTGGTAGATGTTTTCTAATGTTTCTTCGTTTAAAATTTCGAGTGCTCCCTCTACGTCATTTTCCTCCTCGACTTTCCGAACTGCGTCCTTCACCATTTGTGAAGCTTTATCGAGATTGATGCTAGCGATGTAAAATGCCTGATCGTGGATTTTAGTAGAATCCCAAGTAGCTTGCATTCGATCCAATTGTCCAAAAAGGTCGCTGATCTTTTGGTAGTCTTTTTCTTTTTGTGCCAATAGGCCTTCTATTTCTTTTTTCTTCTTTTCTAACTCTCTGTCGGCTGTAGTGCGTAGTATCCGGTAGTATTTTTGTGCTGCAATATCGCGTTGTCCAGCAGGGCACACGATGATATCTAATATATCTTCAGAGATTTCTGGTAGCTTGGCAGATTTCAGTTCTCTTTCATTAACAAGTTCGATTTTTCTGCCCTCCTGAGTGTTTGGCCCGATTTCGATGGCGAGGGATGCACCACTGCGTTTGGTCTGAAAGATAAGCCGATACTCTCCGTTGTCTTTAGAATAGTCTCCATTACTGTCTTGCTCCTTTATTTGAACCCCTACCGCAGGTTTATTACCGCTGCTTTGATATAGAACCCGCCCCATGAGGGTATTATTTAGTGCGACAGCTTGTCCAAAAAGAAGGGTGGCCGTAAGAAAGCAGGAGCACGTAGTAAAAACGCGAGATAAAGGGTTCATTTAATTGCATTTTATGGTTTGAGTTTGTGATGCCTATTTCTTTTCTAACCGAATTTCGATAGGCCCGGCTTTCGGCTTAAAGTATTCATTTTTAGTATTAAATCCTTCTTTTTTGACGGTGAGCAAATAGGTATTGTCTTGTTTATCTGGTGATATCTGCAAGCAAAAAAAACCTATGCTATCGGTGTAGGCGGTCGAGTGGTTGCTGATAATAATCATAGCGCCACCAATAAATTTTTCACCTGAGCGATCTTTCACAATACCTTGAATAAGACCTAAACTGTTGTCGCGTCTGATAGGTAAAACGAAATGATTTTCAATAAACAAAAATGACGTGTCAATACTCTGAAACCCTGGCGACTCAAAATGTAGTACAATTTTTTTATCTCTAAAACTGACGGGAATGCCAGGGAAAGTAACTTTGTTTTCAATTGGTAATTCATGCGCAATGCCACCGTACAACAAAGTGAGGGAGCCTCTTTCATATGATAAATTCGGGTTTGGCGTTCGATTGTCCAATGTTACTGTCAAGAAAAGTAATTGATGCATTTGTTGGTATTTATACCATAAAAACGTAGCAATTATTACTAAAAGTGGCACGAATATGTACAGAAATAATTTGAGCCAACGGCTGGTTTTACTTTCTAAAATATGAGTAGTATCACCAAAGACTACATCCCTACCTGCTGTCACGTTCCCCGCCACAATATTTTTACCGGAAATATTTAATGTAACATATCTTTCTACCTCCTTCCAAGCCTCAGGTACCACAGTTTGCTTGGCGTCAACTTCATCAAGCAAATCCAAAACACCTTTCCGGATTTGGTTCTTAGTTAAGTTAGCTTGATCGTATTCAATAATCCCGAGTTGAATTTGCCGGCTGACATCGTTCAATCGGGCTGATTGCAAAATGGCTTCATTGAGTTTAGGGCTATTTTGCAGCAATTCTTGCAAGAGATGAATGGCTTCTTTTAATTCATCATTGGCGATTAGTTGCCGGATTTTTTTGTGGAAAGTTTGGTTTGCGCTCATAACGGGTCAAAAATATCAATATTCGGATTTATTCGTAATAAAAATCGTCCCTGCATTACGCAAAGCCAGCGGCTAATAGCCCCAAAAAAACCAATTTCAAAATTGAGGTGCCCTCTGAATTGCTAACAAAAAAGCCACCCCAACTTTCCGGTGAAGCAGCCCCATAATATGAAAACAAAACTATCCGAATCTCCTACACCACCACAGCGGGCACAAACTCCAGGCGCACATACTGATTCCCATCAGACAACTGCCACACAATCACCTCCGCCAAATCTACCGGCAACTCCGTCCGCTTGGATTTTTCCCGGTAGAAGTCGTCGAAAGCAGGGTCAGAAGCCCGGAGGATGGCGATTTTATGCCAAAGGCTCGCGGTGGTGATATGCAGGGCATTAGCCAAGTCACTTTTGGCCACTTGGTCGGCAGCCACGGTCAGGCGAATAGGGTTTTCGTTGAGCCAGTTGGCTGCACAGGTGGCTTCGCAGGGCTGTGGCATGGTGTTCAGGGGTTAGGGTTTTAGGTATTCGAGGTTTTTTCGAGGCCGGATTCCAGAAGGGTTCGGATTTCAGCCACGATACGTTTCCCATCCGGTTGCCCGTCACAGGTGATGGGTAGGTGATTTTCCTTCAACAAGGCGCCGCCCACGGTGAACCACCTCAGGACGTTCAAACTGTCTAAAACTTAGTGCCTCAATCACCAGAGCGCCTTTCCTCATCCAGCACTACTCCTTCACCATTTTCCCCACATAAATGCCCTTCCTGCTGATGATCTTCAACAGGTAAATACCGCGCGGGAGATCCGCTACGGGTACTTGCACCGCATTGGTCATGGCCGTTTCAGCGGTGTAGCGTACCCGGGCGCCGCCGAGGGCGTACAAGGCTACTTGTTCGGCCTGCTCGCCTTCCGGGAGCAGCACCGTGGCCTGATCCGTCACCGGGTTGGGCTGCACGCGGATGGCCTGCGGCGCACCGGCCTCCTCCGCGCCGAGTACGGTGCCATCGAAGCGGGTGCCCGAATTCAACACTTCTTTCGCGATAGTGTCCTGCACAAAAGCCAGCACGTACAAGGAGTCGAAATTGGAAGTCCAGCCGCTTGGCGGGGTGAAATTGTAGGTATAGCCGAAACTGGCCGACCCGCCCACCGGCGGCAGGGTGATGCTCTGGCCGTAAACATTGGGCAGCATGGCCCGGAACACGTTGTAGTGCTCTTTTTCGCCATTGGGGGAGCTGTAGTTTACGGTTTTTTCCGCTACGGCAGCGTATAGCTTGTAGGCGCCGGCCGGCACGTTTCCGTGGGTGCGCACGGTGATCTGCACCGTTTTGACGGGGGCCGCGCCGCTTTCCTGCACCTGTATGGAGATCGGGCTGGTTTTGCCCAGGGCGCTTTGCAACGTGGCAGCAGGCAGCATGGGCGTGTTGGCGGGTACCAGGGCGCCGTTGAGGGCCACCAGCGGCGTGCCGAAGATACCGTACACGTTGGAGCGGACGACGTTTTCCGTCGGGTTGGACAGGTAGATCAGGCAGCTGTTGTAGGGCACCGGCGGGTGGATCGACAGGTGGTGCACATCGTGCGGATATTGCTGGATCAGGCTGTAGAACGCCGGATTTTTGCTGGCGCAGATCGGGCATTTGGTATTGGTAAAATGCTCCAGCAGCACATATTTTTTCGGAAGCGTTTGCGCGGCCAGGGCCAGGCTGGAACAGGTGAAAGCGAGTAAAAGCAACTGTTTTGTCATGTATTAAATCGTTTTGCGGCAAAACTACGCCCTGAACCAAGGCCATGCCCGATTGGTTTGGTTATTTTCGGGCAATTGTCGCCTGCCGAACAAGGATAGTGAAGGAGTCTAACAAATCCTGCTGCGCTGGAACAGCACCGGCGGAATGCCCGGAAAATCGTAACATTGCCGCCGCTTTTTACCAATCAACACCGTCATACGCCATCACTATGTTTCTGTATGCCATGCCGGATTTCAGTTCCGGCGAAGTATGGATCAGTTTACTCACCCTGACCTTCCTGGAGATCGTGCTAGGGGTGGACAACATCATTTTTCTATCCATTATTTCAGCCAAGCTGCCAACGGAGCACCAACCCCGCGCCCGCAACATCGGCCTGTTGCTCGCCATGGTGTTGCGGATCGCCCTATTGTTCGCCCTGGTATGGATCATCGGCATGAAAGCGCCCTTGTTCCACATTGGATTTCTGGGCCTCGACGGTAATGTGACCGGACAAGGGCTTATCCTGTTTTTGGGCGGTTTGTTCCTGTTGTACAAGGCCACCTCGGAAATTCACCACAAACTGGAAAGCCCGCTTTCGGGCGACGATCCTAAAATTGGCGGCAAAGCAGCCCTGAATTCTGTGATCGTGCAAATTGCCCTGATCAATATCGTCTTTTCATTCGACTCCATCCTGACGGCCGTGGGTATTGCCAACAATCTGTGGGTGATGATCATTGCCGTGGTGTTGTCGGTGCTGGTCATGATGCTGTTTTCAGGTCCGGTGAGCAAGTTTGTCAACGAACACCCTACGGTGCAGATGCTGGGCCTCGCCTTCCTCATCCTCATCGGATTTTCGCTGGTGGCCGAGGCGGCACATCTGGGGCATTTTATCGAAGGCTCGGTGCCCAAGGGATACCTTTATTTCGCCATCTTTTTCTCGTTATTTGTGGAGATGCTCAATATCCGCATGCGCAAAGTCCAGAAACCCGTTCAATTGCACGGTTATGCCGAAACCGCCAAAAAACGGGGCTTGCTGGATGAAAACCTGCTAGACGACGAAATGCAGCAAGTGAACGGCCCGGCTCAACGGCTATGATGAAAAACGAACCTATGACAGCACTCCATCTTGATCGCGATCTCGTTTTTTTTGACCTGGAAACCACCGGACTCAATGTTATCCGCGACCGGATCGTACAAATTGCCCTGGTCAAATTATTCCGCAACGGCGACCCGCCTGCCGAGTTCAGCACGTTGGTCAACCCCGGTATTCCGATTTCGGAGGAATCCATGGCCGTGCACGGCATCACGCCCAAAGACCTGGCCAACAAGCCCACGTTTCGCCAACTGGCGCAGAAAATCTGGGATTTTATCGGCCCGGCCGATCTCGCCGGCTATAATTCCAACCGCTTCGATGTGCCGATGCTGATGGAGGAATTTGCCCGTGTCGGTATGGAATTCGACATCAGCAAGCGGCGTTTGATCGATGTGCAGCGTATCTTTTACAAGATGGAGCCCCGCACCCTCAAGGCTGCCTACCGCCTCTACTGCGGCAAGGAACTGACCGATGCGCACGACGCGCTGGCCGATGTGCGCGCCACCATCGAGGTGTTCCAGGGGCAATTGACCGCCTACGAAGGGAAAGACTTGCTCGATGAAGAAGGGAACCTGATCCCGGCGCCCATCAAAAACGATATGCAGGCGCTGCATGATTTCACCAACGACCTCAATTTCCTCGACGCCACCCAAAAGCTCCGCGTACAGCCCGACGGCACCGTGGTCTTCAATTTTGGGAAATACATGGGCCAATCCGTGCGGGAGGTGTTGGCAAAAGATAAAAACTACTATTACTGGATGCTGGAAAAGGAATTTTCCTCCCAGGTCAAACAGATCATCAAACAGTTCATGCATGAAAAGTAACGCATGCGTTCATTCTTCTTGTTTCTGATCGTCGTCGCCCTGGCTGCCTGCGCCGAAAAGCGCGAAGCTTGCCTCGATATTGAAGCCACCAATTTTGACGCGGCGGCGGATAAGAACTGCTGCTGCACCTACCCGAATCTGTTGCTCAAAGTAGCGCCGCAGTTCGGCGCAGCACTTTGGAAGCCCGATACCGCCTACGAATACGCTCCGGGGAAATGGTTTCGCCTGCGCCAGGTTGTGTATTACCTGTCCGATTTTCAATTGGTCCGGCAAGGCGTCGCCCTACCCGTATCCGATACGCTATCCCTGCCGGTGTGGGGCAGCGCCGGCGATACCAGCGCGCAGACGCTGACGAACGATATATTGCTCATCCGCCGTTCGGCCGACAGCTACAAAGCCGGCACATTCCGCACCAGCGGCGCGTTTGAATCGTTGCGTTTTCGCGTAGGCTTGCCCGACGCCGCGCAGCGGGCTATCCCCGACCTGGCGCCGTCGGGGCACCCCCTGCGCCAGCAATCCGAAAAATTGTGGTTGGGGCGCGACACCGGCTATGTGGCGTTGCAACTGATCCTGACGCGCGACACCCTGAGCGGGACGGCTCCGGACACCCTGCGCTTCCACCGCCCCGATTTTGATTATGTAGTGGTCCAAAAGGATAGCACCTTCCGGCATGAAAGCGGGTATGACTTTATTTTGCAACTGACCGCCGACTACCGGGAGTTGTTTCTGGGTGTGGATTTGTCCAGTGGCGACATTTCGACCTGGAAAGCTCAGATCGCGGCCAACTTGCCCAAGGCGCTTCGCGTTACACAGTAGCGGAAAGCTCCGGTATTCCGAACAGTTTCTAAAAGCCTGCGCCCAGGGTTGGATATCTCCTGGCGAAGGCCAAGCATCAAATTTTTTTAATACGCCACGGCCTCCTGAACCGGCCATGTCTTATCCCAAATTTAGTGCCCAAGCAATAATCTCCTCCTCCCTTCTTGCCAACCATACAAACACATGCGATAATGAAAAATTTACTGTTTTTCGTGCTGCTGACCGGCGTGGCCCTGCTGGGCGGGTGTAAAGACAAATCGGGTCCGGAAGGGCCCGCTTCCGACATTACGGTCACCTTCAAGGTCCTCTATGACGGCCAGCCCCTGGAAAAATATAAAGCGTACGATTACGATACGTACAAGGTGCAATTTACCCGATTCAATACCTTTTTATCCAATATCACCTTGTTTGACGGTTCCACAGATGTGTTGCTGGGCGATGTCGAATGGGTCGATTTTACGCCCGATACGGCGTCGGGCAACCTGGCCGTCCAGGTGCCGGTCACCTTCAAAAGTGTGCCCGACGGCGCCTATACCGGCATGCGCATCGGATTTGGCGTGCCGGCCAGCCTCAATGCCAGGCAGCCGAAAGATTTTCCGACCGGCCATCCGCTCAGCCGGGAAAACGAATACTGGCTGGGCTGGAAAAGCTATATTTTCAGTAAAATCGAGGGACAGGTCGACTTGGATAACAACGCTGTGTACGACGCAGGGTTGGTATACCACTGCGGCTCCGATGCGGTGTACCGCACCTACTCGTTCAACGTGCCGCTCAAAGTGGAAACCGGGGCAAAAGCCACGGTTGAAATCGATCTGAAAAAGATATTCAACCCCGCCGGCACCTGGTTTGACCTGCATCTGCAGGCCAACCAGCAAACGTCTAACGATGCCGGTAATGTCGTCATTTCCACCGTGTTGGTCAATAACTTTGGCGCGGCTACCACGGTCAGACAGGAATAACCGACTAAACCTTTCCCGCATATGAAAAAATCGACTTTGCGCCGCCCCCGGATCGCATTACTCGCCGGAATTCTGGCAACGGGCCTGTTGCTCGCGCCCGCGTGCAAAAAGGACAATCCTGCTCCGAACAACGAAGACGCCGACCTGGTCGCCATACCCTATTCCCCCAAACCCTACACCGTGATCAAACCGGCCCATTTCCCGGAAGTGCCGGTACCGGCCGACAATCCGATCACCGTCGACGGTATCCAACTCGGGCGCCGGTTGTTCTACGATCCCATTTTATCGGCCGACAGCACCCAATCCTGCTCATCCTGCCACCTGCCTCAGGGCAGTTTTACCGACAACAAAGCCGTGTCGGTAGGGATCGACGGTATTGCCGGCCGGCGAAGCGCCATGAATTTACTCAATGTAGCCTATGCCACGAACGGCCTGTTCTGGAACGGACGGGTGCAAAGCCTGGAAGAACAGGCCCTCAAACCCGTGGAAGACCCCATCGAGATGCACAACACATGGACCAATGTGGTTGACAAACTAAAAGCGCACGCGACATATCCGGCCTATTTCCGCAAGGCCTTCGGAATCACATCGAGGGATCAGATCACCAAGGAGTTGGCGGCCAGGGCCATTGCGCAGTTCGAACGCACCTTTATCAGCAGCGGGCAATCCAAATTCGACCGCTACCTCGCCGGAGATCCCGATGCGCTCGACGACGATGAACTGGATGGCAAACTCATGTTCTTCGACGAAGGCGGCGCGGTGGGCCTGCCCGACGCGCAGTGTTTTCACTGCCACGGCGGCCTGACCCTTACCGGCAACCAATATTTCAACAACGGACTCGATTCGGTGGCCACGCTCGAAGATTTTGTCGACAAAGGCCGGGGCGAAGTGACGGGCAATCCTTATGACAACGGCAAATTCCGGGCGCCCACCCTGCGCAACATTGCTTTGTCGGCGCCGTACATGCACGACGGACGTTTTAAAACCCTGGAAGAAGTGCTGGATCACTACAGCAGCAACGGCAAAGGCGCCCCTAACGAGGACCCGTTTATCCGGCAAGTTGGTTTTCCGATTGCGGGCACCAACCCCGTGCGGTACACGGGCCTTACGCCTGCGCAAAAACAAGCCGTGCTCAAATTCCTGCACACGCTGACGGATACGACATTTGTACAGAATCCGGATTTTCAAAGCCCGTTCCAGTGAGATTGCCCGGTCCGGACAGTTTGCTTTCGGGGCCGGAACAGGGGCTGCTCCTTTTGCCTGGAAGTATAAAGTTGGACGAAAAAACCGGTTTTGGCAACCATTGGTCGCCGAATGGGTAATTCCACTCGCGTTTCACTATTTTTGGCCTGATTTTTAATACAATATTTTTATAATACACTCTCATCCCATGCGCATTGTCTACCAATTACCGATCCTTTTGGTGATGCTGTCTGCTGTTGCCGCCTCGGCACAGATCAGCGAAGGCGGCCACCCGCCCAGCTTTCTCCCGCAAAACGCCGCATTTTTCGACGCCGTCAGCGCGCCGCCCCTGAAAACCCTGCCTTCCCTCGATGTTGCAAATGCATTTCAGCAGGATATTAAACAACCCGAACAAGGCCGTTTTGCCGCGCCGCTGCCGGCTGCCGATATCGACCTTGCCACTGACGGCCGCTGGACGGAATTGCCCAATGGCGACCGCGTATGGCGTTGCGCGCTGGAGTCGCCCAAAGCAAAGGGTCTTCTGTTGATGTTCGATCAATTCCGGCTCCCGCCCGGCAGCCGTTTTTACGCCTACTCCCCCGACAAAGAGCAGGTTTTCGGCGGGTACTCCGAACGCAGTTGCACGCCCTCCGGGAAATTCCTGATCGGTGTGTTGCCCGGTGACCAGGCGATCCTTGAATATTTTGAACCCCGCGCCGTTAAAGGCCAGGGCCAGGTACACCTCAACCGCATCGATTACGTGTACGACCCCGCCGGCCTTGTTCCGGGCGGCACGCCCGAAGACTTTGGCCAGTCGCTGGGTTGCAACATCAATGTGAACTGCACGCAGGGGCAGAACTGGCAAATGGAGAAAAAAGGCGTGGCGCGCATCCTGATGGTTTTTTCGAACGGCGCCGGCTGGTGCACCGGCACCCTGATCGCCAATACCGGCGGCACCGGCGATCCCTATTTCCTGACGGCTCACCACTGCCAGTTGATCGGCCAAACGCCGGATTTCAGCATGTGGCGTTTCGATTTTGATTATGAAGCGCCTACCTGCGCCAACCCGGGCGCCGAACCCACGCCCAAATCGGTACTGGGCTGCCAGCGTATTTCCTATCGCGCCGAAACGGACTTCATGTTGCTGAAAACCAGCCCCATACCGCTGGCCTATAACCTGTATTTTAACGGCTGGAACCGCACGCCGGCCACCAACGCCCTCGTAACGAGCAGCACCTTCATTCACCATCCATCGGGCGATATCAAGAAAATTTCCGTTGACCATGACCCGGCGGTCCTACACGACCAGGCAGTCAACTGGGGTGGAGTGTTTGGCACAAGTGCGGCCTATTCGCACTGGAAAGTGGTGCCCGACGAGGGAATATATCAACCCGGCTCCTCGGGCTGCCCCCTGTTCGACCAGAACAAGCGGATCGTTGGGCAATTGCACGGCGGCAATGCCGACCAAAACAACCCTTGCCTCATCCTGAACGCTTATTTCGGTCGCTTCGACTATTCCTGGATACAGGGCTCTACGCCCGACACCCGGTTGAAAGAGTGGCTCGACCCAGGCAATACGCTTGCGCTTACCCAAAACGGCTACGTGCAACCGCCGGCATCCAAGATCACGATCAGCGGGAATATCAAAACCCACTGGGGCGTCAACATGGCCAACGTACAGGTGAACCTCAGCGGCGGCGCGACCCTGAGCACGCGCACCGATGCCTCCGGAAATTACAGCTTCCCCAACCTGGAATCGGGGCTGTCTTATACCGTCACGCCCGAACGGGACACCAACGATGTAAACGGTGTGACGACCTTCGACCTGTCGCTGATCAACAAACATGTGCTCGGTTTGAACCCGCTCGACTCGCCCTGGAAAATCCTGGCTGCCGATGCCAACAGCAGCAATTCTGTTTCCACATCGGACATCGTGGAAGGGCGCAAGGTCATTCTGGGCCTGAACACGGCGTTCCCCGGCGTGTCCTCTTGGCGGTTTTTCCCGGCCACGATCAATTTCTCCGACCCTTCCAATCCCTTTAACGGATTTCCGGGTGGGCCGCCGCCGCAATTTCTGCAGTTCACGGCGTTGCAGGAAAACGTAACGGACGCCAATTTCAAAGGCGTGAAAATGGGCGACGTGAACAATAATGCCGATTCCAACGGTTGATGCAGGCGTACCATGTGAAGGGAAAAAACTACCTTCGCGCCCATGAAAAAGTTTCCCTACGCGCACACGGTAAAAGAGCGCTTTTTGCGCTACGTTCAAATTGATACGCAGAGCGATCCCGATAGCAAATCGATCCCCAGTACGGAAAAACAAAAAGACCTGGGCCGCGTCCTGGTCGAGGAATTGCTTGCTATTGGCATTGCCGACGCCCACCTCGACGAATGGGGGTATGTGTATGCCACCATCCCTGCCAACACCGACAAAAAGGTGCCGGTCATCTGTTTTTGCTCGCACATGGATACCGCGCCCGATTGCTCCGGTGCGGGCGTAAAACCCATCGTGCATGCCCATTATAAGGGACAGGACCTGGTGTTGCCCGACGACCCGACGGTGGTGATCCGGGAGCGCGAGCATGAAGACCTCAAACACCAGCACGGCAACGACATCATCACTGCCAGCGGCACCACTTTGCTGGGCGCCGACAACAAGGCCGGCGTAGCGGCGATCATGGATGCCGCGCAAATCCTGATCCAAAACCCGGAACTAAAGCACGGCAAAATCCGCATCCTGTTTACCCCGGATGAGGAGATCGGCCGTGGTGTGGACAAAGTGAATATTAAGAAACTCGGCGCCCGCTTCGGGTACACGATCGACGGCGAAACAGCCGGCAGCATCGAAGACGAAACGTTCAGCGCCGACGGGGCCCTGATCACCATTCACGGCGTATCGTCGCACCCGGGTTTTGCCAAAGGCAAGATGGAACACGCCATGAAAATTGCCGGGAAGATCCTGGCGAAATTGCCCAACAAACTCAGCCCTGAGCATACCGCCGAACGGCAGGGCTTCATCCACCCGGTGCATTTCGAAGGCGGTTTGGAAAAAGCCACCATCAAACTTATCCTGCGCGATTTCACCGAAGGCGGCCTGAAACGGCATGCCCGCACCCTGCAAAAGATCGTAGATGGCGTGCTCCGGGACTATCCAAACTCCCGCGCCGAAGTCAAGATAACCGAACAATACCGCAACATGGGCAAGGTGCTGCGCCGTTATCCGCAAGTGGTGAACCACGCCCTCGAGGCGTTGCGCCGCGCGGGCTTCGCCCAACCGCTCAAGCGTTCCATCCGCGGCGGCACCGACGGCTCCCGCCTGTCGTTCATGGGGCTTCCCTGCCCCAACCTCTTCGCCGGCGAGCACGCGTTCCACTCCAAACAGGAATGGGTATCCGTTCAGGACATGGAAAAAGCGGCCGAAACGATCGTGTACCTCGCTCAGGTTTGGGAAGAGCGGGGGTGAGGGTTTCAGGGTTTCAAGGGGTTTCAGGGTTTCAAGAGGTTTCAGGGTTTCAGGAGGTTTCAGGAGGTTTCAGGGTTTCAAGGGGTTTCAGGGTTTCAGGAGGTTTCAGGGTTTCAGGGTTTCAGGAGGTTTCAGGGTTTCAAGGGGTTTCAAAGTCTCAAGGGGTTTCAAAGTCTCAAGGGGTTTCAAAGTTTCAGGAGGTTTCAGGAGTGGGCAGATAGTTTCCCGACCGCAATTGCCCGTTTGAGTTTTTTACATTAAATCATCTCAGATAGTGACTGCTGCCTGGCATCTGGGTGGATTCCCCTACCTTTGCACAACGTTTAAGTACCCTTAGGCTCTGACCCCTGGCTGAAGCCTGAAAAGCCCTCTTGACCTTGAACTCTTGTGAAACCTCTTGAAACCTTGGAAACCTCTTGAAACCCTGAAACCTCTTGAAACCACAAACCCTGCCCCCCTACCATTCGTTCACAGTTCAAAAACCATGATTATGGAAGAGAAGAATAAAATGCAGGATCTGATGGATTCCGCCAAGGAAATGGCCGAAAAAGCAGCGGAACAACTGGATCATCTGAAAGATACGGCCGGTGAAAAACTGGGCCAATTGAAAGATGTAGCCGGTGAAAAACTGGCGGAATGGAGCGACAAAGCCGAAAAGATGGCTGCCGAAGCCCGCGAAGAAGCAGCTGCGAGCGGCGGAACTCAAGGCTGCCCGTGAAAAAATGGCCGCCCATGAAGGCGGGGCCTTGGGCTTCCTGTCCGATAAAGCCCGTGAGATCATGGGCGAGGTAAATGAAGCCGCCGATGCTGCTGAAAAGGGCAAAGATTTTTGGGAAAAAGCCAAAGATTTTGTGGCCGAGAAGGCCGATCAGGTCAAGCAGGCTGTGCGCCCCGAAGATGCAGCACCACCCGAAAAAGAGGCCTGACCTGTTTCGCGTGATTCTCCAGGCGGGTAAACAAAACGCCGGGCAAGTCGTACGACCTGCCCGGCGTTTTGTTTACCCGCCTGGGCGATTCACCGGTTGTATTACCGGGGCGGTCAGCCGTCGGGGTTGGCTTTCCGGTAGTCGGCCAGAAATTTTTCGAGGCCAATGTCCGTCAA
Organism: Saprospiraceae bacterium; assembly: GCA_044230315.1. Lineage (GTDB taxonomy): Bacteria > Bacteroidota > Bacteroidia > Chitinophagales > Saprospiraceae > M3007. The sequence continues at coordinate 204,839 of JBGARJ010000003.1, forward strand.
AGGGTGGCCGAACAACCCCAGGATCGCACTGAGCGGGCAGGTGACCACGTCGGCGCCGGCCTTAGCGGCCTGGATAATATGCAGGGGGCTGCGGATGCTGGCCGCGAGGATGGCCGTATCGTAGCCTGCGTTGTTGTAAATTTCCACGATCTCTTTGATCAAGGCCATGCCATCCCACCCGATATCATCGATGCGACCGATAAAGGGCGAGAGGTATGTGGCGCCGGCTTTGGCCGCGAGAATGGCCTGTCCGGCCGAAAATACCAGGGTGCAGTTGGTGCGGATACCCATTTCGGTGAAATGCGCGATGGCCTTTACTCCTTCGCGGATCATGGGCACTTTGACGACGATGTTTTCATGGATCTCCGCCAGCCGTTTACCTTCGTTCACGATGCCTTTAAAATCGGTGGCAATGACCTCGGCACTCACGTCGCGGCCTGTGCCGACAATCTCGCAGATAGTCCGGTAGTGCTTCAGGATGTTCTTTTCGCCGGAAATGCCCTCCTTCGCCATCAGCGAAGGATTGGTGGTCACCCCGTCTAGGATGCCCAGTTCTGCGGCTTCTCGGATGTGGTCCAGGTTGGCAGTATCAACGAAAAATTGCATGGCGATGGAAAAGGTTGAATGTGGGAAATGTGATCAATGGGGTCAATGGGGTTAATTTGGTTGAGAGGAGAAAATTGGTTGAATGGGTAAAAATTATGAAAGGCAAGGTAACTAGTCCCGTACATTTTGCTGTTGGCGAGGGCGCCAACGGCGTCATTTCGTTGAAAATCAAGCCTTAACGCCGTTGTTAGCGTCCTCGCCAACAACATGCACCAGGGTTCATTTTGAACGGTTTGCAAAAACCTAACAGACTACTGCGTTAAAGCGGGGGCAATATGTAGCCTCAATTTTATAACGATCTCGATGTTAGTTTCTTAAAAATTGGATGGGCCGTTTCCAACCGCAAATTTTTGGAAGCGTTATTCCTAAAGTTCCCCATTGCCCTCATTGATCACATTGACCACATTAACCACATTGATCTCATTGACCACATTAAAAAAGCGCCAGGCACACCGCTCAACCACATACCCTTGCTGCGTTTCCGCCCTGGGGGAGTTTTGCAGGAGCTGGTCGCCCGGCGCCGGCGCAAAGGTAGAAGTTTTGATTGGGAAAAACATACTGCTGATTCCGACAAAATCCGTTCATTTGCACAAAGACAAACGCACGAACATCCCCCCGCTTGTCGAATCCCGTTTATAATCGCAACGCCACCGAATAGCATGGAAAACAATATTTCGGATTCCGCCACGACCAATACGCCCCCGGCAATCCCAACTTTGCGCACCAACGCCGCAGCGCCTTCTTACAGCGATGACGCGCGCAGCTGGTTGCAAACCCTGCCGGGTAATCTCGACCGGACGGACCTGTTCGCGCTCAACGACGATGATTTTGCCATAAAATGCACCCATGAGTTGTTGAACAGCCAGCGGTTCGACCTGCCGGTGCAGGCCTCCCACGGCGCCAGCCAATACCTCAATCACTTCTATTTTGAATCGCGCAACCGGGAGAAAGTATTCGGCACGAAAAATCTCGGCATCGGTTACCCCCTGGTTATCGCCAAAATCGGCGGCTACGACCTCAGTGCGCCTCTGTTCATTTGGCAGATCTACCTGGAACCCCACGCCCAACACCCCGACCAGTGGGCGGTGCAAAAAACGGAAAGCCAGTTTATCATTCCCAATTACCCCTTGTTTCACCTCATCGACGCCTTGCACGGCACCGATTTTTCCAAACGCGCCCGCCAACTGGCCGAGGCCGGCAACCTGAACGCCCGCTCCCTGGCCGAACTGGCCGATGCCGTGCGCCTGCTGCTTCACTTGTCGGAAGACGGGCTCCCCCTGAGTGTGCAACCCTGCCCCGCCGACGCCGAATTCGACCACGCGATGACCGAGGGGCACCTGCGCTGGTCGGCCGTTGCGGGTATTTTCCCGACGCTCCCGCGCACGACCGTCACCCAGGCGCCCGTGGTGGCTCCCGACCTGCCGGCCGACCTGCAGTGGAGCCATTCCCTTACCCTGCTACCGCTCGACCCCTCTCAACGCACCGTGCTCCACGCGGCACAAAAAAATGCCCTTACCGTAGTGGAAGGCGCTTCGGGTACCGGAAAAACCTACCTCATCTCCGCCCTCGCGATCAACGCCCTGTCTAATGGCAAAAAGTGCCTGGTGGTGTCCAAGAGCATCAATGCCCTGCGCCGCGCCCAGAAGTTTTTGCTTGAAAAAGGGTTCGGCGACGTGTCCTTCGTGCTGCGCGATATCGAGAGCGACCACCTGATGCTGACCGATATGCTCCGGATGGCTTCGGAAAATAAAAACAAAGCCACGTACGACGAAGAACTCTTTAAAACCGTACTCAACAAAACCCTCCGCGAACAGCGCAAACTCGACGACGCCTGGGATGCGCTGCATACCCCGTTGTTTGGCAATAAAAACTTTACCGAAACCGTCGGACAATTCCTCCGCGCCAACCGATCGGAAGGCAAAGACTTGTTGCTCAGCCAGTTGAACCCGGCAGATTTTCTGTTTAACAAAGAAGAATACGACGGTATCGTAGCGGCGATCTACGACAGCGAACCGCTTTTTCGCCGTTTCCCCACCTTGCAACACCCCCTCAACCGACTCAGCAATGCCGTCTTTCTCGATCACTCCAGCGACGACGGCTTGGCCTGGACCGAGACCCAGGTCAAAACCCTGCTCGAGAAAGCCACGGCCATACACCACCGGTATATTACCAAGACCAACGACTATGCCGAGGCCCTGCTCGACCATTACGAACAGCATTATTCGGAGTTGGCTGTGCTCACCAAACGCATTCGCGATTCCCTGGAAGACGGCGTACAACATTTCGGCGGCGATTTTGAAAAGCCCGCCTCGGCCTCGGAAAAACTCTACGGCGTTTTTTCCGATCGCTACAAACAAATCTCGGACGCCAAAGAAAAACTGGGCGGCGATTTCGAGGCGCTTCGCCGCGCCTATGGCTTGCGCAAATATTTCGACTTCGATTTCCCGACCCTGTTCGATGTCCGGAACATCAAAAAAATCGCCGAGCTCACCAAAGACTTCGAAGCGGCCCTTCGCCTCTGGCGCCGCCGGATACCCGCCGTGGTACGCGAAGATGTCCGGCGCCTGAATGCCAAAAGCATCCACGGCGAACTCGATTTTCGGGAGCAGATCAAAGAACTGGAATACGCCATGGATATTTTCCTGGAAGAGTTCAATGCGGCCGGACTGTACCAGGATTCCCTGAAGCACGAGATGCTAACGATCCCGAAACGGCAGGAATTCCTCGAAGATATGATCTCCCGCCTGGAAGACACCCAGTTTTACCTGCGCGATTTTCAGGACTTTTACATTTGGCAACGCCATTGGCTCCGGCTTTCGCCGCCCGAGCAAAAAGTAGTGCGCGCCCTTTGCAAGATCAAACCGCTCGATTGGGTGGCCGCCTTTGAAAGCTGGTATTTGCACCATTTGCTGCAAAACGAATACACGCCCAGCCTGCAATGGGACGAGGATACCCTGAAAAATTACCATGAAAGTTATGGCGAACTGGCCCGGATGCTGCCGCTCCAGATCAGCGCCTACTGGCAAAACCGCAAGAACAAGGCCCTTCGCGCGCTCCGGTCAGCCGATTCTACGGCATTTAAAACCTGGTTTGGCAAAAACAACCGCAGCCTTTCCAAAGAGCATAAGGCTGAGCAACTGTTCCAAAAGCACATCGAGCCGCTCACTGAAACCCTCCCGGTGCTGCTCGTAACCCCGCAGGTTGCCCTCGACGTGGTGCAGGCCTCCAATATGTTGTACGACCTGGTACTGGTAGACGAAGCGCACAACATTCCCAAGCAGGAATGCTACCACCTGTTCGACCTGGCCAAGAACCTCGTCGTGTTCGGCGATGCTAAACAGGATATGACCCCTTCGGCGGAAGACGACCTGCTGGAATTCTGCAAGACGCTGGATTCCAAGGCCTACACGCTGGAATATCAGCACCAGGACAGCCCCGAGGAGTGGGTGCGCTTCAACCAGATCGCCTTCGGGACGCCCTTCCGGCGCCTTCCGTCGGGGCGTTCGGCCAGCGAAGTGACGGTGGTAGCCAATGTGGAAGGACGCTATGACGAAACCAGCGGCACGAACGAAGCCGAAGCCCGGCAGATCATCGATTGGCTGAACCTGATTGAGCCCACCCCCGCCAAAACCTATCCCGTGGTCGGCATTGCCTGCTCGACCGTGCAGCAACGCGACCTGATCGCCAGCCAGTTGCTCAAAATCCGGCAACGCAAAACGGCCGGGCACGAAAAAATTCAACAATTGCACCTCAACGGCCTGGGCGTGTACCAGTTTGCCGAACTCCAGGGCCAGCACGTCGACATCCTCCTGCTGTCGATCGCGCACGGGTTGGTCGACGCGCAAGGCACCCTGAGCAATCACTTGCACTTTTGGAACACCCAGTTGGGTTTCAATCAGTTGCACGTGGTGCTGACGCGCGCCACACAAAAGATCTATATCGCGCACTCTATCCCGCCGGGCTTGCATACGGTGCTGGCGTCGAACAAGAGTTTTATCGGCACCTGCGTGTTGTCGCACCTGGTCACCTTTGGCGAGCTCATCCAGCGCGGCGACCACGCCGCGGCCGAGGAGCAACTGCGCAATATGAAAACCCTGCTCGATTACCCCGACACGGCGTACACCTACTCTACCTTTATGCAGGAGGTGGAATACGCATTACAACCCTACTTCGAACCGGGTCAATTGCAGCGCAATGCAGATGTGGAAGGCGTAGTCGTGCCGTTGCTGGTACAAAGCGGCAACCATCGCAGCCTGTTGATGTATGATGGCGTCTTGTCGAAAAGTATCCTGCCGTCGTACGAGTGGGAGGCAAAAGTGAAGCAATATTTCAACAAGCGGCAGGTCGACTGCGTGCCCACACTATCGGTCCAGTGGTGGAAAAGCCCGCGCCAGGAAGCGCGCAAACTGGCCGCCCGGCTGTTGCGCCGCGAGTCATAAGGGGGGGGGCTGAATTCCGCATCTCCATGGCGGGGTAACCAATTTTGTTCTGGTCGAGGCATTTTTCGCAGCCGGATGCCGGCCATATGGCGAAAAAAATAACGCTGGCCGGGATAAAATTGGCTGCCCTTATGCCGAAATGTTAAATTTAGCTGCGCTCAAGACGCCCACCCACCCGAGAATCGTCAGCTGGACGACGTATGGCGGTTGACTTGGCCCACATCGGGCAAATACATACCTGTTTCAGGTTAGTTGGTATCTTTTTTGTTTAGGTGCCGGCATAAATCTGAAACGCAATGAGAAAATCGATCTTCCTACTCCTATTTTTGATGTGGGGGCTTAGCCGCCCCATGACGGCCCAAAACCACGAATTCCCCAATGCCATCCATGCTAAACTCAATTTTATCGATTACGGCTTGGCCAATAGCGATGATATCAAACTCGGCCAGGGCTTCGAAGTGGGCTATCTTCGCAACGTAGCCCCGTTTTTGAATGTGGGACTGCCGTTTAAACTGGGTGTGGCTAAATTGCCGGGAATCTCCGGTAACACCGTGACCACCAGCCTCGACGTGGTCTTTCACCTGGAAAATATCCGCGACGAAGCCAAAGTATCGCCCTATTTGTTCGCCGGCGCCGGTTACCAGCTCGAAGAGTTTAAAAATGGCCATGCGCAGTTGCCTTTTGGGATCGGCGTCAATTTCCGCATTTCCAAATATGCCTTTATTAATGTTCAGGGTGAATTCCGCAAGGCCCTGAAGGATCAGCGCGACAATATCCAGGCGGGCGCCGGATTTGTGTACCTGCTCCACAAATCAGACCCCAAACCTCAGCCGCCCGCCGATACGGATCATGACGGCACGCCCGACAACCTGGACCAGTGCATCACCCAACCCGGCCCCGCTGCCACCAACGGCTGCCCCGACCAGGATGGCGACGGCGTGGCCGATAAAGATGATATGTGCCCAACCGAACCGGGTACCGCCGCCACCAACGGCTGCCCCGACCAGGATGGCGATGGCATCGCCGATAAAGACGACGATTGCCCGACCGAAGCCGGCACACTCAAAGGTTGCCCGGATACCGACCGCGACGGCATCGCTGATAAAGACGATGAATGCCCGACCGAAGCCGGTACGGTGAAAGGATGCCCTGATTCTGACTACGACGGTATCGCCAACAAAGACGACAAATGCCCGCGCGAACCGGGTCCAATCAGCAACAACGGATGCCCGCTGGTGAAGGACAGCGACGGCGACGGTGTGGCCGACGACGCAGACCCCTGCCCGGATGCGGCCGGTCCGTTCAACGGCTGCCCCGACTCCGACGGTGACGGTGTGGCGGACAACCTCGACAAATGCCCGAATACTGCCGGCCCCGCCACCAACTACGGTTGCCCGGAGGTGAAAAAAGAAACAAAAGAGCGCCTGGCATTTGCCACAAAAGCCGTTCAGTTTGAAACCGGAAAAGCCGTGTTGAAAAGCCAGTCGTTCAAAGTGCTCGACGAAGTGGTGGGCATTATGAACCAATACCCCGACTATAAACTGGATATCGGCGGCCACACGGATGACGTCGGCCGGTCGGAGAACAACCTGCTCCTGTCGTCCGAACGCGCCAAGGCCTGCTACGACTACCTGACCTACCGCGGTATACCGGAAAACCGGCTCCGCTCAACGGGTTATGGCGAAACCAAGCCTATCGCCACCAATAAAACGCCGGAAGGCCGCGAACAGAACCGCCGGGTGGAATTTGAACTGACGCTGGAGTACAAAGATTTGAACAAACGGTAAGGCAAGCCCGCCGGCAAACCGGTTTGCCCGGACTACCATCGCCGCCCGCTGATCTTCTCCTGATCGGCGGGCGGTTCATTTATGCGCCCGGCAAGGGCGCACAAAAAACAAAAACCGGCAACGAAAACGCACTGCCGGTTTTGCCCATACTTCAAAATTGGAGGATTAATTTGACGAGAAGGCGCGACCCGGAAGGTCGCAACTATAATTCTTCACGGGGAGCATTCCCCGCACAGAAGCCTGTCGATAATGGTAACCGGATGGATGTATGACGGTACGTACGCCCGAAAGGCGCAGAGGGACGTATTAAAAAAAAGTTGCACAAATGTACATCGCAGCCTGAATAGTCGGGTGTTTATCCGGAAAAAAATGTGCGTTAGGTTGCGTTTACCGACGAAGGGCGCAGGTCGCGGGCCAAACGACCCGTCAAACAACCCAGCCCCGCCACCAGTCCGCCCAAAAAACCGGTCAGGAGCAGGATATTCCAACGCGATAAACCCATGAACAATTTGCCGATCCGGCCCGACAACAGCCCTTCGTTGGGAATATCCAGCAACAGGGCATTGAGGGTCCATAACAGGAACCCGCCGGCAAACCCGGCGAGCAGGCTACGCCAGGGGCGTTGCGGAAACAGCCATCCGGCCAGGGCGCCGATAGGGGCGATAACCCACCAGGGAGCACCGAAACGGCTGATGGAGCCGACTGCAAAAACGAAGGCGATTGTGTAGAAGGTGTTCTTCATTGCGCGGAGAAGGTTTGCTGCGCCAGTTGCCGGTTAGCCGGAACGGCCTCCGGGTTTGACAGAAAAAGCAGGTCGTAGTATTCGCCGGCGGCCCAGGCGTTTACCATATTGTCGTAATACCGGCTGCCGGGGTTGCCCGACTGCCCGCCCGGGTATACCCCCCAGGCATGCACCGGCTGCGTCATTTCCACGATCATACGCCAGGAGGGGCCGTGGTTCTTACCGATGGCGTTCGGCGCCCCCCGGGTGCCGGAGGTGGCCACGTCGAGGCGGCTGAAGGCATCGAGCTGGGCTATATGCCGGATGACAAAGCCTTTGAAAACCGACCAAACCAATTCGTCGCGGGTCATTTTTTGGGCTTTTTCGCTCATCAACCGGAATCCTTCCGTCACGATATCGCGGGCATGTTCCCGTTGCGGGGTAGCCGGATGATCGAAGAATGCGCTGGCGGTATCGGATTGCAACAGGTCGATAAAACGCCAGGCCTCGGGGTACAACACATCGGTTTTACGCTGCCGCAGCGAGTCCATCTCGTCCCAGGTTTCCAGGTAGGTCGAATCGAACCACATATCGAACAGGGAAGGGGCGATCTGGTCTTTTTCGTAGCGGTAGTTCCATTTTTCCAGTTCGGCCACCCATTCCTGGTCGGCTTTGCCCAGGCGGCTGCGGTCGAGGAGGCGCAGCATGACCGGCAGGGCATCGGCGGCCTGGTGGTAAAAGTTGTCGAGCTGGATGCTTTTCATACTGTCGGCGTTCACCGCGTGCATATTTTCGAGGCGCTCGTAGATGCGGCGTCCGCGGTTATCGTCGAAATTGCCCAGGTAGAAATACGGGTAGGAGGGTGGGGTAGAGTGTTGATTGGCGGAAAAGACAAACCCGCGGCTGGGGTTTTTCATGGCTGGAAGTTCCTCTTCCGGGATAAACCCATGCCAGGCGTTGGCGCTCTGGCTTCCGTCCAGGATGAAACGGCCCTGTTCCGGCGCGCGAATCGGCAACTTGCCCTGTACGGTAATGGCTATATCGCCGCTATGCGATACGAAGGCTACGTTCTGCGACAAACAATCCAGCCCGGGGATCGCACGCCGGTAGTCGTCGTACGATTTGGCGCCGGCGATGTCGAGAAACTGGCCCAGGCTGGCTGGCGGCGGCAGATCGTGTGTGGAGTACCGATAGGCGCAATCGTGCAGCGGTTGTGCCGGGTCGTCGTACACCACGGGCCCCCACACGGTGTACCGCACGGTGTCGGACACATCGGGCTGCCCCTTCACCCGGATGGTCTCCACGCGCAATTCGGCCTGGCGCGGCTGCCCGTCGATCCGGTAGGTCGTCCGCGTGGCATCGGTCCAATCGATGCGGTACCAATCGGATACTTCCTGGCTGACGTTGGTAAAGCCCCAGGCGATATCGGCATTAAAGCCGACGGCAATGCCGGGCACTCCGGGCACCACCACACCATAGCAATTCGCACCGGGTGCGCTGATCTGCTGTTGAAACCACACGTGCGGCAGGCGCAGGGGCAGGTGGGTGTCGTTGGCCAGTATCGGAAAGCCCGATTGGGTGCGTGTGCCGGCTACGGCCCAGTTGTTGCTCCCGTTCAGGTCGCGGAAGGCGGGGGGCAGGGAGCGGTCGGGCACCTCGCGGTCGTGGCGCAGCGACAAGGTATTGTCCGGGAGATTGTTGTTGGTTAGCACCGGGTGAATGGCCCGCCATTGTCCGGTGTCGGGTACCACGGGCTGTTGGTGCGGGTTCCACAGGGGGTACAAATAATCAAAGGTATCGCGGCCGAACGCTGCCAGGCTGTTGGTTGCGGCCAGGTCGTTGTTGCGGTTGTTGAGGGCATCGATCATGTTCTCCACGATCAACACCGATTTGAGGGGCGACCAGGGCTCCGGCGCGTATCCCAGCAGTTTGAATTCCAGCGGGTAATCCGCGGGGCTGAGTTGGGCGATCCAGGCGTTGACGCCTGCGGCGTAGGCTTCGAGGCGGCGGGCCGTTTGAGGCGCTTGTTGCCAGGCTTTCCAATCGTTTTCGGCGGCGAAGGGCAGGCCGCGGCGTCGCATAATGCGGTCGAGTTCGAGGGTGCGCGGGCCGAGTATTTCCGACAGGCGGCCGGCCGTTTGGCGGGCGGTGATGTCCATTTGCCACAGGCGGAGTTGCGCGGTCACGTAGCCCTGCACCATCATCGCGTCTTCCAGGTTTTCGGCGAAAATATGCGGCACGAGCAAATCGTCGTACACCACCCGGGCGGCGCCTTTCAGCCCGGGAATTTTGATGGCAGCCGGCATGGGCGCCCCGCCTTTGGCCGGCTCGGCATTGCGCCAGAAACCGCTGAACGGATTGAAAAAAGCGCCGGGAGCCGGAAGGGTTTTGTCACCGATGTGTTGCGGCTGCTGCAACAGCCATGTGAGCAGAACGGTGAGCGTCAGGGCGAAGAGGAAACGGACGAAACGCATGCGGCGAAGGTAAAAAGTCGCCGGCGTATTGCCCAGCAAAAGACGCGGGCTTGTTTGACGCTTATCAGGGTAGGCAAAAACCAATCATATTTTGGTTTTTACCGCTTTTTGCATGGCTATTGTTTCGGAAATACGGGATTCCCCAAAAAACTTTTGAAAATCGATCAAAATTTTCACGGATAAATTTGCCCAAACTCCAAAACTTGTCTTAAACTTGCACCAAGTAGTTTTTGTGTTTATTTGTTTGGGTTAGAGTCCCTCGTCGTACCGGCGAGGGATTTCTATTTTCAGGCATACCCTTCCCTGCGCCCTCCGCTCCACCGTATGCTGAAAATTTTCCCCTCCGGTCATCAAAATCAGTGGCCATCAGCACGCGGACTTCGCGTACGGATGGCCACTGATTTTATAACCGGGACTGGTGGGGCGCCTGCGTTTACAAGCGGCCCAACGTGCCGGCCAGGGCGGTAAATACGAAGGGGAAGGATACCCAAACCCATTCGGGCCGGAACAGCAACAAGGCGACGAGGCCAACCACTCCTCCCAACAGCATCAGCATATCCCGTCCGCGGTTTTCGGCATATTCTTCATTCTTTTTCATAAGTGATCCAGTTTTGTTGCCGGCAAAGGTAAAAACGTTTTTTACATGGCAAGCCCCGGAATTGCCGTTTCTTTGCGCCGGAATTACGATCCGGAGCGGCATTTTTACCCCAGCCGTCCGCCCGTATCGCCATCTGATCCTTTTTAACCGCACCCCCTCACCCACCCAAATGGTGTTAATGCAATTGCTGTTATGATCCAGGTATTTGTCACCGGCGGCACCTTCGATAAGGAGTACAACTACATCACCGGTGAATTGTATTTCAAAGACACCCACCTCAAGGAAATGTTCGAACGCGGACGTTGCGAGGTGGAGATCGATATCAAAACGCTCATGATGATCGACTCCCTGGAAATGGGCGACGATGAACACTCCATCATCGTGTACAATTGCCGCAAGGCCGCTGCCGACCGCATCCTGCTCACCCACGGCACCGATCGCATGGTAGACACCGCGCGTGTGCTGGCGGGAGCCAATATCGAGGGCAAAACCATCGTGCTCACCGGCGCCATGATCCCGTATGCGTTCGGCATGTCGTCCGACGGCTTTTTCAATCTCGGCAGCGCCCTGGCCTTCGTGCAGGCGCTCCCGCCCGGCGTGTATGTGGTGATGAACGGCCGTTATTTCCACTGGGACCGCGTGCGGAAAAACCGGCAGACAGGGACGTTTGAAGAGATAGAAGTTTGAAGTTCAACTTTCCGACTAAAGCGAAATAAGCCGGTAGATCAGCGCGGCTACGAGCGGCGCCAGCACGCTTAAGCCCATGATCCGGAAATAGTTGCGCGGCACCTTGGAGCGCTCTATGGCTTCGGCCAGCAGTGCGATCACCAGCACGGCAAATACGATGGCCGTCAGAATAATCGTTAAGAGCGTGGCCAGGTAATCGTTCAGCAACCATAACCCCAGCCAAACGGCTACTTCCAGCAGGAATATTTCCACCAACGACAACCGGAAGATCGATTCGGGTATTTTCATGCATGTTGTTTTTGGCGGGAAACGGGCAGCGCAGACTCAGGCAGCGCCCATGGACCGGTTCCGCTCTTTTTGATTCGAACAAATGTCGCAAAGCCTATGAGAAATTGCATAAGCGCCTTCACCCTGTTTTTCCTGCTGCACGCGGCAGTAAGTTCCCTGTATGCGCAAAAAACCGCCGACCCACCCCCGCCGGTCACCGAAAAAGATTTCGAACGGCAGTATCAGGAGCGGATCACCAAAGATCATTTGCATGGCATCTACATCCCGAAAAACCTGGACGACGCCCTGGCACAACTCGATAAACTGAGCTCCGAAGAGTCGAAGCGCAGCTTCAAATCGATCCCCGAAGACAGCGTGTGCCTGGTCATGCACAACCGCCTCGGCCAGTGGATGATCGTCAACTGGAGCTTTTACGAGGGCTCCCGCCTGTCCAATTACCTGCGCAGCGCCGGCGTATCGTACCCTGACGACATGGCCGATTTCCTGATCCTGGCTTTTCACCATCACCTGAACGGCAAACCGGTGTCGATCAAGGAACTCGCGGTCTATTTTCACGACATGCGAAAAAGAGTCTTTGAACAAGAACGGCGCGAAGGCCGGGTGCTGAAAGAAGAAGTGCGCAAACGGCCGCGACCAGAAGCCGCCGAAGCGGCGCCAACGCCACAAACACCCGATACCAAACCGGCAGCCACGCCACCGCCAACGACGCCAAAAGGGGGGAACGGAAAGCAATAAGTTGTTTCGTTTCAAAATCCCCTTACTTTTGCCCCCGATTATGGCAAAAAGACTCCTGATCGTCGAATCTCCGGCGAAAGCAAAAACGATTGAGAAGTTCCTGGGCAGCGATTTCGCGGTGAAATCTTCCTACGGTCACATTCGCGACCTGGAAAAAGGCAACGACCTCGGGGTGGATGTAAACAACGGCTACCGGCCCAACTATGTTATCCCGCCCGACAAGCATAAAACGGTCAAGGAACTGAAAGACGCCGCCGCAAAGGCGGACGAAGTGTGGCTCGCCACCGACGAAGACCGCGAGGGCGAAGCCATTTCCTGGCACCTTTGCGAAGTACTCGGCCTCGACGCCCGCAATGCCAAGCGCATTGTATTTCATGAAATTACCAAACCGGCCATTCAGCAAGCCGTAAAAACCCCGCGCACCGTCGACCTCAACCTGGTCAACGCCCAACAGGCGCGGCGGGTGCTCGACCGCCTCGTGGGCTGGGAACTCTCGGGCCTGCTCTGGAAAAAGATCAAGGGCCAACTCTCTGCCGGCCGCGTCCAATCGGTGGCCGTCAAGCTCATCGTCGAGCGCGAGCGCGAAATCCAGCGCTTTAACGTCACGCCCTATTTCCGCATCACCGCCGATTTTCTGGCGCCCAATGCCCAGGGCAAAACCGTGAGCTTCCGCGCCGAAAGCCCCGAACGCTTCGATAATGCCGGCGGCGCCGAGGCGTTTTTGCAAAAATGCGTCAACGCGGCATTCGCCGTCAGCCAGATCGATGTGCGGCCTACCCGCCGCAAACCCGCGCCGCCGTTCACCACCTCCACCTTGCAGCAGGAGGCCAGCCGCAAGCTCGGTTTTTCGGTAAATCGCACCATGTCGGTCGCCCAGCACCTGTACGAACAGGGCTTTATTACTTATATGCGTACCGACTCCACCAGCCTCAGCGAACTGGCTATCCAGGCCATCGGCGCCGAGATCGTCAAACAATTCGGGCCGCGGTACCACCAGCAACGCCGCTATAAAACCAAAAACGAATCGGCTCAGGAGGCCCACGAAGCCATCCGGCCGACATACGCCGAAAATGCCGTCGCCGGTACCACCCGCGACGAACAGCGCCTGTACGACCTGATCTGGAAACGCACTATGGCCTCGCAAATGGCCGACGCCGAACTGGAAAAAACGACCGTCGACATCGGTATCAGCACCCAACCGGCCGCCAAACTGGTCGCCGAAGGTGAAGTGCTCAAGTTCGATGGCTTCCTGAAAGTGTACCTCGAAGGTACCGACGACGACGAGGAGGAAACCCAGGGCATCCTGCCCCCGCTCAAAGTAGGGCAGCAACTGGCCCTCGACAACCTCACCGCTACCGAGCGCTACACCCGCCCGCCTACCCGCTACACGGAGGCGGCCCTGGTGAAAAAACTCGAAGAACTGGGCATCGGACGCCCCTCCACCTACGCACCCACGATCACCAAGATCATGGAAGCCAACCGCGGGTACGTGGTCAAGGACAGCCGCGATGGCGAACAACGCACGTTCCAGATCCTCACGCTGAAGCAAAACCAGATCAGCAAAACCACGGGAAAGGAAGTGACCGGCGCCACGAAAAATGTGCTCTATCCCTCCGATATGGGCATGATCGTCAGCGATTTTCTCGACGAATATTTCAACAACATCATGAACTACGGCTTCACCGCCGGCATCGAACAGCAATTCGACGATATCGCCCTGGGGAAAACCGACTGGACCAAAGTGATCGACCGGTTTTACCGGCCCTTTCACCAGGAGGTGGAGAAAACGCTGGCCGAAGCCGAACGCGCCGTGGGCGAGCGTATCCTGGGCAAAGACCCCGAAACCGGCCGTACCGTACTGGTACGCATGAGCAGCCTGGGCAAGCCGGTGGTGCAGATCGGCACCGGCGAAGAATTGAGTAAAAAGGAAAAACCCAAATACGCCAACCTCAAACCGGGTAAAACCCTCGAAGGGGTAACGCTGGCAGAAGCGCTTGAAAGTTTTGCCCTGCCCCGCACGCTCGGCGCCTTCGAAGGCCAGGAAGTGTCGGTCAATTCAGGCCGTTTCGGCCCGTATGTGAAAATCGGCGAACTGTTCGTTTCCCTCCCCAAAGGCGAAGACCCCTTCGAACTGGGCTTCGAGCGCGCTATCGAACTCATTCAGGCCAAACGACAGGCCGACAAACCGCTCGGTCACTACGAAGGCCAGCCCATCACCAAGGGCAAGGGCCGTTTCGGACCGTTTATCAAATGGACCGACCTGTACGTCAACGTACCCGCTCGCGTCAATTTTGACCAGCTGACGGAAAAACAAGCCGTTGAACTCATCGAGTCGAAGATCGAAAAAGAAGCCAACCGCTATATCCAAAACTGGCCCGAAGAGAAGATCAGCATCGAAAACGGCCGCTGGGGCGCCTATATCCGGTTTGGCAAACAAAACATCAACCTGCCCAAGGTCGACGGCGCCAAAATGACCGCCGACCAGGCGCGCACCCTTTCCCTGGCCGATGTGAAGGCGATCATCGAGAAAGAAATACCGGGCGCGTTCAATAAAAAGGGGAAAAAATGAGGCGTTGAAGGTTGGCGCAAAGAGGCGCTTGTCCGTAACAATCGTCCGGTACATTTTGCTGTTGGCGAGGGCGCCAACAGCGACATTTCGTTGAAAATCAAGCCTTAACGCCGTTGTTGGCGGGGATGCCAACAACGGAGATGGACATTCCGTACAGTTGTGACGTCCCCGCCAACAACAAGCAGCAGGCTTCATTTTCAACCGTTTGCAAAAACCTATCGGACTACTTACCGTATAAGGTGTACGAAGTTATGGAGGGCATTTTCAGCAATTGCCGCTAAGGCCAGCTTTCAACCCCGAACTTCCAACTTACAAATTATCGTACTCGTAAATATCATGTTCCAGTTTTGACCCGGCGGGAATTTCCACCAACGGATTGATGATGCCGTTGTGCAGGTCGTACACCCAACCGTGCAGGTCGGGTCCCTGCCGGTTTTTCCAGGCGCGTTGCACGATCGAGGTATCGGCGAGGTTGTTCACCTGTTCGATGATATTGAGTTCGATCAGGCGGTTGAGGCGCGCATCTTCCGATTCGAGTTGGTTCAGTTCTTCGTGGTGCAGCCGGTATATATCCTTGATGTGCCGGAGCCATTTGTTGATCAGGCCAAATGAGTTGCGGCTCATGGCCGCTTTCACGCCGCCGCAGCCGTAATGCCCGCACACGACGATGTGTTTTACTTCGAGCACTTCCACGGCGTATTGCAACACGCTCAACAGGTTCATATCGGTATGAATGACCAGATTGGCTACGTTGCGGTGGATGAAGATCTCGCCAGGCTCCGTTTGGGTGATCTTGTCCGGCGGCACGCGGCTGTCGGAGCAGCCGATCCACAGGAAGTCGGGGCGTTGGATGTCGACGAGGCGCTTGAAGAAATCGGGGTTCTGCTCGACCATTTGCTTGGCCCAGACTTTGTTGGCTGCCAGGAGTTGTTCGTAACGATGCATGGAAAGGAATTTGTTTTGTTAGGAAATGAAGTTACCGCGAGCGGCAAAATAGAACACCGAACCGGGAATTTGGTTTTTGAGGCAGGCCGGAAGTCGTCGCCCGAACATTTTCCGGAAAAAGTGCCATTCAATCTTCGAATTGGTGAACGTTGTGGCCCGGCCGCATGTTACTTTTGCCGCTGATATGGAAAATGTAAAATGCCTCATTATTGGTTCGGGCCCGGCTGGTTATACGGCCGCCATTTACGCCGCCCGCGCCGGACTCAAACCCGTGATGTACACCGGCCCCCAACCTGGCGGCCAGCTGATGATCACCAACGACGTCGAAAATTATCCCGGTTACCCCGACGGCCGAAACGGCCCCGAAATGATGGACGATTTCCGCCGCCAGGCCGAGCGTTTCGACACAGACATCCGCAACGAGATGATCACCCGGGTTGATTTCACCGGCCCGATCCACAAAGCCTGGTCGGAAAGCGGCCATGAGATACACGCCCCGGCGGTGATCATTGCCACCGGCGCCAGCGCCAAATGGCTGGGCATCCCCAACGAAGAACGCCTGCAAAACGCCGGTGTGTCGGCATGTGCCGTGTGCGACGGGTTTTTCTACCGCAAACAGGAAGTGGCCATCGTCGGCGGCGGCGACACAGCTGCCGAGGAAAGCACCTACCTGGCCAAGATCTGCTCCAAAGTGCACCTGCTGGTGCGCCGCGACGAGATGCGCGCCTCCAAGATCATGCAGGAACGCGTACTCCATACGCCCAACCTCGTAGTCCACTGGAACACCGAAGCGGAAGAAGTGCTCGGCCAGGACGTGGTTGACGGCGTGCGCATCGTCAACAACAAAACCGGCGAGCGCAGCGTGCTGCCGGTCACGGGCTTCTTCGTCGCCATCGGCCACCAGCCCAATACCGGTATTTTTAAAGACTGGCTCACGCTCGACGAAAGCGGTTATATCCAGGCCATGCCCGGCCGCTCGCTGACCAACATACCCGGCGTCTTTGCCTCCGGCGATGCGCAGGACAAAATTTACCGGCAGGCCGTCACCGCCGCCGGCACGGGATGCATGGCAGCCCTCGACGCCGAACGGTACCTCGTGGAACAAGGATTGTAATCTTCTAGGAAAATTGGCCGATATTTGCCCGGCCTTTTATTAGAAACCGTCTGAAACCCCCTAACGGGTGGCAAGACGTATTTTTTGGCGTTTTGCATCGGCTATTTTTCGGCAACAGGACATGGCTATTCCCTCAAAAATAAGCCTTGCCTAACGCCAAAATCTATGCCTTCCCGCCTCGCCAGGGGGTTTCAGACGGTTTCTTAGTTCGACTTTAGCCATTTGGCGTATCCGTGCCGATGGTCAAAGATTTAAAAATCAATTCGTTGATTATCAACTGCATTTAGGCTTTTGTAATTTTTGAATGTCGGTAAAAAACAACGATGTTCAAAAACAATAGTCCGGTACATTTTGCTGTTGGCGAGGACGCCAACAGCGGCATTTCGTTGAAAATCAAGCCTTAACGCCGTTGTTGGCGTCCTCGCCAACAACATGCTTAAAATGCTCCGCGCTTCATTTTCAAAGGTTTGCAAAAACCTACCGGACTATTCCAAAAATAGAAGCAGCAAAAATCAAACGTATTGGTAACCAGCAGTATGGCTCATCCACAAATGGCTAAAGTTGAGCTTAGAGTCAAATAAAACCAGCACCGGCGCCCCTGCGGTACCGGCGCTGGTTTTTTTGTAGCAGAGTAGTCCATCCTTCATCGTTACTAAATCAATCGGCAACCAATGGCTCGATTTCGTCCTGGCGTCCTGCATGGCGCCGAAGTCACCGAACTGTTCAACCACGCGCTCGAAAACCAATACGCGCTTCCCGCGGTGAATGTGATCGGCACCAATTCCGTCAACGCCGTGCTGGAAACGGCCGCGGCGGTGAAAAGCCCGGTCATCATCCAGTTTTCCAACGGCGGCAGCGTCTTTTTCGGCGGTAAAAGCCTGAACAACGACGGCCAGCGGGCCGCCATCCTCGGCGCGATCTCCGGCGCCCAGCACGTGCACACCCTGGCCGAGGCCTACGGCGTGCCCGTGGTGCTGCACACCGACCACTGCGCCCTGTCGATCATCGACTGGGTAAAAGGCCTGCTCGACGCCGGCGAACGCTTTTTTGAAAAAAATGGCTACCCCCTCTACAGCAGCCACATGCTCGACCTGTCGGAAGAGCCCCTGCACGAAAATATCGAGATCAGCAGCGCCTATCTCGCCCGCATGGCGCCATTGGGCATGACGCTGGAAATCGAACTCGGCGTGACCGGCGGCGAAGAAGACGGCGTAGACAATACCGACGTCGATTCCTCCCGGTTGTACACGCAGCCGAGCGAAGTGGCCTACGCTTATGAAAACCTCGGCAAGATCAGCCCGCGTTTCACCGTAGCAGCGGCTTTTGGCAACGTGCACGGCGTGTACAAACCCGGCAACGTAAAACTGCAACCCGTGATCCTGAAAAATTCGCAGGACTATATCCGGCAGCACTACGGCCTGGCGGCCGAAAAACCGGTGCATTTCGTGTTCCACGGCGGCTCCGGCTCCAGCCAGGAGGAGATCCGCGAGGCCATTTCGTACGGCGCCATCAAAATGAACATCGACACCGATATGCAATGGGCGTTCTGGGACGGTATTCGCGGCTATTACGAAGCGAAGAAAGGGTATCTCCAGGCCCAGATCGGCAACCCCGAAGGCGACGATAAGCCCAATAAGAAGTACTACGACGGCATTCACCGCCCCGCGACGGCGCGGTGAATGCCGGAAATTATTTGCGCAGCCGCGCGCGCACGAACTCCACCAGGATCGGCAGCACCGATACGCCGATAATCCCGAAAACCACGATCTCGAAATTGCTTTTGACAATCGGTATCTGGCCAAAGAAGTAACCGGCCAGGGTCAGGCCCGTCACCCAGGCTATCCCGCCGGCTACACAATAGCCGATAAACCGGCGATAGGTCATATCCCCCACGCCGGCCACGAAGGGCGCAAACGTCCGAACGATGGGCACAAATCGCGCGATGACCAGCGTGCGACCGCCATATTTTTCATAAAAATGCTGGGTGCGTTCAATATAGGAGCGCTTGATAAACCAATAGTCGCGGGTAAACACTTTTTGGCCCAGGAAACGACCGAAGAAGTAATTGGTGTTGTCGCCTAATATAGCCGCGAAAAACAACAGCGGGATCAACAACCATACATTGAGAATGCCGGTTTTGGCGGTAATGGCGCCGGCGGCAAAGAGCAGCGAATCGCCCGGCAAAAAGGGTGTAACCACGAGGCCGGTTTCACAAAAGATGATCAGGGCCAGCAGGAGGTACGTCATTACTTCGTATTCCCGCATAATGTTTTCGAGGTGTACGTCGAGGTGGCGGATAAAATCAAAAAACTGGGTCAGCAGGTCAATCATGACAAGGCAGCGGGGGCCGTTTGGTGAAAAAACGGCGCGAAGATAGGCGTTCCGGCCGGTTTGGATCGACCTGCTTCGGAATTCGTCATTCGGACATCGGAATTTGACGGTGTTCCCGGCTAAAACGGGCGCTTGCCTGTTGCCCTTTCCCACACGCCCTTACCACACCACCACCGGGATCATCTGCCGGACCAGCTGGCCGCCATGCAAGAGTACGACGTCGAGCACGCCCCATTGCCCGGCCGCGCCGCCGGGTGTTTCAATGGACAGGTTAAAAAGCCCCGCTTCGGCATCGGGTATGTTCCAGACCGCCAGTTCTGTGCCCAACAGCGAACGCAGGCGTATGTCGAGTGCGCCGGAAAAGGGCAGGGTCATCTCGAGCCTGGCGGTTCCGACCATGGGATTGGGGCTCAGGCGCAGGCCGAGCGGTTGGCGGTCGGGGGATTGTGTGGCCGAACTGGCGCAGTTCGGCGGCAACTCGGGGCAAAAGATGCGGCGGGCCAGCGTGCAATCGAGGATATAGGGGTTGGGCTTGTTTTCCTGGTACGGGGCGATGCGCCAGGTCTTGACCAGCTCGGCCGAATCGGCCGGATCCTGGTCGTGCCACTGGCACAGGGTGAGGCGCTGGATGGCAAAGAACGTGGGATCGGCCAGGTCGGCCTGCGCCTTGTACATCGTATAGAAATAAAAAATAGCGCGGGCCAGGTCGCCTTTCACCGATTCGCGCGGCTCGAAGGCGCCGGCTTTGGCCTCGCTATACAGGTCTTTGTTCTGGGGCGGAACGCTGGTCAGGACCTGCGCTTTGTAGAACCACTGCTGGGTCTGGGTATCCGGAATGTCGGAAAACGGCACGTCGCCGCGGGCTTCATTGACGGGGATGCGCGCCGGGAACAGGTGGTGCATGTCGCTGCGGGCATTCCCGTCGGCAGCGCCTTTGCTTTGCGGATAGGCGTGCTCGGTGTTCATACCCAGCGGGCTGCCGTTCAGATAGATGTACTGGGTGGGGTCCTGCGTGGGGTCGAGATAAAGGGTATGGCCGGAATAGATGCAACGGATACTGTCGTCGTCGATAGCCAGTACCCTGGCGTACAAAGTGTCGCGTGCATTGGCATAATCGAGTACCACAATGGGCTTATAGTGCGCCACCACGCTGTCGAGCAGTTGGCTCCCGCTGAGGTTGGGGAAGACGGGCTGGAACGATTGAGCGGACAGGGCCCGGCCCCATCCGGCCAATAAGAGGCATACAAAAACAATACGGGTCATACGGATCGGATTCAAGCCCGAAAGGTACGCGGATCGCTGCGTATCTCAATACCCGCTCAGGGAGGCGGACAGGTAATTGATGGCAGGCTCGGCCGACAGCGCGCCGGTCCAATCCAGCAGGTTGAGGTACTGGCCGAACATATCGCTTTCCAATTCGAGCAGGGTAAACTGGCGTTTTAGTTGCAGTTCGCGTGCTTTGAGCACCGGCAAAGGGCCGCTGGCTTCGGCCAGGGCAGATTGCGCGAGCGTGAAGCGGGCCTGGCTGTCTTGCCAAAGTTGTTGCGCCAAATGGTATTGTTGGTCCAATGCCGTCAATTTCCGGCGCGCGCTGGAAATTGACCGGGTATTTTCGTCCTGATCGAGGCGCCATTCGAGGCCGGCTTCCTGTTGCTCGATTTTGAGGGTATTCCGTTTGATCCGGGCCGAGCCTTTATAAGGGACGTTGATGCCGATGCCGACGGAGAGATCGCGGTTGAGCGGTTCGTCGGGCCGGTTGTTGTACCGCAGTTGAAAAAAATCCAGCACTTGCCCGGCTTTGGCTTTTTCCAGCCGGTAAGCGGCGTCAATTTGCTGCATTTTAGCCTGCCCCTGGGCCAGCTCCGGATTTTGCCATCCCGATTGGGGCATTGCGGCCGTGATCTCCAGGATACGGGAAGCCGGGATAAACCCGGTTGTGTCGAGTTGCCAGTCGGTTGAATTGACCGCCAACCATTGCCCGATGGCTGCGCGCAGTTCCTGCAATGCGCCTTCGGACGCGGCCACGCGCAGCGCGAGGTCATCGCGGTCGTATTCCACCTTGATGATCGCTTCAAGGTCCGCTTCTGCCTGCTGCGTGGCCAGTCGGCTGAGTACGAATGCCTGATCCTGGTACACCAGCAAGAGTTGGCGTTGCAGCTCGAGCTTGCGTTGGAGCAAACGGTATGTTGTCAGCGCCTGATACCGGTCCAGCAGGGCTTTGTGGTGTAGAATCCGCAGTTTGCCGCGGCTTAGTTCCAGGCCGGCATCCTGAAACTGCCGTTGGGCGCGGATTTCCCGAAAGCCATTTACACTTACCCGGCTGAGGTATTCCTCGCGGCGAAGTTCGAAGCGGTCGGTTTCGGTGCGCAGGCCGATTTGTTCCACAAACGGCAGTTGCAGGTTGGTTTGTCCGGTCAGGTTCAGTTGTTGTTCCTGCGCCACAACGGCGGGGTCCTGCCGGGCCGAGGCCAGCACGGCGCTACCGGGGATTACCGACTGCCCCGGTGCGGATAAGGCCAACGCGAGCAGGCAGCCGAAGCCGATCCATTTTTTTTGTATGCGCATAGGTTTGGCAAAAGTTCAGGACCCTCGGGGAAACGGCGCAGCCAGGAGCGACAACAAGGAGGCGCCCGTGGCGTCGAACCGTTGCAACACCACCTTCTCTTTTTGTAAAAAATTGTTGTTTGCGGGTATTTGGATCAGGATTTCGCGTCCGTAGGTCTTGATTTCGGGCAATTTGCGCAAACGCTCCGGGATCTCCACCACCCGGTGCCCCAGGCCACTGACCCGGCCCAGGCATTGCTCTTCCGGGTGCAGGCTGGATATCACGCGCAGGGAGTCGCCGATTTTCACCTGTAAGATCAGGCTCTCGTGGAGATAACCCACCACGGTGTTCGGGTTTTGTTCGTAAAACGAGATCAGGGTATTGAACGCAGGGATGTTCTCGCCTTCGCGGCAATGGATACTGCCCACGAGGCCGTCACCGGGGGCATAGATCCGAAGCCGTTCCTGCTCCTGTTGATACAGCTCCACGTCCTTTTTCAGTTTGCTGATCTGCGATTGCGCAGGGAGCCCCGATAGATGAAGCGCTTGCTCCAGCCGGCCGATTTCCACGTCGAGGGGCTCCACGGCCAGCCGTAATTCCTCGTGCAGGGCCCCGATTTTGGCGGCGAAGGGGCTGGCAGCCTCGAGGGCGGATGAGTCCGGCGGCGGCACGCTTCGCAATTCGCGCAGCAGGCTTTTGTTGAGCAGCTGTTCGGACTCCAGCTGGCGAATGCGCGCCTCGATGGCGCCCGTTTTTTCGGCCCGTTGGGCGCGCAGACGCTCCAGGCCTGCCCGGATGTCGGCCACCCGGAGCTGGTCGCGGGCTTCCAGTTCGGCAATGTTGTGCGACAGGTCGCTCATTTTGAAATCGAGCGCCGTGCGGGTGACCTCCATCAGCAGGGCGCCTTTTTGCACGAACTGGCCCTGCGTGGTGTAAATGCGGTTGACCGTGACGGCATGCTCGAGATTGATCTGCGTTTCCTGATTTTCGGCCACGCCGTAGAAAACGGCTGTGCTGCGGTTCAATTGCCGGTAGATCAGGAACAAGCCGTAAATCAGCACCGGAATACTTAAATAGAGAATATTGATACGTCGCATAGGCGGTCGGGGCTAGTCGTATTGATTCGTATAGGTATCGTTGAAACTCAGCCGCACGTTGCGGATGTCGGCCAGCCCCCGCAGTTGTTGTGCAAATTGCACTCCTTGCAATTCGTCCTTCAGCCGGAGTTCGAAGGAATACTCCACCCAATCGCCCTGCGTCTCGGCGGCGTACACCAACCGGTAGCGTTTCAGCACATACTGACGGCTCAGCCCGCGCATGATGGTTTGCACCTGTTCGAAATCGGCGGAATCGACCGGTAGTTCAAACCGCAATAGCCCAAGCAGGTTGTTCTTGCGGCTAAAGGGCGTGAACCGGAGAAAAAACGCGATCAGGCAAAACGCCAACGTTCCGATAACGGCATTGACAAAACTATACACCCCGCAGGCGATACCCACTGCCATGGCGGCAAAGATGAACGATACATTGCGCGGGTTGCTGATGTTGGTGCGGAAACGAAGGATCGCCAGCGCGCCGAAAATCCCGAACCCACGGGCCAGGCTCTCGCCGATCGACTGCATGATCGTGGTCGTGACGATGGACATCAGGATCAACGATTGAATAAAATGATCGGGCGGCACCACATCGCGCGACGCCTTTTCGTAGGTAAATACGAGCAGCGACGACAGCAAAAACGCCAGCAACACCGAAAAGGCAATCAGTATAAAGGACTGATTGTCCAGGTTTGATACAGATGACAGAAAGTCCATAAAAGTAGTCGAGGCCGGAGTCGGGCGTAAAGGTATGCTTCTGTGCCAGTCGGCCTTACATACCCGGTAAATTGAATTTTGGTTGCCGCGTAAAATCGGACAGGATCGACAGCATCATCCTGTCGATCCTGTGGCCGGTCGGCGGGCTCAGTGTTGCACCACCAGCCGGCGGCTCAACGTGCCGTACTGCAGCACATACACGCCTGAGGGCCAGCCCTGAACGGAGCAGGTGGTTTCGGGGCCGCCGGGAACGGTGCGCCAAACGATCCGGCCGTTCAAATCCCGGATGCTCAGGTCCTGCTGCCCGGACACCCGCCCGATTTTCACGGTTACGCTGCCGGTCGCCGGATTGGGGAATACGAGTAGCGCGGCGCTTTCGGCGGCTGCGTCCGACACACCGGTAGAATTGTTGTTGGCACTAAAGGTCGGCGCCTGGATGACGAACGCGCCGGTTCCGTTGGGCACCCGGGCGTAGCCTTTGTCGGTTTCCTGTTGGCCGAAGGTCAGCGAGTCCAGGATGTTCAGGTCGTGGTCGAGCAGGAAAAGCACCTCGCCACTGGCCGACAATTTAAAATTGCAATGGGTGGGGCCGTCTGTACCGTCTTCATCTGCCCAGAAGATGAGGTAGCCGTTTGCCGGAATGATGGTGCCGGCCGCGATCTCAAATTTGGGCAGGTTCGCCGGGTTGTCGGAGAGGTAATATCCGCCGAGGTCAACGGCCTGGTTCGAGTTGTTGTACAGTTCGATCCAGTCGTCGTAGTCGCCCTGAGGGTCGGTCACCGTCATAGTATTGGACGCCATGATCTCGTTGATCACCACCGGCCCGTTGAGCAGCGCTTTGGGCTGTACCTGTTAGATGAATACGTCGTGCTCGGCGCCCGCGGGCAGGTAACTCACCGATTTGGCGGCGTTGGCGGCTGCCGCTTCCACATAGAAACGCACCCAGGTGCCGGCGCTTTGACCGGGCAGCGCCGCCCCGAACAACCCATCGGCGGCAGCGCCGTCGTGGTGTTGGCCGTCGTCGTACATCGCGATGGCAGTAAAGTTGCCGGTCAGTTCGGCAGAATAATAGAGCGTTACGGCAGAAATGCCGGTGGTTGAACTGACTTTGGCGGTCACCACGGCTTCCTCACCGGTGCGGGGCTGCTTC
The DNA here is from genome assembly GCA_044230315.1 of Saprospiraceae bacterium. Taxonomy (GTDB): domain Bacteria; phylum Bacteroidota; class Bacteroidia; order Chitinophagales; family Saprospiraceae; genus M3007. The sequence continues at coordinate 229,636 of JBGARJ010000003.1, forward strand.
CACGGTTCGCCGGCGACATTTTGGAAAGCGGCGGTTTCCAGCACCGGCGCCACCTGTTTTACTTCGGCGTTGCTGAGCAGGTAATTGCGCCGGGTGGTGATAAAATTTTTGAGGACGTTCACTTCGTTGGCGAATTCGGCGTAGGTGTAGATCTTTTTCGGGTCGGCCTGAACCAGTGCATCGATCATGGTTTTGTACTGATCAAGCATGGCGGCGCAGGCAGTGGGGTCCAGTTCGTCCTGGATGAGGGTGCGCAAGTGCGCCAGGTAGCGTTGCCGCCAGGCGGGAACCGCCAGGATCTTATTCAATAAGGGGTAATTGACCTTCGTTTCGTTGTAGAATGGGCTCCAACTGGCAAAGTTGGTTTCCATGGCGCTGTTGCCGTCGTATTCCAGCGGGGTAATGCGACCCGTTTCGGCTTCGTAATAGACGTAATAGTCCATTTTGCCCTTGTACACGTAGCTGTCATCGTCGGAAAAAGCGATTTCCGAAGCCAGGTGCCACAGCACCCGGTCGATGTCCAGAAAATTGGGCAGCACAGCGGGCAGGTTGGCTGCCGGGGTATTGTTCAGGGCATCGCATGCCGCGACGAGGTAACTCCAGGGATTGTCGGGCCCGCTGCTTTTCAGGGTATAATAGGTCTGGTATTTGGCCGTGTCGGCGCCGAGGTAATTGAGCGCGGCGGTACCGTCGCCCCAACCGGGGCCTCCGCCTCCGGGCCCTCCGGGTCCGCCGCCGCCGATGGCGGCGTCGGGCCGGTCGGCGCGCCAGCTAATGCCGTCGTTGCTAAAGAACCATTCTTTGAGGTAGTCTTTGTTGAGTTGCTGCACATTGGGGTAGAGGCCCCAGTTTTGTCCGTTGATGTACAACTGTACAAAGTTGGATTTGGCCGCCGGAATATGCCGCCGGATCTGGTGCTGGTAGAATACCTCGCGCAGGAAAGAAGGGTCCTGAAAGCTGTTATTCAGGTTGAGGGTTTGGTAGCCCATCAATTTTTGATCGGGGTGAATATAATCGATGGTGAGGTTGAACGACTTCTTTTGCGAATTCTGGAGCATGCTGTACGAGGTTTGTCCTTTGAACCGCACGCCGATGCTGTCGTATGCCTCGCCGTCGACGGTCATTTTAGCGGGTATATCGGTTTTCGACTGGTAATTGTTGGTGAGCAGCGTCCAGTAATTGGGTTGCGGAAATTCGAGGTATATCGTCCGGACCGTCGCCGAGTCATACAGTCCCGTTGGCGCCTGATCGCCGGTGATCAATTGGTGCCCGTCGGCTGAAAGGCGCATTTGCGCGGGGAGATTTTGGGCAAGCAGGGAAACGCCGCCAAGGGAGAGCGCTGCCCCGAAAAGGAGTACAGTAGTTTTTTTCATACAAGCATTTTTTGCAGCTGGAGCGTGGTATGGTGTAGTTAAGGTAAAGGAAAGGTCGGTAAAATGGTGCAGATGAACGGCTGTTTGCGGGAATTTCCAATGTCCAAGTACGCTCCAATGGTAAATCTGCACAGGTAAACCGTATTGTCTGTTACGCGCGATCGAAACACTTGGACATTGGAAACTCCCTCCTCCATAAACGGTACGGCAAAAATATGCGCCGGGTTGCGTCCCCGGGTATGCCCGTCGCCGACAATATGCCCTTCGGCGGCGAAGAATCGGCATTTCCGGCGTTTCTTTGCTCCTGCCATGCAGCCCAGTATATTCGTTTATTGCCTGCTGCTTGCAGGTGCCATCCAGGCTCAGGACGCCCCGCGGATCCGCAACTTCCTGCCGGCAGAGTACCGGGGACAAAACCAGAACTGGTCGATGACGCAGAGCGCCGCCGGCTGGATCTATGCGGGCAACAATACCAGCATGCTGGAATTCGACGGCGCACACTGGCAGGCCTTCCCGTTGCCGGAGGGCCAGACGGTGCGCACCGTGGAGGCCGGGCCCGACGGCATGGTTTTTTGCGGCGGCTTTGCCGAGTTCGGGTATTGGCAGCCCGATGCCGGCGGCCGGATGATCTACCATTCGCTGAGCAGCCAACTGCGCGCCGAGCGGCTCGACAAAGAGGAGATCTGGCATATCCTCGTGGGAGCCGATTTCGTGCTTTTTCAATCGTTCTCTACGATTTACAAGTATGATTACCAAAAGATTACGGTGCTGAAGCCGCCCAACTCCATCATGTTTGCCCGCATGGTCAACGGGCGCATCCTGGTGCCTGTGATCGGACAGGGCCTGTACGACCTGCTGCCCGACAATACTTTCCGGTTTGTGCCCGGCACCGAACTGCTGGCCGACAAGATCGTGCAGTTTCTCGTGCCCACCGCCGACGGCGCCATCTGGGCCGGCACCACCAACCACGGCATGTTCGAGATCCGGCATGGGCAATGCCAGCCCTGGGACCACCCCCTGAACCAGGCCTTCCGGCAATACCAACTCAACAAAGCCGTGCCGCTTTGGGGAGGCGGATGGGCCATCGGCACGATCCTGAACGGCGCCTATATCCTCGACAAGAGCGGCGAATTGCGTTTCCACCTCAACCGGGAAAACGGCCTGCAAAACAACACCGTGCTGGCACTCTGCGAAGACAGCCACGGCAACCTGTGGCTGGGCCTCGATCACGGCATCGACCTGGTCGCTATGCGCGCTCCGCTCACGTTTTTCACCGATCAAAGCGGCAAAATCGGAACCGTGTACACAGCCACGCGCTGGAAAAACCAGTTGTACATCGGCACCAACCAGGGCGTTTTCCTGCGCGACGGCGGCGCATTCCGGCTGGTGGCGGGGTCGCAGGGGCAGGTGTGGCAACTGTCGGTTTTTGGCGACCAGCTCATTTGCGGGCACAATGCCGGCACTTTCCGGATCGACGGACCGGTGGCGCACCCGATTTCCGAGGTGACCGGCGGCTGGTGCACGGTGTCGGTGCCGCACCACCCGGAACTGCTGGTGCAGGGCACGTACACGGGCCTGGTGGTGTTTCGCCGGCCGGCGGGCGGCGACTGGCGCCTCGATCACCGCGTGGAAGGCTTTAGCGAACCGTTAAAAAAGATCCTGTTCGACCGCCTCGACAACCTCTGGGGCGTGCATCCCAACAAGGGGCTGTACCGGCTCCGGTTGAGTGCCGACCTCACGAAGGTGCTGGAATACCAGTTGTTCAGCAAAGCGGACGGGTTGCCGACCGATTTTAAACTGGACCTGGCGTTGGTGGACAGCGTACCGGTGGTCAATACGCCGCAATACCCCCTGCAGATCCTGGACTCCGCCGGCTCGGTCAAATTCCAACCGCTCCAGGCCATCGCCCGGCGGCAAAAATGGCTGCCCGGCCAAGGCGCCGAGTATTTTGCCGTCGACAACAGCGGCGTATTCCTCCATGCCCGGGGGCAAACCATATCCCTGCCGCTGTTCCTGGTGCCTGGTTTTGAAAACATTGTGCTGCTCGACCAGCACGAATACCTGTTTTGCCTGGAAAATGGTTTTGCCCTCCTCGATCAACGCCGCCTGGAGCAATACCGCCCCAGCCAGCCCGCTCCGGTGGTGCGCCTCATTGAAACAACCGGCGGCCAGACGGTACTGCCTAGGGGCCAACTCCGGTTTGATTTTGCCCGGAACGACCTGAAGTTTTACTTTACTGTGCCTTTTTTTGAGCGCGCGCCCTTGTTTTCCTGGTACCTCGAGGGCTTCTCTGAAAATTGGTCGCCCTGGCAAAGCAGCCCGGAAAAAGAATTTACCAACCTCGCATCGGGGAAATACGTGTTCCACCTGCGCACCGATGTGGACAACCTCGAAACCAGGGTCCCGTTCCGGGTGCTGACGCCCTGGTATCAATCGGTCTGGGCTATCGGCGCTTACCTGCTGGCGCTGTTGATCTGCCTGTGGATCATCGAAAAAAGCAGCCAGGCCCGCCTGAAACGGCAGCGGCAACAGCTGGAAATCGAGAACCGGCAAAAACTGGCGCGGCAACGCAGCGAAGCCGAACGCGAAAAACTGGCGCTGGAGGTCGAAAACAAAAACCGCGAACTCAGCAATGCGGCCCTCAACCTGATCCGCAAAAACGAAATGCTGCAACGGCTGCGCGATGAAATGCTGGGCGCCACCAACGACCCGCGCGCGCTGCAAAAGTTTGCCCGCCAGATCGATCAAAACCTCGAAGGCGACCACGATTGGGAAGTGTTCGAGGCCTCCTTCAACCAGGTGCACGACGATTTTTTCAAACGCCTGATGCAGGATTTTCCGGAACTCACGCCCGGCGACTTGCGCCTGGCCGCCTACCTGAAGATGAACCTGTCGTCCAAAGAAATTGCCCCCTTGCTCAATATTTCCATCCGCGGCGTAGAAAATAAACGCTATCGCTTGCGCAAAAAACTGGGCCTCCCGGAAGACACCAACCTGACCGAGTATATGATCGCCTACTGAAGGCCTTGCATTGTGCCCTGTAAAAGGCTTCTTTTTGCCCGAATTGTGCCTGATTTTGACATGGCGTAATAGTGGTGAGGTGATTTTTTTCTTTAAAAATGGCCTAATGTCATAATTTCATGCTGCAATACATGCAGGGTGGCCAATTTTCCATTACTTTTAAAAATGGAATTCACCTGGGCCCGCTTGTCGTGTACGTGAAGATGATGAACCAATTCCGATGGATATTTCCCTTCCTTGGAGGGGTACTGGCTGTATTTTATTTGACAGCCCAATCCCCGCCTCCGCCGAGCGGTTTTACCGCCAAAAGCTTTGAAGCCCATATCGAGCTCAACTGGCAGCCGGTGACCGATCCCAACCTGACTGGCTACGATGTTTATCGTTCCGTCGATGGGCAAAACTTCATGCCATTCCGATCCTATGGCACCGCTACGCTTCGCCTGGTAGACTGGACGGCCGATGAGGGCCAAAACATCACCCGCTATTATAAGATCCGTTCGGTGGGCGCCGCCGGGGCGGCCGGTGATTTTACCGCCGCTATCAGCGTGCAAACCAATCCCATGACTGACGATGCGCTTCTGGACATGGTGCAGGAATACACCTTCCGGTACTTTTGGGATTACGGGCACCCAGTCAGCGGCATGGCGCGCGAACGCAACAACGGCAATCCGGATGTTGTGACCACCGGTGGCAGCGGGTTCGGGGTTATGGCCCTGATCGTGGGCGCCGAGCGCGGCTGGGTAAGCCGTGCCGATGCCGTGAACCGCATGATTAAGATCGTGTCGTTCCTGCAATTTGCCGACCGCTTCCACGGCGTGTTTCCGCACTGGATGGACGGCAACACCGGCAATGTGATCCCGTTCAGCCAATACGACAACGGCGCCGATCTGGTGGAGACGGCTTTCATGATGCAGGGACTCCTCGCTGCCCGCGAATATTTCGACCAGAATACGCCTTTGGAAAAAGCCCTGCGCGACGTGATCACCGGTCTGTGGAAAGATGTGGAGTGGGACTGGTTCCGGAAAAACAACGGCCCCGTGTTGTACTGGCATTGGTCGCCAAATTATGCGTGGCAGATGAATTTTCAATTGCGCGGCTTTTTCGAAGCCCAGATTGTGTACCTGCTGGCCGCCGCTTCGCCCACCCACCCGGTGCCGGGCAGCCTGTACCAAAGCGGCTGGATGGCCAACGCCGGCTATTGTTCCACCAATACATATTATGGCTATAAGGCGTATTGCGGCGGGTATGGCGGCGGGCCGATGTTTTTCGCGCATTATTCGTACCTTGGTTTTGATCCGCGCAACTGGAAAGACGCCTGCTGCAACTATTTCATCCGCAACCAGAACCACGCGCTGATCCAGTGGAGCTACGCCAAGCTCAATCCCAAGCACTACGTCGGTTACGGCGATAATTGCTGGGGGCTGACCGCCTGCGATATCCAGAACGGCTACTCGGCGCACGACATTTTCCCTTCGAACGACGACGGCACCGTCGCGCCAACGGCCGCGCTGGCCTCCATGCCCTACACGCCCGCCCAAAGCCTCGCCGCACTCAAACATTTTTACCTCGATCTCGGTGAAAAACTCTGGGGCGAGTACGGCTTCTACGATGCTTTCAACCAGACCCAAAACTGGTTTGCCGGCTCCTACCTGGCCATCGACCAGGGGCCGATCGTGGCCATGATCGAAAACTACCGCACCGGACTGCTGTGGCGTTTGTTCATGAAGAACCCCGAGTTTGAACCCGCACTGATCGCCTGCGGTTTTCAGCCCGACAATTCAGTCGGCCTGGCTGCGGAACCCTTGCGCGGGGTCGAATTCCAGATGTACCCCAACCCGGCCGGCAACGGCCGAATGACCCTGCGTCTCCGCCTGGAACAGCAGCAACAGCTGGCGGTCACCCTGACCAATGCGGTGGGCAATCCCGTGCTACAAATACTTAAGTCCCAAGACCTGCCTGCCGGCGAGCGGCTGCAGACCGTAGCATTGGACCGGCTCCCCGCCGGCACGTATTTCCTGCGCGTCAGCGACGAAGCAGGTCGTTCGACGGTTCGCCCGCTTGTTATAAATCATTGAATTGCAATTAACAAAATCAACAAATTTATTTTCGCTAACCATTTTTAAAAGAAGCAATTATGAAAAAGTATCTCCTTTCTCTTTTCCTGGCTGCGCTGGGGTGCTTCGGGCTGCATGCACAAATTGTCTATGAGGACTTTGAGGGCGGCACTTCGGACCTGGCCTGGGCAGCCGCCAATGGCACGTACAACGGCGTAATTCCCAACCCGGCCAAAGATGCTGTTGACGGCAGCGATTATGTGGGCTCGTATACGAAAAGCGGCATGAACAGCTACAGCCTTTTCTGGGTTCCCAGCCTGGCGCAGCCGTTGGATATTTCGGAATACAACCAATTTAAACTGAAAGTGTGGTGCTCGACGGCTACCCCGGTGTTGCTCAAATTTGAAGGCACCGGCCAGGCTGTGGAGAAATCGGCCACCATTACCACGGCCAACGCCTGGAACGAGTTGTCGTTCGATATGAGCGGCGGCGCTGCCCTGGACAAACTGACCAAGATCATTATTTTCTTCGACCCCGGCGTCGATGCCAGCGACTATACCTACTACTTCGACGATCTGGTGGCCTACAAAGCCGAGCGTTGTTATGAAACCTTCGAGGGCGCGTCCGATATCAACTGGATTGCGCTGAACGGCACCTATAACGGCCCCGTGGCCAACCCGTTGCCGAATGCCGTGAACAGCTCGGCTATGGTGGCATCGTACACCAACAATCCGGCAGAATCTTACAACTTTGCCTTAGGTACGGTTACCACCGGCCCGATCGACCTCACCAACTTCAACCAATTCAAGGTTAAAGTCGGGTCGCCCAAGGCCACCAATGTGTTGTTCAAACTGGAAGGCTCCGGCGAAGCCAAGGAGGTTATCAAATATCTGCCAAACGCCTACAGTTGGCAGGAATTAACATTCGATATGTCGGCTGCGGCTTCGTTCACGACGATCAACAAGATCCTGATCGTCTTTAATCCGGGGAAAGCAGACGACTCCGAAACGTACTATTTTGACGATATCTGCGCCGTGCCGAACCAGTGCAAAGGCGTTACCCCCAATCCGGATATCCTCGACGACTTCGAGTGCAACCGCAATGCAGCGTACTCCGTGGGTTGGGACAGCATGGAGGTGATCAAAAACCCCGTACCCGACGGCACCAACAACTCGGCCAAGGTCGGGGTGTGGCACCCGGTGGTAGGCTCCGCTTATGCAGCGCTGGTAATTGCCAATGCCAACCCGATCGACCTGTCGGTCCGCAACCGTTTCGGCCTCAAGGTTTGGTCGCCTAAAACGGGCAACCTGCTGTTGAAGATCGAAGGCGGCAACGGCCCGAAAGAGATCGCTATTCCGATGACGGAAACCAACAAATGGGTGGAGTACTCGGTCGATTTCAGCGACCAGATCGGCAAGGGCCACACCCGGCTCGTGATGTTCTTCAATGCCGGGGTGGATGCCGAAGCCGGCGACTACTACTATTTCGACGACGTCAACCTGTCTCCTCCGCCTACGGCCCCACCGCTCGAAGATTTCCAGGGCGGACTGCACCTGGGTTGGCAACCGCTCGACCAGAACGAACCGATCCACGGCGTGTTCACCGGGCCGACCAACAACCCGAACCCGAATAACGTCAACAATTCCACCCAGGTGGGCTGCTATGCCAAGGGTACTTCGGCATTCTCCACCCTGCAGGCCTTTTCGCTCAACAACTTCGACCTGTCGCTGTACCCGCAGTTCAACATCGACGTGCTCAGCCCTGCCGGCGGCGGCAAGGTGACCATGCAGCTGAACTCGCCCACGCAAGGCAACAAAGAAGTGGAGGCCACCGTCAGCACGCCCGGCGCCTGGGAAACCCTGGGCTTCGACTTTTCCAGTTTCTCCTCGATCACCGACTTTGGTGAAATCCGCCTGATCTTCAATGCCGGAACGACTGCACCCGGCGAATCGTGGTGCATCGACAACCTGCGGCAGACCAAGGTCACGGTCGACCCCTGTAAGGATGTGGTACCGGTGCCCAACATTGTGGAAGATTTTGAGTGCCAGCATAACTACGACAATATTTTCTACGGCGGATCCGACCTGAAAACGGTCAACAACCCGCACCTGGAGCCCGGCAACGGCTCGCTCAAAGTAGGAGAATACAAAGACCCCGAGAATATGCCGTACGCCGGCATGGGTTTCCAGTTTGCCCAGCCGGTCGACCTCACGGTGTACAACCAACTGAAGGTGAAAGTGTATTCGCCGATCGCCAATGTGCCCTGCCTGTTCAAATTGCAGGGCGGCACCGCAAAGGAGTACTGGGATACTATTCCGGCGGCTAACGAATGGCACCAGTTCACGATCGATTTTACCGCCGCTAAAGGCCTGGGCAACACGCAGTTGGTCATCTTCCTGAATGCCGGCAGCGATGTGGGCGGCCAAACCTATTACATCGACGACATCCGCTGGTCGCGGGCCGACTATTCGGGTTGCGTCAGCGATTTTGAAACGCCGGTCACCTCGTTCAGCAATTTTACCTACTTCAACAACGGCACCTACAACAAGCCGTTTGAGATCGTAGACAACCCGAACGCCACCGGGGCCAATACCAGCGCCAAAGTGGGTAAATTCGTAGAGGCTGCCGACGCCACGATCTACTTTGGTATGTTTGCCGATCTGGAGGCATTTATCGATTACAAAGGCAACAAACAGGTCAAAATGAAGGTCCTGATGGATCACATCGGCACGGTAACGGCCAAAGCCGAGATCTTCGGCAATTCCTCCCCGGCGGTGGAGGTGACGGTGCCGAATACCAAGGTGAATGAGTGGGAAGAGCTGACCTTCGACTTTTCCAATGCCAAAGACGACCCGGTGCACAACCGCTTTACGATCTTCTTCGACATCACAACGGTTGGCACAGGTACGAATGTGGTCAACTATTTCGACGATATCGTGATCGGCACGGGCACTTGCGCTCCGGCGACTTCGGTCTTCCAACCGGCGGCGCTGGAGGCGATGAAAGTGTCGCCGAACCCGGTTACGAACACGCTTCGGGTGAGTAATTTCAGCGATGTTGCCCGGATCGAGGTATTCAATACCCTCGGCCAGCGGGTCGCTTCGCTGAGCACGGCAGGCGACCAGCAGACGGAAATCGACGTTGCGCGCTTCCCGGCCGGGCTTTACTCGCTCACCGGTTTCAGCCGTCAGGGCGCGCCGCTGGGCTACGCCAAGTTTGTGAAACAGTAAAACCAGCCGTCGAATAGTCGCCGGCTGCGACGCAGATGGATTAACGGGATTTTCAGGAGGCAGGCTGTTGAATTCTAACAGCCTGCTTCCCGGGAATCCTGTTCTCCTTGCTGTAAAACAAACACTTACACAAACGGCAAGTCTGCTGCCCCCTGTCCTCGACCATTCCTATCGAACTGTTCCCTATGTGCCGATTTCTATTCCTCCTCAGTATTTTCATACAGGTTGCTATGGCCGGCCGCGCACAGTCGCCCCAACCGGCTGTACCCTACAGCGCAGATGAACTGGAGCGCCGGACCTTCAATTTCTTCTGGGAACTGGCCGACGACCGGGCGCAGGTGCCCGACCGCTGGCCCACGCTGGCATTTTCGAGCATCGCCGCTACCGGTTTCGGCCTCAGCGCCTACCTGGTGGGCGTCGAACGGGGCTGGATCACGCGGCAGCAAGCGGCGGGCCGCGTGTTGAAAACCCTGGTGGCTCTCCGGAGTTTGCCGCAAGGCGACGCCCCAAGCGGCGTTTCAGGTTATAAAGGCTTCTTTTACCACTTTCTCGACAACCGGGACGCCCACCGGTTCAAAGACGTGGAGTTGTCGACCATCGACAGCGGTTTGTTGCTGGCGGGTATCCTGTCGTGCCAAACCTATTTTGACGGCGACGAACCGATTGAAAAAACGATCCGCGAAACGGCCGATTTCTTGTACCGGCGGGTGGAGTGGGACTGGATGCTGAACATCAACAACCGCATCAGCATGGGCTGGAAACCCGAAAAAGGGTTTCTGCAGGCCGAATGGTTCGGTTATACCGAGGCCATGATCCTGTACGTATTGGCCCTCGGCTCGCCCACGCACCCCATCCCCGAAGCCGCCTGGGATGCCTGGTGCCAAAACTACTATTGGGATACCTACCAGGATCAGGCGCACGTGAATTTCGGCCCCCTGTTCGGCCACCAATACAGCCATGTGTGGATCGATTTTCGCGACATTCAGGATGCCTATATGCGCGCCAAAGGCATCGATTATTTCGAAAACAGCCGCCGCGCCACCCTGGCCAATCACGCCTATTGCGTGAAAAATCCGCGCCATTTCAGCCATTACGCTACAACAGTGTGGGGGCTGACGGCCTGCGACGGGCCACTCAACTGGCAGTCGGCACATGACCCCGACCACAGCTGCCCGGAAGCCTGGGATCGCTATGAAGGGTACGGCGCCAGGGGCGTGGCCAGCAATTACCTGGAAGACGACGGCACCATCGCGCCTACGGCTGCCGGCGGCTCCGTGCCGTTCGCGCCCGAAATTTGCCTGCCCGCACTGGAAAGCATGTGGAATGCCTACTACGACAGCCTGGTGGGGCCTTACGGGTTTAAAGATGCCTTCAACCCGGCGTTTACCGCCTGCGGCAAACTGCCCGGCGGCTGGTTTGATATCGATTACCTGGGCATCGACCAGGGGCCCATCCTCCTTATGCTGGAAAACTATCGCAGCGGCCTGATCTGGAACATCATGAAAAAAAATCCCTACATCCGGCGGGGGCTGCAACGGGCCGGCTTTACCGGCGGCTGGCTGGGCCCGGCGCCGAAGTCGGCCGAAATACCAAAGCCCGCGCCGCCCAACCCCGAGGTGCCTACCGACCCTAAATTCTATTTCGAACGCAATATTTACCGCGAGAACGCCACCGCCGCACTGCCATACCGGCTGTTGCGCCCGGCCGACGGCCTGGCCACCAATGCCGTGGCGGGATTCACCCGGGATGCCGCGGGCCAACTGGTGAATGCCAGGGGCCAAACGACGAAACTGCCCCTCGTCATCTTTTTGCACGGCTCCGGCGAACGCGGCACCGACAATGAAGCGCAACTCCGGAACGGCGTATTAGCCTTTGTCGAACCCGATCATTTCCGGCAACACCCTTGTTTTGTGCTGGCGCCGCAGTGCCCGCAGGGTCAACGCTGGTCGGGGACCGACATCGCTCTGGCAGCCACCTGGGCCGATAAGCCGACGGAACCCATGCGGCTGCTGATCGAGCTCATCGACCAGGTGTTGAAAGAGAATCCGGCGATCGACCGCGACCGGGTGTACGTCGCGGGTTTGTCAATGGGCGGCGCCGGCGCCTTCGACCTGCTGATGCGCAGACCCCAGTGGTTTGCCGCTGCCGTACCCCTTTGTGGCGGCGGCGACCCGGCGTTTGCCGCAAAAATCAAGGATATCCCCTTGTGGGTGTTTCACGGCCGCCGCGACGACACGGTACCCGTAAAACGATCGCGCGACATCGTGCAGGCGCTGAAAAAGTTGGGCGCCCCGGTGCAATACACCGAGTATACCACCCTCGGCCATGGCATTTGGCAGGAAACGTTTTACAACCCCGAAGTCATGAATTGGCTGTTTGCCCAAAAGAAAAACGGACCGTAATTTTCCAATATTTCCAACCAACACGATTGACCATCAAACAGGTAGTACATGAAGCATTCGCTAAAAGATATGATGTTCGGCGCCTCCGGCCTGCTTTTCCTGAGCGCTTTTATCTGGTATGTCCAATCGGCCCCGCGCAGCGCGCAGCGCAATACCGATACCGGACAAAACACCGCCACGGCGATCGATCACCGGGTCGATTCGGTGATGGCCCTGATGACGCTGGAGGAAAAGATCGGCCAAATGACGCTGTACACGACCGACTGGGAATCGACGGGCCCCACCATCCGCCCCGGCTACACCGACGACATTCGCAGCGGCCGCTGCGGGGCGCTGTTCAACAGCCACACCGTGAAGTTTACCCGCGAACTGCAGCGCATTGCCGTAGAAGAATCGCGGTTGAAAATTCCCCTGATTTTTGGCTACGACGTGATCCACGGCTACAAAACCATTTTTCCCATCCCGCTCGGCGAAGCCGCCAGTTGGGATCTCCAGGCCATCCGGCAATCTGCCCGCGTGGCCGCCACCGAAGCGGCGGCATCGGGGCTGCACTGGACCTTCGCGCCTATGGTCGACATCAGTCGCGACCCCCGCTGGGGCCGGGTCATGGAGGGCGCCGGCGAAGACACCTACCTCGGCTGCCGCATCGCCGAAGCCCGCGTCCGGGGTTTTCAGGGCGACGGCCTGGGCCATCCCGACGCCGTGATGGCCTGTGTGAAACACTACGCCGGTTATGGCGCTCCGATTGCCGGCCGCGAATACAACAATGTCGATATGAGCGAACGCTATTTCCGCGAATACTACCTCCCGACATACGAAGCGGCGGTGAAAGCCGGCGCTGCCACGGTGATGACCTCGTTCAATGACTACGACGGCGTGCCGGCAACCGGCAACCGGTATTTGCTCACCGATATCCTCCGCAACGAATGGGGCTTCGAGGGCTTTGTCGTGACCGACTATACGGCCATCAACGAGATGGTCAATCACGGCGTGGTAGCCGACGAAAAGGAGGCCGGCGAGCTGGCCCTCAACGCCGGCGTCGATATGGATATGCAAGGCGGCGTGTACCAGCGGTTCCTGAAAAAGTCGTTGGACGAAGGGAAAGTAACCCTGGCGGAGATTGACGCGAGCGTGCGCCGCATTTTGCGCCTGAAATTCGAATTGGGACTGTTTGACGACCCCTATAAATTTTGCGACGAAAGCCGGGAAAAAAGCCAGGTCCTCTCCGCGGCACACCGCGCGACTGCCCGCGAAGTGGCGCGCAAATCGATCGTACTGCTCAAAAACAACAAGAATATATTGCCCTTGGCGCCGTCGGCCAAGATCGCCCTCATCGGCCCCCTGGCCGACAACAAATCCGAACTCATCGGCAACTGGTGCGCGGCGGGCAATTTCAACGACTGTGTGAGTCTGCTCGAAGGGCTGAAAGCCGCCAGCAAAGGCGCGGTGACCTATGCCAAGGGCTGCGAGGTGGAAGGCGTTAGCCGGAACGGATTTTCGGAGGCCATTGCGGCAGCGAAAAAAGCAGACGTGGTGGTCGTGGCCCTCGGCGAAAAAGCCCAGATGAGCGGCGAGGCAGCCGCGCGGGCCGATATCACCCTTCCCGGCGTGCAGGAAAGACTGGTGAGCGCCCTCGTTGCAACCGGCAAACCCGTGATCGTCGTGCTCATGAACGGCCGGCCGCTCGCCATCCCGCAACTGGCCGGGCAGGCTACCGCCCTGGTGGAGGCCTGGTGGTTGGGCACCGAAACCGGACACGCACTGGCGGATGTGTTGTTCGGCGCTTACAACCCCTCGGGCAAATTGCCCATGACCTTTCCCCGCTCGGTCGGGCAGGTGCCTATTTTTTACAACGAAAAAAACACGGGCCGCCCCTTCGATCCCAACAGCAAGTGGACCAGCAAATACATCGATATGCCCAATACGCCGCTGTTCCCCTTCGGCTACGGACTGAGCTATACGACCTTCACCTACACGGAGCCCAGGGTAAACCGTTCCTCCTTCAAAATTGGCGAACCCGTCGAGCTGCAGGTAACGGTGCAAAACACCGGCGCCCGGGCCGGCGAAGAGGTGGTTCAGCTGTATGTGCACGACCTCGTGGGCAGTGTGACCCGGCCGGTGAAAGAGCTCAAAGGTTTTCAGAAAATAGCCCTCGCCCCGGGCGAATCGAAGACCGTGACGTTCGCCCTGACCGGCGACGCGTTCAGTTTCTATCGCCGCGACATGAAGTATGGCCCGGAAGCCGGCGATTTTGAACTGATGACCGGCGGCAATTCCACCGACCTGAAAAAAGTGCGCGTCACCATGACCCCCTAACCCGATGCCTTGCCCATACCCCAAAGCGCTTTTATCGAATCAAAAATCCATTTTGTATGAAGCAATATTTTACGTTCTTACTTCTCCTCGGCGCACTGGTCGGCCAAGCGCAACAGCGCATAACCGGCACGGTGACGGATGCCACTTCCGGCGAAGGGCTTATTGGAGTGACCATAGCCGTGAAGGGCATTGCCCAAGGCGCTGTTTCCGATGTCAGCGGCGCCTACACCCTCGATGCCCCCGATGCCAACGCCGTGCTGGTATTTACCTACACCGGCTACGAAACCCAGGAAATCGCCCTGGAGGGGCGCACCACACTGGATGTCAAGATGAACACCGCGCTAACGATACTCGAAGAAACAGTGGTGGTCGGTTACGGCATCCAGAAGAAAAGCGACCTCACGGGCGCCGTCGGTTCGGTGAAAACCAAGGATATCGAGCGCGTGCCCACTTCGTCGATCGATCAGGCCCTGCAAGGCAAAATCGCCGGCGTGTACGTCACCCCCGCCAGCGGACAACCGGGCGCCGGCGCCGTCATTCGCATCCGCGGGACGGGCACGCTGAACAACGCCAACCCGTTGTACGTAGTGGATGGCATGCTGCTCGACGACGCATCGTTTGTCAACCCGCAGGATGTGCAATCGATCGAAGTGCTGAAAGACGCTTCGGCTACAGCCATCTATGGCAACCGCGGCGCCAACGGCGTGATCATCATCACCACCAAACGGGGGCAGAGCGGCGACAAAGCGCGGATCAGCCTCAGCACGTATTACGGTTCGCAGGAACTGACGCGGCAGGTGCCGATGGCCAACGCAGCCGAGTTTGCCCAGATGTACAACGAGCTCACGGGCAAGCAATACTTCACCGACCCGGCAGCTTTGGGCGAAGGCACCAACTGGCAGGATCTGGTGTACCGCAAGGCGCCCATCGCCAACGTTCAACTCAGCGCCAATGGCGGCACGGAAAAACTGCTGTACAATATCTCCGGCAACTATTTCAACCAGGATGGCATCCTGCGCGAGTCGAAATTCGAACGCGTGACGCTGCGCCTGAACAATGAATACCAATTGAACAAGGTGGTCCGGCTGGGCAACAACATTTCGTTCATGCACATCAAAGCCCACAACCCGCCGGGCGTGCTCAATTCCACCCTGCAAATGCCGCCGGTGTACGCCGAGCGCGACTCCAACGGCAATTTTTCCGACCCCACGTTCTTCGGCACGGCTATCGGCAACCCGGCCGCCGACCTGTTTTACAAAAACTACAACTATTCGATGGGTAACCGCGTGGTGGGGACGGTCTTTGCCGATATTAAGTTGTTCAAATACTTTACGTTCCGCTCCAATTACGGCCTCGACCTTTGGAATGTCAAATCCCGCTTTTTCGAGCCGGCGTTTCAGGTGTCGGTTTCCCAACTCAATAAAAACGACCGCCTGCAAATCGGCTTCGACGAGGCCCGTTCCTGGCTGTGGGAAAACACGCTCACGTTCGACAAGGAATTCGGCAGCTCGCGCCTGAACGTATTGGCCGGTTATACTTCGCAGGAAACGCATTTCGAGAGTTTTGGCGCAGCCCGGAGCAACTTCCCGTCGAGCAGCGAAAACCTGCTCTATCTCGATGCCGGCAACGATACCACACAAACGAACTACGGCAGTGCGGGCGAATGGGCCATGATCAGCTACCTGAGCCGGGTCAACTTCACCCTGTTCGACCGCTACCTGCTTACGGCATCCTTGCGGGCCGACGGCTCTTCGCGGTTTTCGCCGGCCAACCGCTGGGGGTATTTCCCCTCGTTTGCCCTGGGCTGGAATATAGCGCAGGAGCCCTTCCTGTCGAACCAACGCTTTATTGACCGCCTGAAACTGCGCGCCTCCTGGGGGATCGTCGGCAACGACAAAACGCAACTCTATCCGTCATTCGGGATCATTCAAAGCGGTTTGTATTCGATTTTCGGACCCGACGAAACGCTCAATACCGGCGCCACCCTTACCACGCTCTCCAATCCGGATGTGCGTTGGGAGGAAGCGCGGCAAACCGACGTGGGCCTGGAAATAGGGGTACTGGAGGGACGCCTCGGGGCGGAACTCGACTGGTACAACCGCAACACGTACGATATTCTCTACCCCCTGCCCGTGCCCGACTATGTGGGCTCTGACGGCAGCCCTGTGGTGAACGTGGCCGATGTCCGCAACCGCGGTGTCGACCTGACCATCAACTGGCGCGAGACCCGGGGTAAAGTGGGGTATAATTTTACGGGCATCCTGTCGACGGTGCAAAATGTGGTCACCAAACTCGACAAACGCAAATCGGAAGTGTCGGGCGGCGGCACTGCGGCAGGCGATGTCACCCTGACGCGCGTGGGCCGGTCCATCGGCGAATTTTACGGCTACAAGGTGGCGGGCATTTTCCAGAATGCCGACGACCTGACCAAATACCCCACGCAGGGCAATGAAAAACCGGGCGATTTTATCTTCCAGGATACCAACGGCGACAGCGTGATCACGGCGCTGGACAAAGTGTTTTTGGGGAGCCCCATTCCCAAGTTCACCTACAGTTTCTCCGCGGGCCTGGAGGCGTTCGGTTTTGACTTCACCGCCGACTTTTTCGGTGTACACGGCAACAAAGTAGCCAATGGCAAGGCGTTTGCCCGGTACGGGGTGTACAATTGGGAGAAAATCTTTTACGACGGCCGCTGGACCGGCGAAGGGACCAGCAACACCGTGCCGCGCGTGACCAACGGCGGGCACAACTACCAGATGTCGGACTTCTTCCTGCAGGACGGCTCGTTCTTCCGGCTGCGCAGCCTCGTGTTAGGCTACTCCCTGCCGCGCAGCCTGGGTTCCAAGATCGGCATCACCAAAGCGCGGATTTACGTCACCGGCACCAACCTTTGGACCAAACAACAGTACACCGGGTATTCACCCGAATTTCCAGGGTCCTCCGTATTCAGCGTGGGGGTGGACACCGGCACTTATCCGGTTGCGAAATCGATTATTTTTGGTTTGGACGTAAATTTCTAAAAAGCAGGTATCATGACACATATCATTCCTTTTGCAAAAAAAATCTGGCTCCCGGCACTCCTCGTGCTCGTCGTGTCGAATGGCTGCAAGAAAGACTTTCTGGACCGCAGCCCCCTCGGAAGCCTGACCTACGAAAACTTCTTTCAAACCGCCGACCAGGCGGTGCAGGCCACCAATGCGGTGTACAACGAGTTCCGCACCTTCGACTGTGTGGGGCTGGGTTACCTCGGCTGTACGGATATCATCAGCGACGACGCCGACAAAGGCTCCACGCTGAACGACCAGCCGCTGTTGTCGTATATCGACGACTTCACCATGGACGCGTCCAACAGTTTCATCGCACAGGTGTGGCGCGGGTATTACCGGATCATCGCCAGGGCTAATCTGGCCATCAAGCGCGTCCCCGATGTGGACATGGACCCCGCATTGCGCGACCGGCTGGTGGGCGAGTGCAAATTCCTGCGCGCCTACAGCTATTTCCTGCTCGTACAATGGTTTGGAGAGTTGCCGATCATCACCGAGCCGCTGGCCGCCGATGATTATTACAACCAGACCCGGCAACCGGTAAGTGCGGTGTACGACCAGATCGAAAGCGACCTGCTGGCCGCCATCCAGGTGTTGCCGCAAAAGAACAAATACCCGGGCGCCGACCTGGGGCGCGCCACCCGTGGCGCCGCGGAGGGCATTTTGGCCAAGCTGTACATGATCAAAAAAGATTACCCGAAAGCGCTGGGGATGTGCCGGTCGATTATCGACTCCAACCAATACAGCCTGTTGCCCAAGTACGCGGATAATTTCATGCGGGTGGGTGAAAACGGCGCCGAATCTATTTTCGAGATCGGCGCAGTGGCGCTGCAGGCAACGGTTGCCGGCCCGGGCGCTTCGCCCTACAACATGATCCAGGGCGTGCGCGGTGTGCCCAACCTCGGCTGGGGCTTCAACCGGCCCTCCGACAACCTCGTTGCCGCCTACGAAAACGGCGACCCGCGCCGCGAAGCCACGGTCATCTATGTGGGCGAGGTGCTGCCCGACGGCTCCACCCAGGTGCAGGACAACCCCGAGATCATCGGCGAACGCTTCAACCAGAAAGCCTGGGTGCCCAACCACTCGGGGCTGCAGGACAATGGCCCGGGGAATATCCGCATCCTGCGTTACAGCGATATCCTGCTGTTGACCGCCGAAGCGTACAATGAAACCGACCAGCCCGACAAGGCCCTGCCGTTGCTCAACCAGGTGCGCAAACGCGCGCGGGGGACCAACAATTTTATCCTGCCTGACGTAACGGTCATGGATAAAACACAGCTGCGGGAGCGGATTTACAAAGAGCGCCGCGTGGAACTGGCCATGGAACAGCAGCGCTGGTTCGATCTGCTGCGCTGGGGTCGTGCGGCGTCGGTGATGCAAGCCGTCGGGAAAACCAGTTTCAAGCCGGGCACCCACGAGCTGTTGCCGATCCCGCAAACGGAAATCGACCTGACCGAGCGGAAACTCTCCCAAAACAACGGGTATAACTAAGTACAATTTCGTTAGTTTACAATCTACAAACGTAGCAATGCTGCCCCTACCCGGGATCAAAAGCAGTGGCAACCGGTATGCGAAGTGCGTATGCCGGTTGCCATTGGTTTTTATAACGGGAAAGTTATTGCCCGGAATTGGGTTTGCCCCGGAGGCTCATCCACCACTTCAGGGTCAGGGCGAAAAACAACCCGGCAAGCGAGCAGACGATGAGGCTGCGGAGCGCGCTTTTCCCGGTGATAGATTCTCCGCTGATCCAGGGATCGAGCAGCCCCATCAAGATGAACATCATCGCGCCGAAGCCGATACCGAGTCGCAGCCACGACACTTTTTGGTAGGTGATAGCGCTGACGTCAAGGTTGCGGTAGCGCTCCGGCTGCCGGCTCAGCCACTCGGCTTTCCACCGGTCTTTGAACCACCACCAGATAGGCGATGTGAGCGCCAGGATCAACCAGCTGGTGGCATTGCGCAAACAGGGGATGATCTGGCCGCAATCCGGGCAATACAGGCCGAACCAGTTTTTGAAGGCGCGTCCATTCTGGGTGGACCAAATGCGGCCGTCGTGCAGCGCACCGCAATGGGGGCAGGGCACGATGCCGCGCTCGAGGTAGGGTTTTTCGCTTGTTTTGTCTATCAGCGTGACTTTCGGAACGCGCTGGCCCAGCGCCAATTCGTTGAACGCGAGCCCGGGGTTGATGATCCAGTGCAGCATCATACCGCTTTTCCAGGTGTAAATGCGGTATTTGTTGGTGTCAAATTCCATAGTAAATTGAACCGGTAATGGTTAATTTTTCCGGTACAAATGTAAAAGACGGCCAGTTAAAGCAAGCCGGAGATTTCCACGAATTATCGCCAAAAGCTCCGGCCCGAAAAAAAAGCAACCGGTTTCCCCGCTCAAAGCGCACGGTCGCAACAGGTCAGATTTTTACCACGAGGCGTTTCCAACCATGATATCCAGTTCGGTAAACCGGACATTAAATTATACTAAAACCGGCCAGTATTTTATCCAATATTGCTGTTTTTAGACGGTTTTTAGGCATTTTTTCAGGTCCGGACGCGGTGGCGCCAGGCGTTTTATACTGCTGCGCTACAGCAAACAGATCACCCTCCCATACTCGCCTCCAAAATCAACACCGCATTGATCAGCACATACACCGACACAATCCAACGGTAAGCCCGGCGGTCGAACCGCGCCGACCGCGGCTCCTGCCCGTTTTTCCAGATTCGCAGCGATACCACCGACAGCACAATACACACCAACAGGAAAATGTAGGTCAGGATGTGGAGTTTGTCCACCAGGGTGAACGTCGTCGATTGTGGCAGAATGGAATCCACGATGTATTTGTTACCCACCGCGGCAAACAATCCGCCCACCGATAAGCCGAAACGGGGGTCCACCTCGTTCGGATCGATAAAAAATACCAGGGAAGAGATAAAAAACGCGACGTAAAGCCCTGTAAACAGTGAGAAAAACAACCCCCAACTTTGGCGTTTGATCAAAATATTCAGGGCCGCATGGGCATATGCGCTGCCTTCCGACAGGCTGGGGGCGCCGTACGAGGTGTCGTATTTTTTGACCCCGGTGGTCAGGTAAAACCGCTCGATCGACCAGTTGGTCAGGCTCAGGCCCGGCTCCATTTTGGTGTTCAGCGTATCGGCGACGTACACCATGCTGTCGGCGTCTTTGTCGCTCTCCTCCAGTTCGATGGTCATCAGCTGTTCGTCAAACGGGAAACGGCGAATATCCCAGTCTTTTTTGATCACGGTGTGCACCTTTTTGGTGGCCCATACAATGTCGTTAACGGTGTCGGTAGATTCGAGGGTGTAATCCGTTTCTTTCGCATTGGTCAGTTCAAGGGTTTCGAGCGGTTTCAATGCGGCATTGCGGTAGTTGAACCAGATCCAAAACTGTGCTGTAAAACACTGCTCGCTCAGGTTGAGGTCATACAGGTCGTTGACAAAGGCGCCGATCTTTACGGTGTCGGGTTGAGCCTGTGTTGTATGCGAAAATGCACCCACTAACAGGGCGGCGGCGATCAAAGGGTAGCTAAAACGGTTGTTCATATGGCTGCTCGTGTTTTTCTGTGCCAAGGTATGAAAGGGCGGTTTTGTAAAGTTCCATACAAGCGGAGAAAATGTCGATCAGGCAGGATGGCAATTTTTTATGTTCGCGGTATAATTACATGGTAAACTAAGTTTCGTTGGATTTTGGTCGCAAAATATTCTACCCAACACTCCAACAACCTTAGTTTACCATGTAATTATTCCAATATCCTAAAATCGTGTAATCATGAAGAACCTTGGTATAACGCCATTCACCCGACCTGTTCTCTTTTTCGCACTGCTTTGCAGTATTTCCGTCACCGTGCAAAGCCAGCCGGGGCCCGGAACCGACTGGCACTGGAAAAACCCACTGCCGCAAGGCAACACCTTGCATGGCATGTCCTTCATCCAACCAGCGGAAGGCTGGGCCGTGGGCGAACTCGGCACTATTGTACACACTACCGACGCCGGCGCGCATTGGCAACCGCAACCGTCGGGGACCTCCTCCTGGCTCACGGCGGTGTATTTTGCCGACAACCAGACCGGCTGGGCTGTGGGGGCTGGCGGCGTGATCATCAAAACGACCAATGGCGGGGCAGATTGGCAGGGGCAAACATCCGGTACGCCGAATCGACTGCAGGCGCTTTTCTTTATCGACAAACAAACCGGCTGGGCTGCGGGCGATAGCGGCGTTATCGTCAAAACCACCGACGGCGGACTGCATTGGCAGCCCCAAGCCTCCGGAACCAGCCTGCCGCTGCGCAGCCTGTTTTTCCTCGACAGCCTTAACGGCTGGGTTGCTGGCAACACCGGCACCGTACGCCGGACCTCCGACGGCGGTGCGAACTGGCAGCCGCTGGCGACGGGCACCGGCCAGCCGCTTTTTGCCGTTTGGTTTGCCGACAGCCTGCGGGGTTGGGCTGCTGGCGCCAACGGCGTGATCCGGCATACCGCCGACGGTGGCCAAAGCTGGGAAAATCAGCTGACCGCGGTCTCCGATACCTTGTACAGCCTGCACTTTACCGACAGCCTGACCGGATATGCCTCGGGTTACTTCGGCCGGGTACTCAAGACGACCGACGGCGGCCAGCATTGGCTCGCGCTCAGTTCGGGGACGGTATTTGCCCTGCGCGCTATCCGGTTTGTTAACGCCCTGGAAGGCTGGGCCGCCGGCGGATACGGCACCATACTGCATACGTCGGACGGCGGTACGAGCTGGCAACCCCAGGTGTCCGGCAACTTCCAAAACCTTTTTGGGGTATGCTTCCCAACCTGCAGCACCGGCTGGGCGGTAGGGAACGCCGGCGCCGTGCTTAAATCGACCGATGGCGGCGTGAACTGGCAAACTCAAACGAATACCGGTTTTGGCGGCCCCTTGTCCAGCGTGTATTTCATCGATTCGTTGCGGGGCTGGGCAGTCAGTTCGCTGGCCCTGTCAAGCGGCATACTGCGCACGGTGGACGGCGGCGCAAGCTGGCAAAAAGGGGCGCTTATCCTGTATGGATTGAACAGTGTTTACTTTGCCGACAGCCTCAACGGATGGGCCTCCGGCGTCAATGGCTACATCCTCCATACGTCCAATGGCGGCGCCCTATGGCAAACCCAAACCTCCGGGACCATCAATGTGCTGCGCGCTATCCGGTTTGCCGATCCCTTGAACGGCTGGACGGTGGGCACCGGCGGAAGAATCCTCCACACCACGGATGGCGGCTCCAGTTGGCAAAACCAAACCTCGGGAACGACCAACTACCTGAACGGTATCTCTATTTTAGATCCGCTCACCGCTTGGATCGTGGGCGATACGGGCGTTATTCTGCACACGACCAACGGCGGGGCTCTTTGGCAACCCCAGACATCGGGCACGACGGCACAGCTCCGGTCCGTTGCTTTTACCGACCCGTTCAACGGCTGGGCGACCGGCACAGGCGGCACGATGCTGCACACCACCGACGGCGGCCTTCACTGGCAGCTCCGCTCTTCGGGAACGACCAACAACCTCGCCGGGATCTGGTTTTTGGACCAGCAGACCGGCTGGGCGGTCGGGGAAGGCGGCACCATCCTGAAATACGGCGAAAACCTGCCGCCCGGAGTCGACTTCCAGGCAAGTGTGCTGGAGGGTTGCGCGCCGCTCACGGTGCAGTTTTCGAGTCCGGCCTCTTCCTGCCTTGCCGCTAGTACCGAGTGGCAGTTCCCCGGCGGCAGCCCGGCCACTTCGACCGAGGCAAACCCAACCGTGGAGTACAATAGCCCGGGCACTTATACCGCTACGCTAACCACTTCCAGCGCCACAGGCAGCAACTCGGGCAGCCGGACGATTACCGTGGCCGGACCGCCGGTGGCGGCTTTTCAGTTCGTCTCCGACGGGCAGCTGGTCGCCTTCATCAACCAGTCCCAAAATGCCGACAGTTGTGTATGGGATTTCGGCGACGGCCAAACCAGCACGGTATTCGAACCGGTGCACCTGTACGACCCGCCGGGGGTTTACGCCGTGACCTTGACCTGTTTTAACGCCTGCGGTTCCAGCATGAGCCAAACCACTGGTGCAGGGGAGGGGGCGGGCGCGCTGCCATCCATCCGGCTTTACCCGAACCCGGCCCGGGAAACATACCGGATCGAAATCGATGACATATCCTCCAGTGCCGTGGAGATTACCTTGTACAGCAGCGACGGGCGCTTGCAGCACCGGGAAACGGTGGCGACGGCCGGCGGGATGCTCCGCCAGACGTGCGATGCGCGTGCGCTGCCGCCGGGCTTGTACTGGCTGCGGATCGCCGCAGGCGAGCGACTCGGTTATGCAAAACTGGCGGTGCAGCACTGAGGTCAAAAACCTGTTTTGAACGGGCGATCACCGCGAAAAATGTTGCAATTTCCAGCTCATCTGGCGTTTTGCTTCCGGCCATTCGGTGTCGATAATGCTGTAATAAGCGGAATGCCGGTGCGTGCCGTTGTCGCGGATCATGTCGTTTCGGAAAATACCCTCGAAACGGCCGCCGATCTTTTCAATGGCTTTCCTCGACCGGATGTTCTGCTCATCGGTCTTTAACTGCACGCGTACCGTTTGAAGGGTTTCGAAACAATAGGTCAGCAGCAATAATTTACATTCCAGGTTGACGGCCGTACCCCAGTAATCGGGATGCAGCCAGGTGAAGCCGATTTCCAGTTTTCGGTGTTTTGGCCACATATCCATCAACCGGGTGCTTCCGATGAGCGCTTGTGCAGACCGGTCTTGAATGACAAACGGGTATTGGGTGCCTTGCTCGCGTTCGAGGAGAGCCCCTTCAAGGATTTGGTACAGCCGCACCGGATCCGACAGATCGTACGCATAGTGCTGCCAGATGCGCTGCTCGCGGGCCAGGGCTTCGAGTTCGGCAAAATGCGCCCGTTCCATGGGCAGCAGGTTGACTGTTTCACCCAACAGGCTAAGGGGGTGGTTGACCCAGGTTGACATGCTTTACGGAAGGTTTAGGAATCAGCGTCGGCCAAAGCCGGTACAGCGGTCTTCCTGGAGTTCGGATGATGCAAATCAGCCGCTGCAAGATCGCTTGTTTTTCGGTAATTGGATATTGGACAGGTCATCCACCGCAAACGGCGTATCCGTACCTATGCAAACAGGTCCTGACGTTTGTCCAGGCAAGAAAAAACGTGTTTGGCGTTCCCCACTGGATTTCTGGCAAAACCGGAAATCCCGAGAGGGTCAGCCAAACACGTACTTCTTCCAGATTTTCGGACTACTTTTTGAGTTCTGTGCTGCCTTCGATGATTTCCGTTCTGGAAACGATCGTGACCACCGAAGTGAAAATATTGATGATAAAATCCAATGGCGTGGTTACCGTCTCTACCCGAACCGTTTTCAGGTTGTTCTGCGCGATAACCCGGTCGGCCGCGTTGTGACTGATAGGCACGAGACCCCACAAGATATACCAGTCGCGCTGCGACTGTTTGAACGTCAAAGATGTGGTGGGTGAAGCCAGTTGAACGTTGGCATTGGATGGCGCGATAATTTTTTGGGACATGCAACTGGTCAGCAAGATGACGATGCAGGCTAACCCGGCTATGTTGAGTCGTTTTTTCATGTGGATGCTTTTTTGATGATCCAAAGTGATGATGTTTCCGGCAGGGTGGGCGGGCAATTCAATCGGGGATGGCCGGTAGGCACACCCTAGCCCGGTCATCTCAATCCCCCCTGTTCCGGTATTAGTCCCGGACAGGGGGCAGAATCGGGTTGGAAGCGGTGGAACAGAATCATTTGGTATCGTTTTGGCGCAACGAATGTACTCCTTTTTTCGGCCTGCACAACGGCCAATCCACATGGTGCTTCCTCAGGGCCTGCCGGGTTGCCAACCCTTGAACGGCTTCACCGTCCCGCAGTTGGGCCCGCCGTCGCGGGCTGTTCCCGCTACGCGCGTTTCCAGCACGGCCTGCGCGCCGTCGCCGATCAGGTCCCAGGTAATGCCCCGCAGGGGGATTTTCAACCGCCGTTGCCAAACAGAGCCGAACTGGCCGGCAGCGGCGCCGATATCGATATACAAAAAGCGATCCTGCGGCGTGCCCTGAACCAGTGGCCCGGCAAAATCGGGCTGCCGGTCGCGCGTTCCTTTTACCCGGACGCTGCCGTCAAACTGCAGGTCGCCGCCGCCGGAACGTTGTTTTTGAACGGTCGTATAAGCCCGTCCGCGCCCCTCCTGCAAGCCGAAATCGACGCCTGCCGGCGGGTCTTCGAGAATTATGCGCAACGTGATAATTTGTTCCATGCATTTTTATTTACTGCCGGCGCCGACCGTCGTCAGCCGGGGCGCTCTTTTTCAAACGCTAAAAACAGGTAATCCCCCCGATCGTTGCAGTACCGGTTTTTTATTGCCGTGAAATGTCCGGAAGCCAGGTCGGCCGACAGCCGTGCCAACCCTGACTCAATCTCTTCGCGGTTGGCCAACGCTGAAAAGGAAGAGATGCCGTTGCGAATAGCGGCGTCTAAATACAACGTCGGCCGGTGCTTCCCGGTGTACAAAAAGTGGTCTTGCAAATCGCCGGGAATGAAAAAGGGTTCGGCTGCGATTTGTCTGAAGCCGCCGGCAAACGCTGCGGCGCCTACGGCTTCGGCAGTGGGCATTTGCCTGATCGACTGCTCCAGCATGACCGGGAAATAATGGTTGAGCCAGTATCCTTCCATCTGTGCGGGGGTGGCGGTGAAAAACACCAGGCGGCTGCCGGGTTTCAACACGCGGTGCAGCTCGGCGAAAGCCGCACGCAGGTCGGTCCAATGGTGCAGCGTCAGGGTGCCGTAAGCCCCGTCAAACTGGTCGTCTTCCGCCGGGATGCGTTCTGCCGAGCCGGTCGCCCAGGTGACGCGCCGATCGCGGGCGCGGGCGACGGCGAGCATTTTTTCCGAGGGGTCTACCCCGTGCAGGCTCAGCCCTTTGTTTGCCAGGGCCAGGGTGTAATTCCCGGTTCCGCAACCGATATCGAGGATACGTTGCCCGACCTGGGGTTGCAGCAGGTGGTACAGTCGTTCGACGATCGAGGGGTCGGCACTCCGGGTGGTGTTGTAGCCGTCCCCGATGGTATTATAGACGATCTCTCGCATGTGCGGCTCCAGCATAGTTGGGTCAAACTCGGTGTCAACCGGCGACTTGGCCGCCCGACACGACGCAAACATAATGGGCACAGGCGTTTCGAAAGCCCGGATATTGGTTTTATTCGGGTATGGAGCGATGAAACAGGCGCCATCCCCAATTTTCAATAGCTGAAGGGCGGTATGCCGCTGATTGCCTGTTATGCTCCGCGTAGCGAAGCATCAAAAGGTGTTGAATATTCGAAATGACTCATTGCTCATCGTTGCTAAAGGGCTCAAAACAGTCGTAGTTCCGTTGGCGGTAAATTTTACCGTCCTTGAACTGAAAAAATTGGGCGAAGTAAGCCACCATCTGGCCGCCGGCCGGCAGGCGGCCCAGCGGTACGGCAAGGGTACCGCGCCAAACGGCTTCCAGGATCACCGTATCGCCGGCGGTGTACAGTTGCCTGATCTCATATTCTTCTTTGAGGAGCAGTTTGCCGCCTTGCTCCGCGCTCGTTTTCAGGTCGGCCAATTTTCGAACCACGGTGCGCTTGACCACAGTGTTCGGATATTCCGTTTGCTCCGCCTCCGGATGGTAGAACGGCGCCAGGGCATCGGCCGAATCGCGCGTTTCCAGCGCGCGGAGAAAAGCAATGACGGTTTGTTCCAGCTGGTTTGTTTCGTGTTTTGGCATAGTGCATAGCCAGTTGTTCATTTTCCGCAAAACAGGTTTTCCGCAGCGCAGCACAAAATAAGGGTTATCCCAAATATTCGAATTCGAATCGTTTGGAATAACCCTCTTATCATGCGTCTGTGGCGCATCCTGTATGGCCGGATCGTTTCGATTCCCGCCAGGCGCATTATACGGCGTGCACTTACTTTTTCACGATCTTCCGCCTGATCACGGCGTGCTCTGTTTCGATTGAAACTACGTAGAATCCCGGCGTCAAAGCAGACAGGTCGATGCCATTGCCCGGATCATATGTCCGGATAAACTGCAGCAGGGCGCCGTTTGCCGCGAAGACTTGTACCGATTTGATCGCCCCGCCGTCGTGCTGCAGGTACAGGGTTTGCGTTACCGGATTGGGATAGAGTACCAGACGGTCGGCGCCGGTATCTCCGGTGAATCCGGCGACTTGCGCGGGCGCGCCGCCGGGAGAGGCCGGTTGAATATCCTGACCGCCGGTAATGGCTACTTCTTCCCCGAGAAGCGTGGTGAGCGAGGTGTCGGTGACCGTCACGGCATCGATATAGATGTTGTCGGAGTTATCGCTGGCGTCGCACTGGAAGCGGAATTGGGCATTCGTGGGAAAATTGAACTGGGCGCTGCTCAGGACAACCGTGGCCACATAAAAAGTATTGTTGACGAAATGCGTGCCGGCGATAAAGGCTGCCACGGTATTCCAGGTGGAGCCGTTGTAGAACCGCACCCAAAAATCTTCGCCGTTTTCCATGCCCACCGATTTGAAATAGAACTGAATCTTCAGGCCGCTGCTGCCGCTGACGTCTACGGCTTGTGAGGTCATGGCGGAAGCGGTGCCGGAGTTGTCGCGGATTTGAATCGAATGGGAGCCTTCATACGAGTTGGCCGAACTTGTTACGCGCGCGCAATCGGAGCCGCCATCCGTCCAGCCATCCCAACCGCTCTCGAAGTAGCCGGAGAGCAGGGGGCCGCCTCCACCGCCTCCACCGCCGGAGTTGTATTCGGCGCCCACGCCCACGGCATACCAGGCGTTGGTCGTGGCGATTTCTTCGGGTGAGCCGGCCCCGAATAAATCGGCAGCGGCCTGAATGGCGCCCGCCCGGGCTGCGGCGTAATTGGAAGAAGAAGACAGGTAAACGGTGAGGTTGCGGTAGGCAATGGCGGCGGCATTGTTGATGCCGACGCCGGTCACGTTGTAGGCATTGCCCAGATCATTGGTGCCCGATTCTCCTTGTGCGAGCACATAAAACCACTTGTTCTGCACGCCTGAATTGGTGTGTACCCCGCCGTAGTCGCCGGTGCCGCTATACCAGTAGGTGCCGT
Source organism: Saprospiraceae bacterium (assembly GCA_044230315.1). Taxonomy (GTDB): domain Bacteria; phylum Bacteroidota; class Bacteroidia; order Chitinophagales; family Saprospiraceae; genus M3007. Next base: position 258,187 of record JBGARJ010000003.1, read on the forward strand.
GGTAGGTGTCCGGGTCGCCATAGAGGTTCGGGTTTTGCATGGACCGGATGGCGCCGCCGTTGGTGAAGATCTGGGCGCCCATCAACCAGTCGTTTGTACCCGAGCTATAATTTTCGATGGCCTCGCCGAAAATGTCGGAAAAGGACTCATTGAGCGCGCCGGACTCGTTACTGTACACCAGGTTGGCGGAATACTGCGTCACGCCGTGGGTGAGTTCGTGCCCGCAAATATCGAGCGACACCAACGGCAAATAGGTGCTGTTGCCATCGCCGTAGGTCATGCGGTTGTTGCCCCAAAAGGCGTTCGCGTAATTGTTCGAGTAATGGACGTAGGACTTGATCACGCCCCCGGCGCCGTTGTACGAATTGCGCCCGTATTGCGTGTAATAATATTGATAGGTCCGCTCGGCGCCCCAATGCGCCTGCACACCTACGGCGTCGCCGGTGAAATTGGTGGTGGCGCTGGTGAAGTCGGTAGCGGTCGAATAATTGGTGGTATGGTTCAGGTTGTAGGTTTGAATGCCGCTGCCCATGGCCGTTTGCCGCAACCGGTAGTTGGTGCCGGTATAGTCGGCAGTAAACGGCACATTACCGTTGTAATACGAATTGCCGGTAGCCGGCACATCCGAATCGAAGAACAAGGGGTGTTCCGCGATAAAGGCGCCCGTGTGGGCATCGATGAACACATTGGCGCCATACAAGGGATCGGCGGCATAAATTTCAAACTTATACGCCAGGTGGGCAGGCTCCTTACCGGCAGGATCGGCCAGGATCACCAGTTCGCCTGCCGGCTTTTTATAATCGGGGAAATCTGCGCCCGAAGCGTCATCCCAGGCATACTGCCGGGCATTGACGTGGGCCAATGCTGCACTAAAGGCTGCGGGAGCCGATAGCTTGGGCGATACATCCAGCCCCGACACCGTCCAGTAATCGCCGGTCATCAGGTCGAACTGGCCGTTTTTAGCGTGCACCGTGTAGATCGCGCCTTCCACTTTAATCCCTTTGTAGTACTGCTGAAACCTTTCATGCGTGAAACCGAGTGCATCGGTTTCGGTTCGTGTAGAGCGGAGTTCATCGTCGGCGGTCATGCCTAAAACGCTTTGGAAAACGCTGTTTTGCTGGCCGACGCTTGCCTTGGCAGGCAGTTTGATTTGGTCGGCTTGCTTTTTGGCCGCAGCCGGCTGCGTAGTTTGGGCCAATCCCATCGGTAGGAACAACCCCGTAAGCAGTAACACGATTAAAGTTTTTTTCATTGGTGGACACAGTTTAGAAGATTAAGAGAAAACAAGCGAACGGAAAATTTTCGATTGCCTGGGAAATGTACCGCTTATTTTGAATTTTAAAAGTTTTTAGAAGATTTTGTCGCAAAAGCGACTGGGGGCCAACTTATTAAAATTTAATCCGGGGTTTTGCCCTGCAAAGTTTGGCGCGTGTCCAACAACTAAACCCCTGGTGCTGCGGGCACACCCGACAAAGGGGACTGGACGAATCAGGCCTGCCCGCGACTCAGTTCATACCGGAACGGCTCTCCTGATTCGGCCTGCGCTTGGATTCCCCGCAATGCCTTTTTCATCATTCCCTTCCACTGGATGACCCCAAACACGACGGTCAGCCAATAGTGCAACCGGGTAGTGGGATAAAAGGTATAGGAATAGCCGACCTGAATTTTTCCGTCCTCGATTTCCCACACTTTCCACGCCCCCACAGCCCTGTCAATAAAAAACAACACCGCCGGTTGAAAATCAAAAATGGCCCATTCCCAATATTCATTTTCTATGCGCTGCAAAATCTGGTCTTTGAAAAGAATACCCGCTTTCAGGATCAGGTTGCCGTCGGTTGACGGGAACCGGTGCCCATTGACGGCGCCCCAGCTGGCATCGTCGAAAAAGGCAACGACCGGCGGCTGCAACCGATAGCCATCCATAAACCGCGTGGCATCGCCCAAAATGGGCGCTTTGAAGGCGCGCTCGAGCGAGCAGGCGAATTGTGTGGAAAGTTCAATTTTCAATTGCTTCATAGCGGGTTATCTTGTCACCGGGATACGCCGGTACAGGTTCTTTTCTGCTGCGGCCTTGTCGTGGTAAAGCGCCTGAACATCTGTTTTAGGCTGTCGACAAACAAAAACGGTAAGGCCCTGCTCCCTGAAATGCTTGTCGCCTACCTGTCCGATCGCGGTTACCTCCTTAAACAGGTCGGCGATACCGCCCCGCTCCGTGTTGATATAGATCAGCGGCCCCGGCGGAATGCTGTCGGGGGCCCACAACGTGTAGCTGTCGAGCAAAGTAATGCACTCGGGCAGGCCATAGGCCTTTCCGTAAAAATGGACGGCGCCGGCATATCCGTAATTGCGTTCGCCGTAAATGGTGCACATTGATTGTTCCGTTTTTGACAACCGGGCATAGGCTGTCGCAACCAGGCCGGCGAGTTCTTTCCAGCCGGTCATATCGGCATACACCTGCGACACTGCATACTTTTTGCCGTCCTCCCAGCGGGCAAAAGGATACGCCATATACTTGCCGGCGCCCCGGGAATAGTCGTCGAGCCTTTCAAAACGCAATACGGGCAAGGCAAACGGCAGGGCAAAAACCGAATACGCAATCGAAATGATCAGTACACCATACCTGATCCAGGCCAGGTTGCCTGTGCAGTACCGCTCCAGGGCGTGACCGCCGAAGGCGAACAGAATCGGGATCAGACCAAGCAGGTAATAGGGTTTCCCA
>JBGARJ010000031.1:0-64026 GCA_044230315.1 Saprospiraceae bacterium
CGCATTCCGCATTCCGTATTCCGCATTCCGTATTCCGTATTCCGTATTCCGCATTCCGTATTCCGCATTCCGTATTCCGCATTCCGTATTCCGCATTCCGCATTCATTTCATTATATCAGGCCTACGATTTCGCGGACTTCGCGCAGGGTTTGCTGGGCTTTTTTGCGAATTTCGGCGCTGCTGTCCTTGACCAGCGCTTTGACGGCGCGTTTGTCGGCGTTGAGCGTATGCAGGCGTTCGCGGAAAGCGGTTGTGAGTGCCGCAAGGGCGTCGGCCACCGTTTCCTTTAGGTCGCTGTAGCGCAGCGCGCCGGCCTTGAAATCGGTCATGAGCGCGTTGTAAGCATCCTGTTGGCCGCAGGCGCGCAGGATTTCAAACAGGTTGGCCACCCCGGGGCTCATTTGGCCGGCAGGCGTGTCGCCGGTATCCGTTACGGCCGATTTTACCTGTTTGCGAATGCGTTCTTCATCACCGAACAGGTTGATGTAGTGTTTCTCGCCCAGGCTTTTGCTCATCTTTTTGGAGGGGTCGGCGGGCGACAAAATTTTGGGCGTTTCGGTAAATAACGGCTCCGGCAGTTTGAAATACTCTTTCCCGAACTGGCTGTTGAACCGCTGGGCGACGTTGCGCGACAGTTCGAGGTGCTGCTCCTGGTCTTTGCCTACAGGCACATAGTCGGCATGGTAAATCAGAATATCGGCCGCTTGGAGCACCGGGTAAATGAACAGCCCGGCGCTGATAAACGCATCCTTATCCTTTTCCCTCAGTTGTTCGACTTTGTCTTTAAACTGCGTCATCCGCGTCAATTCGCCATAGGAGCTGACGCAGCCCAGCACCCACGACAGTTCGACGTGTTCCGGTATCAGGCTCTGCACAAACAGATTTTCCGGCTTAATGCCGCAGGCCAGCAGGTAGAACACCATTTTCCAGGTGTTTTCGCGCAACAGTTCGGCGTCGTACGGCATGGTCATAGAGTGGTAATCCACCACGCCGTAGAAGCAGTTATACGATTCCTGGAGGCGGACCCAGTTTTGCACGGCGCCGAAATAGTTGCCGATATGCAGGTCGCCGGTAGGTTGGACGCCGGATAAAATGTTTTTCATGACGGTTCGTATTGAGCCAGGCGCTGGCGGCAAATCGGGTTACACCGCAGCGATGACGGAAATTTCGATATTGACGAATTTGGGCAGTTCGGACACCTGCACCAGTTCGCGGGCAGGTGCGAATTCGGGTTTGAAATACTCGCCGTACACCGCGTTGATGCGGCCGAAGGCATTCATGTCTTTGACGAACACGGTGGCTTTTAGCACCTTTTCCAAGCCCGAGCCCGCGGCCTCGAGGATAGCGCGCAGGTTGTTCAACACCTGGTGTGTTTCGGCCTCGATGCTGTCGAGCACCAGCTCGCCGGAAGCCGGGTTGAGGGCGATCTGGCCCGAAATGAACAGCATGCCGTTGTATGCTACCGATTGATTGTAGGGCCCGATCGGCGCCGGGGCATTGGAGCTGTTGATGATTTGTTTCATAGTCGTAGGTGGTATAAATAGAAAAAGCCCCAACACATCCCGGTCCTATGGCGCCGGGACTGGAGCCTCCTCAAAAATCGCACTGAAATCGGGTTGTCAGGCTTCGACCTCCTCGCCGGAGAACTTGCCGGGTACCAATACCTGGCCGCGGTAGTACAGGTCGCCGTCGACCATGTAAGCATGGTGGAACAGGTGCTGTTCGCCGGTGGTCGGGCAGGTGGCGATTTGCGGAACGTCCGTCGTGTAGTGTGTGCGGCGCGCGCGTTTGCGACGTTTGGAGTGCCGCCATTTAGGATTTGGCATGACGTTATGTCGAGTTTAGCGTACTTAATGTTGAAGTAATGGAGTGTTGCACTCCCTACTCGTTGTTATTTCAGGCTTTTGAGCGCATCCCAAATGGGGTTGGATTTGCCCTCGGCAGCGGTTTGTTCCAGATATTTCAACACATCCCGGTTGCAGGGCGGATTCGGATCGTTTTCACAATCGTAGGTATTGGTGATCGGCAGGGCGAGCACGGCGAACTCGTACAAATGCCGCGCCAGGTTGAACTCCGATGCTTCACGCGGGATGAAAACCACTTCGTCTTCTTCCTCGCCTTCCGCATCGCCGTATTTCACAACCAACTGCCGGTCATCTGCAACCGGTAGTTTAATGGCAGCGGTGCAACGGTCGCATTCGGCATCGCTGTACCCCTCGAAATGAAAATCGAAGAGCAGCATATCCGAGCGTTTGTCCAACTGCAGATCAACCTCCACTTGTCCACTCTCCACCGGAGATCCTTCAAAATGGCGAAAAAACGCGTCGTCCAGCGTATATTTAAACTGGTGTACTCCAATTTTCAGTCCCTGGATGGGTATGGAATACGGCAAAAACGGGTCCATCGCCACTACATTTTAAAAATAGGGCTGCAAAGGTAAGGCGCTGTGCGGAAATGACCAAACAGGGAGAAAAGAAAGATTTTCAGCGTGGGCCGGCCAGCGATCGGCATGGCCGGATCGGGCAATTGATGGCGTTGCAAGCATGCACCGGGCGGCATAATGTTTATTTTCGCCGTTCGTTACGTTCAATCTCTCGTATGATCCTGCAAGGCGCACTGTTGGGTTTATCCCTCAGTTTTATGGTCGGCCCCCTGCTGTTTGCCATTATCCAAGCCAGCCTGGAACGCGGTTTCCGGGCGGGCCTGGCATTGGCTGCGGGTATCTGGACCAGCGACGCGACCTACATCCTCCTGGTATACCGGGGGGTGGATGCGCTGGCCGCGCTCACGGCCCTGCCGCATTTCCGGCTCTGGGCGGGGTTGGCCGGCGGTCTGGTGCTGGTATTATTTGGCCTCGGCACCTTGCTGCGCCGCCATGTGCCGACGGCTGCCGACCCGCCGACGGCTGCCGACCGGGTGCTGGATGTGCTCGATGGCCCCGAGCCGCCCGGCGTGGAGCACAACTGGATGCGCTGGGGGCTGCCGGGCTATTGGCTGCGCGGCTTTTTGTTGAACACGATCAATCCGTTCACCGTTTTTTTCTGGTTGGGCATTGCAAGCGCCGTGGTGGTGCCCGATCAGTGGGCCCCGGCACAAACACTTCGGTTTTTTGGCGGTATGCTGATGGCCCTGATCGCAACCGATCTCCTGAAAATTTATGCCGCCAAACGCGTGCGGCGTTTCCTGACACCCGGCCACACACTTTGGATCCAGCGCGGCATCGGCCTGACCCTGTTGGTGTTTGGCATCGTGCTCGTGATCCGGGTGTTGTTGTGAAGCGAATGGAATAGCCTGTTTGAGAACAGCTTCTTCGGTCATTTTTAAGCAAACTTTTGAAAAACGGCCGGTAAGCCCCCCAAAAGCCGGACTTTTGTATCCTTCCTAAATTTTTTCCTTTCATGCCATTTTTACAAAATCAATCCGACATGCGTCTTTTCGCCTTAGTGATGTGTGTGGCGGGCCTCTTGCAGAGCCTTTCCGCGCAACAAGCACCCAATTACTGGAAGCCGGTCGACCCCGCCAGCATGCAGCTGCCCGAAACGGCCGTGCGCAAAATCCAACCTACGCAATGTAAAACCTTCCATCTGGACTATACCCAACTGAAAACCGACCTGCAACGGGCCCCAATGGAAAATACGCCCGAAGCCAAGTCGCACCCGGTATTGCTGCAACTCCCGCAAGCCGACGGCTCGATGCGGAGCTTCCAGATCTGGGAATCGCCGGTGATGGCGCCCGAACTCATGGCCAAATACCCCGAAATCCGCACCTATGCCGGCGTGGCGACCGACCGTTCGGGCCAGACCGTGCGCCTGGGCACCGGTTACACCGGTTTTTACGCCTTCCTGTTCAGCATGGAAGGCCACGTCCAGACCGTACGACCTTACGCCGACGGCACCACCGAATACTATATGAGCTACCGGCTGGAGGATCTTTTGCGGGATGCTGCCGCCGGCGGCAACCTGATGCGCTGCGGGGTGAATGAGGACGAAGCGGCTTTTCAAACCGAGCTCGCCAACCTGACCAAGGTCAGCAGCCGCAACGCCGCCCCGGTGAATGTGCGCAAATACCGCCTGGCCGTCACCACGCAGGGCGAATATTCCCAGTATTTCGGCGGAACCAAGCCGCTGGTGATGGACGCCATTACGCAGGCCGTCAATTTTATCGTCAATATTCAGCAGCGCGACCTCGGCATTCGCCTGGAACTCATCCCGAACAACGACACGCTGATCTACCTCGACCCGAATACCGATCCCTTTATGGGCACCTTGATAAGCGATTGGATGGGCCAAAACCCCGCTGCCACCAATCCCCTGGTCGGCAGCAGCAGTTACGACATCGGCCATGTATTTTGCCGGGTGTTGAACCCGCCCGGCGGGGTGTATACCGCAGGGTTAGCGACGCTTGGCGGCGCGTGTACGCAATTATATAAAGCCAGAGGGGGTTCCTCGCTTCCAAACCCCATCGGCGAAGTGTTTTACCTGATCACTGCCCACGAAATGGGGCACCAGTTTTCGGCGACCCATACCTTCAACCGCTGCGATCCAGCTGCCGATCAGATTGAACCGGCAACGGCCATAGAGCCGGGCGGCGGCAGCACGATCATGAGTTATGCAAACACCTGCTCGCCCGATGTTATTTCCAATGAAAACGAACCATACTACCACGTCATCAGTATCGAACAGGTGACCAAGTTTATCACCCAGGATGTGGGCAGCACCTGCGGCACCCTCATCGCCACGACCAACCATACGCCGGATATAAGCATCCCGCTGACCAACGGTTTTTATATCCCGATCAGCACGCCGTTCGTGCTCACCGGTTCCGCCACAGATATCGACGGCGACAACCTGACGTATTGCTGGGAAGAATACGACCTGGGCCCCAACAACCACGTCGACCAGCCCAGCGGTACGGCGCCGGTATTCCGCTCGTACCTGCCCGAAGCGACGGGCACCCGTACCTTGCCCAAGATACTGTATGTGCTCAACAACTCGACCTACTATGGCGAATACCTGCCCAATTATTCACGGGAACTCAATTTCAAACTGACCGTCCGGGACAACCATGCCGGCGGCGGCGGCGTGAGCAGCGCGCCGCTCAAATTCAACGTGACCGACCAGGCCGGGCCTTTCCGGGTCAGCTACCCAAATCTGTTCAGCGTGGTGTGGCATCCGGGCGAGCACCAGATCGTGACCTGGGAAGTGGCCAATACCGACAAGGCGCCGGTCAATTGCCAAAAGGTCAATATCCGGATGAGTACCGACGCAGGGCTTACCTACCCCATCATGCTGGCCAGCGGCGTGGCCAACCAGGGGCGTTATTGCATTACGGTGCCCAACGTCAACACCACCACCGCCCGCGTTCGCGTGGATGCCGCCGACAATATCTTCTTCGACGTGTCCAACGCCAATTTCAAGGTACAGGCGCCCACCCAGCCGGATTTCACCTTTTGCCCGGCGGGGGTATTTGATACCATCTGCCTGCCATCGGCCTATTCCACCACCATCAGCACCGCTTCGATCCTCGGATTCAACACGCCGATCAACCTGAGCGTGCTGAACTTGCCAACGGGCGTTACCGCCACCATTACCCCCAACCCCGTATTGCCCGGGAGCGACGCCGTGCTGACACTCACCCTGCCGGCCAACCAGCCGGAAGGGTCGTTCGACCTGAAAATCATTGCCGATGCCGGGGGCGGCAATACCGATTCGCTGATCAATACCATATCGGTATTTTACAACGACTTTACGGGTCTTTCGCTGAAAAGTCCGGCCGACGGCGTTGGCGGGCAGGACCGCGCGCCCACCTTGCGCTGGAACGCGGTAGCCAATGCCAATACCTACCAGGTAGAAGTGGCCGGCAGCCCGTCATTTGCTCCGGGCGCGCTGATTGCGTCGATGAGCGGTATCACGGCCGATAGCTTCCGGTTGCCCACCTTGCTGGAAAAAGGGACGGTGTACTACTGGCGGTTCCGACCGGTGAACGAATGCGGCGCCGGCGATTGGCTCGGGCCCTTTGCTTTTGCCACCCTGGTAGATGTTTGCGCCACCCTGGAATCGACCGACTTGCCGAAAAATATCTCGGCCAACTCGGTGGTGACCGTCGAATCCAAAATAATCGTGCCCGCGGGCGGCACCGTCAGCGACGTGAACATCACCAAAATACAGGGTCACCACGATTTTTTCAAAGACCTGGAGATGCGCCTCATCAGCCCGGCCGGCACCGATGTCTTGCTCTTTAAAGACAAATGCCCGAACAGTACCAATTTCAATTTCGGTTTCGACGACAGCCAGGCAGGGGTCTTCGGTTGCCCGCCTCCCAACAATGGCACGTTGTATAAGCCCGTGGAGGCGCTCAGCCAGTTCAACAACCAGGCCTCCGGCGGCAATTGGATCCTGCGGGTCAAAGACAACCAGATCAGCTCCGGCGGCACCATCACCGGCTTCAGCCTGGAATTGTGTTCCAGCACCGCCCTCAACCCGCCCGTGCTGATCAACAACAAGCCACTCGTGCTGGCGCCGGGAGCCAACAAAGGCATTACCAATGACCTGCTGCTGACCCAAGACCCCAACAATACGGCCAGCCAGCTGGTGTACACCCTGATGACCACGCCCAAACACGGCCAGTTGCAACTGTTCTGGACCGGTGAAATGAAGCCGGGCGATCAATTCACCCAGGCCGACCTCGACAACGGCGGCCTGCGTTACTTCGACTATGGCGGCAACTCCGGCGATTCGTTTTGTTTCACGGTTACCGACGGCGAAGGCGGCCTGATCAAGGATTGCTTTACCATCCAACTCTTCCCGGTAGCCACGCAGGAGGCCGCCCGCAAGATCGACTTCCTGCTGGCGCCGAACCCGGCCACCGAGACGGTGCGGATCGCTTTTGGCGAGGCCCTCCGCTCCGATACGCGCGTGCGCTTGTACGACGCTGCCGGCCGTTTGTTGCGTACCGACGTGTTGGCTGCCGGCCAAACAACGGCGGTCCTGGCAATTGCCGACCTGCCGGAAGGCTTGTATGCCGTGGCGGTGGAAAACGCCGAAGGCGTAGGGGTGTGCAAATTGATGGTGCGCTAACCCAGGACTAGTGATTGAGGTTAGTGCCGCAATCACTGGACAGAAATGAAAAGGGCCGCCCCCGACGATCCGGGGCGGCCCTTGCTGTTGAAGCATCGCGTTGTCCGGCCCGTTTAAGGTTTCAAGGTGAATTTCACCGTTTGGGTGACCACATGACTGCTGTGGTCTTCGGCGGTGACCGTGAGGGTAACGGCCGTTTCGGCGCTGATCCCGGCGGGCGTCCACGAATAAGCGATATCGTATTTCGTCAGGTCGTGCACGGTAGGCGACTGGATGTACAATTCCACGTTATCGGCATCCCGGGTCACTTTTATGGTGAGTTCGTGCAAGCTCTCGTCGGTCACTTTACCGGTTATGCTTACCGCGCCTGTGATGGTGGCGTTTACGGCCGGGCTGGTGATCGAAATGACCGGCGGGTTGGCGTCGCTTTCTTCCGTATTTTTTTTGCAGGCGCTCAGGGCCGTCAGCGCGAAGGCGGCGAACAGCAGCCAAGACAGTTGTTTTTGCATGATTTATTTGTTTTAAGTCAAAAAATGCAGTTCATGGTAAGCATCCAGCGGTCGTTCGCCTGCACGGTGGGCAGGCTTTGGCTAACCGGAATTTGGCAGATCATGCCTGCTGAAAAATGTCTGGCACAGGTATCGAGCAGCGCGTAATTGGCCGGTACCGATACAGCGCCCATGTCACAGTTGCCAGCGCCGCGCCGGGCAAAACCGGCCCCCCACATCCAGTGATTGAAATTCCTCGATGGGGCGGTAGCAGCCCTGCAGCAAATCGTTGGCATTCAGTGCTCAGCAGCCGTTTCGGCCGACCACCGCAACCAGGTAAAACACCGGCACAACTGCGGCTGGAGACTGAAATAATTGCCCCGGTAGAACAATCGCAAACATCAAAAACCGATGCTGCCGGCCCAAAAGCGAGCGACGCCACTACAATAAACAGCGTTCGCATTCGGTCAATTTAAAAGGATGGGAAAATGCCATTGGGAAACAAAACTCAAATGACTTCTCCGGCGCCCGGCGGCTTGAAAACGGCAGCGACCGGCGCGGCGGCGCAATAGAAACGGAAGGGTGGAAGTCCACACCCGCGCGCAGATCTTGCGCCTGGCAGGGCCAACGCAGGCAAGGGCTCGAAGAACAGTTGGAGGTCGTGTTGGGTGAAAAAACGCTGCGGTAACCGGGGTTCTTTCCGGCCACTGTTGTCGGCGGCGGCGATGCGTTTGTTCAAATGGCATTTACCATTGCAGTGCATTTTGGGTTTGTCCCGGTTTTCGCAGTGGCGCAGATAGGCAGCCCTGTTCCATTGGTAATCCAGCACCCACAGGCTCCGCACGGAGGCTTGCCCGAGGATACTCACGACCAGGAAAAGACTGACCCACTGTTTCATGCCGGGTAAAAGTAAGGTGTCGGCCTGTGCGCGTTGGTTAAGCGCGTGTTTAAATTTCGGTCGCCGGGCTGCAAGCGGCCAATTTTGCCTCGACTAAAACAAAATTTGTTCGCTTTTGCTCCGGTATCGAAAATTTAAAAACGCGCTCAGTTTTGGCATAAACCCATTCCTTACACTTTTTCCAGGGCCTGTTCGATATCGTAAATGATGTCTTTGTAATGCTCCACGCCCACCGATAGCCGAATCATTTTGTCGGTAATGCCCAACTCGAGCCGGTGTTTGGGGTGCACGCCGGCATGCGTCATGGTGGCCGGATGCTCGGCCAGCGTTTCGGTACTGCCAAGACTCACGGCCAGGTGCGCCAGGCGCAGGCTGTTGAGAAACCGGAAGGCTTCCGCCTCGCCGCCCCGCACATCGAACGACAGCATGGCGCCCGGCGAACTGTATTGTTTCTGGTAAATTTCATACTCGCTGCCGTCCTCCGGTGTGAGCAGGCCGAGGTAGTACACTTTTTCCACTTTCGGGTGCTGGCGCAGGTATTCGGCTACGTGCTGTGCGTTGCGGGCTTGTTGCTCCATGCGGATCTTCAGGGTTTCGAGACTGCGCAGTAGCAACCAGCCGGTCCAGGGGCCCGCCATATTGCCCAGGAAGGTGCGGAGGGTTTTTACCCGGGCGATCACTTCCGCCGAACCGCAGCAAGCGCCGGCAATTACATCGCTGTGGCCGCCGAGGTACTTGGTGGCGGAATACAGCGAAATGTCGGCGCCCCAGCGCAGAGGGTGCTGCCACAAGGGGCCCATGTAGGTGTTGTCGACAGCGAAGTACACTTTTTTATCGGGCTTGGAAAACTGTTTGGCGATCCGGCTCATGCAGGCCAGGTCGATCAGCGCATTGGTGGGGTTGGCAGGCGTTTCCACATAGATCATGGCCAGGCGGTCGCCCAGGCCTGCTTTTTCCATCATTTCCACGATCTCTTCGCAGGCTACGCCAGGTTTGAATTCCAGGTAGTGGATACCGAACTTGGGCAGAAAATGCTTGATGAAGTGGTCGGTGCCGCCGTATACCGGGCTGCTGCACAACACCATATCGCCGGGTTTTAGGAATTCGAGCAGCACCGTGGTGATGGCGCTCATGCCGCTTTCAAAGACGGCGCAATCGTCGGCGTCTTCCCACAGCGCAATGCGGTTTTCGAGGATCTCCAGGTCGGGGTTGTTGATCCGGCTATAGATCAATCCGATCTCTTCGTGCTCCCTGGCCTTGCGCAGGCCGTAGGCCAGTTCGAAATAAGCCTTGCCTTCTTCGGCACTCTTAAAAACAAAGGTGGAGGTTTGGAAAATGGGGCACTTGATGGCGCCTTCCGACAATTCGGGCTTATAGCCGTACGACATCATCAGGCTCTCCGGATGAAACTTGTGCTTGGACTTCATAGGTGTGGCGGACTGGTTTGGTTAGTAGCTGGTTTAATACGGCGGCAACGATGCAAAAACAAACGGCTGCCCCCACATCCCCAGGGAGCAGCCGCCTGAATACAGACTTGTTTTGTTAAGCCGTTTTTTGGCTGTGCAACCATGTTTTAAGCGGGCACCAGCCCAAAAGACCGCGCAGGAAAAGCGGAAGCCCAAATGCTGCCAACCAATACTGGCCGCTGAAAATGCCAACCATGATTACGGCCATCATCAACAGGAAGGAAATGACGCATTCGCTTACCGACAAGTTGTACTCAAATTTCATAAAAAAACAAGGTTTTAGATATTCAACGGGGGCAAATATCTTTTTTGGTTTACACCTCGATAATGAGTTTTATCATGCCCATCGATGATTTTTGACACAGCGCACCCACCTTGCGAAATATCGGAACGGGCTGCGTTGCCCCGCACAGCGCCGGGACAATCAGGTAGCTGGCAGGCGGCTGCGGCGATCAACCGGTGCCGCTCTGAAACGACGGATTTTTCCAGAAAAAACTACCACACGAATTCGACGGCCTGTTCCAGTTCGGGATGCAGGCTGAGCGCCACGGGGCAGGTATCGGCGATGTGCGTGAGCAGCTTTTTGTCGGCGTCGGAATAGCCGTTTTTGGGCATGGTCAGCCGCACTTCGATGCGGCGGATGCGCCGCGGGTCGGCTGCCATGATCTTGGTGATCTCGGCCGTGGCGCCGTCGATACTGATGCCGCGGTCGCGGATACGGATGGCCATGGTGGTGAGCATACAGGCCGCCAGCGAAGTGGCGCACAGATCGGTGGGCGAAAAGGCCTCGCCTTTCCCCTGGTTGTCGGGTGGAGCGTCGGTTTCGACCCGGTTGCCCGACAGTACGTGGGTCAGTTCGCAATGCAGATTGCCGGTGTATACGATGCGGGAAGTCATGACGGATAATTTAGCATGTTTAGCGGGTGTAAAAGGGCATTGCAAAAGTATTCGATCCTGCGTCACTTGAACCCAAATACTGTTTACCTTGTTTCGATAAAATTTTGAGGGCGCCGGACATCCGGTTAAACGATGCCGGGGCGGCAAGCCCGGCGAAAATGAGCGATAGCACCACATGAAGCAATCATCCACGTTTCTCCTGGCTGGCGGCACCGGCTTTATCGGCACACACTTGCGCGAACTATTGCGCAGCAAAGGCCACACCGTGCGCGTGTTGACCCGCCGGCCGCAGGGCGCAGACCAATATGCCTGGGATCCGCTGGCCGGCGCCATCGACGACCGGGCCGTGGCGGGCGCCGATGTGGTGATCAACCTGGCCGGCGCCGGGATCGCCGACGGGCGCTGGACGCCTGCCCGCAAAAAAGCGATCGTCGACAGCCGGGTGCAAAGCGCGCAGGTGCTGCGCGATGCGTTCCGCCGGCTCGGCCATTTGCCGGAGGCCTATCTTTCTTCATCGGCCATCGGGTACTACGGCAATTCCGGCGAGCGCATCATGTATGAATACGACGCCCCGGCCGGCAGTGGTTTTATGGTCGATACCTGCGCCCGCTGGGAACAAGCCGCCGAAAGCGTGGGCGCCATGGGCATCCGCACCGTTATTTTCCGCACGGGCATTGTGCTCGACAAGGCCGGCGGAGCGCTGCGCGAAATGATCAAACCGCTGCGTTTCGGCATCGGCGGGTACTTCGGCAACGGCCAGGCCTGGTATTCCTGGGTGCACCTCCACGACGTCTGTCAGATGTATGTCTGGGCAGCCGAGCAACCCGCGGTGGAAGGCATCTTCAACGCCGTGGCGCCGCACCCCGTCCGCAACCTCGACCTCGTCAAGGCCATTGCCAGGGCCATGGGGCGCCCGGCGCTGTTCGTGCCGGGTCCGGAGGCTGCCTTGCGGCTGGTATTCGGTGAAATGGCCGACACGATTTTGCACAGCACCCGCTTGTCGGCTGAAAAAATTATCCGGGCCGGTTTTCATTTTCAATACCCCGAACTGGACGGCGCCCTGGCGCAAATTTTCCGGAAATAAAAAAACCAGGCTAAAATAATTGACCTGAAATCGGCCAGTTCTTCGCAGTTTCGCCGTTGAAAACGCGAACAAACCATGAAACGCAATCTGCTCTGGCTGCTCGGCGCGGCCGTTCTCATCGGGATCGGGTACTACTTTTCCGATATCGTCGCCTACCTGCTCATCGCCTGGGTACTGTCGATGCTCGGCGCTCCGCTGATGATCTTTTTTCAACGGCGCATTCGCTTCCGCCGCTGGCGTATGGGCCCTACCACAGCAGCCATCCTCACCCTCCTTACCTTCTACCTGTTGTTGTGCGGGTTGCTTTTGCTCTTTGTTCCCACCATCGTGGGGCAGGCGCAGCACCTGGCCTCGGTCAATTATTCGGCACTGGGCGAGCGCCTGAAAGAACCCTTTGCGCGGCTCGACGTCCGGGCGCATGAGATAGGCCTGCTCGAGCACGGCGAATCGCTCGGCACCCGCACGCAGGAATTGCTCAGCGAATGGTTCAAACCAACCATGCTGGGCGATTTTCTGGGCTCGTTCCTGTCTACTGCTGGCAGCGTGCTGGTCACACTGGCTTCCGTGACGTTTATTCTGTTCTTTTTTCTCAAAGAGAATGACCTGTTTCTCGACATTCTCCAGGCTTTCGTACCCAATGAACTGGAGCCCAAAGTGCGACATGCGGTCAAAAAATCGAGCCAGATGCTCACCCGATACTTCGGCGGATTGGCCATCCAGACCGTCAATTTTATGGCCATCGTGTCGCTCACGCTCTGGGTGCTCGACGTACCCAACGCACTGCTCATCGGCGTGATGGCCGGTTTGCTTAATATCGTGCCGTATGTGGGCCCGATCATGGGCGTGATTCTGGGCTGCTTCTTTACGGTTTCGTACTACATTGAGGCCGATTTCGCCCTGATGATCCCGCCGATATTCAAAGTGGCGATCACGATCATGGGCATGCACCTGATCGACGCCAACCTCCTGGGGCCGTACATCATGTCGAGCAGCGTGCGGGCGCACCCGCTGGAGATCTTCGTGGTCACGCTCATGGCCGCCAAACTGGGCGGCGTCGTGGGCATGATCCTCGGCATTCCGGTGTACACGGTGCTGCGGGTGATCGCCCTGGTTTTCTTCAGCGAGTTCAAACTGGTGAAATGGCTGACGGGCCATTTGGAAGAAACCTAACAGCTGTCCTGTTCCCCACAACGGCCAAATGCCCTTACCGCGATCAAATCTGTGACCAGCTGTCCAGGAGTCGAAGGCGACTCCGTGTCATCTGTGCGTACATACCTCAACAGGCGTTTTGCCGATGCATAGCCGCACAGATGACACGGATTTCGTGCACGCGGATTTACCGCACAATCGTCACATCGCCTTCCAGCCGCAGGTGCCGCTCTTTGCCGCAGAACACGGCATCCACTACCAGGTACCATACGTACACCCCCGGTTGCATGTCCTGCTGCCGGAAGGGCCCCGTCCAGCCATCGGCGGTATCGTGCGTGCGGAACATGAGGTTGCCCCAGCGGTTGTATACTTCAAATTTGTAGTTCCGCAGCGTCAGCCCCGGCGCGAAATAAGGCCGGAACACAGCGTTGTCGGGATCGGTAGACAGTGGCGCAAACACGTTGGGCACGTACACATAGGAGAAGCCCGTGCCGAGGCCCGCCCATTCGACGTCGACGTCGCGGCGAAGGGTCTCACACAAGTTGCTCACCTCTACCCATACGGGCCCCGGGTCGTACACGGTAATGGCCGGGGTTTTCGCGCCGGTGCTCCACAGGTAGACCAGGCTCGTCGAATCGCCGCTGACGACGGGGTTGAGTTGCACGCCGCCGGAGTCGCAGGGGAGCTCGGCGGCGTCGAGCGTCAGGTTCAGCGGAAGGCGTGCCGGCACCGTGGTGTCGCGCTGGAACAGGCAGCCGTTGCTGTCTTCGAGCCATACGGTGTACGCGCCGGGTTTGAGGTTGTGAAATTCCAGCTCATCCTGGAATGCCGTGCCGTCGAGCGAATACCGGTACGGCGGCAGGCCGCCCGCCGGGTTTTGTACGGCCAGGCTCCCGTTGCCCCCGTTGGTGCAGGCGGGGCTCATGGCCAGTTTGAAGGTTGCCTCCGGAAAAGCGGCCACCACCACGGTGACCGTGGAGTCGCAGCCTTCCGAGTTGGTAAAGTGAAAATCGTGTGTTTCACCGGGTTTTAATGCGACGCCCGCGTACAGGAAGGTTTCGTTGGGGCAAATGGTGACGGTTTGGGTTTCTGCAGAAGTGGTGAGCGCCGTGACCGTGACCGTCACCAGGGAATCGCACCCGATGGCGTTTTGCAGGGTAAACTGCTGGCTTTGGCCGGTCTGCAGGCCAACTCCCTGGTACGTGAAGGTTTCGCCCGGGCACAGGCTCACCGGCAAGGTGCTCGTGGGTGTCGGCAGCGCCGATACTGTGACGGTGACCACCGAATCGCAACCCAAATAGTTTTGCAAGGTGAATTGTTGCGTTTGGCCGGGCTGCATTACCGTTCCGTTGTAGGTGAAGGTTTGACCGGCGCAAACCACGGCGGAGAACGTTCCGCTGGAGGGCGGAATGGCGGCAACATTCACGGTCAGCATCGAATCACAGCCCAGGTAGTTTTGGAGCATAAAAGTCTGCGACGAGCCGGCCGGAACAGCCGTGCCGTTGTAGTCGTAAGCGGCGCCTGCACAAGCGCTGACGTTGAGCGCGCCGGTGGATACCGGCAGTGCAGCCACGGTGACCGTCACCACGGAGTCGCAACCGAGATAATTTTGCAACATGAATTGCTGCGACGAGCCGGCGGGAATGGCCGTGCCGTTGTAGTCGTACGACGTGCCAGGGCAAGCGCTGACGTTGAGCGCGCCGGTGGAAGCCTGGATGGTCGCTACCGTGACGGTGACCACCGAATCGCAACCCAGGTAGTTTTGCAGCATAAATTGCTGCGACGAGCCGGCAGGAATGGCCGTGCCGTTGTAGTCGTATGACGAGCCGGCGCAGGCGCTCGCATTAACGGCGCCGGTGGAAGCGGGAATAGCCGTCACGGAGACAGTGACCACGGAGTCGCAACCCAGGTAGTTTTGGAGCATGAATTGCTGCGACGAGCCGGCGGGAATGGCCGTGCCGTTGTAGTCGTACGACGAGCCGGCGCAGGCACTCACGCCGAGGGCACCGGTCGACACCGGTACGGCCGCCACGTCAACCGTCAACACCGAATCGCAGCCGAGGTAGTTTTGGAGCATGAATTGTTGCGACGAGCCCGCCGGAATGGCCGTACCGTTGTAGTCGTACGACGAGCCGGCGCAGGCACTCACGCTGAGGTTGCCCGTCGTCACCGGCAGGGCTTCCACGGTAACGGTCACCATTGAATCGCAGCCGGCCGGTGTGGCAAGCGTAAAAGTTTGCGTTTCGCCGATAGCCAGGGAGACCCCGTTGTAGGAGTAGGTGGTGCCGGGGCAGGCGCCCAGTTGAAGCGTCGAACCCAGCACCGTTTGGCAAATGGCTTTCAGTAACAGGCTGACCTGTGTTTGGGCGTCGCAGCCGCTCAGGACGGCCGGTTTCTGGCCGATCACGATTTGCCAACCGTAGGGTAGCGCCGCAGGGTCGATTTCTACCGAATAGTTCGTCGACAGGATATTGGGAAAGGCAAAATCGCCGGCCGTGCCCGATTGGGTGGCGCCCGCCGCTGTGCCATTCTGGAACAATTCCACCGGGATACCGCTCACCAGCGTATCGCCGGCGTCGATGACGCCATTGTCGTTTACATCCGACCACACCTGGCCGAGGATTTTGCCAAAACCGTCGAGTAGATTCAGCGTCAGCTCTCCGCTTTTATTGGTGCAGCCTATTGCGTCGGTCAGTTGGGCCCAATAGGTGCCGCTTTGTTGCGGGACGAAACTGGGCCCCGTAGCGCCAGGCAGCGGCGCGCCGTTGAAATACCATTGCCAGGCGGTGATATTGGGCAACGGCGGCAGACAGATCGTATCGGGCTTGCAGCGGGTCTGACAGCCGCTGGGCAAGGCCTGCACATTGGGCCCGGGCAGGATCGTGAGTACATTGCTCCGCTCCGAACAGCCGAACTCATTGGTGACCCGCAAAAAATACGCGCCGGGGTTGTTCGTGACCAGGGGCAAATCGGTTTGTCCGGTGTTCCACACGATTTGCCAATTCGGCTGCGTCGGACCACTGTAATTCAGGGTATTCGGAGCGCCCGCGCAGGCTGGGGCGGCGCTGGAATTTATGTTGATCCCGGTGGGTGTCGGGTTGACGGTGACGAGGAAAGGGTCGGTTACGGCGGTGCAACCGGTTGCAAGGTCGGTCACGGTGACAGTGTACAGGTGCGCTCCCACCGTGAGCAAATTGCCGCGCGACGAGGAGAATTCCTCCGTCACGGTTGTGGTTCCGGTCGACCAGGTATAGGTATATCCGCCCGGACTTTCCACGAATAGCCGCACATCGTCGCCGTAGCAGACCGTGTAGGCCGGGTAAGAAGTGCCGATTACCTGGCCGGTGCTGTTCGTGATCAGCGCTTTGATCAGCGCATCGGGGCCTGGCGTGATGTCGACATACACCGGCGGCGGCGTGTAGGTACAGCCGTTGGCATCGGTCATTGTCACGGTATAAAGGCCCTTGTGTTCGGCCAGTATGGTGCTGGTCATAGAAGTGTCGGACCACAGGTAACCCGCGGCCCCGGGGGGCGCAGTGAGCAGCACGGAGCTGCCTTCGCAAACGGCCGGCGGGTTGGTGGGGGTGACGGCTCCGCTAAGGCTGCCGGGTTGCGGATTGGCTGTTTGCGTGGCGGTGGCAGTGCAGCCGGCGTTGTCGCTCGAAGTGGCGGTGACGGTGTAACTGCCGGGTGCGTACTTGTGGTAGGCCGTTGGCCCGGCGGCAAGGTTGAGCGCTCCGGACGCCGGATCGCCAAAATTCCAACTGATGTTAGGCCCGGTGGCCGTGAATTTGATCGCATTCCCGGAGCAGG
Organism: Saprospiraceae bacterium; assembly: GCA_044230315.1. Classification (GTDB taxonomy): domain Bacteria; phylum Bacteroidota; class Bacteroidia; order Chitinophagales; family Saprospiraceae; genus M3007. Next base: position 16,873 of record JBGARJ010000031.1, read on the forward strand.
CGCCCGCGGGCGGCGGGAACACCGGCGGCAGCGGCACCGGAATGTTGGCCGGCTTGGTCACAGACGACGTACAGCCGCTGTTGGCAGTGATGGTCAGCGTTACCGGATATGCTCCACCGGTGGCGTAAGTATGCACAGGCACCCGGACGGATGCCGTGTTGCTGGCCCCGGATGCCGGATCCCCAAAATCCCAGGCCCAGGCTGAAATACCGCTGCCCGGTAAAAAAGCGCTGTGCTCATCGAAACCCGAAGCCGAGCCGGGGCATTTGGGCAAGGCACTGAAGGCGGCCACCGCTTCAACAGGCAGGGAGTCGACCACCCGGCATACACCGCCGGTCGTTAATTGCACGAACAACGCAACCACGTATTTACCGGCATTCGGGAACGTAAACGGCGCGACATCGCCCGCGGCGACGCCTGTTTGGGCAGCGCCCGACTGGCCAAAAAACCATTGTGCCGAGCCCGCCAAATAATTAGGACCACTGGCCTGGAATTGAAAAGAATCGCAGCGGGTGGTCGGTACAATTTGCAGGTTGATACTGCCCGGCGGGCATTCGATAGCGCCGCCGCCGGGGAAACCGCCACCGCCGCCGCCGCCGCAGTCCTCGATGATCGCAATAGGTCCGGCCGTTGCGGTACAACCGGCGGCGTTGGTGGCCTGCACGGTATAATTGCCGTATTGATTGGTCGAATACACCGCGGCGTTCACGCCCAGCGGCGTTCCGTTTTGAAACCACTGGTAATTCAGGTTGCCGGTGCTGTTGGTGAGCGCCACCATGGTGACCGTTTGGGAGTTATTGCAAAAAATCGTCGGGTCGGCCGTCGACACGGTCAGGTTGGGTGTCGGGGCGGTCTGGATGGTGAATACCGCGTGGCTGGCGCATCCGCTGGCGTCGGTTACGGTTACCACATAATTGCCGGGGCCCAGACCTAGCGTCGCGGCTGCGGAAAGCAGGGTGCCGTCGGCCTTGGCCCAGTTGTAGGTAGCGAAAGCGGTGGCGGTTTTTACCAGGGCGGTATTGCCGGGGCAGAGTTCGACGGGGTAATTGACCACAGGAGCCGGCGGATTGGCCACTGTTACGTTTTTCGTGGAGTTGTTGCCGCAAATGCTGAGCACCATCTGGTGGTTGCCTGCCGTTTGCCAAAATATCTCGACCTCGTTCGTACCCTGTCCCTTCGCGATGGTGCCGGCCGAAGCCGGCTGGAGGGACCAGAAATAATCCATGCCTGTTATGGGCGACACCGAATACACTTCCGTGCTGTTGATACACAGGGTGGCCGGGCCGTTTATAGGCAGGGTATTAACGGTTTGCGGGTTCAACACTACGGGGTCCGACAGGCAACCCAATCCATCGGCCGATACTTGCTCTACTTTTAGCTGGTATGGGCCGGAGGTATTCCAGGCCAGGGCCAGGGTGGGGCCCAATGCCACGATGGGCGCCCCGGGGCCGTTGGTGATCGTCCATTGGATGTTGGCGGAGGCCGGAACGCCGGTGACGGCATAGTTGAACAGCTGGTTGGTGCAGATCAACCCCGGCCCGTCGATGCCGGCGGGAGCGGCAGGCGGCGGCGGCACATTGACCGCCCATTCGGCCTGGTCGGTACAACTCAGCAGCGGATTGTTTGGGGCGGCGAAAAGCCGGTACAACCCCGGGCCGTTGACAAAAGAAACGTTGACGTTGGCCGTTGGCGCAGGTGATTTCCAGACTTCGGTGCCGTCGGGCGCTTGTAGCGTCCAGTTGCAGGGCAGGTTGAAGTTGTTGTAGGTCAGGCGGGAGGTAAAATTGGCGGCGCCGGAGACGCAACTTTCCACCGGGCCGTTGATCACGAACGGCGAGGCAATACGCACGGGGATGGAGTCTTTCCCGCCGCAACCGAGGTAGCAATTGTCGTAAATAACCGATATCCAGTAGTTCGTATTCGGGTTGGGTACGCTGCTCCAGCGGACGGTGATCTGGTTAGTGCCCTGACCGTCGACGATCGTACCGCCGCCGGTCAGCGACCATACGAAGCCCGTTCCGCCAAAGGGCCCGATGGCATAAATTTCTTCGGCATCGGGACAAACGCGTTCGGCGCCGCGAATCTCCGCGTTGTCGTCGATAATCGGCACGCGGATGACGGTGGGTTGGGGGCAAGTGGCCCCGGTGCAGGTGTAGTCGCTCAGGGTGAGCAGCCCAACCGGGCCGGCGCCCCACTGGACGGTAATGCTGTCGGAGCCGGGCGTGCCGCCGCTCAGTACCGCGCCGTTGGGGCTGGCGGCCCAGGTGATATCGCTGCAATTGGCCCCTGCCGTATAGGTCACCACTGTGCCCGGGCACACCTCGCCCACGCAGTTGATCGACGCAGCGTCGGCGTCGAGCACTTCAACGATGGTCTCGGTGGTGTCGCGGCACAGGCAGGCGCTGCGCGCGATGAGTTGAACGCGGTACACCCCGGGGTTGAAATACTGGTGTTTTGGGTTGGTTTCGGTTGTGGAGGAGGCATCGTCGCTAAAAAACCAGTCGTATGAATCCGCATATTGGCTTTGGTTCTCAAACCAAACAGTTTGGCCCTTGCACACGCGCAGCGTGTCGGGGGTATCGGGTGCCGGGTCGGTGACAAAATCGGCCTGTGGCTGTTGCACGATGGTGATGCAACGCGCGTCTTCGCCGCCGCAGTAATTGCTGGTACCCGAGCCGGTTGCGACCGAAACGGAAACCGAGCCGGTGCCCGTGTTGCCCCAATGCACGGTCACCGAGCGTTTGTTGGGTGGATTTTCGGTGTAGCTCTGTGCTCCGGCAACGTTCCAGATGACCTCGGCGTACAATCCGCCGGGCAGGGTAGGCACATTGTTGATATAGTATGTGACCGTGGAATTGGGGCATACTTTTTCGCAAAACTGATTGTCGGGGTCGATAGAAACGCTATCGGTATTGCAAAAGGCTGTGTTTTCCGAAATGATTTGCACGTCGGCATACGGGAGTACGAACACCGAGATCTCAGTGGTCTGTTTTTGCCCATTGGCATTGATCACCGTGAGCATGATGGTATAGGAACCGGGAGTCAGGAAGCAAATGGTGACGGTGGAGCTGTCCTGTGAATACGTACTGGAGGTGACGCCCGGCCCGGTCCAGACCCATTGGTATTTGAGCGGTGGCGGGAAATTGCTGTTGGGGCTGATAAAGGCCTGGTACATGTTGCAGGTGCCGGCACAAACGCTGAGCGGACCACTAATGGAGAGGGTATTTTGTGCGGATAATGGAGCCAGGTGGAGCAGGAAGTACAGGCCTGCCAGGGCCAAAGCGAATAATCGGTTCTTCATGTTTTGGCGGATGATTTGTTCATGGAATGGATTGAAAAGAAAACGCAATAAAGATACGATTGCCCCCGGGTGTGCTGCCATCGGGCCGGATTTTTTTGACAGTAGTTGACGCAGGTCAAAATTATTTGCCCCGGCAGCGGGCGCCAAACCATCGAAGCTTGGGTCTCCAGGCACTGCCGGGGCAAATGGGGAAAACGCAGATTTTGGTGTTAATTCAATTTGAACGGCGCGATCATTCTGAACTCGGGGATACTGGCTTCAAACAGCGAGTTGTCTTCCACGCGCGACATCAGGTAGGTGCCCGACATTTTTCCGATTTCGGTCGAAAGGTTGCAGAACGACGAATACCCATGTACTTCACCGGGCGCCAGCACCGGTTGCAGCCCTACAACGCCATCGCCTTCCACTTCGCGCATCACACCGTCGGAGTCCAGGATAACCCAATGCCGGCGCAGGAGCTGCACGGTATGCAGGCTGCCGTTTTCGATCGTAATATGGTACCCAAAGATAAACTTTCCTTCCCGCGGATTCGAATGCGCCGCGAGGTATTCCGTTTCCACACTGACGGTGATGTTATTGGTAGTGAGCGTTTCCATCGTACTGTCGATTGTATAAAGAGCCGGTTCCGTTGTTCGTGGCACTTTCCGCAGGGTATACCGCAAATGCTGGGGCAAAATTGTTGATTTTATACGGTTTGGCGAAAAGTTTAACGAGTAAGCGGCTGGAAAAATAAAAAAGCCGAGTCCGGACGTTTCCGGCTCGGCTTAATACGAAATTACTAAACACGGGTATTTTCTCTGGATGGTTTAGGGGCAGCGCGGGGCTTACAGGCTTTTGATCACATTCAGTACGGTCTGCTCATCCAACGGTTGAGGCGACATGGGGAGCATCACGTTGGTGCCGGTTTCCCAGGGCTTCAATTGCAGCCAGTATTGCCCGCCGGTTTTGCTCACCACCAATACACGCACCGTATACCCCACAGGCGCTTCGGGGAAACAGAACTCAGAAGAGTGGTCGTCGCCCTTCAATTCGGCCATTGCATGCACATTATCAAACACTAAAAACACGCGCGTGTTCAATGCAGTGAACTGTGCTGGAAGCGAAACGCAAAACGGGCTGGTTTGTTCGATCAGGGGGCGGGCGCAGTTGTTCCAGCCCAAGTAGGGCAGGATCAGTTCGTAACCGGTTTGGGTGGCGCCGGTTCCGGGCAAGAGCCAATCGGCCGAATACACGGGTTCACCGGTGGCCGTCCAACCCGGCCATTTTTTCTGGTCATCGAAAGCGCCCGTAAACAGTTCGAAGTCATTTTTTACGTCGTTGGCTGGGATTTGCACCTTCAGGTAGCGGTTGGGGAGCAGGTGCAGGGCCTGTCCCTTGCAATTGGCTTGTACGTACACCACACCGGCGCTTTCCAGCATCTTGCCGTCGGCGGCTGAGGTGGTGTTCAGGCCCCTGGCCACCAGGTCGCCCTTGCTCAGCACATTGGTGACTTCAATTTTCAGCATGGGGCAGGTGCTGCAAGGGACCGGCGTACCGGCGTCATCGGCAAACAAATTTTCAGTGTCGGCCAGAAACACCCGCACGCCGCTTGCAGTAGTTAATGTGGTATCCGGGATAGAGCCCCCGAACTGGAATGCTGTGTAGGTAGAAGGACCCGGCGCTTGTGAAAGCAACAGGCTTAAGTCTTCCTGGGAAGGAACGTAAGGGCTAAATTCCTTTACATCCTTGCGGCAGCCCCACACGGTTGCCAAGGTGCTTAGTAACAAGTATAATAGGTATGTTTGCGTTAAGCGATACATAGTATTGGTGTGCGGTTTATCGGCGGGGAACAATCGAACTCAATTGGGGCGGTTTTTTGGGGTTGGGGTGGTCGAAGTTGTATTGTTCCGGAGATACGCCTTGTTTTTTCTGCGCTGCTTTACAACACAATAATTTAACAATAATTAATCAAAAATCCGGGTGACGCCAAAGCGGACCCCCCCGATGCCGTACGTCTGCTCGACGGGATACCCCCCCCGCATCACCGGCTCTATGATGCGCCGGTAATAGGGCTCGGCAAAGACCCGTGTGCGGGGGCCGACATGGTAAAACCACTGGATACTCCCCACCAGGCTCATGCCTACCCGGGTTTTGAATACGTCAAACTTGTGTTTGCCGGGGGTGAATTCCACCGGCTCGCCGTTGAGCGCCAGCATACTGCCGCGTTTCCAGAACAACAGGTTGACGGAACCGCCCAGGTTGAGGCTGATGCCCGTGGGGCCGCTGCGCAATTCGAGCGCCGCCTGCAGGGGGATATCGAGCAAACCGAACCGGTTGTAGGTTTTGACATAGTTGGAACCGTATTCGATCTTGACCGTATCGGGTACGGTAACCAGCACGCCATTGACGATCTTCTGGGTGATCTCCACCGTGTATTTGATATAATCGGGATCGATGTATTCAAACTTTTCCACAAATTGATCGTAGTGCAGGCCGGCGCGCACCAGGAAGTTTTCGGCAAACAAATACGATGCCCGCACGCCGGCGTTGAAAGCCAGCTCACGGTGCTCGGTTGCCACACGGTCCTGCGCGTAGGCTTTGTATTCGGGGTTGTTGGTCGAGACCGATTTGCGAACAAAAGAGGGGCCGGCATACGCGTCGAACAGCCAGGCCTGGCGGTTGCCGTGAAAATCGTAACACCGGCGCGGCGCTTTTTTGGCACTGGTCTGGAGTTGTACGGGGGCCAGCAGGGGTTTGCGTGGCTGATTGGCCAGGCTGGAAAGCCGCCCGGGCAGCAGTTCGGCGAGCGCCGGTTCGGATGCCGGGGCGAATGCTGTGGCAGAATGGTTGGGTATGGGTTGAAGTGCCTGACGTTCAGTGTGTATGGTCGAATTAGCGGTTTCAGACACGGCGGTTTGAAGCGCAATCTCTGCTCCTTTCGCTTCCCATCGAGGCCGGTTCGGCGCAGCGGGAACCTGCCCGGCGGAAGCGCGGGGTGATGCATTAGCGGCGGCAGCCCGGCCGGCGGCGGTTTTGCCTTCGTCGGGCAATACGGCGAGAGCCGGTTGACCGGCGCCGGTTCCGGCACGCGTCGCAGGGGCTTCGGGCAGGGCGACGGCGAGCGGGGTCGGTGTACGGACGGGCCGGTTCCACACCGACCAGATACCGGAGCCGGCTACGCCCACCGCCAGCAGCCAAAAAAACACCCGCCGTTTGCGACGGCGCAGGGCTTTTTCCACATTCGGCCAAACAAATTCCGGCGGCGGCACGGCTGCATGTTGCAGGCGTTGCCGGAGCAGTTCGTCTATGTTGCCAGATGGTTGTTCCATTTTTCGATATTCTTATTTTCCGGGTTGTATAGTCTGTTTTGCTTTGTTGATTCTGTCGATACGATTAAAAAACACAAACACCCCATGCAATTACCCACAACCTTTGCGCCAACTTCAAACTTCAAACTCCTTCCGCACCACCCGGTGCAGGATCTCCAGTTGTTCGCACAACCAGCGCCGCGCCTTGGTCAGTTGCGAACGCGAGGTGCTTTCCTGAATACCCAGCATGTCCGCGACCTCGGCGTGCGAATAGCCTTCGATCGCCACCAGGTTGAACACCACACGGTACCCGTCGGGCAGCCGGCTGATCAGCCGGAGCAATTCCGCTTCCGACAGAGCCGAGAGCGCATCGGGGTCCACGGGGGCTTCCGGAAGGTGCTCGTACCCGTTGCTCTCATGGTCGAACCGCTGGCGCTGGTAAGCGCGCAGGGCGGTATTGACCATGATGCGCCGCACCCACCCTTCAAACGAGCCCTGAAACTGAAACTGGTTCAGCTTGGTAAACACTTTGACAAAACCTTCCTGGAGAATATCCGCCGCATCCGACGAGCTGCGCGCATACCGCAGGCATACCGCATACATCTTGCCGGCAAACTGCTCGTACAACTGACGCTGGCACTGCGCGGACCCGCGCAGACAGCCCTGGATAAGATCTTGTTCGCTCAACAATATGGGCGGTTACGATGAATGGCTGTTTTCAGGTGCTTCGGCGCGGGGCGGAATTTTTCCGAAGGTACGCGGATTCCAGATGCAAGACAACGGATTTTTGCTGCCTGAACGCTTATTTTTTTAAAAACAGACGCCTGTGAACAGGTAGAAATGGCGTTAAACACATCTGGCGACCGGTGGTAAAACACACCGGCCGCCAGATGTGTTTTTGAGGATGTGCCGCTCCAATGCTACCAACGTGATATAAATCGATTTGAAACGACAATACCGGCGTAGCGCCCGACTGCTTGCGGAACACCCACTGGTTGAGGTCGGGATCATAGTTGCGGTTGAGCGCGTCGATATTGCGGCGATTCAGCACATTCTGCACATCGAGTGCGAGCGACCACGCTGCATGCGGGTTGTTCTTCCGGAACGCAAGGCGCAGGTCGGGGCGGAAATAGGCCTGCACCTGTTCTTCAAAGGCGCGGCTGTCGTCGAGCAGCGGCTCCTGCGCATACCGCGACACCACCTGGCCGGGCAACAGCGGGGTGAGGCGCTGGCCGCCGTTGTACAGCATTTTCAGCCCCAGCTGAAGCACCGAGGCGTTGCGGAAGGTCCATTCTTTGCCGCCCGTGAAGGTGGCCGACACCCCGCTGTCGAACACGGTGTGGTGCTCGCGCCCCGCGGCATCGGTGTAGCGCGACCGGGAAACGGATGCGCCAAAAATGAAAAACATGCCGCGGGTGAACGATTTTTCCACGCTCAGGTCGAGCCCGGTGTTCCGGCCCTTGCCGGCGTTGCTCAAGGCATATTTGGCAAAACCGTCGATCGTGTTCAGGATGCTCCAGCTGCTTTTCGGGTTGGCGGCCACGGGCACATCGTACATGCGCTGCCAATAGGCTTCGAGGTGAATGCGAAAGGCGGTGCCCGGCAACAGGTCGTATCCGGCCACGAAGTGCTGGGCTTTCAGCAGGCCGGTGTTCCGGTTCACTTCCTGACCACCGAGCCGGGTGAAATAGTTGCCCAGCGGCAACACCCGCCCGTGGATGCCCCATGCCAGGCTGATCGATTGTTTTTCGGTCATTTGGTATTTCAACGCCAGGCGCGGCTCGATGCTGCTGGTGTTGTTCAATTGGAAAAACAGCGCGTGCACGCCGGCATTCAGGGTCAGTTTTTCCGTCGGCCGGAAACGGAACTGCACATAGGGCTGCACCATCGAGGTGGTGCCGGCGGCGGCGAGCGCCGTGGTGTCGCCGAGTGTTGTGCGTTCGAAGGTGTAGGGCATGGCGGTGAGGAAGAAGCCTGTTTTCAGCGCTACTTTCGGGTTGAATTTTTTGCTGAAATAGGAAGCCAGCACGTACCGGCCTTCGCGGTACTGCTCGTCGTTGACGGTGAAGGCGCGCTGTTCGGTGTTCAGGGTGTCGTTGCGCCAATCGATGGCCTGACCCATGGCTGCCACGCTGGTTTTCAGGTAAGCGTCGTCGCCGATCAGCACGGTATGGGTGATGCCCGCGGCGCCCATTCCGGTGTCGAAATCGCGGGTGTAATAGTCGTCGTACGATTTCCAGTTGTCTACGCCTTCCACCGCGTTTTCCTGCTCGTGGCTGAGCCCGCCGATGGCCCATACGGAGAACAGGTGTTTTCTGCTTTTCCCGGGGAAATAAAGGTTGAACGACAGGTCCTGGAAGGTGTTGTCCACGCGTTCGCCCACCAGGTGCAGGCCCATTTTGTTGAGAATCCCCAGCGTGGAATAGCGATAATTGACCAGGTATGTGGCGTCGCCGCCCGTGCGGAACGGGCCCTCGGTGCTGAAATCGAGCCCCAGCATGCCCGCCCGGAAGGTGTATTGCCGTTTCTCGGGGTTGCCTTTCCGAAAGTGCATGTCGAACACCCCGCTGTACGCGTTGCCGTATTCGGCCGGAAAAGCGCCTGTGCTGAAGTCGGAATTGCCGAGCATGCTGATGGAAAAGATCGTGATGCCGCCGCCGCTCGAGCCGCGCCGGGCGAAGTGGTTGGGGTTGGGGATATCGATGCCTTCGAGCCGCCACAACAAGCCGATGCCCGAGTTGCAGCGCACCACGATGTCGGAGCGGTTGTCGCGGCTGGGTTGCACGCCCGGCAGCCCCTGCGCCATGCGGCCGGGGTCGTTGGCGCTGGCGGCATAGCGCTGGGTCTCGTCGACCGAAAAGGAGCGGGTGCTGAGCAGGCTCAGGTCGTTGATCGGTTCATTGCCGCGGCGGCGGGCCGTCACCACAACTTCCTTCGTGGCCACCACGGCTTCGGTCAGGGCAATCGGCAGGTAGGTTTCGCGGGCGGAGTTGACAATAAACGGGTCGCTCAGGTAGGGTTCGTACCCGAAATACGTGCACTGGATCTGCTGGCGGCCGACGGGCACGTTCGGCAGGATAAATTTCCCCTCGGCGTCGGCAATGGCCCCGATAACGGGTTGCGCATCGCTGATCTTGACCGTGGCGCCCGGCAGCGGCTGGCCGGAGTCTTTATCGAGCACCAGCCCGGTGATGGTTTGGGTGGGCGTTTGAGCCGGTAATGCGGCGGCGAGTAAGCTGCTAAGGAGCAGGATGATGGTATTTCGCATGGTGATTTTCAAGTAAAGTTGGTTCAGATGAAATCGCTTCATGCCAGGGCAAACACGCGCTGGCAGCCCGTACGGCTGTCAACCCAATGGTATTTACCCAGCGGCCGATGTTGGGTATGGCACGCCATAAATTTTGTTCCGGAATAAACCCAAGCACCCGGGCAATGCCTTGTGTGTCGAGTACGCAGGGTTGGGAAGCAGCAGCGAGACCAAACCGGGTAAACGGACCCGGCAGGCGCAACCATTCCATCACTTGCCCCAAGCGGCGCAGGGGGGCAAGGGGCAGGGCGGTCACCGCCAGTTCGCGGCCATAAACGCCCGACAACAGCCCCAGCACGGCCTCCCGCAGGACGTACGGCGCCGCGTCGGCTACATTGAAAACATGCACGCCGCCGGGACGCTTTTGCGCAAATGCGACCGCGCTGGAAACCGCCGCGCAAAGGTTGTCCACATGCGTAAGCGAGCACAGCACCCGCATATCGCCCGGCAGGAAAATGCCCCGCCCGCGTACCAACTGGAGCAGGCGCGGAAGCAGCACCCGGTCGCCGGGACCGTATACGGCCCTGGGCCGCAGGACGATGAGCGTGCGCCGGCTCCAGTCTTGCCGCAACAGCCAGTCTTCGGCCAGCCGTTTCGAGCGGCCATAGGGCGACAACGCCGCGTAGTCCGCCATTTCCGATTCGGCGTGCGCTTCCGGGTGGTACGCATATACCGAAGAAGAGGACACATACACAAAAACCGGGCTTTCGCGCGTGGCTTCATATACATGCCGTACCCCGTCCACATTGGCGGCCTGCAACGCTGCGGCAGTCGCCGTGTCGGAGGTCAGCGCCGCCGCGTGCACCACCGCATCGACTTCCCGGACCGGCAGCGGCCGGCGAATATCGCTGCACAGGTAGTCGGTAGCAAGCGCCCGCAAAGCAGGCGGCGCATCGCTGCGACCCGCAGCGCAGACCACCCAACCCCGGGCAGCGAAATGCCGCACGAGCCACGAACCGATAAAGCCCGTTGCGCCCGTGATGAAGATTTTCATGTGCGTCGGTTTGTTTTTTCTGAAAGCAGCCGCTGCCGCAGCGCCGCTTTATCTACTTTGCTTTGCCGGCCCCGGCGCGGGAGTTCGGTAAAAAGGATCACATCGGGCAGCGCCTCGCGGTCGATGGAGAACTCGCCTGCTTCCAGCGCCCGGCGCAAGGCTGTGGCAGTGATGGGCCGCTGGGTTTCCACAAAAAGCGCCACGGTTTCGTCGTGTTTTTCGGGGTCGTAAACACCGACAAAGGCGCACTCCACCACGCCCGGAATACGGTTGATCGTAGGTTCGTACAAACCCGGGTACAGGTTGAAATTACGGCGGATGATCATGTCTTTTTTCCGGCCCGTGAGTACCAGCCGCCCTGCGGCGTCGAAACAACCCAGGTCGCCCGTGGCATGCCAGGCGTCGCGCCCGTCGAGGTGCAGGTAGCGGGTATAGGTTTGAGGTGAGCGCACAAGGATTTCGCCGTCGGCGGCCAGCCGGAGTTCCACACCGGGCGCCGGGTAACCCAAAATATCGCCCTCCAGGGTGGGCAGTTGCGCCTTTTCACGCCCGTCGATGCGGGCTACCAGCAGGTTTTCGGTCATGCCGTACAGGCAATCCAGCCGTACATGCGGCGGCAGTACAGCGATCAGGCGTTCGAGGAAAGCCCGGTGCACGGGCGCCGAACCGAAACTGAGGTGTTGCAGGCAGGCCGGCAGTTGTCGGCCCTTGCGTTCGCACCATTCAACCAGGGGCAGGTAGTCGCAGGGCGGGCCGAAAAGCGTGGTAATGCCGTGTTTTTCGATAAAACGCAGTTTTCGCGCCGCACTCCAGCGGTGGTTCCACAAGTGCGCTTCCATTCCCGCCTGCAACGCGATAAGCGCAAAATAGGGCAGATGGGTGGCCAACCGGCGATTTTGGCTGCCCTCGAACAGCCGGGCGATCGCTCCGATGCTCGCAGTGAGCGCACCGAGGCTGTGCACCACGCCTTTGGGCGTACTGGTGGTGCCGGAGGTGTACGTGATCAGGAACTCGGTGCCGTCGGGCAACTGTGCCGGCACTTGTTCGGGGCTGGGTGGCCGGTTGAAAAGTCGTTGCAGGCGCGTGTGTGGTTGCCGGAGCGGAATCGGCGGGCCGGTAGCGATCACCCGCACCCCCGAACCGGCAGGGAAATACACCCCTTTTTTGGACCAGGCGAAGTACAGCCGGCGCAACCAGGGGTGTTCCTGCAAAAACAACAGCCGGGCGTCTACAAAGGCCCAACGGGGCTGCAACTGCCGCAGCTTTTCGCGGTAGTTGTCCCGCCCCATCTCCGGATCGATAACTGCCAGGTGGAGCCCGCAACACATGGCCGCGTATACGATCCGGATAAACCCCGCGTCGGGCAGCGCGGCCAGCACCACCGTATCGCCGGCTTGCAGGCCCAGGCTTTGGAGTCCCGCGGCCAGCCGTTGGCTTTCATCCAGCAGCGTGCCTGTGGTAATGACGTTGTTACCCTGCACGATGGCGGTGGCGCCGGGCGGGTGTTGTTGCAGCAGGTCGAGTAGCGAAGTCGTGAACATAAACGGAGCAGTCGATTACCAGATCAACAATTGCAGTGAAACGCTCACCCCTGCCGCCAGTCCGAGCAGGACCACTTTGTCGCCGGCGCGTATTTCTCCGCGGTTGAAGCGCTGAAACATGGCCACGGGGATCGACGCGGCGGCCGTGTTGCCCAACAGGGGAAATACCTCCTCGCTCCGGGCAGGGTCGATACCCGTCACCTGACAGATCAGCTGCGAGGATTCAACGGACACCTGGTGGGTGAATAAATGCCGGATATCGCCGGGCGCCCAGCCGGCTTCGCGCAGGCCGTCGTGGAAAAAATCGCGCGCAGCGTCCATCAGGGCATCTTTTAACCCGGTGGTGTAACCTTCGAAATAATGCTTGTCGGGCGTATGGGGAAACAACGATCCGCCGCCCGGGATCATACACAGGGGCCAGTGTTCGCCCCGGGTCATAAACCGCTGGAACTGAAACCCGCTGCCGTTTTCCTCCGTTGCCTGCACGAGGGCCGCGGCGCCGGCGTCGCCAAAGCTATACGCGGCAAGGTGCTGGCGGAGCAGGGTCGTATCGGTCAGGTCGAGCCGGATGGCATCGCTCAGTTTTTCACCGTTCACCACCAGCACCGTATCGCACACCCCGGCGGCGATCAGGCTGCTGGCCGTCATCAGTCCGGTGGTGAAGCTGTTGCAGGCGTTTTTCACATCCATAGCCGGGCAGCGCAGGCCGAGTTTGACCTGCACGATGTTGCAGGTAGCCGGTTCGATCAGGTCGGAACAGGCCGCGGCGAAGATCAGGAATCCGATCCGGTCGGCGCCAGTGCGCTCCACGATGGGCCGGGCCGCACGCGCTGCGAGGTCCGACACTTGTTCGGCCGGCGCCGCAAACCGCCGCTCCCGGATGCCGAACAGGCGTTCGAGGCTGCCCGCCGGCAAGGCCGCAACGCGGTTTTCCAATTCGGCATTCAGCACCACGCGCTCGGGCAGATAAACCGATAAATCGGCGATTTTTGACCTTTTCATGCCTCTATTTTCAGGATCCGGCGCCACAGCGGACGCGTGAGAAAATTAAAACCATTAAAACTACGCACAAAAGCCCGGACACTGTCCAAACATTCGGCCGCAAAGCGCGTCTGGTACTGCCGGAAGGCTTGCCGCCGGATGCGCGCGGGGTGCGGCAGGCCAACCGACCGGTAGATTTCGCTGCGGACATACGTGCTTTGGAAAAACCGCATATTGAGCAACACGACCAGGCTGTACAAGGTGCTGCGCCAAAACCCCGCGTTTTCGGTATACCGTTTCAACAATGCCTTGGTGAACAGGATATGCCGCGCTTCCTCGATGTTGTGCAACTCCGCCACCTTTTGCAACACCGGAAATTCCATGGCTTCGCGCCGCAGATGATCGCCATATCGATCGGCCATCATTTCCACGGCAATACACGACATAAATGCGAGATCGGGTGGAAAAAACCGCACGGTCAGGCTGCCCACCAGCCGCTGAAAGCGGGTGACAGGCACCGGTCGCACATCCAGTTTTTCGATGGCCGCTGCGAACATATCCTGGTGCCGGCATTCCTCCATCACCTCGCGCAGCAGGAATCGCCGCTCCAGGTCGTCGGGCAGCCGGTGCAGCATGTAACGGGTCATAAACAGGCAGAACAGGCCTTCCGACCAGCAATAGGCGTACATGGCTTGCGCCACTTCGCGGCGGGCCAGGGCGCGTTGTTGCCCGGGCGTCATGGAATTGTAGACGGGCAGACCGGCCAGCGAGACCAGTTTTTCCGGCAACAAGACATGCTCGTCCCGTTCGGGTTCGTCCCAGGGGACAAATGTTTCAGGCAGCAGCGGCCGCTGTTTGCTGATGCGGATCAGTCGTTCGATTTGGTGGGTATCTTCGGTCGTCATGGCACAGGTGGCAATTAGTCGGGAACCGGAAAGTGTTTGGCCATCAGGGCAGTAAAGCGTTTTGTTCGGCGGATTTTTTTGAACAGCGGCTCCTGATTAATCGGCTCGGAAAGCGGATACCAGCGGTCGAGGGCTTGTTCAAGCCTGTCAAGTGCGGCCGTTTTCTGCCCTTTTTGCGCAAAAAACAAGGCCAGGCCGTAATAGCCGAAGTAGCCGAGCGGCTCGGTGGCGCAGAGCAGTTGGAATTGGGCCAGCGCTTCGGTAAAGCGTTTTTGCTGCAACAAAAACTCGCCATAACGAAAACCGATCTCTTCGCGCATCAAATCCTTGCGATCGTCGAGTGCGGTTAGGCCGGTCAGGCCCAATGCCTGTTTAAAAAGACTGTCGGCTACGGAAAAACGACCTTCCCGCCAGGCGATCTCGGCGCTGTATTCGTCAAAGAAAAGTTGAAGGATACGGTTGTCCGGGTCGGTCTCTACAGCCTTTTGCAACAGTACACGCCCTTTTTCATAATTGCTGTCCCGGAGGATACTGACCATGCCCTGGAAAATATACGAAACGGACAGGTGCTGACCCACTGCGTTCAGGCGGCCCAGTTCCTGCGACCATTGCTCCAAGGCGTCGTATTGGCGGGTGGCGCGGAAATGCAGGGTCACCTGGATCATCATATGAGATTTGTGCAAAACCTCGGTCGAATCGTTTTTGAGATATGCCTGGGCCAGCGCCAGCCCTTGCCCCACTCGCCGGGTCTTCAGATAAAGATCGATCATAAAGGGATATACCCAATTGTTGATGACGCTGCCCGAAAGCGTGAGTGCACGTTTAAAATCGTCTTCTGCTTCGGTGAATTCTTTGCGCATCAGGTGTGTCGCGCCGGCCGTGGCGTAAGCGTTGAACAGGTCGGGACGCAGGGCTTTCATGCGCCGGCACAAATCCAGGGTTTCCGATGTGCGGTTTTGCCACTGGCGGAGCCAGGAAAGCCGCTCCAGCACGAGGTACGATGCCGAATCGATTTTCATCGCTTCGGTCAGCCAATGTTCGCTTTGCGCCAGATCGTTGAGTGAATAGGAGTATTCGGCAGCCACGTCGATGTAGGGTAGCAGCCAGTTGGGCGAATAAGTCCGCGCCAGTTGCGCATACTTGACCAGCGAATCAACCTGCACGGGACTGTTCCAATTATACAAACTGCTGATGGCATGATACACATAGGCTGCCGATGGCTCCAGGTTTACGGCGCTGAGCAGCTTGGTTTTGGCCAGTTCCTTGATCGAATCGCGGGCGGTTTTTTCGAGTTCGGCGTCGGTCAGGCTGCGGGCGAGGAGATAAGCCTCGAAGTACATTTTTTTTACTTCCAGGGTTTTGGCCATATAGTGTCCGGCGCCCAGAAGCTCCAGGGCTTTTTCCAGATACGTCGGGTAGTGCGCGTATTTCTGGGGGTTGAATTGCCAGGTGTTGATTTCATAAGGATCGCTTTCAAGCAAGGCGTTAAGCGCTTGCTGGCCTTCGTCGATCAGGGCTGCAGCCAGGTTGCGGCGCATGAGGTTACGCAGGGGAAGGAGTTCGTCCCGGTCCAGCGATTGGCGGTAAAGGGCGTATGCGCTGGCGCCTTCGGCATCGGCATCAAGCAATGCACCCCGGTCAAGCGCGCGTTCGAACGCCCGAAAAATGGCGTTCGACAGCGAGTCTGACGCAGACAGGAAGGCAGCCTCGAATCCTTTGGAGCCTGTAGCCGCCAGCACCGGGGCCTGACCGGCTTTGGTTTTTTGCAGGGCGGCGAGTGCAGATTTGTCCACCAGCGCCAGCACCGTCTGGCGGTCGCCTACCGAAAAAGGCATCTGCGGGTGCGGAGCGGTTTCGGCGGGCACCTGGTCGCCGAGGTAGCGGTCGATCTCGTAGAGCGAAACGGCCTGGTCGCCATTTTTGTCGGCCAGGCCGGTCAATCCTTCCAGGAGGTGGTACGAGAATGCTCCGCGCCCGCCGCCCCATTGCGTGCCTTCGAGCGAAAACTCGTTGGGTTGGCAAGAAAGTATTTTGCACTCGTTGGCAAATTGTCTGGCCAGGTTGGCGCCGGTGATCTGCGCGCCGCCGACAGTGTTTCCGGCCAGTTTGCCCGCGTGACAGGCGTCGGTGATGACCGTCACCTGGACCTGATTGGCGGATAACGTAGAAATAACAGCCTGCAGGTTGTACAACGAAAAACCGCCGGCCATATAGTTCTGGGCCGGTGAATCCCAACAGAGCAAAAAACCCAGTTGAAAGGCCGTCTTCGTTTCCACATCGCCGTGACCGCTGAAATAAATAACAACGCGGTCGCCAGGCTTGCATTCTTCCAGCAACCAGGTAAGCGCCAGGGCAATTTGGCCGATAGAGGCCTGCTCATTGGTCAACAACTGAATATTTTCAGCCGGTACCTGGCCGCCGGCGGAGCTTTTCAGCCAGGCGGCAAATGCCTCGGCGTCGCGGTGGGCGAATTGCAGATCCGGGATATTTTTGTCCTGGTAATCGGAAATGCCTATGATGACGGCCCGCGTTGAAGACGCATTAATGCGCACCGAATTTGGGGTCTTGACCGGGTCGACACCCTTCTCACCCGCAGCCGGGTGACTCTCCTGGCTGTTCAGCGTGCAGGACAGGAGCAGAAAAAGCAGACTGAGCAGTTTGGTATTCATTGACAACGAGTTAAAATATCTACCATTATTTTTTGCGAATGCTAGTGGGCCGTATCGTACTGGTGGCAGCCGCCGGCTTGTGCCATCTGCCGGATACCGCCGGCTACCGGTTCTTCTACCGCATTGCCACAAGTATGCCGGCAAAAGGGGCAGGCATGCATGCCGCCATCGGTATCGACGTACATAAACCGCCGCCCCGCGCCCGAGCAGCCGGCATGGCGCTGATGCGGCGCGTAGTATTCCACCACCGGAAAATCACGGCAGGCGCGGCTGTGCTGGATTTCGCCGACAAAGGCCTCCAGCGCGGCGATTTCACCCGGTCGCAGCAGCACATCCTGCCCGGCAAAATGCCCCACCGCCTGTGGCTCCAGGATGCGGATCAGGTGCACGCCCCAGGCCCGCGCCAGGCGCGCGTAGCGCCAGAGGTGCTCGGGCGTACAAAACGTGCGCAGCGCCGTCAATTCCAGGCACACGGCGAGGCCCGCCGCTTGGGCATGTTGAACGGCGAGGCGCACCCACTCGAAACTCCCCGGCAGGCCGCGAAACGCATCGTGCGCCGCGGCATCCCAGTGGTCGAGGCTGATCGCGACGCCCACGAGGCCCGCCGCTTTCAAGGCGCCGGCGCGCGCTGCCGTGAGGCGGTAACCCGAAGTGGTGACCCAAAAATCGCTTTGCCGGGTATCGCTTGTCCCCAGGATGTGCAATAGATCGTCGAACCGGTTGAGCGGCTCGCCGCCCGTGAGTTCGACGGTGGCGACGCCTTCAGCCTGAAACTTCCGGATTATACCCAGCACATCGCCGACCGACAGGCGTTCGCGGCCGTTCAGGGCATCCCATTCGTAGCAATGCGCGCATTGGAGTGAGCATTTTTTGGTGATGGCCAGAAACAGTTTGTTCAAGCCGGGGCGCCGCCCGTTAACCGGCACGCGGTGCAGCAGTTCATTGATTGCCAACACCTCCGCGGCGGCGCTGTGCACGTGCGGGAAGGACAACTGGACGATGGTCCGTTCACCCACGCGTACCGCCTTGGTCAGGTGGCAGAGCCGCCGGTATTCCCGGTGCACGGCAATTTGCCGGCGCAGGGCTTGCCAGGCATCGCTGCGACGCGGATACAAGCGGAAAGCCGTTTGCGCGAGCCGAAACAGCAACTGCAATTCCAGCCACCGAAAGCGCCAGCCGGTGATAAACGAAGGTCTCAACCTGTTTCCCATAGGTCATTTGTCAGTTATGGTGCTAAAATGATGCGTTCGAGGCAAAGGCTCCCGCCTCTATCCAGCGCCGGCGCGACAGCCGGGGCAGGGCATTCTCCTTGTCCCAGGCCTTCAGGCGGAAAAGGTTGGGCCGGCCCGCGGCGGGCTCGTACCGGATGTCGTAATGGCCTTTGGCGTGCAGGATGACCGTGCGCTCCGTGCCCGGCCGTTGCGGCGGCGCTGCAAATGAGACCCGGGCCTCGTCGCCGATATGCGGCTGGTCGTAATAGCGGTCGTCGTCAGCGGAGAGGGCTGCAGTCACATCCTCGCCGGTTTGAGTGACAGCCGACAAAGGGGCGAGCGTTTGGCGGGTTACCGGCGCGTCGGGCGAGCAATCGAGGGCAACGTAGTCGATTTCCCAGAAATGAAAACCGTACTCCAGCCGCAGCCGCAACGAATCGCCCTGCACGCGACGGAGGTCGATGGGCAGCACGTCGTTCCGGAGCGCCAGGGGGCCGATCGGTTGGAAGTAATCCATTTTTTCCCATCGCCCGGGCGCGGTTTCCAGCCAGACGGCCAGGGGTATTTTTTGGCGGTCGAGCCAGGCCTGGTTTTCGGTGGCCGATTTGCGGCGATATTGCTCGCGGATGCGGGGGCCGTACACGCCGAGTTCGTCCTGGAACTGGTAGTAGATGTAATTGAGCCAGGCGCTGTTCCGGGCATTGATCAGGAGTTTGGCCTGTTGGGCCCCGGCGGGTTTGGCAAAGGTGAGTTGGACGCGCTCGTTGGCGTCGGGGCGGTCGTTTTGCGGGTCGCCGCTGAACACGCGCCCGTCTTCGACCGATACGGCATCCAGCACGTCGTGCCCGGCTGCATCGGCGGCGGCCAGCGGCGGCCGGGGGATGGCGAGGGTGTGCAGGCGTCCGTATTTGTCGAACAGGGGGGGCTGGCCGGGTGCGTGATCGATCACTTCGAGTTCGAGCAGGTTGTTGTGCTGGTTTTCGTGGAGTTTGTTGGCAATGGTGATGTTGTACTGTTGATCTGGCGCCTGGAGATTCGGAAGCAGAAGCCAGTCGTGGCGTTCCAGTTGCGGGTAGGCCGCCGCAGCGTAGAGCTCGCCCAGGGGTTGGATGCCGCCGGGCGTGTCGGTGTACACGTAGGGGCAACTACAGGTGGCAACCACAATGGCTGCCATTACCCCGACGGTGCCGACCAGCGTACCCAGCACCAGCCCGACGGTTTTTCCAGCGTCATACTCGAATACCTCGATCCGGGCGATCTGCGCGAATGGCAGCGTGGTCCAGGCGGAGTCCTTCCAGGCGGCGGCGGTTTCGGGGCTTACATGTATCAGCACATCTTCCTGGTGTTGGCGTTTTTTCTTGTCAAAAAATTGTTGCATAAAAGCACGGTCGACGCGCTTGAAATGCGCTGCGAGCGCAGTGGAATCCGTTTTCACCCCCTGCAGCGCCCACATGCCGGCGGGCAAGGCCTTGGGCGAGAGATCGATAGAACCCAGTAACTCGTATGTATCCTTTTGGTTGGCGGGAGGCGTGACCGCGTAAAAGTGGAGGGCATTCAGCGGAATTACATTCAGCCTTGCGTTGTTGAGCTCGCGCTGGCTGTAACAGCCGAATAATCCACCCAGGAGGGCCAGTAAAATGCCATGGGTCAGCAGGCGCGGATAAAGCCGATATTTTTGCATAGGTGCGCGAATGAATTTACGGTGAAGAAGGAAGACGGTTCAAAAACAATAGCCGGCCATGATCAAGGGCTGGACAACAACCGAGTTATCTTGATAATCTCCATAGAAACTTCCCGGGGAACTTATATGGACGAATTGGAGACCAAAAGGCAAGCCCAGTTCGAAAAAGAACTTTCCACTGGTGTACTGATAGCCAAAGCGCAACATGACTTTGAACCAGCGGCGCTTTGCGGTTTCATTTAAAAGATCGATGTAGGCCGACCGGCCCAATCGAAAATCAAAACCCCAGTATGCATGGCTGATCCGGCCTGTGAGCTTGCCTTGGGAAAAGAACTTGATCGCCGGGCCGAACTCCCCGCTCACTCCTTTTCTTTTATAGTAATGCGGACCCGGCGACTGCGATGCTGCTTGCACCGACAGGCAGATGTTTTTTTCTTTTAGTCTGAATTCGGCCCCGAACAGGAAGCCTATACCGGATCGAAAGTCGTCGCCGACAACCAGGTTGTAGGCACCGCCGCCCCAAACGGCGTACCGGTAAGGCCAGGTTTCAGCATTGCCCTGCGAAAATAACGCGATGGGCAACCAGCAGGCCAGCAACAATTGCAGCACAGCCGCCCGGATTTTTTCTGTTGGATTGCACCTGTTCATTGCTAATGCGTTTTGTTTGTGAACGGATTGTGGTGTTTGACGGCCGTTGAAGCTTTAGTCAGCATACCCAAAACTGAACTGACCCAACCGGATTAGCCGCTCGCATGGATCGTACTGGTAGGTGACAGGATATTCCTTATCTGTGCCATTATGTGTCGAAACAACCCGGTAGCGAATCAGGCGGTTCTTATTCGGCTTGCCGAAACAATCGAGGAAAATGCCCCATTCGAGGACATATTCCAGCGGTAAAAATTGGGCTGACCAGGGAAGCGTATCAGGTTCGTTGGCGTATTCGAATGCAATACTGCCTTTGGCGTCGGTGTAGCGGAACAAATTACCGTCCTGATATTCCAGGCGTGCCGTATCGATGCCGTTATCCTGGAAAATGATCTCCGACAAATAGCCATCTGCCGAATAGAAAAAGCGATCCCGCCCGTTTTTTTCCACACACCTGCCCTGTGTGTCGAGTTTCAGGATGTACTTCCGGGTAATACTCGTGTCAAATTTATACAATAATTCGATGCTATCGGCTGTCCGTTTAAAGGTGTACGTTTCGCTGTACGACGGCACCTGGTATGGTCCGGATGGAGTGCCCGGATAAAATCTGTACAGCTCGATCAAATGTCCCGCCGAATCAAACGATGCTTCATAGCCACCGACCGAGATGGGCAGGGCTGATTTGCCGGAACAATCCGCGCCTTTTTTACAGGCGGAAATGGCCAATAAACCGAAACCGATAAGGAAGAGAATGGCCTTCATGATTTTCGATCTTAATTGCGTCAAAAAATCGGGTTAGCGAACGGCGCACCGGACCACCGCATTCCCCCGGTTTGTCCGGATATCGACCAAATAAATGCCGGCGACCAGGCCGGCGGGTAGCCGGAGCGTTTCGCGGTTTTTGCCGGCGGGTTGTACCGTGTCGAGCAGCCGGGCCAGGGATCGACCCTGCAGGTCCAGCAGTTCGATTTGGACCGTTGAACCGACGGGCAGTTCGTATTCGACGGTTAATGGTTGGTCCCGGACCGGATTTGGGTAAAGCAGCGGCGCCGTATGCGCTGCCGGCGCGTCGATGACGCCGACGCTGACACCGGTGAGCAGGCGAAAAAGCAGGTGATCCGATTGCAGCGCGTCGCTGGCCGAACCGGCCACCAGCAGTTTGCCGTCGGCTTGCAGCGCACCGGCTATGGCGGAATACCGGTTGGCGGCATCTGTCAGGATAAAAAAGCCGGCATCGCCAAAGGTGGAATCGATCTGGCCGTCTTCGCGCAGGCGCAGCACGAACCCCTTGCCACTGGCATAGCCTTCCAGCAGGAGTTTGCCGTCGGGCTGCGGCGTCGCATCGAGGGCGAAGGCCAGCGTAGCGCCGGGAACCTCGTATAATCGGGCGTTGTGGGCCGGATCGGGCATCCCATTGGGGAGCAGACGCGCCAAGGCGACCCGAACGGTGACATTGGAGTCGATGGAACCGCCCAGCAAAGCGATACTGCCGCCGGGCAAGACGGCTGCCGAGGCGGCGAAGGAAGACGTGGAAGGACCAAAATCCGTGATCGCAGCGCCTTGGTCGCCAAATGCCGTGTCCACGACGCCGTCGGACAGGTAGCGCATGGTGATAAAATGCGAATGGTCCGATGCCAGTTCCAACCCATATCCCGCAGCGAGTATTGTTCCGTCCGGCAACACGAGCACCTTCCGAAGGTTCACGTTGTAGTATCCGGAGAATTGCGTTTCGGCTTTCCCGCCGGTCCCGAAAGCGGGGTCCAGTGTTCCGTCGGGCAAAAAACGCATGAGGGCAAAACCGCCGCTTTCCAGGGATCCGCCGGCCACGATCCTGCCGTCGGGCTGCAGGGCCACCGATACGCAGCTGGCGTTTTCCGGAAAGCCCGGCAATCCCATCGACTGCGCCGTAAAACCCTTGTTGCCGAACGTGCTGTCGGGCTTGCCCGCAGGGCTGAAGCGGGCCAGGGCAAAACGTATACCGGTCTGGCTGCTGCTCCAGGCCGTGCCCCCGAGCACGATCCTGCCGTCGGGTTGCACGGCCAGGGCGTAGGCTTCTTCCCGGCCGTTGAACAGGTCGGGACTCACCAGACCGTTGAGGCCAAAGGCCGGGTCGGGTTGGCCGTCGGGCAGATAGCGGCCCAGGGCAAAGCGGTTGGCGTCGGTCTGGAAAACAATACCGGCGGCCACGCTGCTGCCGTCGGGCAATACGGCGACGTCGAACCACTGGTCGTCGGCGCCCGACGACGGGATAAGCAGGGCGCCGTTGCCGCCAAACGTGGAGTCCACATTGCCGTCGAGGGCAAACCGGGCCAGGGCAAAATGCGCGTCGGCGCCGCCGGCCAGCATTACGGTTTGTAAGGATGGAAAGAACAGCGCGCGCGCCGAAACACCGCTCGAACCGCCAAACGTCGTTGGCGAATACCCCAGCGAGTCACCGGCATTATTCAGCCGCAACACACCGGCGTTGGTGTTATTCGGACCCGGTTGGGTGTTGAGCACAGCGGCAAAAATTTGACTGCCCGGGCCGTTTTTGACATCGTAAACGAAATCGAGTCCTGCGCCGAGCGACACTTCGCGAAAGCCGTCGCCGGCAAACGACGAATCGGGCGTGCCGTCGGGCAAGAGGCGGGCAATCAGTGCGTCGGAGGCGATGCCGGTTGCGGTGGAGCCGCCCAGCAGGAACGAGCCGCTTTGCCGGTACAACTTATAAACGGCGTCGTTGCCGGGATGCGCAAGCAGGCGTTCGCCGTGGTCGCCGAAGCTGGTATCCGGGTCGCCGCCGGAGTCGTACTGCAGCAGCCAGGGGTCGTCGCCGCCGGTTACGGGATTCCTTTGGCCGGAGGCGATCAGGATTTGTCCGCCGGGCAACAACACGGCGCCGCTTTGCCGCAAACTGCTGTAATTGGTCTCGACAGACGGCCCGTTTGCCCAACCCAGGTTGCCAAACGAATAATCGACAAAGCCGTCGGGCTTCAGGCGCACCATGGTAGGCGCCCGGCGTCCGTCGGGGTACAGGGTCATGCCGGTGAGGATGATCTTCCCGTCGGTTTGGAGCAGGATATTGGTGGCATAATTATTCAGGTTTTGGCCGTCATCGAGGGCGTAAATAATAAAGGAGAGGTCGCGGCTGCCGTCGGGCAGCAGGCGCACGACGGCGAAATTATCGTCGGCGTTTGCCGCATTGCCCGAGTGGGTAAATCCGGCGAGGATGATCTTCCCGTCGGCTTGCTGGGCCACAGCGTAAGATGTACCGCCGTTGTTGAAAAGTGCCCGCCCGCCCGAACCAAAACTGGAATCGGGTGTGCCGTCGGCCAGCAGACGCAGTACGGCAAACTGGTTGCCGGCGCCGGCAATAACGCTGCCGGCCATGAGTATTTTGTTGCCGGGCGCCCCGCTGGCTATCCAACATTGGTCGGTGGAAAAACCTTGGTTTTCTACGACTATTCCGCCGGCGCCAAACGCGTCGTCGAGGCTACCGGGCGCCTGGGCGTACAGGCTGCCGGAGAACAACAGGAAGCAGGCAATTAGTTTTCCGTTTTTCATGATGAATAGGTTTGGAGGTATTTGAAAAGCAAACGGTTTACTCCACACGGTCCCAGTACTGGGTCCGGTAAAACGGCCCGAAGGAGCCACGCACGACCAGGCGGTTGGGGTTGCCGGCCTGGAGCCAGTATTTCAGCGGGTACCATCGGCCTTGTTTGGGGAACAGCACCCGCCCGCCCTGCCAATAGCCCTCGCGAAACACCATATTTTCGATGATGACCATGCCGAGCACCGGCTGGTTGTGGCGGGCGCCGTCGCATTTGTCGCACAGGTGGTTGATGCCGGGACGCATCACCTTGATCACCTGGCCGAACTGTTTGCCGTCCTTTTCAAAGATCAGGATATGGCTTTTGACCTCGCCGGTCTGATCGTCGGTGGTGCGCCAGATGCCGAGCGGTGTGGGCTGTTGGGTAGCCGACTGCGCGCAAAGCCGGTGCAGGGCAACCAGGAAAAGGGCGGGCAACAGGTATTTTGTCATGTCCGAACAGGTTACAGTGGTGCAACATGGCGCTCAGCGCAGCAGGCCGGGAGCGTTCAGGGCCTTTACCTGCTGGTTCAGGGTCTGGAGCCGCCAGCGGTTATAGGCGCCCGGTTCGTGAAGCAGGCGGTCGAGCAGTGCCGCCTGGGGTTCGCCCGCGGCTGTGGTGTTCAGGGTGTAATAGCCGCTGCCGTGTACCAGTACGGTTCGGTCGAGATTGGGCTGGATAACCGGCGCCCGGAATACGATTTCCGTACAGTCACCCCGGGCCGGCATGGTCAGAAAAGCGCCGTCGGCCTGCCGGAGCGCGGCGGTGTTGTTCGTCCCGTTTGGAGTGGTTGCATTTTCGGGCAGCAGGGTATGCGCCGGTGTGGCCCGGGCATACGAAAAATCGGCCTGCACGGTGTTGACGAGCCAATAGCCCGGCGGAACGTCGAGGCGGATGCGCAGTACTTCGCCGGCCATCGCGCTCGGGTCGATCTCCAGCGCCAGTTCCCGCTCTACCGCCGGACCGACGGGCCGTATGGAACCGGCCGGCTGCCACGCGACGCCATCCCAAACCTGGATTTGCAGGTCGCATTCGCGGTGCAGCATGCTCTCCCATTCGGTTCGGGTAGCGGCGTTGGACTGGAGTTGGTCGTACCATTGCGGCAGCGCCCGGCCGTGCAGGGCCAGCAGGGCGCGGTATTGCGCGGCTACCCAGTCGGTGTTGCGCAGGCGCAGCAGCAGCGCGGCGCCGGCCGCATGGGCGGGTTTGTCGAAGGTCAGTTCGACCTGGTCGCGCTCGGCGTCGCGGCCCAGGGGGTTGCTCAGCCAGCAGTCCGCATCGGCAGCCCGGAGCAGCCCCGACACCTCGAGTCCTTCGGCGGTACGCGCCGTGCGCGGCCCCCGGGGCTGGGCCACTTCGATAAAAGCGCCGCCGGCCGAGGGGCAGATGCGGGCGCCCGGGGCGTGCTCGAACACCAGCAGGCGCAGGTGATCGATGTAGTCGGTCTCGTTCAATTCGTTGGCCAGTTTGATCTTGTACGCGCCGTTCACGGCCCGCAGATGCGGCAAGGCGCTCCAGTCGCTGCGCTGGGCGGCGGGGTAAAAAGCGCCGCTGCACAATTCGGCGTCGAGGTGGTATCGGGCGCCGTCGAAACTGTACACGTAGGGGCATAAACCGCCGAAGTCGGAGAAGAGGTCAAGTTCCAGGTTGGACAAGGCAAGTACGTACAGGCCGGCATCGATTGCCAATCCGACAACCGCCCCGATGATCTTGCCGGTGGCCTTTCGCGCCGGCACGTACACCTGCTCGATCTGGTCCAGCGGGATTCTGTGGTCGACGCTCTTCTGTTGCAAGAGTATGCCGTTCACGGCCGTGTCGGTTTTAGGATTCATCCGGACGGCTTCTTTAAAATAACCGGTCAGGGGTTCCAGGTTTTTCCGGTACACGGTAATCCGTGTTTGGGCTTTAATCGCATAAATCTCCATACCCTGGACCGTCATTTCTTGTTTGGGCTGGCGGTTGTCCTGCGAAGCGCCGACGGCGAAGCCGAGGATGGTGCAGCCGCTTTGGGTGAGCCAAATAGCCAGGCAAAGCGCGGCCGCAAGAGGTGAAGCAAGCAGTAATTTTTTCATGACGGGTTGTTTTGATCAGATGTTAAGGTGGTGTTGGCCTGCTGCATATGTACATAGCCCGGCGCCTTGGCGCTGACGCCGAATTTTGGAGTCATAGCAGAACAGCCAGTAAATATGGTGTTAAAATAATTTTTTGGGGCTGGATTATTCTGCCAAAAGTTCATTTAGTGAAATATTGATGAGCCGGCCTTTGCTCTTGCGGCTTGGCTCCGAACGGCGGGCAAGGCTCCTTTCACCGTGACGGTACCTCCCCGCCTCCATGAACGATTCTTTGGAAACGAAGGCGGAGCGGCCGGCGTCGGTATCGCCGGGGCTTGGCAGTTGAGGAATACGGCCAGGTTCAGACCGCCGGCCTTACGGGAGCGCCGGAGGCGTTCAGCTGCCCGGCGGTGCCCGTTCGGCTGGGCTAACTGCTGTAATATCCGGGCTTTGCGGCCGTGCCGCAGCAAGGCGCCGCGCTGCGGTACCGGCTGGGCGGTATGCCCTCCCGGAGTGAAAATACCCGGCTGAAATAGTCGGGGTCATCGAAGCCGCAGGCAAAAGCGACCGCTGCAATCGGCATCTGCCGGTGGTGGACGAGCAGGTAACGGGCTTTTTGGAGACGCAGGTTTTGGATAATTCTGACGGCGGACTGGCCGGTGAGCCCCACCAGTTTTCGGTGGAGCCGGCTGGCGCTCATGCCCAGGTCGCGGCACAGGCGCGGCACGCTGTAGCGCGCATCGAAGGCTTTTTCGAGCAACAGGGTGTGCAGGCGTTCTAAAAACAATGCTTCGGGGAGATGCGGGGCCGGTGACCCGGGAAAGGCAGGTTGCTCAGGGCGAAGGAACGGGATGTCGGAATAGTGTTCCATGCCAGGACGTTTGAAGATGATTCAGGTAGATTGCTCCACTCTGGTTGCGCATACAGAGGATAAAGCAAAGGTCCGGGCAAGGCGGGTCCCCAGCGGCAAATGCTGTGTATCATTGGTGCGGTGGGGAAAAAAATTTGCACCGCACAGGGCATTTCAGCGCCGGAGCCGACCGGTTTTGCACATTTCGTGAAATGTTTACATTTGCTGTGCGCACACCGTACAATCGCCCTTCCAAAATATAATCCGCATGAAAACGGCAGACGACATCCAACGCGCCCTGTTCGAGCGCCTTCAGCAAAAGGGCATTACCGCCCACGACCTGGCCAACACCCTCCACCTCGGGCTGGGCGCCGTGTACAAGCGGCTGAAAGGCGAAACCCTGCTCGACCTTGCGGAAATAGCCCTTCTGGCCGAACAATACAACCTGTCGCTCGACAGCATCTTCCAGCCCGACAAAGGCAAGGTTACCTTCGAATTTCCGGCCATGCGCCAGTCCATCACCCAACTGGAGCAGTATCTGTCGTCCATTCTCGACCTCATCCAGTGGGCGCAACGCCTGCCGGGTGTGGAAATTTACTATTCCACCGCCGAGATCCCCATCTTCCATTACCTGCATTTCCCGGAGCTGAGCGCCTTCAAACTCTATATGTGGAACCGCACCACCTGGGAGCTGCCCGAATGGGAAGACAAGCTGTTCAACCCCGATTCTTTCCTCGAAAACCGGCGCATCACGCACCTGCGCGAAGCCATTATAGCGGGCTACAACCGGGTGCCCAGTATGGAATTCTGGCCCGTCAGCCTGCTGGACAACACCCTCAACGCGATCGATTACTGCGCTGAAAGCGCCGCCTTCGCCCGGCCTGGCGAAGCCCAGTTGCTCCGGAAACAACTCGAGCAACTGGTCCAGCACCAAAAAGAAATGGCCAAAGCCGGCCTGAAATTTCTGCCCGGCGGCCAACCCGAACCCGGGGCCGGCGCGTTCACGCTCTACCACAACGAGATTGCGCATACCAACATTACCGTGCTGCTCGATTGGGAAAAAGGCAGCATGGCCTTCGCTACGTTCGACAACCCCAATTTTATGCACACTACCGACCCCGAGTTTACCCGCTACGCCGCCGGCTGGTTTGCCAAATTGCGCAAACGCTCGCTCCTGATCAGCAAGGAAGGCGAAAAACACCGCAACCGCTACTTCAACCTGTTGTTCAAACACATCGAAAAAGCCCTGGGCGCCGGCCAGTCCGGATGAAGGGGACAAAAAGACAGTTTTTGTTGTAACGAATTGAAAATCAGTGCAAAAATGGCCAATATTGCTATTGGTCATTTTTTATTTGTGCGAAATAAGGCCTGATTATCAATGCTTTGCGAAAAACGACCCTTTCCGAAAAACTTTTAAAATCCCTTGCACAATCCGAAATGTCGATCTACCTTTGCCGCCGCTTTTGAAAAAGCCCCTTTTACAGGTTCAACATTTCAACTTTTAACAGCACATACGCATGAATACGCTGAGTTACCGGACGGAATCCGTCAGTAAAGAACAAGCGGAGCATAAGTGGTACGTGGTGGATGCTGAGAATCAGGTGGTTGGCCGCCTGTGCACCCATATCGCCAGTATCCTGCGCGGCAAGAACAAGCCCAGCTTCACTCCCCATGCCGATACGGGCGATTACGTGATCGTCATCAATGCCGACAAAGTGCGGTTCACCGGCAAAAAATGGGATCAAAAAGAATACAAAGACTTTTCCCTGTACCCCGGTGGTTTGAGACTCACCCTGGCGTCGGCTTTGTTGGAAAAAGATGCCCGCCGCGTCATCGAGCGTTCGGTCAAAGGCATGCTGCCCAAAACCAAACTGGGCCGCCAGGTGTACAAGCGCCTGTTCGTATACGCCGGCGCCGAACATCCGCACGAGGCACAAAAACCCGAATCCATCAAATTCTGAATGCTGAAAGTTGAAGGCCGAACCGGCTTCCGGCCCAAGGGCGATGACGGTTCAGCAAGCACGATTCACCATTCATCATTCATCAATTATAACTGATACACATGGAAATGATAAATGCCATCGGGCGCCGTAAAACAGCCGTCGCCCGGGTGTACCTGATGAAAGGCGAAGGCAACATCTCGGTCAACGGCAAAGATTACCGCGAGTATTTCCCCCAGGTGCATATCCAGCACAATGTGACCGACCCGTTTTTGGTGGTGGGCGCTGAAAATATTTACGATCTGAAGATCAACGTGCGCGGCGGCGGCTACAAGGGTCAGGCCGAAGCCGTACGCATGGGCGTCAGCCGGGCGTTGGTGAAACTGAACGAAGAGTTCAAAAAACCGCTCAAGGACAAAAAATTCCTCACGCGCGACAGCCGCGCCGTAGAACGCAAGAAATACGGCAAACCCAAGGCGCGCAAACGCTTCCAGTTCTCCAAACGCTAATCAGTTCGAAGTTCGGCGTTCGACGACCCGCGAAGTAGACACCCCTGCAACAGGGAATACTTCCAGCGTCCGACTCCAGACTTCAAACTCTTAATTTCGAACTTCAAACTTTATCGAAAATGCAAAAGCCTGCATATAAAGAGTTGTTGGACGCCGGTTGCCACTTCGGACACCTGCGCAAAAAGTGGAACCCGAAAATGACGCCCTACATCTTCATGGAGCACAAGGGCATCCACATCATCGACCTGAACCGCACGTCCGAATGCCTCGAACGCGCTGCCCAGGCGCTGAAAGCCATGGCCAAGAGCGGCAAGAAGATCATGTTCGTGGCCACCAAAAAACAGGCCCGCGACATCGTGCAAAAAGCCGCCGAAAGCGTCGGCATGCCCTTCGTCACCGAACGCTGGCTGGGCGGGATGATGACCAACTTCATGACCATCCGCAAATCGGTCAAGAAGATGAACAACATCGAACGCATGCTCACCGACACCTCCCTCACGAGCATCACCAAAAAAGAACGCCTCACGCTGAGCCGCGAACACGCGAAAATGGACAAGCAACTCGGCGGTATCGCCAACCTCAACCGCCTGCCCTCCGCCGTGTTTATCGTCGATATCCACCACGAGCACCTCGCCCTGGCCGAAGCCCGCAAACTGGGGATCAAAACCCTCGGCATGGTCGATACCAACTCCGACCCCACGCTGGTCGACTTCCCCATCCCCAGCAACGACGACGCCTCCAAGGCTATCGCGTACATCACCAACTACCTCACGGAAGCCATCCGCGAAGGACTGGAAGAACGCAAAGCCATTAAAGGCGAAGAAAAAGAAGGCGCCGAAGCCTAGAGCGCAAGCGGTATCAGGGTTTCAAGAGGTTGCAAGGTTTCAGGAGGTTGCAAGGTTTCAGGAGGTTTCAAGGTTTCACTGGGTTTCAGGGTTTCAGTGGGTTTCAGGGTTTCAATGGGTTGCAGGGTTGTAGAGTAGGCCCAGAAATTTGACGGTTTTAATTAATTCATGATAACTTAAGACGTTGAATCTTCATTTACCCCCAAATCCTGAATTCTTTTGCAACCCTGCAACGCACTGCAACCCTGAAACCTTGAAACCTCCTGAAACCCTGAAACCTTGAAACCTCCTGAAACCTCCTGAAACCTTGAAACCCACTGAAACCCTGAAACCTTGAAACCTCCTGAAACCTCCTGAAACCTTGAAACCCACTGAAACCCTGAAACCCTGAAACCCTGAAACCCTGAAACCACCACCATCAATCACTCAATCACCTCTGATTTAATGAGCGACGTAAAAGTTTCAACCGCTGATATTCAAAAACTCCGTGAAATGACCGGAGCCGGTATGATGGACTGCAAAAAAGCCCTTGAAGAAGCCATCGGCGATTTCGAAGGGGCTGTGGACGTACTCCGGAAAAAAGGTATTGCCAAAGCCGCCAAACGCGAAGACCGCGAAGCACGCGAAGGCGTGGTAATTGCCCAGGTGAATGCCGGCGCCACCCGCGGCATCATTGTGGCCTTGCAATGCGAAACAGACTTCGTGGCGCGCAACGATGGCTATATCGCCCTCACGCAAAAGATTGCCGATATCGCCCTGGCGAATTTCCCGGCTACCCTGGCCGATCTGCTCAACCTGCCGTTCGATACCGGTGTGACCATCGGCGAAAAAGTTGGCGAGCAAAACGGCGTGATCGGTGAAAAGATCGAATTGGGCCGCTATGAACGCATCGAAGGCGCCCAGATCCTGACCTACAACCACTCCAACAACAAACGTTCGGTACTCGTGGCGCTGAGCAGCGCCGGCCACGAAGATGCCGGCCGGAACGTAGCCATGCAGATCGCCGCCATGAACCCGGTATCCGTCAGCAAAGACGACGTGGATCCGAAAATCGTGGAAAAAGAGATCGAAATCGGCAAAGAACTGGCCCGCAACGAAGGCAAACCGGAAGATATGCTTGAGAAGATCGCCCTGGGCCGTCTGAACAAATTCTTCCAGGAAAATACCCTGCTGAGCCAGAAATACGTGAAAAACAACGACCAAACGGTCCAGCAATACCTGCAGAGCCTGCAAAAAGACCTCACGGTCACCGGCTTCAAACACGTGTCGCTGTAACACCGGCTGTCAACCGGCGTAAAAACCGTCAAAACATAAATCAATCCCGGGTTTTTGAAAAAAATCCGGGATTTTTGTTTTCCCAACCCCGCGCCGCCACAGCACCCGCTCCCGTGCACGACCCGGTTTTCGACCATTTTCAAGCCCTCGCCCTGCAATACGACAAAGCGCGTTTCAGCAGTTCCTACATGCGTTACCTGCACCGGCAGGAATTCCAGTTCCTTACCCAGGCGCTCCAAACCACAACGCCCGCCCGCTGCCTCGATCTGGCTTGCGGAACCGGACGCCTCCTCGCGTTTGCCGATAGCGGCCTCGATTTTAGTCCCAATATGCTGGCTGTAGCCCGCAAAAAATGGCCCGACAAGCGGCTCATCTGCAGCGACGCCGCATTTATGCCTTTTGCCGACCAGTCGTTTGATGCCGTATACGCCCTGCACCTGTTTGCCTTTTTACCGGAAAAAACCGCCTTGCAAGTACTCGGCGAAATACACCGCATTCTCACCCCGGGCGGCGCCCTGATTTGCGATTTTCCATCGGCAAAACGCCGCATCGTGACCCTCGGCAGGGGCGCGGCAAGCCGTTATGCGGTAAGTGCGTATACGATCGCCCGGTGGCGCCAGATCACAGGCGAAAAATGGCAACTGGCGGAATGGTGCGGTACCGTGTTTTTTCCCATCCACCGCCTGCCTCTTCGGTTTCGGTGGCCGCTGCGCCGGGCCGACGATCGGCTTTGCCGCTCACGCCTTAAGGAGTTTGCCTCCTATTTGCTGGTTCGAATGACCAAAATCTGAGGCCGCCCATCCGGAGCCTGTGGAGATTGCCCCCCGCGGATTATTCGGATTTACGACGGAGGCGCGGAGGTAAACCGATTTTTTTCTCCGTTTCTGTGTGGTGATTTTTTTTTAGAAATCGTGCTCAAATTTCAATGCAGGGCCGAATTCTTAACACGCGCGTATGCTTTTTGCAAAGTGGCCTCACGGGACGGCCGCTTTACCCGTCGAATTTCATTTTCCAGCGCTTGTGGCTCCACAGCCAGTTGGCGGGCTGTTCGCGGATAGCGGCTTCCAGCCGCACGGCATACGCACGGGTAATATCGGCTTCGGCTGCGGTAGCCGGATCGGTGCAGATCTCCGAGTATTCCACCTCATAAAACCCCCGCCGCAGCCGCCGGATGTGGTAATACAGGACCGGGAGTTTGAACTTCCGGGCCAGCACATCCATACCTGGAAGCGAGGCCGTTTTTTGGCCGAGAAAATCTACCCATTGCGCGCTTTTCCGGCTGGAGGGCGATTGATCGGACAGCAGTATATACACCGAGCGCAGCCCTTCGCGCTCCCGCTGCCGGATGGTGGCAAACGTGCTTTCCATGCTGATCATCACCATGCCCGTCCGCTCGCGGGTGCGGTTCACGTAGGCATCGATCCAGGGGTTGGTGATCGGTTTATACGCCGTTACGGTTGTGCCGCGGAAGGCCGGCGGCATGCTGATGCCGGTGTATTCCCAGTTGTTGTAGTGGCTGCCGCTCAGCATGACCGACTGCCCGCGGTCGAGGTATTGGTTGACGAGTTCGGGGTTGCGGGGTGGGCAGCGGCGTTTGATCTCCTCCAGCGGCAGGGTGTAGGACTTTAGCGTTTCGAGCGTCACGTCCGTCAGGTTCCGGTAGGATTGGCGGGCGATTTCGGCGCGTTCGGCAGCCGATTTTTCGGGGAAGGCCCGCAGCAGATTTTCATCCACCACTGTTTTGCGGTAACCGACCACGGCGCGCAGCAAAAACGCCAGGCCGTCGGAAAGGACATACAGGAGCCAAAACGGCACAAAACGAAAGATTTCCGCGATCAGGCGGGTAAAAAAATAACCAATGCGATGCATGAGGCAAAGGTAAGGAAGCACCCGCGCCAAAACCTTCGGTGCGCCGGGGTGTTTTTTCTGTTTATTTTTACCGCTTTAACTACCCAACTGAGCATGACACACCCGTACGCTTTGATCCCGGAAACACGCCTCCGGGCATTTATTTTTCCCCTGCTCCTCTTCCTGATATGCGCACTTCCCACTTTGGCGCCGGCACAAAAACCTGTAAAACCATCGGCTTCCGACCTGCACCAGGCCATTAAAAAACTCAATGTGCTCGGCTCCGTGCTCTACGTGGCCGCGCATCCCGACGACGAGAACCAGCGCCTGATCTCGTATTGCGCCAATGAAAAACTCTACAACGTCACCTACCTCTCCCTGACCCGCGGCGACGGCGGCCAAAACCTCATCGGCCCCGAACTCCGCGAACTGCTCGGCGTGCTCCGCACCGAAGAATTGCTGATGGCCCGCTCCGTCGACGGCGGCCGGCAGCGCTTCACCCGCGCCAACGACTTCGGCTATTCCAAAACCCCGGATGAAACCCTGAGCATTTGGGACAAAGACGCCGTGCTCTCCGACGTAGTGTGGGCCATCCGCGAAACGGAACCCGACGTGGTGATCAACCGCTTTTACCACGACAAAAAATACGATACCCACGGCCACCATACCTCTTCGGCGATTTTGTCGGTGGAAGCGTTCGACCTGGCCGGCAAAGCCGATGCCTACCCCGAACAATTGAAGTACACCACGCCCTGGCAGCCGCGCCGGCAGTTTTTCAACACCTCCTGGTGGTTTTTCGGCGGGCGGGATGCGTTCGACAAGATGGACAAGAGTAGCCTGTTCTCGCTCGACCTGGGCGTGTACCTGCCCCTGAAAGGCAAAAGCAACACCGAAATTGCCGCCGAAGCGCGCTCCATGCACCGCTGCCAGGGCTTTGGCGCCATGAGCAGCCGCGGCGAAAGCCTCGACTGGTTCGATTTCATCAAAGGCGACCGCCCGACGGGTAACGACCTGTTTGAAGGCATCAACACGACCTGGACGCGCGTGCCCGGCGGAGCGCCTATCGGCGAGATCCTGGCTCGGGTCGAAAAACAATTTCAGCCCGACAACCCGGCGGCATCGGTGCCCGATTTGCTGTTGGCCCTGCAAAAGATCAAGGGTTTGCCCGAAGGGTACTGGAAAACCATAAAACTCGCCGAGATCAAATCCGTCATCCGCGGTTGCCTCGGCCTGTACCTGGAAGCCACCGCCGCCGAACGCTCCGCCACACCGGGCGACGCCGTCCAACTTCGACTCGAGTGCATCTACCGCGCCGCACCGCCGGATGCCGACGTAGTGCTCACCGGCATCAGCGTATTACCGGGCATGTTCGACACTCTGCCGGTGCAGGTGCTGCCGCTCAACAAAGGCTGGGTGTTGAATAAAACGGTACAATTGCCCGCCGATATGCCGTTCACTGCGCCGTATTGGCTGCG
Source organism: Saprospiraceae bacterium (assembly GCA_044230315.1). Lineage (GTDB taxonomy): Bacteria > Bacteroidota > Bacteroidia > Chitinophagales > Saprospiraceae > M3007. The sequence continues at coordinate 51,757 of JBGARJ010000031.1, forward strand.
TACCACGGCTACGGAGGGCATGTATGCGGTGGACGACCAGCAATTGCGCGGCTTGCCCGAAACGCCGCGCGCATTTAAGGTGCGCTGGGCTGTTTCGGTCGGAGGGATACCCCTGGAATTTGAAACCGAAGTAGCCTACAAAGTGGAAGAACCCGCGCTGGGCGAAGTTTGGAAACCGTTCGATGTGATGCCGCCTGTTTTTGTGGAGTTTACCGAATCGTCGTATCTGGCCACCACCGCGCATACGCCCGTGACGATCCGGGTGACCGCCGGCCGCGACAGTGTGCCCTGCCGCCTCACGCTGGGCAGCCCGGCCGGGTGGCCCAATTCGTTTTCCGATAAAAATCCGCCCGAATTTCTGCTGGCCCGTAAAGGCGATACGCGGGAGTATACCTTCGACCTGGAGGCCAACTCCGGCCCCGATGAAGTGACGCTCACGGCGGGCGCGCAGGTGGGTGAAAAGGTGTATACCAGCCGGCTCGTGTCGATCAATTACGAGCATATCCCGCAGCAAAATGTGTTGCTCCCCGCACAAGTCCACGCCGCGCGGCTCAGCCTCAAAACCACTGCCACCAATATCGGCTACTATATGGGCGCCGGCGACGAAGTGCCGAATGCCCTCCATGAAATGGGCTGTTCGGTTACCCTGCTCGAAGACAAGGACCTGACCCCCGAAAACCTCAAAAAATTTGATGCGGTGGTGATCGGTATCCGGGCCTACAACACGAAAGACGGTCTGGCACAACGCCAGGCACAGCTGTTCGAATACGTCAAAAACGGCGGCACGCTGGTGACCCAGTACAACAACAGTTTTGACCTGGTGACCAACAACCTGGCGCCCTATCCGATCAAATTGGGCCGCACCCGGGTGACCGACCAAAAGGCCGAGATGCGTTTTTTGCATCCCGACCACCCGGTACTGAATACGCCGAACAAGCTCACGCCGAAGGACTTCGACGGCTGGGTGCAGGAACGCGGGTTGTATTTTCCGACGGAATGGGATGCCCATTTTACGCCTTTGCTCGCGAGCAACGACCCCGGCGAAAACTCGGCGGACGGCTCCTTGCTCGTAGCCCCTTACGGCAACGGCCAGTTTGTGTACACGGGGCTGGCGTTCTTTCGGCAGTTGCCGGCTGGCGTACCGGGGGCTTACCGCCTGTTCGCCAACCTGATCTCCCTGAAATCGAGACCCTGAGCGAATACCAGGGGTTAATTTCCAATGTCCAAGTGTTTAGATCGCGCAAAATGGGAGGTCCGGTTCACTTTTACAGACTTGCCTTCTGGCGTACTTGGACATTGGAAATTACCCTTCGATTCCGCATTCGGTCAGTTCATCGCGACGTCGGCCGCAACGGCGGCAGACTTGTGGGCATGGACATACCGCACCGTCGCTTTTTCGATAAACTCCGGGTCGTCGATGTGCAGGTTTTCACCCAGGATAAAGGTGTAGGTTCCGGATTGGGTAAACACCGGTTGGTTTCGGTACACACCATACACGTAGGGATCGGCCGTGAACGTCCGGGTATTGATCTTCAGGGTGCGGAGCGCGGTGAACCGCTGGCTGTCGACCAGGGGTTTTAACTTGCCTATGGCTGTTTCGCGCGGAAACACGACGTAGAAAAAGTGGCCGGAAGGATCAATCACCCCGAGGTACGGAGCGTTGGGTGCTGCGAAATGCAGTTCAAAAGTTTCCCCCTTGTACAGGATGTTGGAATTGGTCCACATTTTAGAGGCCTTCTGCTCAGCAACGGGGCTGAGCGCGACGGATGGAACATCGGTTTGGGATGCTGCTGCAACCGGTTCTGGGGAACGGTGCAGATTCCAGGCGCCGGCAACGAAGAGGGTAATTGCAGGAATGCTGACGCTGAGTAGTGTCTTCATGGTCGTGAATTTGATTAGCAACCATTAGTTTGGATTAAAATTTCGTGCCAATTCTGTTCTAACGCGAAAAGGGTAGAGAAAAATTTGAAAAAAAATTATTTTTTACCCTCCATTTATCCTGCGGAGGGTTTTGACGGTTTAACGGACACGCTTATGGAAGATCAGGTATTTTTTCGGCGACAGTTGCTGGCCTGGCATGCCGGTCACCAGCGGCCCATGCCCTGGAAAGGCATCCGCGACCCCTACCGGATATGGCTGTCGGAGATTATTTTGCAGCAAACCCGGGTGGAACAGGGCTTGCCATACTACGAAAAGTTGATCCGGGCCTACCCAAGCGTGCAGCGCCTGGCCGATGCACCCGTCGATGAATTGTTGAAAGCCTGGGAAGGGCTGGGCTATTATTCCCGCGCCCGTAACCTCCACGCGGCGGCCAAACGGGTGGCGTACGAACTCGGCGGGACATTCCCCGATACGTACGACGGCATCCGCGCCCTGCCCGGCGTAGGCGATTATACCGCCGCGGCGATCGCTTCTTTTGCCTTCGACTTGCCTTATGCGGTGCTCGATGGCAATGTGTACCGCGTACTGGCCCGGTATAGGGGCCTGGATACGCCGACAGATACACCGGCCGGCAAGAAAACGTTTTCAGCGTTGGCTGCCGCCCTGCTCGACCCTCAACAACCCGGTCGCTACAACCAGGCGATCATGGATTTCGGCGCGGGCTGCTGCACGCCCCGCCAGCCCGGCTGCGCGCAATGCCCGCTGCGCGACCGTTGTCGGGCGTACCAACACGGCCGCGTCGACGAATTGCCGGTCAAACAGAAATCCCAATCGAAGAAAGACCGCTTCTTTGCATATGCCGTGTTTTACGAGGGCGATCAGGTGTGGGTGCGCCGCCGCGAAGCAAAAGATATCTGGCAGCATTTGTACGAATTTCCCCTGCTCGAATTGCTCGCTTTCCCGGCCGACACCGGCGATTTGCCGGCTATGCTGCTCCGTCATTTTTTTCCGGCCGGAGCACCCGAAGGCATCCGGCTGCGCAGTGTTTCCAGGCCCTATCAGCAGACACTTTCCCACCAGGTGGTGACAGCCGTTTTTTGTGAATTCGATTTTTTGACAAGTTTGAAAGATATTGATTTTCAATTAGATATATGGGCCGGATGCCAGCGGGTAGAACAATTTAAATTAAAAAAAATTCTTGCTGTGCCGCGCATTATCGATTGGTTTTGGGCAGAAAAAGACGTAACTTTAAGGTTCATTTAAAACTATCGAATCATGATTAACAAAGTGACCCTCATCGGCAATCTCGGCGCCGATCCGGAGGTGCGGCACCTGGAAAACGGCGTGATGGTCGCCCGGTTTTCCGTCGCCACCAATGAAAGCTACAAAGACAAGGACGGCAACTTCCAGCAAGTCACCGAATGGCACAACGTAGTGGTTTGGCGTGAGCTGGCCGAACGGGCCGAAAAAATGTTGAAGAAAGGCATGCTGGTGTATGTGGAAGGCAAAATTTCGTACCGGAAATATACGGGGCAGGATGGGCAGGAACGCTCGGTGACCGACATTGTGGCCAATACTTTCCGGCTGCTCGAACGCCGGGAAGGCGGCGGGATTGACAGCCGGTTCCCCGCTGCCGAAAATGCTCCGACCTCCAAATCCAGCGAAATGCCGGTCACGGCGCCAGCCGATACCGCTGCTGCTGACGGAGACGATCTTCCGTTCTGAAGTAAAAATACAAAAGCGAGCGGCAAAGCGGGCGGGAGAATCGGCCAACGCGTTGGGCGTTGGTTTGCGTTCTTTCCCGTTTGCCGTTCGCCCTGTTCCTTCATACCTGCGCTTCGCGAATTTGCCGTAGTTTTGTCAGGCGGCAAATTGCCGGGTACTATGATTTGGTTTTTCCTTGGTCTGGTTATCTATTTTTTGGTGCTGCACTCCGAACGGGCGCTGTTAGCCATAACGCCGCACGATCTCGAGCGCCTGCGTACCGAGGGTAGCCCCAATGCCCGCTGGGTACAGCGGCTGGTTATCCAGGTCCGGCCCGCGGTGGCAGCCCTGTTGCTGGCGCGTATCTGGCTGGAGGTATTGATCACCGTTTCCCTGGCGCTGTACCTGACGAGGTTCCCGGTCGTTCGCACCGGATTGTACCGGACCGCCCAATCAAGCGGATTGCCCGGGTGGCTGGTATGGTGGGCCGCCGGTGCGGGCTTTGCCGTATTGCTGGCCTTCGTCTTTTGGGGACTGAAGCGATGGAGATGGCCGGTACCGGGCACGCACCGCCTGCGCTCGGGGCTGTGGCTAATTGCGCCGTTCATCCTTTTTTGGAAAATGTTGTTCTCCCCCTTCCTGCCCAAAGAACAATCAACCGGGGTGTCGCAGGATACCGCCGACGGGCGTTCGCCGGCGAATTCCGTATCGGGTTTTAACGGCGAAAAACAACGCGACATCGAACTGCTGAAAAGCATTGTAAAATTCAGCGACGTCACCGTCAAACAAGTGATGCAACCGCGCTCCAAAGTGGTGGCCGTCGATTTTCGGACACACTTTCACGACCTGCTCCTCATCGTACGGGAGGCCGGATTCTCCAGAATGCCGGTGTACGACGAAGACCTGGACAACGTTACCGGCATCCTGTACGTTAAGGACCTGGTGCCGCACCTGGATAAACCCGACGACTTCGAATGGCAATCCATCATCCGTACCAATTTACTGCTGGTACCGGAAGCCAAACGGGTAAGCGAGTTGCTCCAGGAATTTAAACGCAACCGGCGCCATATGGCGATCGTCGTGGACGAGTATGGCGGCAGTGCCGGCATCGTGACCATGGAAGATATTCTGGAGGAAATCACCGGCGAAATACGCGACGAGTTCGACGAAGAAAGCGAAATCCGCTACCGCAAACTGGATGAAAATAATTACCTGTTCGAAGGCCAAACCCTGCTCAACGATGTATGCCGTATTGCCGGACTGGCGGCGGGCGCCTTCGATGAGATCCGGGGCACCGCCGATACGCTGGCGGGCCTGGCCCTCGAACTCAAAGGTGACATTCCCAAAGCAGGCGCCGAGCTTACCTGGAACGGCTACCTCCTGACGATCATTTCCGCCGACAACCGGAGAATCCAACAGGTGAAACTGACCATGCGATCCTAAAATACGCCGCATTCATGCTAACCACACTCGACCGCTACCTGATCCGAAAATACTTGTCCACTTTTTTCTTCTCGCTGCTCATTTGCACCCTTATCTCCATGGCAATTGACTTCAGCGACAAGGTGAAAAGTTTTATCGAAAAGCCATGCACCTTCAAAGAGATCATGGTGGACTACTACGTCGGTTTCGTACTGAACATGGCCGGGTTGCTGCTGCCGCTATACACCCTGATCGCCGTGGTTTTCTTTACCTCGCGCCTGGCCTTCAACTCGGAGATCTTGTCCATTCTGAACGCGGGCGTCAGTTTTGGCCGCATCATGCGCCCCTACCTGCTGGCCGGCACAATTGTGGCGCTCCTGCACGGTACGCTGAACCATTTTCTGATCCCGGTGGCCAATAAATCACGCCTCAAATTCGAACGCACTTACGTATGGACGGAACAGGAAAAAGGCAAAAAATCGAACGTGCATTTCCTGGTATCGCCCAACACCAAAGTGTACATCCAGGGGTACGACAAAACCCGGCAAACGGCCACGGGGCTGCGACTCGAAAAATTCCGCGGCAGCCGGCTGGTCAGCATCCTCGATGCGCAAAGCGCAGCCTGGAAAGGCGACCCCGACCGCTGGGAGCTGAACAGCTACTCCATTCGCAGTTTCGACGGATTGCGGGAAAAATACCAGCGTTTCAATACCGCGCTCGATACGGCGATCAACCTCGTGCCGCAGGATTTTATCTGGTACCAAAACCAGAACGAAGAGATGACAACCGTTGAATTGCGCGAAGCCATTGCGCGCGACCGGAGCCGCGGGCTGCTCACCTCGCGCAATTACGAAATTGAATTGCACCGCCGCACCGCCGATGCCTTTACCAGTCTGATCCTCACCATTATCGGCCTGGCCATTGCCGGCCGCAAGGTGCGCGGCGGAATGGGTCTGCACCTGGCGATCGGTATCGGCATTGGCGCAATGTACATCCTGCTGTCCAAATTTGCCGTGTCGTTTGCGGCCAGCGGCTCAGTGCCCGTCATGTTCGGAATGTGGATTCCCAACATCATATTTACCGCCGTGGCGCTGTGGCTGATCAAAATAGCGCAGAAATAGCGCTGATAACCGGGCGAATAGTAGTCAACCAGGCCGTTGGCACCAGACCTGCGACGGCACTTAGGCGAGTACGATCTCCGCATCGCGCCACACATTCCAGTCTTTGGCATACAAAAAATTCAGCCGGGCAACCGTTTGGTCGGACAAGTGCAGGTCGTGCAACCCGGCGAGGGGCGAAAAAACGCCGGGTTTTAGCCGTGGCAGCGTTTGGTTGCCGGCATTGGGCGCGTAGCCCACCCAGGTTTTACGCGCTGCAACTACCGGCCACCAGTTTCGGAGCAGCAGTTTTCGTTTGGCGGAAAAGAGCATCCAAAAGGGTGCAGTGCCCAGCAGTATCAGGCAAATGCCGAGATCGAATACCCGTTTGTTCCGCCGCTGACCGGGTTGCGCGATGTTGTACCGGATATCGATCGTGTACAACTCGCCGGGTTCGTTTTTACTGCTGCTGCCGATAATGCTGAGGCTTTCCTCCGGTACTATTTTGTATGAAATGGCCGGCCCCAACCGGGTCATCCAGGCCAGGATGTCCTGCGCGCGGATGTCTTTGGAACAAAATATGATCTCGTCTACCCGGAAAACGCGGACGATCTCATCGAGGGCGCCGCTGAGGATCGTTCCCGTGCCGGCTTGTGCCGTCGGGCCGGCTCCCTGCCGGGCCGACGGGTCCTGCTCCGGAAGGAAGGTGCCGATGTGATTTTTCGCCACGCCGGCCTGTTGCAGCAGCGAGGCGACACGGTTGCTTTCGGCCGCCGATCCGACGATCACCAGGTTCCGGATGCGTTCGCGGCCAATACGAAAATGGCGGAATTCGGCAAAATGCAGCAAGGCACGAACCCCCGTCAGTGCTGCGGCCGACCAAGCCGCGCCTAGCAGCAGCAGCGCCCGCGAAGGCCGGTATTCCAGATCCAGAAAACCATAAACCGCCGCCAGCAACAAGGTACCCAACCCTAACCCGCGCAACAGGCGCCGAAGGTCGTAACGCCAGTCGTATCCGCCGTTGAGCCAGACGGCCGCGAGCCAGATAAGCGTGTACAAGGGAAAGTTGAACCACAGCACAGGCGCTTTAAAATAGCCAGGGTCGCGGTAATAGTAGTTGGCCCAAAAGTCGCGCAAAAACACCAGGCCGGCGAAGATCACCGCTGCATCGAGCACGGGCAGCCAGATTTTTTGGACGATGTTTTTCGCCAGCGTAAGGCTTGCCCGCAACCAGATGGCTGCCTGCAACATGCCGATAAACAAACCTGCCCGGCGCCCGCTGAAATGTTTGCGGGTGAAGATGATCATGGCCTGGTAAAAGGTTCGGACGTAGTTGAGGCTGCCCTTTTTGGTACTTTCTCCCTTGTAATGAATGATTTTCGTATCTGGGAAATAATAATTTTTATACCCCGCCCGGATAATGCGGTACGACAGGTCGATATCTTCGCCGTACATGAAAAACGCCTCGTCGAGCAAACCGGCTTTATCGAGCGCGGCGCGGCGGATAAACATAAAGCAACCGGCGAGCACATCCACCGGGTTCGTTTCGTTTTCGCTGAGGTGGCCCAGGTAGTAGCCGTTGAACAGCCTACTTTTGGGGAAAAGGGCGGCCAGGCCAACGGTTTTGCAAAAGGCGACCCATGGGGCGGGGAAACCCCGTTTGCTTTCCGGCAAAAACTTGCCGCTGCCATCGAGCAGTTTTACGCCCAGCGCGCCGGCCTCCGGATGGGCATCCATAAAAGCCAGGCAGCGGCGGAAGGTGTCTTCTTCTACCAGGGTATCCGGATTCAGCAACAGCACGTATTCGCTGTCGCCCTGCCGGATAGCCTGGTTGTTGGCCACGGCAAAACCGGGGTTGTCGGGATTGGCGATCAGCCGCACTTCCGGGAATTTGGCCTGCACCATGCGCACGGAGTCGTCCACCGAATTGTTGTCGACCACCCACACCTCGCCGTCGATACCCTGCATGGCCCGGCGCACCGAACCCAACGCCTGTTCGAGAAAGGCGCGCACGTTGTAGTTGACAATTACGACGGAGAGGCGCATCGCGCAAAAATGCGGCGATATTCAGAGAGGGGCGCGATTTTTTTCCACCCCGCGGGTTCAATACCCGCCAACCGAAAGCATAACGAGGGTACAGCCTTCCACGGTTTCAATGCCGTGGGCTTCGGCAAGCGCCGCCAGTTCGGGATTTTCGGTGCCGGGGTTAAAAATGAGGCGTTTGGGTTGCAACGACAGGATGTAGTCGTAGTAGGCGGTTTGCCGGGCCGGGCCGATGTAGAGGGTAATGGTATCCACTTCCGATACCGCCGGCATACCGTGTTGGATCGGGATGCCGGCCACTTCGCCCGTTCGGACGCCTACCGGCACTACTTCATGGCCGTGGCGGGTAAGCGCGTTCACCGCCAGGTAGGCATAGCGGCCGGCATTGGTGGTGGCGCCTAAGACGAGCGTTTTTTTCATGGTGTGCGAAACAAGATTTTCCCTGCAAAGTTCGGGTGCAGACTGTTTGCTGAAGTCTTTTCCAATAATTTTGCGCCCCCACAATTTTTATTACCCGTTCTTCGCTCCGTATTCTAAAACAATCATGCAGCCTTCCGATGATCCTGACCGATAAAAAAATCCTGGAAGCCATTGCCACCGGTGAAATTGTAATCGACCCCTTCCGGCCCGAATGCCTGGGCACCAATTCCTATGACGTGCACCTGGGCAAATACCTCGGTGTGTACCAGAGCCGGGTGCTCGACGCGAAAAAGCACAATCCGATCGACCTGTTCGAGATTCCGGACGAGGGCTTTGTGCTCCAACCGGGCACGCTCTACCTGGGCGTAACCGAAGAATACACGGAAACCCATCATACCGTACCTTTTCTGGAGGGTAAAAGCAGCGTGGGGCGACTGGGCATCGATATTCACGCCACTGCCGGCAAGGGCGATGTGGGTTTTTCAAACACCTGGACATTGGAAATTTCGTGCGTCCAGCCAGTCCGGGTCTACCGGGATATGCCCATCGGGCAATTGATTTATTTTACTATCGACGGCGCCGTCGAAAACTATTACAACCGGAAGCCCGGGGCAAAATACAATCAACGCACCGACAAACCGGTGGAAAGCATGATGTGGAAAAACTTTTAACCCGGCCTGGCTCTACCCCGGCCAGTGTAGTAAATGCTCATTATCAAGCAGATAAAAATGGCGTATTGCTGTCAAAATATGGGTTTTTAAGTGGAAATGTCGGAGGCCTGCTGTCTTAATCGGTTTAAAAAACTAATTTTGTTCCGCTCAAACCGTATATCTTCTCGCCCTTTCTTCAATCCTTGCCCCCCCATGCTTCGGTGGTTGCTGCTATACTGCAACCCTTTGGGCAATTGGATAATCTGCAATGAATCAATTTCACGGTTATAGTTAAATACCCTGGTTTTATGGGACAGATGCGTACCTATCTCTTTTTCCGAATGCGTAGTGTGCTTTTTCTACTGTTTCTGTTGTGGTCTGCTTGGTCGACGGCACAGGTGAACGTCACCTTTTTGCAATCGAATGTGACCTGTTTCGGCAACTGTGACGGGTTTGCGACAGCTGTCGGCTTCGGTGGCACGTTCCCGTATACCTATCATTGGAGCACTGGCGCGAATACGGCCGGGATTACCAATCTCTGTGCCGGTACATACACGGTTACGGTAACCGACGGCGCCCAAAATACGGCAGTCGGCACGGCCACCATCACCCAACCCAACCAGTTGAACGTAGCTGTTTTCACGGAGAATCAGATCTGCGGGATTGTGCCCGACGGCTCGGCCACGGCGCTGCCCAGCGGCGGCACAGCGCCCTATACCTACCTCTGGAACAATACCGGCACCAGCCAACAAATAACCGGACTGGCAGAAGGTACATACACGGTCACGGTGACGGATGCGAATGGCTGCAACGCCAGCAGTTCGGCCGCGGTGTATTTCTGGAATGAGGGTATCTGGCTGATGATCACCGGGACGAATATCCTTTGCTATGGTCAAAACAACGGCACCGCCCACGTTGGCCCAATGTCCGGCACCCCGCCCTATACCTATGAATGGAGCAACCAGGGCGCTACGCAGGATATTGTAAGCCTGCCTCCCGACACCTACACCGTCACAGTCACGGACGTCAATGGCTGCTCCAATACCGCTACGGTTACGATCAGCGAGCCGACGCCCCTGACCGGCACCTCATCGACCACACCGGCGGCTTGCGGGCTGCCCGGGAGCGCCACCGTTGACCCTTCTGGCGGCACCTCGCCTTACTCCGTCATGTGGAGCAACGACTCTACCACCTATACCGTGGCCGGCCCGGCCGGACCCATTACGGTAACCGTGACCGATGCCAACGGCTGTATTTTTCCTCTGAATTTGGATATCCCCGGCAATAACACGGTATTGGCGATCACCGCCCAGCCGTTGAGCGACGCCGGTTGCCTGATCGGGGGCAGCGCTTCGGCATTTGTCGGCGGCGGCTCCGGCAATTACACTTACCTGTGGACCAACGGCGATACCACCGCCACGGCCACCGACCTGATGCCCAATACCTATACCGTAACCGTGACCGACCTGCCTACCGGCTGTTCCAGTACGGCTACGGCCACGATTCAACCGATCACGCCCAGCCTCACGGTAGATGCCGTTGCAGCAAACCCGGCCGGTTGCCTGATCGGGGGCAGCGCCACGGCTACGGCTTCCGGCGGCATGCCACCCTTTAGTTACCAATGGGATAATGGTGCTACTACGGACACCGTTACCGATCTCAGTGTGGGGCAACACGTGATCATCACAACCGATTCCACGGGTTGTGTGGCTAGCGATACGGTGACGATCATTCAGGCGCCGCCGCCTTCGGTGTCGGCGGAGGTCGCCAATCCGGTGACGTGTACCGCCGGCGGGAGCGCACTGGCTACTGCGTCCAGTGGCATTCCGCCCTATACTTTTGTTTGGAGTAACAATGACTCCACGGCCACGGCTACCAATCTGCCTGTCGGATCGGTTGTAGTTACCGTAACCGATGCCAGCGGTTGTACCGCTACCGACAGCGTTTCCCTGGTGCCGCCGGTGAGTCCCACAGTGACCATTACCGTATTGAATAATGCCACCTGTACCGCCCCGGGCAGTGCCTTTGCTATGGCCTCGGGCGGCACAGCACCGTATACCTTCCTTTGGGATAACGGCGCCGTTACGGATACCGTAACCAATCTGACGCCTGGCTGGCACGCCGTAACAGCCACCGATTCCACCGGGTGTACCGCCGTCGATTCGGTACTCATTACACAACCCGCAGGACCCAATGTGACTATACAAGTCGACAGCCTGGCCAATTGCCTTGGCGGAGGCGGCGTAGCAACAGCCGTGGCTACCGGCGGAACGCCGCCATACACCTTTGTATGGAACAACGGTGACAGCACCGCCACCGCTACCAATTTATCGGCCACCACCTATACGGTTATCGTAACTGATAGTGCCGGGTGCAGCAGTACGGCCACCGTAACCGTGGGGCAGGTCAACCCACCCACCGTAATGGCAACCGTTACTGCCGTCGCCACCTGTAATACCGCCGGCAGCGCATCGGCTACGGCCTCGGCCGGCACGCCGCCATACCAATTCCTGTGGTCGAATACCGAAATGACGCCTGCTATCTCCGGCTTATTACCGGGCACCTACACGGTTACCGTTACGGATTCGCTAGGCTGTACGGCTATCGATTCGGTTTTGATCGCGGTGCCGCCCATGCCTACCGTATCCATCGATACTGCTACCAACGCAACCTGCGTCACGCCGGGCAGTGCCAATGCAAGCGCTACAGGCGGCACAGCACCGTACACTTATACGTGGGATAATGGCGAATCGACCGCGCTGGCCGTCAACCTGGCGCCAGGCATCCATACGGTAACTGTAACCGACGCAGGCGGCTGCTCCGATACCACTACGGTATCCATCGGCGAGCCGGTATTGCCCACGGTTGGTATCACCGATTCCACCAGCGCTACCTGCAATACGCCGGGTAGTGCCACCGCAAGCGGCGGCGCCGGTACGCCGCCCTATATGTATACCTGGGATAACGGCGAGACAACAGCGGTTGCCGTCAACCTCGGCCCCGGTACCCACACGGTAACCGTTACAGATGGCGGCGGTTGTACGGCTACAGCC
>JBGARJ010000032.1:0-65955 GCA_044230315.1 Saprospiraceae bacterium
TTATGGCTCCACGAACCGCCGCGCAACACGGCGTATTTACCGCCGCCGGCCCCGGCCGGGTTGGTTGCCCCGTCGCTTTGGGCGTAATAGTTTTCGTCGTACCAGTCGTAGCACCATTCCCATACGTTGCCCGACAGGTCGTGCAGCCCCAGGGCGTTGGGCGCGTTCAGGCTGCCCACGGGTACGGTCTGGCGGCGGTATTCGCCGGCCACCGAATAAGTGGAGGCCGATGTGGCGTCGAAGTTGATCTGCGAAGGGTCGGCCAGGTCGCGGCCGTTGCCGAAACGGACCTTGCCGCCGCCGCGCGGCCCTTCCGGGGTGGAACCCGCCCGCGCGGCGTATTCCCATTCGGCTTCGGTGGGCAGGCGGTAGCCGTTGGCGCTCCGGTCGGCGCTGACTTTCCATTTCAGGTCATCGTATTCGCTTGTATTGTTCGGGTCTTTGGTGTTTTTGTCGATCGCGTACACGGGTCGAAGGCCTTCCTGCGCGCTGCGCCAGTTGCAATATTCCACGGCGTCGTACCAGCTTACGTAGATGACCGGTCTTTTGCCCCGGCCCCAGCCTCTATCGTCGGGTTTGTCGCGCCCGGTGGCGGCGCAAAAGGCGTCGTATTCGTCGAAGGTCACTTCGGTTTTGCCCAGGTAGAAATCGGAGACGGTGATGGTGTGCACGGGTTTTTCACTATCATATCCTTCGCCGAAGACATCGCCCATCTGGAAAGTCCCGCCTTTCACGTAGGCGAAGCCGGGTGGGGCCTTGGCGGCGCTGGGCGCGTTCGTTGTAGGTGTGTCCGCCGGGCGGCTTACTGCGGGCGCGGGCGTCAGCGCTTTGATGCGCTGGCTCGCCGCGGCGGCATGGCGGCTTTTGGGGTATTGGTCGAGGAATTTCTGGATGGTTTTTGGGTCCTCCGAGTCTTTGACCAGCTCCCAGAAGGCGTCGCCGTCCAGGTCCGCCGCCGGTTGGGGCGGCGTTGTTTTGGCGGGTGTGGTTTTGGCCGGTTTTGGCTTGGGCTTGGGCAAGTGGGTTTGAGCCTCCCGGATCAACTGCGCCAGCGTGGGGCACTGCGCCGCATCGGGGCAGCGCTGGCCGAGTTGCCATTTATTGATCGCGTTTTGGTAGCGGCCGGCGTTGTATTCGGTCTGGCCTTTTTGGCGGAAATCGCAGCAGCAGCAGTCGTCCTGGGCCGCGGCGCGGGCAGCCAGGAGGCAGAACAGGACAAGGGGAAGGATTTGGCGCATGGGCATTAGCGGAGTCGGTCGAGTTTTCGTTTTACTTTCTCGTCGCCAGGGTTGATCACCAGCATTTTGCGAAGGATCACGCGGGCCTTGGCGTAATCGCGGTCTTCGATATAGAGGTCGGCGGTCACCATCCAGGCCTGGTATTGGGTTTGCAGGTCGGTGAGCATTTTTTTAGCCTCCACGGCGTAGTTGCTCTGCGGGTATTTATGGATAAACTCGTCCAGGGCAGGTATGGTGCCCGCCTGTTTGGCGGCGGCAAAGGCCCGGGCCGCCTCGCCCTCGCTCGTTTGCGTTTTGGGCGTTGTTTCCCGGATCAGCGGCGTCAGGGTAGTCGAGGCCGGCGGGTTATTTTCCCGCGGCGCACTTTTCCAGGGGCGCCACACGGCCAGTACCAGCACCAGCAAAAACAGCCCGCCCAGGGGATACACCCAGCGCGGCACGCCGGAACCGCTGGCCACGGGTAGCGCCTGCTCGGCGGCGGCCTCCTGCCAGGCGGCCTGGATGGCGCCGAGCAACTGATCGGCCGCCTTATCGCCCGGGCGCAGGGTGCGCGCCAGTTGGGCGGCCGCTTCGGCCTTGTCGAAGGCGCGGCGGTGGAGGTGTTGTTCGGCGTCGGCCAGGGCGCGGCGGTATTGGGCGTCGCGTTGCTGCGCCTGCGCCAGCGCGGCGGCTTCCTGTTGCAGTGCCTGCTCGCAAGCGTCGATGCGCTGCTGGATAGTTGCGCTGTCGGGCGCGAAGCCCGCCTGATACAAGCGCAACGCGCTTAAAAACGCCGCGCGGGCTTCCGACCAGTTTTTGTGCTCCAGCAACTGTTCCGCGGCCTGTATGGCGGCGTTGAACCGGCGCTGGTGCTCCGCCATCGCCGTAGCGGCTTCCTGGCGCTGCGCCACGCTTTCCACCACGCGGCGCAGGCGGGTCACCACGTCTTGCCAGGCCTGGTCGCGCGTGGCCCAGTCTACTACAGGGCGGCCCTTTTCGGGCAGGACCTCCAGGCTGCCAAGCGGGGTGTTTTCCCAGTCGCAGTGGCGCAGGATAATGGGCACCACCACTACCTCGCCCTTCTGGTGGCGTTCGAGGGAAACCTGCACTTCTTTGCCGTAGAAATAATCCGAGGCCAGCGAGTCGGCGCTCACCAGCAGGAGGACGATGCCAGCGCTGTACAACCGCTCCTTGATCGCGGCGTCCCATTCCTGCCCGGCCTCGATATCGTAGTCGTCCCACACGCTGATGCGCTCCTCGCGCAGCATCGGGCGGAGAAATTTTTTCAGCTCATTCTTGAATGCGAGGTCCTCGTGCGAGTAGGCGATAAAGATGTCGACGGTGCTCATGTGGCGGTTCGGCGTAGCAGGCAAATATACAACCCCGAAAATAAGAATCGGTGTAAATCCGGGTACGAAGTCCCTTTCAGCCCGGAGACTGTGTTCCGGCTGACACGGACTTCGCACCCGGATTTACACAGTCTTACAACTTGCTTACCCGTTTGACGCCCATGCCCTTGCCGCTTTGCAGCGAAACCAGGTACATGCCGGCGGGCAGATCGCCGACTTCCAGCGTGAGGGCCGCGGCGCCGGCCGGCAGCGTCCAGCTGCGGAGCCGCTGGCCGGTGAGGCTGAGCAACTGCACCCGGGCGTCGGCAGGCAACACATCGGGCAGCGACAGGCGCAGCGTCTGGGTGGCCGGGTTGGGCGCCAACCCGAACGACAGGTTATTCGCCGGCTCGGTGCTGCCCAGCGGGAACGGCTGGATGCGGAACGTGTCGCTCACCAGGCCGCCTTCGCCGTCGGTCACGCTGAAGCGGAACGTGTCTTCGGGTTGGTTGCCGCCGTAGTCGAAATAGCGGATGCCGCCGTTATCGAGGTCGGTTTGGGTGAACTGGTCGCCGGGCTTGAGCGCGCCGCCCCAGTAGCGTTCGAGGTGGCCGTTGCGGGGCGCCGTGATGAGGGTGAACACGAGCTGGTTGGCCGGCGTGTTGGGGTCTTCGGCGAGGAGCAGATCGGGGTTGATGCCGGCATTGGAGCCGGGCGCCACCTGGAGCGGCTGGTTGTGCACGATCACCGGCGGGTTGAGCGCTTTGTTGGAGCAAAACTCAAGCTGGAAGACGGTGATCTGGCCACCCGAACTGATGGTGTTGTCTTTCACGCGGAGGGCCCACACGCCGTTGGCGTCGAGGCCGTTGAAATCGCCGAGTTTGCCTTCCGGGCGGTAGAGGTTGCCCGTTTGGGGCGGGGGGCAGCCGAAGGCCTGCGGTGCGGCGTCGTCGAAGCCAAGTTTGAAATTGCCGCTGTAGCCGCCGCATTTTTTGTCAAACAGGACCACCTCTTTGCCCGAGGGGCCCACGAGGCTGGCCGTAAGATCTCTGAAAAAAGTGTGGTTGCCTTCGAAGGCTTTCACCTTGATCTCGGAGATCGGCCCGCCGTTGGTCACCGTTATCTGGGATTCCACCGTGGGCGTGCCGTTGGCGGTGATGTTTTTGGGCAAATCCGTCGCTTCGAGCGCGGCGCAGGATTTGTACGCCGTGGCGAACACGCCGGGCTCCGACCAGGGGCCGGGGCCGCATTCGTTGAGCGGCCGGACGCGCCAGTAGTACACGCGGCCTTCTTCGAGGGCAGTGGACACCTGGAACGAGTCGGGTTTGATATTGGTCTGCGTTTGCACGATGCTGGCGGCGTCGAATGCGGGACTGCTGGCCAGTTGCAGTTCGTACTGGTTGGCGTCGCCGGCGCCGTTCCAGCGGAGCAGCGGCCAGCGGCTGGCGGTAGCGTCGCCGTCGAGGGGTTGGAGCAGGCGCAGCGCCGAGAAATTGTTGGACACCACGGTCATCAGCACTTGTGCGATGGCGGTGTCGCCGTCGGCTGCGCCATAGATGCGGGCCAGGTAGCCGCCCTCTGGCAGGCCGGCGGGGAAATCGAAGGTAGCGATGACGCTGCCGCCGGGCGTGATTTCCGGGGCGCTGAAGTGTACGCTGGCGCCGTTGGGCAGGCCGGCGGCCGAAAGTTGGATGGGGCCGCTCAGCCCTTGCCAGGCGCTGGCGTTCAGAATGACGGAGCGCTGTTCGGGCAGGCAGATCTGGGCGTGGCTGATGTCGGGGCAGAGGTCCAGTTTTTGCCCGGGCAGGTGACCGAGGTCCCATTCCCAGATGCCGCGGCCGTAGGTGCCTGCGCGCAGTTTGCGGGTGGCTTTTTGCTGGTCGATATCGGTCACGATGGTCGCCGGGAGGCCTTCGTTCATGCCGGCCCAGTCGCTCATCGCCTCGGTGCGGTACCACACGCCGAGGTCGTTGCCGACGAAGAGGGTGTACGAGTTGTCCGTAGCCTGGTCGATGTAAATGCAGTTGGTGGGAATATTGGGCAGGGAGCCGGAGATGTTGGTCCAGGTGCTGCCGCCATTGTCGGAGCGGAAGACCTTGTTGCCGGCGTTGTAGCCGCCGCGGGTGATATACACGATATCGGGGTTTTTGGGGTGCACCGCGATACAGGAGATGCCCGGGTTGGCCGGCGGGGCAAAACTGCTCCAGTTGGCGCCCAGGTCGGTTGTTTTGTACATGGTTTTGCCGTTGGAGGCGTAGATCACGTTGCCGTTGGACGGGGCGATGGCGAGTTGGTCCAGTTTCTGGTTGGGGTCGCCGGTGAGGTTGGTGCTGATCTGCGTCCAGGTGTTGCCGCGGTTGGTGGTGCGGTACACATCGGCGTAGCCGAGCACGAGTACGGTGGGGTTGGTGGGGTCGATCTGGTAGGGCGCCACCCAGGAGCCGTTGAGGTCGTGGTTGGCGGTCTGACCGGGCAGGTGGTCGCTGATGCGGTCGTTGTTCACGCCCCAGCCGTCGAGCGAGCGGTAAAGTTGGCCGTAGATGTAGGTGGTGTACAGGATATTGGCGTTGGTGTAGTCGATGGCTACTTCCATCGCGTCGCCGCCGTTAGTGGCCGCCCATTCGCCGGGGCCTATGCGTTTGCGGCCGCCGTTGTCCTGCGTGCCGCCGATCATAAAGATATCGTCGGTTTGGGCTACGGCGATGTGGTAGAACTGGGTGATCGGCAGGCCGTCGGAGCGTTCTTTCCAGACGCCGGAGTTTTCGTCGTAGCGGTACACGCCGCCGTCGTTGCAGAAGTAGAGTTGCTTGGTGCCGGGTTGGTAGGCCACGTTGTGCTCGTCGGCGTGGATGGGCGGCAGGCCGCCGCCGCTCCAGGAGGTGAACTGGTTCCAGGTCAGGCCCTGGTCGGTGGAGCGGTGCACGTTGGTGTAGCCGCAGTAGAGCACATTGGGATCGTTGGGCGAGACGAAGAAAATGTCGGCCTCCGGGCAATCGGAGCGGTAGTTGAGGTTGGCGCCGTTGTCGGTCGACACGTACACTTTCCGGGCGGAGTTGACGATGCAAACGGCCGCCAGCAAATCGGGGTTGGCCGGCGTGACGGACAGCAGGATCCAGCAGTTGCCGAAATTGAAACTGCTGGTCTGCGCCCAGGTCAGGCCCGCGTCGGTAGATTTGAAAATTTGGCTGTTGCTGCTGTTTCCGGCGGCGTAGGCGGTAGTGCCGTCGCCGGAGCGGAATTCCACGTCGGTGTAGCTGCCGCCGCGCACCACCGTCCAGGTGTTGCCGCCGTCGTCGGTGCGGTACAACCCCACGGTGGAGGCTACGAGCAGCACGGCCGGGTTTTGCGGGTGCATGACGATCTTGAAAATCGCCACGTTTTGCTGCAGGGACCAGCTGAGCGGAGTGGGCAACCAATGCGCGCCGCCGTCGGTGGATTTGTACAGGCCACTGCAATTGTTGTAGCCGTTGTAATAATCGCCGCTGGTATTCGACACATACAGCGTATTGGGATTGTTATAATCGACCACCAGATTGGAGGCGCCGTTGTAGGGCAGTCCTTCGCTGATAGGCGTATAAGTGTCGCCGCCGTCGGTGGTTTTCCACACGCCGCTGTGCGGGGCGGTGACATAGTAGGTTTTCGGGTCGGTGGGGTGGAAGGCCACGCCGTTGGTTTGGCCGATGCCGTGGTAAAAACCTTCGCAGGTGGTTTGCGAGATCAGTTCCCACTGGCAGGGGTCGCCGGCGCTGCGGCTGGCGGCGTTGCCGGCGGCCAGGCGGTCGGGGCGGAGTTGGGGCAGGTTGCGGACGTCGGGGAAGCTCCCGTCGTCGTTGACCCGGTTCGACCAGAACCATTTCCAGCGCATATACTGGTTGTATTCAGAGCCTTCTTCCTCCATCCCGGTTTCGGGTTCTTCTTCTTTGGCGGCTTCGGCTTTTTGTTTTTCAAAATACTGGTCCGCCCGGTGGCAGATGTCGTAGAAATTGGCATTTTCGCCGCGGAGGAATTGTTGCCAGCCGCCGGGCGTTTGAGCGGGCAGCAGCAGGGCGAGGAAACAAAAAGATACGGTTAAGGCGAGTATAGTCCTGAAATTCAACATAGCAAGCGGGTGATTTTTAACGAATTGGAGGCGGCGCCATCAAGGGGCGGCGCTGTGACCCGCAAAAATACCGTATTTAGCCTGTTAGGCATGGCAATCCCGGGGGTATTGCTTTTTACAGACAAAATCAGCGCTGCATCAGGCGCCATTTCCAGATGGTGCCGTCTTCCAGGTCGAATATTTCTTCGACGAAAACAAAACCCAGTTTGCGCAGTACAGCCACGGACGCATTTTCTTCCGGCAAGGTGTGCGCCAGCACCTGCGACACCGACGCATGGGCAAATGCCCGCGTGATGAGCGCGGCCGCCACTTCGGTGGCCAGCCCGCGGCCCTGGTAGTCGTCGGCAATTTCATAGCCGATTTCCACGTCCCCGTCGGGGGTCGGCGGGCCTTTATACCCGCAGGTGCCAATCAGGCGGGCGTCGTGGCGATGCACCACGAGATAGGCCCACCATCCCAGTTCGTCAGGGTGATCGTGCAGGTAATTGCGCATCCAGACCATGGCCTCGGGGAAATGCATCCAGCGGTCGGCCAGGTCGATGCCGCCCAGGTGGCGCGCCAGTTCGGCCCAGTCCTCCGACACGATAGCATCGAGGTGTTGTAGCGTGGCGGGCAGGAGAAAAAGGCGGTCGGTATTCATGCTTATTCCATTCGGATGGTCCCGGTTCCGGCAGGGCTTGGCAGCCAGCAAATGCTGAAAAGCCGAAAGCGACGAATGTCGCAATTTTCCGCTTCGGTGAAAAAAATTTGTGCTTACAAACAAAGTTTCGATTTTAGCGCCCGGAAAGCACGGGCCAGCACCTGAGCGTGCCCGGGCAATCAACCAATCAGAAGCTAATCCTTTCTATTGTATGAACGGCGCCGACTGCATTTTTGCAGCCGGCGTTTTTTATTTTTGTTAATGTTCGACGCGCCTTCCAAATTTTCTTTGTTGTCAGAAACTATTTAAAAGCCGCAGCAGTTTTTTGTTCGGAATGGGCGCCTTTGGGTGCGCAACCTTTTCCCTGGAGACCTCGTCGTAAACCATTGGAACAGGTTTGGATTTTCACGCGGTGGCGGACGCGCGCCGATTCGATTTCCGGCAATACTCCCGGCGACCCCGGGCAACGCCGCCGGAAATTAGCTCGATCGCTTGCAACCCGGCGGTAAAATTCCAGACTTGTTTGTCACGGCCAAATGTTTTTTCCATGTTGTACCGATTCTACTCCCATTGGCGCAGTTCGTATGCCGGTATCCCGATCCGGATCTGGTTTCTTTCCCTGGTTAGCCTGGTCAACCGTTGCGGGGCCATGGTGGTGGTATTTCTCACCATTTACCTGACGCAGCACCTGGGTTTCGGCATCCGCGAGGCGGGTTATGTGTTGGGGTGTTTCGGCGCGGGCGCGTTGTTGGGGGCTTTCGTGGGCGGGCGGCTGACCGACCGGTTCAGTTACTACCCGATCATGTTGTGGAGCCTGATCCTCAACGGCCTGATGCTGATCATCCTGATGGAGCTGAGCAATTTTTGGGCCATGTGCGCCGCGGTGTTCCTGCTCAGCGCCATTTCAGAAGTGTTCCGGCCGGCCAACTCGGTGGCCATAGCGCGGTACAGCACGGTGGATACCCGCACGCGCTCTATCTCGCTTTACCGGATGTCGGTCAACCTGGGCTGGACGGTGGCGCCCGCCATCGGCGGCGTGCTGGCGGGCATGGGCTGGCATTGGTTGTTTATCATCGACGGGCTCACCTGCCTGTTTGCGGCGGTGCTGCTGCGCATTTTTATCGCCCCCAAACCCGGGCCGAAAGGCGAACCGGAGCCGGAAAAACCGGCGCAGCCCGCTGAAAAACCGGCTGCCGTTTCCCTGGCGACGCCCTACCGCGACCGGCCCTTCCTGGTGTTCGTCGGGCTGACCATCCTGAACGCGATCGTGTTCATGCAGTTGTTGTGGACGGTGCCGATCTTTTTCAAAGAGTCGTACCATTGGGACGAGCACACTATCGGCCTGGTATCGGCCATCAACGGGCTGACGGTCTTTTTAGTGGAAATGCCGCTGATCTACCGCATCGAAGGGCGCCGTTCGCGGCTGCAATACGTGCGGCTCGGCCTGATGTTGTACGCTGCGGCGTATATGTCGTTCCTGCTGCCGCCGGGCGGCATGCCCACGGCGCTGGTGTTTATCGTGGCCATTTCGTTTGGCGAGATGTTCGTGATGCCGTTCAGCAGCAATTTTGTATTTGGCTACGCGGCAAAAGGCAGCGCAGGCAGTTACATGGCCTTGTATACCATGGCCTATTCGGTATCCAACATCATCGCACCGCTGCTCGGCACCCAACTTATCGCCCTGTGGGGCTACCATACGCTCTGGATGGTGCTCGGCTGCATCGCCGGCATCACCTGGGTAGGTTTTTGGCTGTTGGAAAAACGAACGGAGGCTTCCCTTGCCGGTGCGCCGGCATGAAGCCCGAATTTCAGCGGATTGGTGCGGCGGGGCAACTGAATACAGGAATGAAGATTACTTGATTGAAGCTTTTTGCTGTGGGTTCACCCTTTTTGAAAACGGTGCTTTTCAGGAAAAGCTGAAAATCTTCCGGCATCTTCAATCAGGTAATCTTCATTTATGTATTCCACCGGCTTCCGCCTATTCGCGGGCCCGGAAATTGAGGAAGAATTTGAACCCGAAATTGATAAAGATAACTTTGGCCTGGGTGCGGTAACCGGCGTTGAGCACCACCTCCGTATTCCGGAATTCGTCGACGATATAGAAATACCCCAATTCCGTGCCGAGGGTGAAATCGAGCTTGTTCGGCGTTTTCTCCGGATCGGTAGGTATCGCTTTGTCGTTGAAATCGTAGCGAAGGCCCACTTTACCGATGGCCGTAAAAGCGCTCGCATGGGTTTTGGCGCAACGGTTGCCGTTGGACCGGTACATGCCCGCTCCGGCTTCCAGTATCGCAAACGGACCCCAAAGGGTGGTTTTGTTGAACTCCTTGGAGGACGGATCAAAGGTAAACGTAGTGCCCAAGCCGAGCCGGGCCACGCTCCAGTGGGTGCCGACGTTCATCGCCACATCGACCCCTGCGCCCACCCGGTGCTTCGTATTTTCAACGTCGGGGGTGTGGAAATAGAGAGAAGGCACGTCGAGAAACAGGCGGGGTCCGGTGTATTGCGCCTGTACGGAACAAGCGGCCAATAAAAAGGCAAAAAGCAGGGAGGATTTGAACATGAGATAGAATGGTTGAGTGATCGATGATGATATGCGTATAAGTCATGGCTGGCCGGTCGGCAGACGCTGAAAACCGACTGACTGCTGCCTGCCTGGCGGGGCAGGCCCGGAAATTCAACATTTTACCAGGGCCCAAACAAAGGGCAACTCTGGAAGAATGCCTTTCTTTGCCGGCAGCAAAAAACGGCATTTTCTGATGGCAAAACAAACAACAAAAAAAAAGCAGGCCGCCCGCAAAACCAATACGCCGATCACCGGCGCCGCGCCCGACCGCTGGATGCCCTGGGTGGCGGCCGGTTTGGCCTTCCTGTTGTTCAGCACGGGGTTTAGCCACGGAATGGTGTCGATGGACGACCATTCGGCCACGATTGACAATCCGGCAGTAAAAAATTTCTCCCTGGCCATGTTTGGCCAATTCAACCTCGGGATGTACGCGCCGCTGACCTGGATGGGCTACGCCATCGCCTATGTGTTGGGCAAAGACAGCGCCTTTTGGTACCATTTATTGAGCGGAGCGGTGCATGCGGCTAATGTTTTTCTCGTGTTCCGGCTGTTTCGCCGCCTCGAAGGGCATGCGGGCCAGGCTTTTCTGATCGCCCTGTTTTTTGCCATTCACCCCTTGCAGGTGGAGGCGGTGTCGTGGGTGGCGGCATTCAGTATGCCGCTTTTTACCCTCTTTTCACTGCTGGCGCTGCTGGCCTATGTTCGGCACACCGAAGCGCCGTCGCCGTGGGGGAAACCGTACTGGTTGGCGCTCGGCTTTTTTGTACTGGCTTGTTTGTCCAAATCCGCAGCGGTGGCCCTGCCCCTCACGCTGCTGGTTGTCGATCTGTGGCTGAGCCGCCGCCCGCTGAGCCGCCAGTCGCTGCTGGAAAAAGCGCCGTTTTTTGCCGTGGCGCTCGGTTTTGGCCTGCTCACTTTATATTCCCGCGCTCAGGCGGGCCACCAGATGGATACGCTTGCCGGCGGATTCACGGTGGCCGACCGCGCGCTGATGGCTTGCCATACGCTGTTGTTCTACTGGACCAAGATCCTGCTGCCCCTGGGGCTCAGTATCTGGTATCCGTTCCATAAATTGTCTGACGGCGGCTGGTCCTGGACCTATTACGCGGCCCCGGTGGTGCTGGCGGGTATCCTTTACGCTGTTTGGCGCAGCCGCCAACGCGCGCCGTTTGTGTTTCGTGGCGTGCTCTTTTACCTGGCGAATATCGTTTTTGCCTTGCCGTTTTACACCATCGGAACGTTCGAACTCCGCTCCGACCGCTACAACTACCTGGCCATCCTCGGTATTTTCAGCATACTCGCCGCCTTGCCGGCCTATTTCCGCGACAAACGGCCCCAACTGACCGAACGCCTCTGGGTGGGATTGTACGCCGCGGGGCTGTTTTGGCTGATCATTTCGGCGGCGCGTATCCGCGATTGGAGCGATACGATCACCCTGATCAACCAGGCTATCGCCAAACAAGGCGATAATTTCGGCAAGGCCTACCTCTGGCGGGGTATGGAGTACGGGGATAACAACAACGGCCAGCAAGCCCTCCAGGATTTCAACAAAGCGATCAGTGTCAACCCCAACCTCACCGACGCCTACAAATACCGCGGCGGCCTCCTTGGCTTCGCCAAACAATACGACCGCTCGCTCGACGACTTTAACAAATACCTCGAACAACGCCCCGGCGACCCCGAAATCCTCTACAACCGCGCGCTCTCGCTGGTCAACCTCAACCGCTTTCCCGAGGCCCTGACCGACCTGAACAAGGCCCTGGAAATCGACCCCAACTTCACGCGGGCCTATCGCGCCCGGGGCAACGTGCGCAAACAACTCGGCGATACGGCCGGCGGCGAGGCCGATTTAAAAACCTGGGACGAGCGAAGCAAAAACGAACAATAAGCGCTGGCGGGCATGAACAGGATGAGCAGGAATCACGTCAACGAGGGTTTGAAGACGGCGCTTAATTCATCTTGTCGACCCTGTCTGTTCCAGCTTGCTGGATCAAATCGGCGGCCAGTTTGGCCGCCAGGCGGTCAAACTGTTTGATTTGATCGATTTCGAGTTTTAGCAGTGCGGGGAACTGTTCAAAACAATAGTCTAACACCCGTTTTTTCAGAGCCAGCACCTGTGGGTCCTTATGGTCGGGCGCATCGGCAGCAACCGGATCGCGGCCGGCTTGCAATGTGTCGATGGCGCCGATCAATTGCCCGGCCTGTGCCCGGGCCTGCGCCGTAAAAGTCTTGATCTGTTCGTCGCTCCGGGCACTGAACCCCTCGACCTGCTCGAAGGCAAAATCACGCACTACCAGCGCGAGATCATTGATCTTTCCCTGGCGGTTCAGGCTGAAGCGCTCGGCTTCGCGCAGGGCGTCGAGCGAGCCGTAGGTACCCCGTTCGCCGACGCGCTTGTCGATCCAGGCGCCGCTGTCTTCCTCGCGTTCTTCCGCCACCCAGGCTTTTTTTTGCTTGCGGCGACTCCACAAGCCGACGGCTAAAAGGACGAGGATAAAAAGGCCAAAAACGATTCCCATAAAAATTCGATCTTGCAAGGCAATGGACCTGCAAACCTGGCAAAAATCGGGCAAATTCTTCAACTACCAGGGCCAGCACCGCATCTTTTATCAGGATGCCGGCGCCGGCGAAGCGGTGTTGCTCCTGCACGGCTTTCCCACGGCTTCGTGGGACTGGCACAAGTTATGGCCCGACCTGGCCCGGCGATTCCGGGTGCTGGCGCCGGATCTTATCGGCTTCGGCTTTTCGGATAAGCCGCGCTCCTACCCGTATTCCATTCCCGATCAGGCCGAGCTGGTGGAGAACTTGCTGCGGCAGGAACAAGTGGAGGCCGTGCACGTATTGGCGCACGATTACGGCGACACCGTAGCGCAGGAACTGCTGGCCCGGTGGCTCGACCGGGATCAGGCCCGGCAACCGGGCCTCCGCCTGTTGTCGATGACGCTGCTCAACGGCGGGCTCTTTCCGGAAACGCACCGGCCCAGGCCCATCCAGCGGGCACTGATCAGCCCGTTTGGAGCCTTGCTGCGTCCCTTTTTGACCAAAGCGGCCCTCCGGAAGAATTTTCATGCGATCTTCGGGAAAAACACGCCGCCCACCGAACCCGAGATCGACGCGTTCTATGCACTCATGACGCATAACGGGGGTGTGGATATTTTTCACCGGCTGATCCGCTACATGCGCGAACGCCGCCGGCGCCGGGCCCGCTGGGTGGGCGCCTTGCAGAACGCTGCCCTGCCGCTGCGTTTGATCGCCGGTGCGGCCGACCCCATTTCCGGCCGGCACATGGCCGAACGGTACGCCGCCCTGGTGCCGCACCCCGACGTGGTGTTGCTCGACGGCATCGGGCACTATCCGCAGATCGAAGCGCCCGAACAGGTGCTGGCGCATTTTCTTGCTTTTTTGGCTGTAGCATAGCGCCCGGTGGAAATCTTGTGAGTGGGTGGGAAAAGGCCCAAAATAGCCCTGTATCGCTGCGTTTTTCGCATTTTGGGGCTGCTATTGCGGCGGCGTGTTTCTTTTCGGGATTCTGGTGAACAAACCACGCCGTATTGCCTTATAACAAGGTCTAAACGCCTTCATCATGCTAGCAGAATTGCGGCAGGTCAGCAAATCATACCCGACAGGCGACCAAACGATCGTGGCCTTGCAACCCACCAGCCTTCAGTTGCGCGAAGGCGAACTCCTGCTGATCATAGGCCCTTCCGGTTCCGGCAAAACGACCCTCCTCTCACTCCTCGGCTGCGTCATTTATCCCAGTGGCGGCGACCTGTACGTCGACGGTCATTATGTGAACGGGATGAACGAAAAAGCGCTCGCGCATCTGCGCCGGAATGTTATCGGTTTCGTGTTCCAGAACTTCAACCTGCTGGCCCCGCTCACAGCGGAAGAAAACGTGGCCATGCCGTTGCAATTGCAAGGCGTGTCCAGGCTGGAAATTCGACAGCGGGTGCATCGCGCCCTCGAAACGGTGGGCATGTACGAGCGCCGCAAGAGTCTGCCCCGGACCCTGTCCGGCGGTCAACAACAACGGGTCGCCATCGCCCGCGCCCTCGTTGCCAACCCTAAGATCATCCTGTGCGACGAACCCACGGCGGCGCTCGATAAAAATTCGATGGGCATCGTGATGCAGGAACTGCGCCTGCTGGCCGATGCCGGCAAATCGGTGGCCGTCGTCACGCACGACCCGCGCCTGAAAGCTTACGCCCACCGCATCATCGAAGTGGAGAACGGGATCGCTCGGGAAGTGGATCACTTTAACTGACACACCTTTAACCGGCTACATGCCATGCGAAATCGGTATTTTACGCCATTCCTGCTTCTCCTGTTCCTGGCCTGCGGCAAAACCGGCGAACCGGCAAAAACCGGCCCAATGATCGGCGCCGACAGCATTGCAGTGCGCGAGGTGCGCGACGTCATGGGCATTGCCATGATCGAGCCCGGGGCCCGGCTTACCGCGTTGGCTTCCGAAGCCAGCGGCATCGTACGGCAACTTTTCGCGCAGCCCGGTCAGGCCCTGAAGGCCGGTCAACCCATTCTGGCCCTCGATGCAGCCGTTGAAAACGCGCAGTTGCGCCAGGCCAGTTCCAAAAGGGCCACCCAGCGCAACGCGGTGCAGGGCGCCGAGGCCAACCTGGACCTGTTGCGGCTGCAACTGGATAAAGCCCGGGCCGATCTCCGGCGCGACGAATCGCTGCATGCCGGCAATGCCATCACCCTGCAGGCGCTCGAAAACAGCCGGTTCCAGGTCAGCGACCTCGAACAGCAAGTGCGCGCGCAGGAGGCGTTGATCCGCCAGCAACAATCAAAAACCGGTGAATTGCAGGCCGATATCCGGTATTTTCAAATCCTGCTGACCCAAAAAACGGTGCGGGCGCCGGCCAACGGCACACTCCTGTCGCTGGAGGTGCACCCCGGCGAGTTTGTTGACGCCAACGCCGCTATTGGCGATTTTGCCCCCGACGGGCCGGTGATCGCCCTGACGGAGATCGACGAACTTTTTGCCGGCCGCATCCGGGTCGGGCAAAAAGCCGTGATCCGGCCGCAGGGGAAATCCGACACGCTCACGACGGGTACCGTGGTACTGACTTCGCCCTACCTGCGCAAAAAATCACTTTTCTCCGACAAGCCAGACGACCTCGAGGACCGCCGCGTGCGCGAAGTGCGCGTTCAACTCGACGACCCCTCGAAGCTCCTGCTCGGCAGCCGCGTAGAATGCGTCATCGCCGTGCAGTAAGAACGTGTTTCCATTTTCGCCTCTGCATGAAATTCCAAACCTGTTCAAAGCCCCAACGCCGCAAGTAATATTTTGGAGGAATGCGCCATGTTTAAAACGGCCGTAAAATTCATTATATACGACAAACCCAAATCGGTGGGCGCCCTGGTGGGTATTGTTATCTCCATCTTCCTGGTGGGGCAGCAAGCGGGCATTTTTGTTTTCCTCACCAATGCCATGCAGAGCCTGGTGGTCAACAACAACCGGTATATCTGGGTGGTGGACGCCAAAACGGACAATGCGCACCAACTGGCCGACCTCGACCTGCGGGTTGGGCGCGAGATCGCCAGTTTGCCGGGCGTCGAGCGGGTGTACCCGGTGGTGCTGGCCGGCGGGGTTGCCAGGTTTGCCAACGGCAAATCGAGCGGCATAACGCTGGTGGGCGCGCAGGCGCCCGAATTTGCCGGCGGCCCCTGGGGGCTCAACCCCGTTTACCCGCGCGACATGTTGCCCGAGGGCGCAGTGGTCACCGAGTTTTTTGACAAAAAAACGCTGGGCGATGTGGCGCTGGGCGAGTATTTCGAGATCAACGGCGCCAAGGTGTACAACGCCGCCAATACCCGGGGCGTACGCGGCTTTGGCACGCCGGCTTATGTGTTCACCACCATCGAGCGGGCGCGGGCCCTGGGGCATTTTCCCACGAACAAAGCCAGTTTTTTCCTGGTCAAATGGCAGCCGGCGGCGGCCAAGCAACAGATCATCGACGCCATTAACGACGCTTTGCCCACGGTGCGTGCCTGGGACGCCGATCGCTTTGCCGCCTCAACGGTGCGTATTATCCTCACCTCCAGCGGCATTGCACTCTCCGTGGGTACCCTGATTATTTTCGCCATCTTATCAGGCCTGGTCATCATCGGGCTCACCCTGTATTCGGCAGCCATCGACCGCCTGCGCGACTACGGCACACTCAAGGCGATGGGCGCTACCAACGGCTACATCACGCGGCTGATCCTGACCCAGGCCCTTTTGATCGCGCTTCTGGGGTTTGCCATCGGGCGCCTGCTGGTGGAAGCGTTCCGCCAGGCTATCGCCAGGGCGGGTACCATGTTCGATTTTTCGCCGGGCGTACAGATCGGTTTTTTCCTGCTCACCTTGCTGATCGCGCTCGGCGGAAGCCTGTTTGCCATCCGCCGGATCAATTTGTTGGAACCCGCGCAAATCTTCCGGCAATGAGCCGCATTGAACGTCCCGGCCAGCTATCCTGCTGCAAACCCTTGCAACTGCACGCCATGAAAAAGATCTATTGCTGCCTGGTTTTACTCCTAACCGCTTATTGCGCTTTCACACAAATACCACAACGGCTCACCCTGGCCGACGCGCTGCACATTGCCCAGGAAAACCGACTCGAGCTGAAAACGCAGGCCATGCAGGTGCAACTGGCCGAAGCCGCCAACGACAAATTGCGCGCCCGATGGATGCCGCAGGTCAGCGCCGGCGCCGATTTGCGCTGGAACATGCAATTACAAACCAATGTCCTGCCTGTGGGCGCATTCGGCATACCCGGGGTGCCCGCCGACGCCACCCGTACTGTTCAATTCGGCTCGCCGTTCAGCCATGCCTTCAGCCTGCAGGTGGAACAAAAGATCGTCGATTTTAACCAGCAGCTCGACCGGAAGATCAATGCCAATACACTGGAGAGCCAGCAAAACAGTTTGGTGCAACGGCAGACCGACGTGCGGTACGACGTTACCGAAGCCTATTACGCCGTCCTGTTTCAACAGGAACGGATGCGCCTGGCCCAGCTGGCTGTTGACCGTGCGCAAGCCAATCTGGCAGTAGGGCAAGTGCGCCTGCGCGACGGTGTGTTGCTTCCAGATGACCTGGCCCGTCTCGCACTCGACTCCAGCAACACCCGGCTGGCGTATATCAGTGCCCGGCGCGATTGGTTGCTGAGCCTCGAAACGCTTCGCTACCGGTTGCAACTTCCGGGCGATGTCACGCTCGAACTGGCCGACGGACTGGACCAACTCCGGCAGGCTAATGCGACCCAACCCGCTTCTCGCGCCCTGGAGCGCCCGGAGGTCCGCGCCGAGCGCCTGGCCGAGCAAATGGACGACCTGAACCGCCAAAAAGAACGGATGCGCAACCGCCCCACCTTGACGGCCTACGGCAATTATGCGCTCCTGCAACTCCACGATACGCCCAATTTTTTTGCCGCAAACAGCTGGTTTCCGTACAGCTATCTGGGCATTCGCCTCACGGTGCCGATCTACGACGGCAAGCAGGCCCGCCTCGCCGCCCGCGACTATACCTGGCGGCAGGAAGTAGATTGCCTGAATGCCGAAAAACGCGAAGCCGATTTTGAATTTGAAACCGACAAATACCACAATGCCATCCAGCAAGCGGATATGGAATTGCAGATTGCCCGTCAAAACATGGCTCTGGCTGCGCAAATCCTCGGCACCGACCGGCTCCGGTTCCGCCAGGGCGTAATGCTCCCTACGGCCTTGAAAGACAGCGAATACGCCTGTCAGCAAGCGGAAAGCAACTACCTGTCGGCCGTGTACAACTGGCTCACGGCAAACTTAAACTGGAAACGGGCCAGCGGGAATTTATAAGAAGTTGTTTGAGTTATTCTGTCGGAGGCAAAAAGAGCAGGTTTTCAGGGCAGACAACCCGTTTTTCGAAGTTCATAGTGGGGAACTATGGACTGAGAAAAAGGGGAAGTATGGCTTGAAAAAATGCCTTTTTGACTCGACAAGAATAACTCAAACAACTTCTAAGTTTGACTTTACTACTTTCCCTTCGGTAAGAAGAAATCCTGGCAATTAGTACCTTGGAGTATACCAACCCTCCAAACATGCTAACCTTACCACCAGGATTTCAACGCACAATATCAGTTTTTTCTACTGCTTTTCGCAAAGACGTGTGGCCTAAAGCGCAGTTGTTACTCACAGGCGCTATCCTATGCCCGGGTAGCCGAACAGTTTGCAACTTGTTGCGCAGTGTAGGTTTGCAAAGGGAGCGTTGCTTTCCTAAGTTTCATCGGGTACTGAGCCTTGACAAGTGGTCGGCCAAGTGGCTGTCGGGCGTAGTGCTTGAGTTGCTCGTCCATGCATTTACCGCCCCTGGCGAAGCCCTGGTTTTTGGCATGGATGACACCATTGAACGCCGTTGGGGCCGCAGAATCAGCAAGCGTGGTATTTACCGCGACCCGGTACGCTCCTCCAAGAGCCACTTTGTTAAATGTAGCGGCCTGCGTTGGTTATCATTGATGTTGCTCACCCACCTGCCGTGGCTGGAAGCTGGGGTGTATTGGGCGCTTCCGGTCTTGACCGCCTTGTGTCCATCGGAGCGTTTTTATGAATCCCATGGCAAACAGCCTAAAAAACTTACGGACTGGGCCCGGCAGATAATTACCTGGTTAAACCGCAGGTGCATGGGGCTGAATCGGCCTGTATATTTGACTGGCGATGGCTCTTTTGCCACTTACGAACTATTCTTGCACGCTCAAAGCCTCGGCATTGGGATGATTGCCCGCATGAAATTTAGCGCCCGTTTATTCCACTTGCCTTGCACACAATGGCCAAAAAGTAAGCGGGGGCCAAAACCATTAGTAGGCCCGCCTTTGGATGATATGAAAAAACAACTCACGGACAGATGTGTCAAATGGAGGCGCCTAATTTTTTCCGAGTGGTACGGCAATCGCAACAAAGAAATGATGATCACCTCCGGTGTAGCCATCTGGCATAAATCTAATACGGTTATGGTGAAGGTTCAGTGGGTACTTATCAAAGACCCTGAAGGAAAACTTGAACCTGTACTGCTGGCCTGCACCGACACGAACTTATTCGCTGACAAAATCGTGACCTTCTTTGTGCGCCGATGGCGGGTTGAAGTCACCTT
Source organism: Saprospiraceae bacterium (assembly GCA_044230315.1). Taxonomy (GTDB): domain Bacteria; phylum Bacteroidota; class Bacteroidia; order Chitinophagales; family Saprospiraceae; genus M3007. Next base: position 18,972 of record JBGARJ010000032.1, read on the forward strand.
CGCCGAAGTTCGCCGCCACCTCGGTGTAGAGACCCAACGCCAATGGTCCGATTTGGCTATTGAGCGATCTACTCCTTGCTTGTTGGCCCTCATGTCTATCGTCTGTCTGATGGCAAACACATTGCATCCCCATCAGCCTATTCAACCCAATACCACTTCCTGGTATCGAAAAAAGGCCGTCACCTTTTCCGATGTCCTCGCCGCAGTGAGACTCGAAATATTCCAAAATGCCAAACTATCAACAAGCCTTTTTAAACCCGATGTCGAAAGTTATTCCGCCAAAATTCGCCACCTTTGGTTCCTGCTAACTCAAACGGCAGCCTGACGAAAGAAAAGTAGTAAAGTCGAACTAAGAACTGGCGCCCCGCTCGTTAGCGCAACAATCGCAGCAGATACTCGCCGTACCCGCTTTTCAGGTATTTGTGTCCGAGTTGCTCCAGTTGGGCGTCGTTGATGAAGCCCATTTCCCAGGCGACTTCTTCGATGCACCCGATTTTGAGCCCTTGCCGCGCTTCGATGGCCTGCACGAACTGGCCGGCTTGCATCAGCGATTCGTGTGTGCCCGTATCGAGCCAGGCGTAGCCGCGGCCCATAACCCGCACCTGGAGTTTGGCCTGTGCCAGGTAGTGCCGGTTCACGTCGGTGATCTCGTATTCGCCGCGGGGGCTGGGCTGGAGGTTGCGGGCGACGTCTACCACCGAGTTGTCGTAAAAATAAAGCCCCGGCACTGCGAAATGGCTCTTGGGCCGGGCCGGTTTTTCCTCGATGCTGATCGCCCGCAGGTTTTGATCAAACTCCACCACGCCGTAGCGTTCGGGGTCGGCCACCTGGTAGGCAAAGATGATGCCGCCCTCGGGATTGGCGCAAGCGCGCACCATTTCCCCCAGGCCGGCGCCGTAGAAAATGTTGTCGCCCAGGATCAGGGCTGCCGGGTCGGCGCCGATGAAATCCGCCCCCAGCACAAAGGCCTGCGCCAGGCCGTTGGGCACGTGCTGTTCCACATAGGCAAAGTGCATGCCCAGTTCACTGCCGTCGCCGAAGAGTTGCCGGAATTTGGGCAAATCGTAGGGGGTGGAAATGATCAGGACCTCGCGGATGCCCGCCAGCATGAGCGTGCTGAGCGGGTAGTAGATCATGGGTTTGTCGTACACCGGCATGAGTTGTTTGCTCACGGCCAGGGTGAGTGGGTATAGTCGGGTGCCGAGTCCGCCGGCGAGAATAATGCCTTTCAAAATACAGAAGGATAAAAGGTGAATGGAGGAGCGGGGTTGGAGATGACTGCAAAAAAAATGCCTTCGCCGGGGACGAAGGCATTTTTGGAAAAGAAATTGCAAGGTGGCGAAAAACTGCTGCACAGCCCCGAAGTGCTCTGGGTGCACCTTACAGCGTCGCTTTTACTTCATTGATCACGTAGGCCTCGATCACGTCGCCGACTTTGATGTCGTTGAAGTTGCGGATCGTCATCCCGCATTCAAGCCCGGAGCGTACCTCCTTGATATCTTCTTTAAAGCGCTTCAGGGAAGACAGTTCGGCATTTTGGCCTTCGTGCACCGGGTAGATCACGATACCATCGCGGATAATGCGCACATGGTGGTTGCGATTGATCTTGCCTTCCTGCACGTAGCAGCCGGCCACCGTACCCACTTTGGAAATCTTGAACACGTCGCGTACCTCGGCCTGTCCCATGATCTCCTCCTCTTTGGTCGGCTCCAACATGCCCTCCATAGCGGCCTTGACCTCTTCGATGGCTTCGTAAATGATGGAGTACAGTTTGATCTCCACGCCTTCTTTTTCCGCCAGCTTGCGCGCGGTCAGCGAAGGACGCACCTGGAAGCCGATGATAATGGCGTCGGAAGCGGAAGCCAGCATGACGTCGCTGTCGACAATCTGACCCACGGCCTTGTGGATGACATTGACCTGGATCTTTTCCATCGACAGTTTGATGAGCGAGTCGCTGAGTGCCTCCACAGAGCCGTCCACGTCGCCTTTGACGATGAGGTTGAGCTCTTTGAAGTTGCCCAGGGCGAGACGCCGTCCGATTTCTTCGAGGCTGATCCGTTTGCTGGCGCGGTTGGCTTGTTCGCGGATGATCTGGGCGCGCTTGGAGGCGATATCGCGGGCTTCGCCTTCGGTAGCCGTTTCCTTGATCTTTTCACCGGCCTGCGGGGCGCCCGCGAGGCCCAGGATAAGCACCGGTACGGCCGGCCCGGCCGATTTGACTTTTTGGCCGCGTTCGTTGAACATGGCCCGCACTTTACCCGCGTATTCGCCGGCGATAATGGGGTCGCCTTCGTCGAGGGTTCCGTTTTCGACCAGCACTTTGGTGACATAGCCGCGGCCTTTGTCGAGCGACGCTTCGAGCACGGTGCCGATGGCGCGCCGGGTCGGGTTTGCCTTGAGGTCGAGCAATTCGGCTTCGAGCAGCACTTTTTCGAGGAGTTTGTCCACGTTGGTGCCTTTTTTGGCCGAAATGTCCTGGCTTTGGTATTTACCGCCCCATTCCTCCACAAGGAGGTTCATTTGGGCCAGTTCGTTTTTGATGCGGTCGGGGTCGGCGCCGTCTTTGTCGATCTTGTTGATGGCAAAAACGAGCGGAACGCCGGCGGCTTGTGCGTGGCTGATGGCCTCACGCGTTTGCGGCATGATGCTATCGTCGGCCGCCACCACGATGATGGCGATATCGGTCACCTTGGCGCCGCGGGCGCGCATGGCGGTAAAGGCTTCGTGGCCGGGAGTATCGAGGAAAGTGATCTTTCTGGCTTCTTTACCTTCGCCCACCATCACTTCGTAAGCGCCGATGTGCTGGGTGATCCCGCCGGCTTCTCCGCCAGCCACATTGGCTTTCCGGATATAGTCGAGCAGCGAGGTCTTCCCGTGGTCGACGTGGCCCATAACGGTCACGATCGGTTGACGCGAGCGCAGGTCTTTGGGATCGTCGATCTCTTCTTCTTCGACCTCTACCTGTTCTTCAGCGCTGATAAACTGGACTTCATAGCCAAATTCGCCGGACACGACTTCGATGATCTCAGCGTCGAGGCGTTGGTTGATGGAGACGAAAATACCCAGCGACATGCAGGCTTTGATGATGTCGGCCGGTTTAACGTTGATGAGCGACGCGAGGTCGGAAACGGAGATAAACTCCGTCACCTGGAGGGTTTTTCCGCTTTCGTTTTCGGCGCGTTCCGCCATTTCGGCGCGTTCCCGGATGGAGTCGCGCTTGTCGCGGCGTATTTTTTGCCGCTTGCGGCTGGCTCCCGCACCCATGCGGGTCATGGTTTTGCGGATTTGATCTTCGATCTCTTTTTGGGAGACTTCTTTCTGGTCGGTGCCGGTGCGGCCCTTGCCTTTATTGCCCCCGGGGGCGCCGGTCAGCGAAGCCTGAATAGCTTCGGCGGTGATCGGTTGTTGGACTTTTTTGCGTTTGCGTTTGCGGCGGGCGTCGGCGTTGTTGGCGCCGCCGCCTGCTGGCTGCTGGCTGCCTCCGTTGCCACCGCCGGCGGGGCGGTTGCTTTGTCCCTGTTGCGGACCGCCGCTTTTGCCGCCGCGGTCGTCGCGGCCTTTACCGCGGTTGCCGCGCTCATCGCGGCCGCCTTTGTTGCGGTCGGCAGCAGGCGGAGCTTCTTTCTTTTGTTCCAGGTTGACGCGCCCCAGGATTTTCAGGCCGCGCAACTGGGGTGCATCGGCCCGGTACAGGTCGGATTCGCCCGCGTTTTCCTCGTCGCCGGGTTGTGTAGCATCGGCCGGCGGCGCCGGTTCGGGGGCCTTGCTTTCTTGTGGCGGGGGAGGTGGCGTTTCGGCCGGCTTTTCCACCGGCTTGGGCGCTTCTGCCACGGGTGGAGCGGCCACAGGCTCTTCGGCGGGTGGTGGCGGCGCCGGTTTTTCCGGCGGCGCCGGCTCTTCCGTTTGGGGCGCTTCTTTGGGCGCGTCAAGGTCGATTTTACCGACAATCCGGAGCGAGGGGCGCTCGCGTTTGATCACTTCAGGCTCTTCTTTTTTGGGCAAGGTCACCTTCGGCGGTTCCTCCCGCGGCGGTAGCAGACTCGGCCGCGGCGCCGGTGGCGGCGCATCAGCGGTGGTCGTGGTCGGGCTGCCGGATGTGGAGACCGGTTCTTTTTTCAAAACAGGACGGGCGAGTTTGTCCGCCTCTTGTTTGATAGCCATATCGCGCTGAAACTCCTTTTGCAGGACGGTCAGCATCTCATCCGTGATTTCTGCCGTCGGCTTCTCCTCCACTTGGGCGAATCCTTTGTTGCGCAGCGTCTCTACGATCGTGTGCAGACCGACGTTAAAATCTTTGGCTACCTTTATTAATTTTAATGCCATGCAGTGGTTTTTCCTGCTAAATTGAAAATGTTAGATTGGTACTTTGTTCCTGTTTGCAGGGCTTTGCCCTTGAAGGTGAATAGTTTAGAAGGCCTGAAAATTTTATAATTGTTTAAAAAGCGGTGCAAAGGTACGACAAAACAGTAATAGTCTGAAGTATCAACCCGAAGTCCTGCGTCGATTCCATTATTTGTTCCGGAACGGATTCTGGACTTCGGGTTGTGTAAGGTTATTGTTCTTCCTCAAATTCGGAGGCCAGGATGCTGACCACCGCTTTAATGGTTTCCTCTTCCAGGTCGGTGCGGCGGGTGAGTTCGTCCACGCTGAGTTCGAGCACCTGGCGGGCGGTGTCGCAGCCGATGCCTTTGAGCGCTTCGATGACCCAGGGTTCGATCTCGTCGCTGAATTCTTCGAGGTCCACGTCGTCGATTTCGAATTCCTGCTGGTTGTTGCGGTACACATCGATTTCGTAGCCGGTCAGTTTGGTGGCCAGTTTGATGTTGGAGCCGCTTTTTCCGATGGCCAGGCTCACCTGGTCGGGATCGAGGTACACGGCTGCGCGTTTGCGCTCCTGGTCGATGTCGATGGTGGTGATCTTGGCCGGGGTGAGGCTGCGCTGGATGAACAGCGGCACGTTGTTGGTGTAGTTGATAATATCGATGTTCTCGTTGCGCAATTCGCGGACGATGCCGTGGATACGGCTGCCCTTCATGCCCACGCAGGCGCCCACGGGGTCGATGCGTTCGTCGTGACTCTCCACGGCTACTTTGGCGCGCTCGCCGGGCAGGCGCACGATGTTTTTGACTTCGATGATCCCGTCTTCAATTTCAGGCACCTCGGCTTCGAGCAGTTTCGCCAGGAAGGCCGGATCGGTGCGGCTGATCAGGATAAACGGAGCGTTGTTGCGCATTTCCACCTTTTTGATGATGCCGCGCACCATGTCGCCTTTGCGGTAGTAGTCGCCCTTGATCATCTCCATGCGCGGCAACACGAGTTCGTTGCCCGTGGCGTCGTCGAGCACCAGCAATTCTTTTTTCATGATCTGATTCACCTCGCCGGTCACTACTTCGCCAACGCGCTCGGTGTATTTGCGGTACACTTCGTCTTTTTCCAGTTCCATGATCCGCGACACCAGCGTTTGGCGGGCGGCCATGATAGCCCGGCGGCCGAAATCGTCGATCAGGAGTTGCTCGTAGCATTCGTCGCCGATGTCGAGGCCCTCGTCGATCTGATGCGCTTCGGTTTGACTCACCTGGGCGCTCTCGTCGGTCACTTCGCCGTCGGGCACTACTTCGCGTACCCGCCAGATCTCCAGGTCGCCGGTGGTGGTATTGACGATCACGTCGAAGTTTTCGTCGGAGTTGAATTTTTTCTTGATCAGCGTCCGGAACACATCTTCCAGCACGCGGACCATCGTGGGGCGGTCTATATTTTTGCCGGTCTTAAAGTCGGCAAATACATCAACTAAATTGACCATTGATACAGTTTAAAATTTTGCCCCGAAGCCTCGGGGAACGTTGAAGATATATGCGGTTAAGTACCTGAACCGAAATTATTTGATAAAACTCACTTCGGCCTTTTGCTCCAATATCGCGTTATTTTTTTCAGCCGTAGCGCTGCTATGCCTTCAAAAAATGCCCGGTCCCGGACCAAAATCGCATCGTTAATGTTGTCAAATAATTCAGTCCGGGTATTTAAAAGGTGATTTTCACGACAGCCTTTTCGATCTGATCAAAGGGTATGGCTTGCTCGACCGGCACTTCCTTTTTCTTTTTTTCGATCCTTTCCACTACCGTGTAAGCCAGCACGATCTGCGTTTCATCGACCGATTTCAGCAGGCCGGTGTGCTGGGTTTTGTCGGCCAGCGTCACATTAAGCGTGCGGCCGATGTTGTTGCGGTATTGCCGCGCAAAGGTCAGCGGGCGCCCGACGCCGGGGCTGCTCACTTCGAGCACGTAGGCGTTGCCCAGCCAGCCGTTGGCATCGAGAAAACTCTCCAGGTAGCGGCTGAGTTTCTGGCATTTTTCAAAGGTCATACCGGAGTCGCTGTCGGCAAATACGTACAATTTGTTCCCCGGCTTCAGTTCGATGTCCACCGTAAAACAATCGGCGCAAGCCTCGTCGCTGCGGTACTTCTCTTCCAGTAGTTGGGCGATGCGTTCGGTTACTTCCATGGATGCGGCGCAGGTTCGGTTGAGCGCAGATTTTGGGGGTGATATAAACAAAAGAGGGAACCCCCGGTTCCCTCTCGTGCTGTTCGATCAGTATTATGCCGCAAAGGTACGGCGAAATTCTTTTTTTTAGAAATATATTTTGAAAAACAGTCGCTTGGTCCGGCCATGCGCTGCTGATCACATCTTCTCCTCCAAATCTTTCAACAGCAAACGCAGCGCGCCGGCCGACAGGAAAATTTCCACCAGGCTGATGACGAGCGATGCGATCATGAGCAACAGGCTGAGGGCAAACAGCACCTTGGCCCACAGCTGATAGCCTTCGTAAATGAGAAACATGGTGATCACACAGAACAGGATGCTGGCCACACCGCCCACCTGCATCCAGCGTATGAGCATCAGGCGGCGGCGCAGGTTGGAGATCTGGGCGATCAGGCTGATATGCTTGTTTTTCTCGTAATCGGAGTAGAGTTTGCGGATCAGGTTGGCGATCGTCAGAAACTTGTTGGTGTAGGCCAACATAAGCAGGGAAACGGCGGGGAAAAGCAACGCGGGGGTTTGGATACTGAGTTCCATGTTTTTTTGCTGCAAAAATACGCGCCTTCAGGGGGCGTAGACGAGTTTTATTTGCTGCCGGTAGCCACTGCCGCCTTCGGCATCCAATAGGTACAGGCCCGCCGGCCAGGCGGCCGGGTCGAGCCGCAGGACGTACCGGCCCGGCAGGAACGATTGGCCGCTCCGGGTGAGCGGCAATACTTCGCCGCCCGCGAGGTGGAACAGGCGCAGTGAAAGCGTGGTGGCCTCCGGGATGTCGAGCGTCAGTTCGGCGCCGCCACGGCCGAACACCGTGGGCGCGACGCGAAGACCAGGCGCGGCGCCGGCAACCTGCGGTGTCTGTGTCGAAGTGGGAATGGGGATAAAATGCGCGGTTATGGTGTCGGCGCCAGTCAGCCGGAATACCACGCTCGCCGCCGAATCGTTGGGCAGGGCGCTGTGATGCGCCGCCAGCCAGCGGTCGAACCGGTAGCCGGCTGTGCTATCGTAGCGGACCGACAATTTGAGGTCAACGCCACCGAAATAGTTGCCGCTATAGGGAAGATCGTCCGGATCGAATTGCAGCGAATTGATTTGCAGGCCGGCGAGGCTGTCGGGGTCCGCATCGAAGGTCACGGCGAAGGGGCCGCTCAGATCGTAGCACTCAACCATGCCGCCGGCCAGCGCCGCGCAGCGCCGGATGATAAAGGTGCGCAGGCGATCCACATTCGTTCGCCAGTCGTCGACGGAGCCACCCCAACGGGCGGTGTGCTCGCCCATTTCCGGGGCAATGCGGTTGGCCACCGTATCCAGGTAGGCCAGCATGTTGTCGCAACTGAACACCGTGTTCATCAGGTCGATATAACGCGATACATAGTATTGCTTGAACTGGGCATTGGCCAGCAACCGGCGGAGCACCTTGGTATGGCCTTTCGGATCGGAGTAGCCGGATAATGACTCCGCATTGCAAGGCAGGGCGCTGGCCGAGGTGTCGGGAATCTGGGTGTAGTTGATATAATAGCCGAACGTGGCGTCGTTGTCCCAGAGGATATAGCCCCATTTGCGGTGGCCGCCGGCGGGGTCGAGGCCGCGCCACCATCCGGTGTTGTAGTTGAGCCAGTCGGAGCAGACGGTCAGTGAATTGACCAGCACATAATCGGCGAGGCTTTTGACATCCAGCAAGGAATCGACGTGGTTGAAATAGACCTGGTTGCTCATGCTATGCGTCAGGATGAACGTGTAGAGCGAATCCCATTCGCTCAGCGCCGCAGGGCCCCCGTATTCGGCCCAGGTGTCGCCCCAGGTCAGGATATACTGCAGGTGGTACTTGTCCTGGCCGTAGTAGTAATCGGTGTAGTCGTGGTCGTCCGGTATTTCGCGCAGGTCGTACACGCCCCAGTATTTACCGTCGATGTACACGATGGCTTTTTCCGACAGCCGGACGTCGAGGTTGAGCCCGCCGCGTTTGGCCAGGTTGTGCACGTAGGCGTCGCGGAGATGGGCGCAGCCTTTGTGTGCGGGCAGGAAATTGCCCGGGTAATTGTCGTCGCCGGCGGCGCGCAGGATGAGCCGCTGGTATTCGTCGCGGTCCGACATTGTGAAAATGCGTTCGTGGAGGGCGTTGTTGTAGCCCATTTCATCGCGGGCAATCAGGTCGATGCTGCGCTGGTTGTTCACCCACGAGTCCTGCCCGTGACGGTTGAATTCGCCGTAGGCGCGCGCCCTGCGCTCCCCCGTAGCGTTAAAATATTCGATCGACCCCACGGGCAGCAGATTGGAGTTGCCGTTCGCCAGGTCCTCCAGTTGTACGCCGGCAACAGACACTACGGGCAAGGTGTGGGGGGAGCGGATAAAATAGGTGGCGTATTCCACGAAACTCGGCAGCACCGTGGTATCCGGACTGATCGCCAGGGCCTTGAGTACCGCGGTGGTTTTGAGGGTAATCGGGCCGGTGTAGGGCGCAGACGACTGGTTGGGTTCCGATCCGTCGAGCGTATAGTACAAGGCGGCGCCGGGGGCGTTGTTCTGGAGCGTTATTGTGACCGAATCGGGGTAAAAGCCGGCGGGCGCGCTGAAATCGGGCCGGTCGGCAAAAGAGTGGTAATGCCGGGAATTGTTATTGGTGGATTTGGGGCTCGGCTGGGTCAGGATCCCCCATTCGGGCCCGCCGTCGGTGATGCGCCCGCGCGATTGCCTGGACTTGGTTTTATTGATCTTGATCTGATCGAGCACTACGCCTCCCGGAGAGGCAAGGACGATCGTTTCGGGGTTGTTTTTGGTTTGGGTGAGTTTGAAATTCGTGTGGAAGTTTTCGTTTCGGCCGCTTGCCCAGAAACGCAGGAAACCTTTTCCGGCGATGCGCGTACCGGCCGGGACAACCCACTTTTGGGGTTTGTCCTTGTTATCGCTGAGGAAATAGCCGCCCAGGTCGACGGTATCAGGGCCCGCGTTATAGAGTTCGATCCAGTCTTCGTGTTTGCCGTAGTTGTCGACAAACTGGTCGAGGTTGGCGCAGGAGTATTCATTGATCCGGATTTGGGCGCAGAGCGGCGCCGCCAAGAGGATCAACAGCCCCGGGAGCAGGTATTGGCGGAAACAGGTCGGATACATGATGGCAGTAGCGTGGTCAGGAAATCGGGCAAACATCCGCCAATTTTTGATATCCGCGGCGTCGCAGAAATGCCAATATGTGGCAAATGGCGGAACGGCTGCGGCTGCGGCCTCGTTTTGCCACCCGGGAAAAGAATAATTTCAAAAACACTTTTATATTTTCTTCCCATGCATGTATCTTTGCCGCCGCTTTGAACGAAAAGCCTTGATTTCCGGGAACTGGCACGCAAATTGCCGGCTGTCCCGGGGTTATAAAAGCCGGATTAGCTCAGCGGTAGAGCAGCTGATTCGTAATCAGCAGGTCGAGGGTTCAAATCCCTTGTCCGGCTCTTTTGAATGCGGAATATGGAATGCGGAATGCGGAATTTTCCGATTTCGGTGTTCTATGTTCCGCAATGCATTTCGGGATGTAGCGCAGCCCGGTAGCGCGCGTCGTTCGGGACGACGAGGTCGCTGGTTCGAATCCAGTCATCCCGACCAAGGTCACCATTTAACAATGCCAAACCGCAACGCGTAGTCTTCGAGCGGCTCCAGACCGATCTCGGCCCTGCGCTTGTCGACATCGGCCTCGTTTTCTATTTACTTCGGCTTCCAAACAATGCCAAACCGCAACGCGTAGTCTTCGAGCGGCTCCAGACCGATCTCGGCCCTGCGCTTGTCGACATCTGCCTCGTTTTCTATGGGATGCACGATCCAGGCCCCGCTGTTCGGATCGCGCACGATCTGCGAGCCGTACACCTGGGGTAGTCCCTTGCGCATCCGGATGCGGTCGAGCAACAGCGCCCAGTCCGATTTTCGAATTTCCCCTTGTTGCGCGGCCGCTTCGATCAGTGGGAAATACTGTTCCTGTTTTTCCAAAGGGGCATGCTGGATCACCAGCCAGGCGGTTGACGCTTGCTCCTCGCCTACCTTCGACTTACCGGGATAACCGTACCATTGGATTATTTCTTCAACCCTGGCCATGTTCAGGGAATCGGTGCGCTGCACGGTGTCCACGAAAGCGATGTATTCGGGGCTGCCGGGCTGGTAGGGGTTCGAGGTGTTGCGGTATTTTTGGTCGTCCGCGTGTATCTTTTCCAACTCCGCTTTCAGGGTAAGATCGATGCCCAAAGCTTCAGCCTGTACGCGTATCTTTTCAAAAACGCCGGCCCCGAAAGGTGTACCCGCCACGGGCTTGAACTCCGGATAGTTGTACGGGTCGCGCAAGACTTTTTCACACACCGACCAATTGATCAGCACCGCCTGCAGGCTCAGGTTTTCGGCCTTTTGTATGTCGCCGCAGCGTTCGGCACAAAGCGCGGCCCGAAGGTGGCTCAGTGCGCTGTGTCGCGAACGCTGAAAGGCTTCCTCGTAAAAAGCGAGACAGGGCCCGCAACGGTCTGCCTTTAACAACAGGAAAGCGGTATCCACAAGGTGGGCGTACACCGGGTCGCTGGCCGGGGTCTGCGCCGTGGTCGCTTTCGCGAAAAGGAAGAAGACAAGGGCGGCGGCGAGTAAATATTTCATGGTTGCGTATTCGTTACAATAGTCCGGTACGATTGCAGCTGGCGAGGACGCAAACAGCGGTATTTCGTTGAAAATCAGGCCTTAACGTCATTGTGGGCATCCTCGCCGACAACATGGACCAGGTTTCATTTTTAATGGTTTGCCAAATCCTGCCGAACTACTGATCATTAAAGGTCGGATGCAAATGTGGCGTGGGCGTTCCAAGTTTGCTGAAACTGCCAGCGAGAAGATTTTGAACGACCTCGATCCGGTGGCATGTTTTCCCCTCAGCGTTTCAGCACCCATTGCGTCTGTCCGCCCAGGCGCAGCAAATACCGGCCCGTCGGCCAACGCCGCGTATCGATCCGGGTTTCTTCCTGGTACAACCTATGCGATTCGAGCAATTGGCCCGATACGCCGAACACCTGCAACAGCCCGCCGGCGGGCGCCTGGGTGCGCAGCAGCACAAAATCGGCAACCGGATTGGGCCATACGGTAAAAGCAGGTTCCCCGGCTCCGGCAAAATCGACGGCGCCCGTGGCCGTCAGGCTGCCCACCTTCATGCCGTTGCCAAAACTGCTCACCCACATTTCGTTGGGCTGGTAAGGGTTGAAAAACACGCGCTCCGGCTGCCGGAAGGGATAGGCACTCACCAGCGACCAGCTGGGCGTGGCGGCTTGCATGTTGTTGCTGACCCAGAGTCCCTGCGTTTCCGTAGTGAGGTAGGCCTGCTTCCCGTTTTGCGGATTGAAGGTCAGGGAAGTGACCCGGTCGAATTGCGCCCCGGTTAGTTTCACCCAGTTGACGCCGCGGTCGGTGCTGCGGTACAAGCCGCCGAGGCCGTTGGGTGCGCCGCCCCAGCCGCTGAATACGGCTGCGTACCAGGTGTTTTGGGTGGGGTCGTTTGGGTCGACAACCAGATCTTTGGTCCAGTACTGCATACCGGAGTGGCTCCGGTCGGTCCAGCTGTTGTTGGCCGGATCGTACAGGAACACGCCCGAACTGGCCGTGAATGCGCCCGACGAATTCCGCCGGCCCGAGAACGTACATACCACCTTGCCGTCGCTGAGCACGTTGATGCTGGCCGGGTGGCCCTCGGTGCGCGGCGGATTGGGTAGCTTGGTCCAGGTGGCGGCGGCGAGTTTGTTGGCGTCGTCGCAGCGGTAGACGCCGCCCTGCTGCGCGCCGGCCGCGCCACCGTAATGGATGACCGAAGCGTAGAGCCGGTTGGCGTTGGTGGGGTCGGTGGCGACCCAGTACACCGGGTGGTTGAACGCATGCAGCGTGGCCCAGTTGGCGCCGTTGTCGGTGGAGTACACGATCTTCCCGTTGCCGTCGTTGGCGTCCAGTTGGGCGTCCTGGAGGCGGGTGCTCTGGTACATGTCGTGGATGTTGGAGCATGCAGCGAAGACCGTTCCCGCGGCATTTTTCGCGTAGCGGTACACGGAGTTGACGGAAAATCCCGTGTAGGTGAAACCCCAGGCCTGGCCGCCGTCGGTACTGCGGATGGCGCCGATGTCGCTGTAGGCGGCCATCAGCGTGTTGGCGTCCTGCCAGTGCACCTGCCAGCAGGTGGTGTTTTCCAGGCCGATGCTGTGGTAGGTCTGGCCTTTGGGAGTTGGGGCGCCGGCTGGATGTTGGTCGGCGTTGCGTACGTAGGCCTGTTTCCAGTTGGCGCCGCCGTCGCTGCTCAGTTGCACGTTGCTGTAGTTGCCGAACAGCACCTTGCTGGCGTTGTTGGGTGCTGCGGTGATGCCGAAGCAGGTTTCGCTCCAGCCCCAGGTCTTGTCGCCGCCCTGACCCTCCCAGCCGGTTTGGATGTTGGCGTTGTTGGCCGTTTTGAACACTTTGTTCCAACTGAGGCCGCCGTCGGCCGATTTGTACACCAGCGGGCCGCCGGTGGCATTGTCGTGGCCGCCGAGGTAGATGGTTTGCGCATCGTTGGCGGACATGGCGGCATACATCACGAAATCGTTGGCGAAGTTGATGCCCGTGCTGCGGACTGCCCAGGCGCCGCCGGCGTTGTCCATGGTGTACACGCCTTTGGCGTAGTTGTAATAGTCCCAGGGCATGATGCCGTTGTAGGTGTCCGAGGCGTTGGCGGTGATGCACGCGAAGCGGGTGGCGGCGTTGCTCTTCCCGCCGGCAAAACTCCAGATCACCTGTCCGGCCGGAATGCCGGTAGTGGGAAAAACGGCGAAACTGGCGCCGCCGTTGGTCGATCGGATCAGCCCCTCGTTGGTGCCGATCCAGATTGTGTTGCCATCCCAGAACACGCCGCCCATGATCAGGCCGGCGCCGTTGTTGGCTGTATGTTTGACGAGCGAAAACGTAGCGCCGCCGTCGCTGGAGAACAGGATGTCGCCGTAGGCGTTGACCAGCAACTGGCTGGGATTGTTGTAGTTGGCGCGCATACGGTACACGCCGCCGTAGTTGTTGACGCTGTAGCCTGCGAGCGGCGCCCAGCTGTTGCCGCCGTCGGTGGTTTTGACCGGGTAGCCTTCGTTGCCGTCGTTGAAATTGCAATAGGCGACATTGGGGTTGTTGGTAAATTCGTAGGTGGAAGGGCCGAACACCTGGAGTTTCGAAAAATGGACCTGGCTGTACGAGTCGCCGAAATCGGTGCTGTGAAACAGCGCGCTGAGGTCGCAGGCCACGTAAAATTCGTTGTCGTTGGCCGGGTTGACGCTGGGAAAGAACAGGGCGCCGCCGCCGCCGATGCCGCGCGGACTGAAGGTGGCAGGTTGGGCGAAAAGCGCCGTGGCGCCGCAAAAGGCAAGGCAAAAGAAGAACGGGTGTTTCATAATCGGCGGGATCGTGTTATCAGGTAAAAAAATGAATCGGATAAACGGATTATATACCGGCCAAGGGGCTTTCGGCTGCCCAGACCGTTAAAAAAGCAAGATGCATTACAAGAAAGCGGCGATGCCTCAGGCCACTGCCTTGCGCTGCCCGGAAAAAAGCAGGAAAGCGTTGAGCAAGAGCAAAGCCATCAGGCCGATATAGGAAATCACTTCGATGCGGGTGCCCTGAAAACCTTGGTTGATGCCGTTGTACAGGATCCAGAGAAAGAAAAGCGCGTTGCCGCCGATGGCGCCGTAGCGGAGGAGTGCGATGAGCTGTTGTTTTTGTTCCATGCTTTTTGATGGAAAGGTAGGGTTTTTTGGTTGAACCAGGTTCGCCTTATTGTACGAAAAGCATCGGAATGGCCCTGCCTTCAGGTTGATCGCTTTTGCCCTGTTTTGAACGGAATTGAAATCAGCCACTGCTGGCTCAACTACTTGCGAGCCGGTCATTTTTGCCAACCTGCCGGGGGCCAGCCAGCACCTGGATAAACGAACGAGGTTCTTCTAACCTGTGTATAAATTGTTGAAAGTGAACTCTTTGAAACATAATAGTAAATTTACTCAATATGTTGAGCAAATTTGCTCAATTATCTGATTTGTTTTATACAATACCTTGACAACGAGGGTGCCTTGGTATTTCAGATACTAGTGCCTCAATCACTAGCATTCATTTGGGCAGCGGCAGTTCGACATCCCGGAACGCATTGGCCATCATCGCCTTAAACCGCTTCGTTTTCCGGATATGCTGAAACAGCGGTTCCTCGTTGACCGGTCCGGGTACCGGATAATAGCGTACGAGGGCTTTTTCCAGGTTGTCGAGCGCGGCCGCATTTTCATTCCGGTAGGCGTGATAAAGCGCCAGGCCGTACCAGCCGCGGTAGTCGTTGGGACAGTTTTCCACGATGAATCTGAATTTTTCCAGGGCCTTTTCCGGTTCCTTTTGACGGAGGAGGAACTGTCCGTACAGCAGTTTGGTATCGATCTTGATCGGGAAAGTGCTCAACCAGTACGGATAAGCCTCCGATTTCTCCAACCACTCCCGCGCTTCCGCCAGTTTGCCCTGTTTTTCTTTTATCAGGCCCATGTAGGTGAAAAGCCAGCAGTCGTGATCGTTGGGCGTAGGGTCGGCTTCCATGCCGGCCGCCAGGTAGCGTTCGGCGGCGGCCAGGTCGCCGAGTTGAAAGGCGGCTTTGCCGGCCCAGCAATTGCTGTAGGCCCCATAAATATTAGAACCCAGCCGCGTTGTCATGGAGTCGACCATTTCGAGCACGCAGGCGTAGTCGCGAAGGTCGAAACAGACGCTGGCTTTTTCTTCAAAACAGCCGAGGTTGGAGGGTTGCATAATGTGTAGTGCGGCCGAATCGAGGAGGGCCAGACCTTCCCGGTAATGCCGTGTGCGGTCGAGCGCCCGGCATAAGCCCACGTAGCCCTCGTTGCTTACGGCCGCAAGGCCTGTTGTGATCGGCCGCTCGTAAATTTGGATCAGTTTCCGGGCGAGAACCGTCACCGAATCGAATTCCTGCTTTTGCAGGGCTGCCCAGATGGCCACGGTATACCCGTTGCCCAATTCCGGGTGCATCCGGATCATGCGCCGGCAAACGGTTTTGGCCTCGTCCACGCGGTTGAGCCAGAGGCAGGTGGTGGCGTAGCGCTCGAGCGCCACATAGCTGTCGGGCATGATGGACAGGAGTTTGCGGAGCGCCAGGTCGCTTGCTTCGATGTTGCCGGCACACCAAAGCCATTCGCCCGACATGTCGGCATACGGCAAGGCCCAATTGGGGGCGAGCGCGAGGGCCCGGTTGCAATACGCCACCATGGAGTCGGTTTGGTAGGGATTGTTCAGGTAGTACAAATAGCCGATCGCATGGTAGATATAGGCCGCTTCGGGGTCGTACGCGGCGGCGAGCAGCAGTTTTGCCTTAGCCAGCTGGCGGATCGAATCGGGCAACTCGAAGTTCTGTACACGCACCGGATGCGACAGGTTGTAGGCTTCGAAATACAGTTTTTTCGCCATGAGCGAAGGGTACAGGTAATGTTGCTGGCCCAGTAACTCGATCGTCCGTTCGAGGTAAATGGGGTAGAGCGTGTACTTCTCCGGGGCATTCCGCCACTGCTCCACTTCTTCGGGATCGGCCGAGAGCAGGGCGTTGAGCGCTTGCTGCACCTCGTCCTGCAGGGCGGCCGCCAGGTTGCGGCGCATCAGGTTGCGCAGCGGCCGGTGTTCGGGGCTCTCCGGAAACGCCTGAAGGGTTTCCCAGGCCGACCGGTCGACTGGCCCCAAGAGCCAACCCGAATCGAGGGCTTGCTGAAAACGTTGGTACAATTGGCGGGACAGGGTATCGCCCCGGGGCAGGAGCGCCTCTGTCATCCCTTTGCCGTCGAGTTTGGCCAATGCGGACGCACGATTTTCCTTTTCCTTTTTCAGTGCCGCGAGCGTAGGCGCATCCACGCGCGCGAGCGGCGTGTTGCGCTCGCCGGTCGTCATGGGGATCTGGGAAACGGGGGCCGTCTCGGCTGGCACCACGTCTTCGAGGTAATGCCCGATTTCAAGCAGGTTGACGCTGCCGTCGCCGTTCCGGTCGGCGAGACCTTCGAGGCCTTCCACGAGGTTGAACGAAAACACGCCCCGGCCTCCGCCCCATTGATCGCTTTCGAGCGAGAGTTCGTTGGGTTGGCAGGAGAGGATCTTCACTTCATCGGCGAAAGGCCGGGTCAAGGCCGTGGCGGTGCTGGCCGTGCCGTTGATCGTCGCGCCGGCCAGTTTGCCGGCGTGGCAGGCATCGAGGATCAGGAGCACTTTGCCGCCGTTGCCGGAAATAGTAGCCACATTGTCCTGCAGAAAAAAGAGCGGGTAGGCGCCCCCGGCTTTGTAGGAAGCGGGCGGCGCGTCGGCGCAAAGCAAAAACCCCAGTTGCGCCGCGCTCTTGATCTCCACGTCGCCGTGGCCGCTGAAATAGATGATCGCCCGGTCGCCCTTTTGCGTTTCGGCCGTCAGCCAATCCAATGCCGCCACCATTTTTCCCTGCGTGGCATTGCCGTTGGTGAGCACCTGGATATTTTCAAGGGGCAGGCCGCCCCCCGCCGGCGAGCGCAAATATTCGGCAAAGGCCAGCGCATCGCGGTCGGCGAAACGCAGGTCCTGAATTGCCTGGCTTTGGTAATCGGAAATGCCCACCACCACGGCGCGGGTGACGGCCGGCGAAGGCCCCGGCGCCGTGGGTGGGGCGGGCTGGACGCCTTTGACAGCCTGGGCGGAGACCCTTTCCGGATGACAAAGCGCGATGAGCAGCGCCAGGGCCGTGAGCAGATGTTTCATAGAGGAGCAGTTTTTTATTATCATCCTGTTCTACTTTCGGCGTATTTTTGTTCAAAATTCCGGCTTTTATGAGGAAGCGCGATAAAATATTAAAAGCGGTCAAGGCACGGCTGGTGGCGGCGTTCGGCGACAAAATCAAGGACGTGATCCTGTTCGGCTCGCGGGCCTGGGGCAAGCCGCAACGCTGGTCGGACTGGGATTTCGTGGTAGTCGTCAGGGGGGAGTATGATTGGGAAACCGTTCGGGCCATTCGGTTCATCATGGCTGACATTGATCTGGATTACGATGTTTTCACACAAACATTGGTGATTTCGGAAATAGAATTGACCAATTCGTTGCGAGGTCGTCAACCAGTTTTCACGGATGCAATTCAAAATGGCGTGTATGCATGATTAGTTCCGAAGATAAAAACGCCTTGATCATCTTGCGGTTGGAGCAGGCTGAAAGATGTATCTCCGATGCGGAGTTCAATATGGCTGACGGAAGATTCGAAGTTTCGGCTAATCGCATTTATTACGGGATGTTTTATGCCATTCTTGCTCTGGGCCTGCTTTGTGACTACAAGTCTTCCAAGCATCAGCAAATTATTGGCTGATTCAACAAAACTTTCGTTCATACGGGCACGCTCCCTCAACACTTTACCCGCTTGGTCAAGGATGCATTCGACGCACGCATGGATGCAGATTATGGGGTTGATTTCAACGACTTTGGTGTAGATATCAAGAATCGGCTCGCCGACATGAAACTCTTCATTACCACCATAAAAGCCTGGATCGAAGCCCACCCGGCCACCTGAACGTTATCCGTTCACTTTTCCTGCCACCCCGGTGGGAAATACTTCGCCATCAGCGCCTTAAACCGCTTCGTCTTCCGTAGTTTTTGGAAGAGTGGCTCCCGTTGTATTAATCCTGCATCGGGCCAAAAGTTATCCAGCGAACGCTCCAGCCAATCCAGCGCTTCGGTTTGTTTTCCCCGGCTGGCAGCCAGCAGGGCCATACCGTAGCCGTAGTAGTAGCTCTTGGGCAGGATATGGCCAATTTCCCGAAACTTTGCTTCGGCTTCGGTGAAGCGTTTTTGCGCCAGCAGGAATTTGCCGTAGCGGAAGAAGGCTTCGTCGCGGAAGAGGTTTTCGTCGCCTAAATTTTTTCGCTGCGAAAGGGCTTTTTGGAACAATTCCTCCGCAGCGCCCGGTTGGCCCTGAATGGCTTTAATTTCACCAAGCAAGGCCCAGAGCGTGATCCAGACAGGATCATTCGTAGGATCGAGCAGGAGGGCAGCTTCCAACGTCTTTTCCGATTGGGCCCATTGCCCTTCCTGGAAATACATCCTGCCTTCGTTCATTTTGACCCAGGTCTTGTTAAAGGGATCGCCAAATTGAAACGAATCAAGCAGGCGAAAATATTGCGCGGCCTCATCGTAGCGGCCCATTTGAACGAGTGCCGCCGTCAGGGTGGTCAATGCGTTACTCTTTTCATAAGAAGATGATTTCAGACTTTCCAGGCATGCTTTGCTCAGTTCGGCTGCTTGCTCTGCCCGCTTTGTCCGCACATAACTTATTGCGAGGCTCCATTGCGCCCTCCACCCTTGATTGGGTTCCAGTTCAATGGATTTCAGGCAATATTTTTCGCATTCAAGGAAGTCGCCTTTCATATAGGCTAGGGTGTAGGCCAATGTGGAGTAGGCATTGAATAGCTCCGGTTTCATGTCGATCATTTTCTTACTGATCGCGATGGACTCCTCTGCTTTGCCCTGCCATTGCTTCAGCCACGCGAGCCGCTCCAACACCAAATATGACTGCGGGTGTAAGGCCAGCGCTTTCAACAGCCAGGATTCTGTTTGTTGAAGATCGGTTTGGGCGCTTTGGTATTCATTGGTAATATCCAGATAAGGCGCCAACCAGTTGGGAGAAAGTTCGACTGCCCGGCTGTCCCAATATACCAGTGAATCCGACTGATACGGATCATTGACAAAATACAAATTGCCAATGGCCCGATATGGGTATGCCGCCTCTGGCTGCAATTGGATAGATTCGAGAAATTTGGCCTTTGCCGCCATTTTGAAGGAATCGCGCCGGACAGGCTGGTTTTCCTGATCGCCGATGTTCTTGGCGAGGTTATACCCTTCGAAGTAATATTTTTTGGCCAGCAGGGTGCGGTACATGTAGTGGTTTTCGCCCAGCAGTTCCATACTGCGCTCGAGGTAGAAGGGATACTGCGTATACTTTTCGGGCTTATATAACCAATTGTTGGCTTCATAGGAGTCGTTGTCCAGCAGGGCGTTGAGGGCTTGCTGCACTTCGTCCTGCAGGGCGGCGGCGAGGTTGCGGCGCAGGAGCGAATGCAGGGGTTTGAGTTGCTGGTTTTGGATCAATTGTTCGTACAGATCGTTGGCGCAGATGCCGGGCGGTTCGAACAACATCCGCTGCTCCAGCGCCGTCTCGAAAGCGCGGTATTTTGCCTGCAGGAGCGAGTCGCTATCGGAAAGAAAGGCCGCATCGAGGCCTTTGCTGCCGGTTTGGGCCAGTTGGGGTTGGCGGCCTGCTTTGGCCACCCGCAGTTCGGCCAACGCCTTGGCATCCACCCGGTTCAGGGGCGTTTGCAGGTCGCCCGAGGTCATGGGGATCTGGCTGTGCGGGGCGGTTTCGGCCGGCACCTTGTCCTGCAGGTAGCGCTGTATGTCGAACAGATTGACAGTGCCGTCGCCGTTCAGGTCGGCCAGGCCGGTGAGGCCCTCCAGCAGGTGGTAGGAGAACACGCCCCGGCCGTCGTCCCATTGTTTGCCTTCGAGGGAAAACTCGGTGGGTTGGCACGACATGATCTTGACCTCGTTGGCCACCGGCCGGGTCAGCGCCTGTGCCGTGGCCGCCGTGCCGCTGATTTCGCTGCCGGCGAGTTTGCCCGCATGGCAGGCGTCGGTGATGACTATGACGCGGGCTTTATTCTGCAACGACAGCGTGCTGATGATGTCCTGCAAATCGCGCAGGTTGAAGGCGCCGCCGGCCATATAGGTTTGGGGCGGCGAATCGTAGCAGAGCAAATACCCCGGCTGGGCCATGGTTTTGCGTTCCACATCCCCGTGGCCGGAGAAGTAGATGATGGCCCGGTCGCCGTCCTGGCATGCTTCGAGCAGCCCGTCGAGGGCGGCGACCAGTTTCGCCTGCGTGGCTTTTTCATTGGTCAGCAACACGATGTTTTCCGCCGGCACTCCCCCGCCCGCCGGGCTCTGGAGCCACGCGGCGAACTTTTCCGCATCGCGGTGGGCGTACTGGAGATCGGGAATTTCGTTGGCCTGATAATCGGAAATGCCCACCACCACGGCGCGGGTGACGGCCGGCGAAGTCCCCGGCGCCGTGGGTGGAGCGGGCTGGACGCCTTTAGATTCCTGTGCCCGAGATAAACAGGGTAAAAGGAAAAACAAAAAAAGCAGGCGTTTCATGGCATAGGTGTGGTGATGGACAGGATCGGTGACAGGTCGTGGCAATGGGGCCGCGGCGGCGGTGAAATTCCGGTTTAGCGGTTCAAACTCATTTGGGCGCGGGCGGTATTTTTAGGGTTGAGGCTGTGTCCAGTACATCGTCCATCACTGCACGTCCCACCACACGCGCGTGCTCATTTTGTCGGGCCCGCCGAGTAATTGTACGGCTTCCTGGTAATGCTGGGCATTCAGGCCTTGCTCGGTAAAGGGATAGGGCAGGCGCAAAGGGGCAATCCCATTCACCGGGAAATCGCCCAGCGGATCATCCACCGGCCGTTCGAGTTTGTCAAAACCGAGGCGGCGCCACTCGATCCAGCCCTGAAAACCCTGCATGAAAAGCGCAAGCCATTTCTGAACGCCGATTTTTTGATTCCAATCGCCCGCGGCCGTAGCATACGCGACGGCCTGCTGGTTCAGGTAGGCATCCTGAACGCCGGCATCCGTAATGCCCCATTCCCCGAGAGAGGCGCGGATGCCGGTTTCATACCATTCTGCGGCAGAGCCGCCGACATCCCAACCGCGGGCCGCGGCTTCGGCCAGGATAAAGCACACTTCCGCGTAGTTCATGAAACGCGCCGGCGCGTCGGGGCGCAGCACGTCGGCATCCCTGAAATTGGTACGCCCATCGCGTACGACCGCCGCACCGCTGGGCTGGGAATAATTTTCGATGCCGTCGCCGGCGGCATTGGCGTCGTTCTGGCCGTAAGGCCGCCCGAAATAACCGCCGCCCGCGAGCCGCTCATCGGCAAAAGCAGGCAAACGCGGGTCGTTCAGGGGCTTTAATGTTTTGTCGATCAAAATGTTGGAAAGGCCCAGGTCGGCATCCCCGCGTTCGACGCGCTGCTTGTTGAACGGGCTGTTGTTCGGCTGGGCGGAAAGGTAACGGAAATACGCGTTATCGTCGTTGCCGGATGGGTTGTTCCTTACGAAAACAGCAGCCGTTTCGACTTCTTGCCGCGCCATGGCGCCGAGTTCCGTATCCGCCATCCGCATGGCTATGCGCAGGTTCAGCCAATAGGCGAATTTTTTCCACCTGGCGGTTTCGCCGCCGTAGATGACATCGGCGCTTCCGAAGCTGCCGGCATTTTCGTCTATCAGCGCTATGGCCTCGTGCAGCTGGCTCAATAAGCCAAGGTAAATGTCTTTCTGACTGTCGTACTTCGGCGCGCGGTTCGCTGCGCCCTGCAATGCCTCGGCGTAGGGTATCGGACCAAAACAGTCTGTTAGTAGTTGGAAGGTATAGACCTGGAGGATTTTGGCAACAGCGATGCGGTTTTTGTCGCGCGCCGCGTCAAGGCCGGGGTGTGCCGCTATGATGGTTTGAACATCGCTCAAATCTTCCAGGGTGCCTGCGTACAGGTTCGCGAACCAGCTGTTGAATAAGGAGCCGTCAATACCGTAGCGGGTGAAGAAGGTGTAGTTGTTCTTCGCCCAGGTTTGGGCGAGCAAGTCGCCAATGGCCGGCGCATCGCCAAAAAAAGGAGATAAATTGTCGGCCAGGGTTTTTTCGGCCGAGGTCAGCAGCGCTTCCGGCGGCACGGTTTGCGGGTTGTTCGGGTCCACGTTCAGGTTGCCGAAATCTTTGCCGCAGGAAATAAGGACAAGCGAAAAAACGAAATAAAAGATATTTTTCATGGATCGAAGTTGAATAGTGAGCGGTGGGACCATTAAAACCGGAAATTCAGGTTTACCCCCAACGACCGCGTAGACGGCACCGCGCCGCCTTCAAAGCCTTGAAAGTTGCTGGCACTGATCGCGAGGTCCGGGTCGATGTTGGGGATATTTTTGTGTAGAATGGCGAGGTTTCGACCCACGAGCGACACGCGCGTGGCCGCCAGGCCCAGGCGCCTCAGCCAGGCGTCCGGGAAGGAATAGCCGATGCTCACTTCGCGCAGTTTGACGAACGAACCGTCGTACACATCCTGCCTGAATGGGTACGCGCCTCTGTTGTCGTTGAAAGGGGCCGAAATGGTGTTGGGCAATCCCGTGCTTTTCCAGGCGCCTTCGCCGTCGGGTACGGGGTTGCCCTCGTTGTCGAGCACCGCCACACTGCCGGGGTTCACCACACCGTTTTCCCGTTCGTCGCCCACGGCGCTTGATGCCAGCAAACCGGAGTACCGGCCGAGGAAATTGGTATTGGAAAAAATATCGCCGCCCTTCCTGAAATCGATGAGCACGTCGAGGGTCAGGTTTTTCCACACAAACGAGTTGCTCATGCCTCCGGTAAAATCGGGGGTAATGTTGCCGATGGGTACTACCTCCGTCGATTGCAGGTAAAAGCCCGTATTGGGGTTCACCAGTTTATTTCCGGATTTGTCGTACAGAAAGTCGGGTCCGAGGATGGTGCCGTAAGGCTGTCCGACCCGGGCGACGAATTGCATCCAGGGCTGATACAGCAGCAGGGTGTTCAGCGAAGGGTCGTCCGGCAGCAGCGAAACGAGTTTGTTCCGGTTTTTACCGAAATTGAACGTGGTTTCCCAGGAAAATTTCCCGACCCGGACCGCTACCGCGTGCAGGGAAATCTCGATGCCCCGGTTGCTCATTTCGCCGGCGTTGATGAACTGCAGTTCAAAGCCGCTGGCTGCCGACGTGGGCAGGGGAATGATCTGGTCGGTGGTCTTTTGTTCGTAAACCGAAACATCGAGGCCCAGGCGGTCGTGGAAGAAGCGCAGGTCGGCGCCCGCTTCTACCGAGCTCGTATTTTCCGGTTTAAGGTCAATTTTATTCAGGGTGTTGGGCACGGTGAAGTTGGCGAGGCTGCCGAAGTTCGGGTTGGGTATATAGGTGGTATAGAGGTTGTAAGGGTCGGTGTCGTTGCCCGTTTTCGCCCAGCCGAGGCGGATCTTGCCAAAGGACATTCCCGGGATCCGGATGTTTTCCGAAAAAACGTAACTCAGGGACGCCGAGGGGTAAAAATACCCGTTGGCATTGTCCGGCAAGGTGCTCGACCAGTCCTGCCGGCCGGTGAGATCCAGGTAAAGCGTACCGGCCCAACCGGTCGAGACGCCCGCGAAGACGCTTTCGATCTGTTTCTTTGCCGTTGTGTTTTGGATAAAGGGGCGCTCCACGGAGTTTTGCAGGCGGTAAATATCCGGCACGTTCAAGCCGCCGATCGTAGCTCCCCACTGGCGTTCCAGCTTATGCCAGAGCCTGTTGCCGCCGATAAACGCGCTTGTTGAAAGCTTTTCTCCGAAATTTTTCTCCGCGCGCAGGATGAGATCGGTGTTCGTTTCGGCTACGTTGTACAGGTCCTGGGTATAGGTTCCCTGTAATAGGCTGCCGACAGCGATGCGCTCCTCCCGGTATTCCGAATAGAAATCGGTCAGGACGCGACCGGTCAGCGTTAGCCAGGGCGCCAACTGGTATTTCAACCCCGCGTTGCCGTAAACGCGGTCGCGCCCGTCGTTTTCATAATTTTTATAGCGCTGCCAGTACGGGTTGTCCCAGTATTGGGGGCGGGGGTTATCGGCGCTTTGGCGGTTCCAGGTGCGCATCGTGCCGTCGGGATTTTCGAAACGCTTCAGGTCGGCGAAACGCAGTTCGGTATGCCACCATTGGCTGAAATTTTGCGCCGGGTTGAAGCCCCCGCGAAAATCATAGGTTACCCCCGTGCGGCCGAGGGTGGAAGCGTTGACGTAATTGGCCGCCACAAACGCTTGGAGCCGGCTGTTCAGGTCGAGCGAGCCGTTAAAACTCAGGGTGTTCCGCTCGAGGTGCGAATTCGGATAAATGCCCTTTTGGTCGAAACGCGTGTACGAAAGCCGGAAGGTGGAGCGGTCGCCGCCGCCTTCGAATGCGATGTTCTGGCTACTGGTGATGCCTGTTTCGAAGAACTTGATGGGGTCGTCGCCCGCTTCCCAAAGCCGGCTTTTGCCAAAATGCTCCGTATCCCAGGCATCCCAGGAGTTCCAGTCGCGGAAGTACAGGTTGGGCTGGTTCTGCCCGAACCCGTTGTAAAATACGTACTGTGCCGTTCCCTGGTCATCTACGGTAAGTCCGGCCAAATGTTGAAAATGCTGGTCGGTCGAGGTTGCGAAACGAACGCCCGCGCTTTCGTCCACGGCATAGATCGGCACCAGGTCGAAGGAGGAAAAAACGCCCACCGTGTCGCCGCCCGGACCGAGTTCGACGTACGGCGTTTTATAATACCCGGAGTTGTCGGTGTAGCCGCGGGGCAGCAAATCCACCCCGCCGCCGTAGCGATTTTGAAATGTTGGAAAAACCGCTACCCGGTCAAAAGTGAGGCTGCTGTTGACGGAAACACCGATGCCTTTTTTAATTCTCGAGCCTCTTTTTGAGGTGACCATGATCACGCCATTAGCGCCGCGGGAGCCATAAAGCGCCGTAGCGGCCTGGCCTTTGAGAATGTCGATGTCGGCGATATCATCGGGGTTGAGGTCCTGAATGGCGTTGCCGTAATCCCGCTGCGTTTCATAGGCGACATCGCCCGGGTGGCCGGTCGGTTGATATTTGTTGCTGGAAAAATTCGAATTGTCCATCGGCACGCCGTCCACGACAAAGAGGGGTTGGTTGTTGCCGATGAGCGAACGCATGCCGCGAATGGTGATCCGCGCCGAGCCGCCGATGTTGCCCCCGGACGAGCCGATGACGGTGACGCCTGCTGCGCGGCCGCCGAGTTGGTTGACGATGTTCTGGTCGCGCACTTTGGTCAGCGCTTCGCCATCCACCTGCGCCACGGCGTAGCCCAGTGATTTTTCGGTGCGCGCGATGCCCAGCGCGGTGACCACGGTTTCGCGCAGCGTGACACCTTCTTCCAACGTGATCTCGACATCGTGCATGCCCGCGCGCACCGTCACTTCCCGGGTGCCGTAGCCGGCATAACTGACCACCAATACGTGATCGCCGGGCGGTAAGTCGAGGGAGATGGCGCCCTCGGCGTCGGCCACGGCGCCGACAGTCGTATTTTTTAAATGGACGGTCGCGCCGACAAGGGGCGTGCCATCGCTACCGGTGATTTTGCCTTTCAGGGTAGCCTGGCTCCAAAGCAAACTGGTTTGGAGCAGTAACATAACAAGGAAAAAGCTGTTTTTCATCCTGGTCTGAATTATTATGATAAAGAATCTGTTTCATTTTTCCAGTGCGCGGTATTGCGCCCGGGTTTATGCCTGAAATCGCCACAACATCGCGATCGGCGTATGTCAGATCGGGGATGGAGTTATGCTGGTCGTCGGGGACGCCGATGATGACTGTCCCTGTGGCTATTGATTGTTGGTCATTGGGTATCGATAGGGGTGTAATGCCTTTGGGCTCCTGCGCACACAGCGCGCCGGCGAGGACAAGAAATGGGCATGTTATGCATTTCGCAGGCTGTTCAACCCTTTTACCTGTTGACTTTTACCTGTTGGTTTTGAAAATGCTTCGCCATCAGCGCCTTAAAGCGTTTTGTTTTGCGGATCTTTTTGAATAACGGCTCTTCCAGGATCGTACTTTTCAGGGGGTAAAAACAATCCAGGGCCTTTTCCAGCAGGTCCAGCGCTGCCACATTGTCGCCTTTCCGGGCCGCTACGCAAGCCAGGCCATACCAGCCTTTGTATCCGTTTTGAAACCGCCAGTCGTTGGCTTTTTTGAACTGTTCTTCCGCCTCGCCCAACCGGCCGCGCACCAGCAGGAAGCGGCCGTATTGATAGTGGGCTTCCTCCATGGCCAGAAAATCATCCATTCGATTGCCGGAAAACGCGGCGATAGCGGTTCGGAAATCGGTTTCTGCTTCGGCGTTTCGACCCTTGCCGGCTTCGATGACACCCAGCCAGGACCAGGCGACTGCGTAGAACGGGTTTCTAAACGGATCGAGCGTCAGGGCCAGGCGGAGCGTTTGTTCCGCTTCGGCTTTTTGGCCTTGCTCGTATTGGATAATCCCTTTCGTGACTTTTGACAGAACAAACACCGTCGGATGGATATGCAGCGGTTCAGCGAGCCGGATCAGCTTCAATGCTTCATCGTACTGCTTCGCCTCCTTAAGGTACCAGGAGGTAAAAGACAGTATTTCAAGATATTCATCATCCAGTTGCCCGGATTGAAAAATCGGCCGGGCGATTTCCATCGCTTCGTCCGGTTGCCGCGAGCTAAAATAAGAATATACGATATCCGCCGAATTGTACGTATTAGCCGGGTTCAAAGCCTGTAATTTCAGCGCCCATTCCTGTGTTTTCAGCGGCTCGCCTTTTATCCAGTAGGTATGCGACAGGGTACCGTAGGCATTGAACAGGTCGGGCTTCAGGGCCATCATTTGGTGGCACAGGTCGATGGCCTCGTCGAGGCGCCCTTGCCATTGCCGGAGCCAGGCCATGCGTTCGAGCATTAAATACGACTTTGGGTTCAGGTCATAAGCCTTGAGCAGGTACGGCTCGCCTTTAACGTAATCATTCTGGGCGTGCTGGTATTCCATCGCGATGTCGAGGTAAGGCGATAGCCAGGTGGGCGCCAGGTCGATAGCATGTTGGTCGTAGGCGAGTACCGAATCGGTTCGCTGCGGATTGTTGTTGGCGTACAAGGCTGCCAGGGCATGATACAGGTAAGGCGCGCGGTCTTCCAATCGAACGGCTTCCTGCAGCAGGCCGATGGCCATGTTGCGAACCGAATCGCGCCGCAGGGGGTCGGGCTCCCGGTCCATCAGGTTGCGGGTGAGGAGGTAGGCCTCGAAGTATCGTTTCTTGGACAACAGGGAGTTGCGCATATAGTGGCCTTCGCCGAGTAACTCGATCGCGCGTTCGAGGTAAGCCGGAAACTGGGCATACCGCGCGGGGTTGTAGCGCCAGTTGTTCGATTCGTAGGGGTCGTCGGCGAGCAGGGCGTTGAGGGCTTGCTGCACTTCGTCCTGCAGGGCGGCGGCGTAGCTTCGGCGCATCGTGTTGTGGAGAAAAATCAGGTTTTTGTTGCGGATCAACTGTTGGAAAAAAGTATCGGCGCAGGCATTGGCCGGTTCGAAGAACCGTTTCTCCCGGAGCGCCTGTTCGAAGGCGGCATACAGAGC
This sequence comes from Saprospiraceae bacterium, assembly GCA_044230315.1. Classification (GTDB taxonomy): domain Bacteria; phylum Bacteroidota; class Bacteroidia; order Chitinophagales; family Saprospiraceae; genus M3007. The sequence goes on from JBGARJ010000032.1 coordinate 46,722, forward strand.
GGAATCGGCGGGCGTGAGGCCAACGGCGGCCAGCCGTCCTTCGATCCCGGAAAAATGGACGCCTTCTTCGGCTTTCTGTTTTACCAGGGCGGCCAGCTGAGCGGCGTCGACCTGCGCCAGCACCTCGGCCTTGTTCCCCACGGTGAACGGCAGTTGCGATGCGGGCGCCACTTCGGGCGTCACATGGTCTTCGAGATAGCGGTCGATCTCGGACAGGGTGACCATCAGATCGCCTTTGTCGGCCAGCCCGGTCAGCCCTTCGACGAGGTAGTAGCTGAACACGCCGCGACCGCCGCCCCATTGGGCGCCTTCGTGGCTGACTTCATTAGGCTGACAAGACAGGATCTTCGTTTCGTTGGCAAACTGCGCGCTCAGTGCGGTGGCTGTGGCCGAAGCGCCGTTGACGGCCGATCCGGCGAGTTTGCCCGCCCGGCAGGCATCGGTGATGAGCAGCACATGCGCTTTTTTGTCGATGGACAGCGTCGGGATGATCACATTGGCCAGGTCGCTGACTTGCAGGGCGCCGGCGATGTAGCTTTTGGGCGGCGAATCCCAGCACAGCAAAAAACCGGGTTGGTTGCGGTATTTGGTCTCCACGTCGCCGTGCCCGCTGAAATAAATGATCGCCCGGTCGCCTTCCGCGCTTTCTTCCAGGAGCCAGTCCAACGCGGCATACACCTGCGCGCGGGTGGCCTGTTGGTTCAGGAGCAATTTCAGGCGATCGGGCGGGAGTTGGCCGCCGCCGGGCGATTGCAGCCATTCGGCAAAAGCCCGCGCATCGGCATCGGCGTAATGGAGGTCGGGGATGGCGGGGTCCTGGTAGTCGGAAATGCCGACGACCACGGCGCGGGTGACGGAAGGCGAAGGGCGGAGGGCCGGCGATGCAAGGGGTTGCACGCCTTTGGGGTCCTGCGCCCCGGCCAATAGCGGCAGGAGGAGCGCCAACCAAAACAGGTATTTTACGGATCGTTCAGTAAATACCACTGGCAGAAGGATGTTTTTTTGCAGCATATGATATTGGCCTTAGTCAGCGTCCGTGCTCCTGCAGGCAGGAATAGCGCGACGGCAACGTCCCACAGCCGGCGATTCCACAGGTTCAAACTTCCCGAACGCAGCGGCAGGCCGGCGGGTATATGTTGGAACACACCTTGTATTAATCCTATATCGAAGAATCGATTATCAGCCAGGGAGGCTAATCCGTATCGTTTGAAACAGGTTGGGAAGATTACAGGCCGAGCAGGCTTCGGATATGGGTAGAAAAAAGGCAGCCGGCTCCCAATGAAGCGAAAAAGTCTGATTACCGCACAGAACCTTATGTGTCCGGCAGCGCTGTATCCCGGAATAAAAAGGGGAGAAAACCCAGCTGCCGATCCGCGTTTGAGGGCATAAAACTACCGTTCTTTTCGAAGAACGGGCGGTTTTCGGCGTTTCATTTTTAGTAGTCTCCAACCGTAGGAAAATGTCAATTCAACCCTGGTGGGCCGTCCAGTTCTCTTTTTTTGGGAAAGCGCTTTTCTCGATCACTGGTTTGCTCCGGGAAGTATTTTTTCAGCAGGGCCTTGAAACTGTGGGAGTTCCGGATATGATCCGGATCTCATTCATCCTCTATCGTCGAACGTTGGAGAAATCCGGTTCCAGGCGCGTGCCCCGAAACCCTTCGTTGATGCCGTTGTACCGGACTGCCAGGAAGAAAAGCGCAGCACCGCCGATGCGGCCTGTCGGAGGAGTTCGGAGCGGTGCGCCTTGTTCCAGTGCTTTTTGGTATGCCATTATGCCTAAACGAGGCCCGCTCCTGCAAGGAGACGTCCCAGCACCCGATGCGGAGGAAGACGGGGTTCAGGTGATCTCACGGAGGGCCTCCCATTCACGGCCCCCACAAAAACCGTCCGCTGCCCACCGGCCGGCCGGCGGCATCGTCTACCCGGAACCAACAAACCCCGTCCGGCTGCCCTGCGCGGCGGAATACAAACGCCGGCCCGTCTGCGGTCGTTTGAATGATCACGCGGCCGAGCGCGTCGGTAAGGGTAATCCGGTGCTGGCGGAACGCGCTGTCGTCAGACAAGCGCAGGGTGACCTGGTCGTGTGCGGGGTTGGGAAATGCCACCACCGCCCCCGGCGCCGGGTCCGGTTCGGTGGTCCCGGTAGCGTTTTCGTCGAATACGGTAAACGTGATTTCCCGGCGGGAGCTGCTCAGCAATACCCGGTTGCGGTATTCGAGTACCCACACGCCCACCAGAAACTGCCCGATCGTATGCGGCGTGCCGGTGATCACCCCGGTAAGCGAATCGATCTGCACGACGGGGTCGCCGCCCATGGGAACCAGCGCTGTATAGCCATTGACATACTGGACACTACCATACGGCGGTGCGCAGGGCGGTGTGGGTAGGAGGCCCGTGCACTCGAATAAAGCCGGTTGATTGGAAACCGGCCCGCCTCCGGTATAAGGCGCGTAAAAGCGGTATTCGATCGGGTCGTTTCCGGGGTCGGTGGAAGTCAGCACAAGGTGCATGGGGCGGTGCACGCACAGGGCTACGGTAGGATAGGCCGGGAACACCGGGCTGCTGTTGTTGAGCGCCATGGCAGGCTGGGTCAGTTCTACCAGGATCGTTGAACCCACCTCGTCCGGCATGACGATGTTGGACAGGGTCAGCGCCCGGCAGCAACGTTGGTAGACCACGAAATAACTTTCCCCCGGCTGCAGCGCCGTCAGATTTTCCTGGAAGGTATAAACGGCCTCTTCCAGACACAGTACGGGGGTGTTACTGACGCAATTGGTCGTGATCGACAGCGGGGTGATCTGCGGCATGGCTACCTGCAATTGCTTCACGAGCGTGGAACTGTCCCAGGTACCCCGGTAGATGGCGATTTGGGCGGGATTGTCAAAAAGAGCGCCCCCGTTGAGGCAATCGCGGTACAAATTCAGGGTGAACCGGTACGTTTTGGCCCCCGTTGGCGTTTGGCCGAGGTATTCGTACGACATGTTTCCGCCAACCAGGTGGCGGCTCCAGAGGGCCGGCGAACAAAACAACAGGCAGGCGAATGCCAGGAGAAAGCGGCGGCGGGACAGGCGTGCGGTTTGCATGTGCGGTTATATATAGTTGCGGGAATGCACAAAGATACGGGGCTGACAAGGGTATACGGTGGAAAAATGCTGAAAAGAGGAGAGCCGGGTTGGGTTGTGCAGCGTGGGTATTTTTTTACCCTGCAGTAACCGTGCATCCTGACATTGCATCGGGGTACGGTTAGCCATTTCGGTGCAGGAAGACACAAAAAAGGCCCGTCTTTCGACGAGCCTTTCAGCGGAGAGGGTGGGATTCGAACCCACGGTACCCGCGAGGGTACACTTGATTTCGAGTCAAGCCCGATCGACCACTCTGGCACCTCTCCGAATGCGGAATTCGGAATGCGGAATGCGGAATTTTACATTACGGAATGAATGCCCCTTCCCAACCGCGATCTAAAAATTCCGCATTCCGCATTCCGCATTCCGCATTCCGCATTCCGCAGCGGAGAGACAGGGATTCGAACCCTGGATACGCTTTTGGCGTATACGCACTTTCCAGGCGCGCTCCTTAAACCACTCGGACATCTCTCCAAAAATGCCTTTTTTCAAAAGCGGGGGCAAAGGTAAGCTTCGGTTTTTCAATTTGCAAGCCGCAACGGATGCAGTTTTTTCCAGGGGCCGGAGCGTATCTTTGGCCGCGCATGAACACCGGTTTCTTATTCCATCCACGCACCCGGCAGGCGATGACCATCGTCTTGCTGCTCGTGGCAGTGTCCACCATGGCGCCGCTCCACCATCCACTTTTTGTTTGGTGGACCAGGCAGGCGCAGTGGCTGGCCTTGGGTTATGTGCTGATCGCGATGCTGCTGCTGATCTTCAACCGCACCCGGCTGATGTTCGTGTGCCTGGGCTGCAGCGCCGCCATCTGTCTTTTTTTTAGTGAAACCAAAACAATGCCACATCGCACCTGGGGCCTGGATCAGCCAACCCCGGCGCCCGAAAAAAACGATACCTCGCGCTATGAGTATTCGCCGCCGCGCCAATAGTTTCCGCTTCGCCTTTCAGGGGTTGGCCGACTTGTTCCGGACCCAACCCAACGCGCGTATCCATCTGGTTATCACAGGGATTGCGGTTGCCGCAGGCCTTTACCTGGGCCTGTCCCGGCTCGAATGGGCGGTGGTTGCCCTGTGCATCGCCCTGGTGCTGGCGCTCGAAGCCGTAAATACGGCGCTCGAATACCTCACCGACCTGGTTCAACCTGACCGCCACCCGCTGGCCGGCAAAGCCAAGGATGCTGCAGCAGCGGCGGTGCTGCTGGCCGCCATGGGAGCCGTGGCTGTCGGGTTGCTGATTTTTTTACCTAAACTTTATGCCCGGTTCGGATGATCCGGCGGGGCGCTTTCTACTTTTGGCGCATGATAGGCATTGTTTGGCGCAAGGCGGCGCCCGGAAGGATACCCGCAACCGGCAGCGGGCTGCTTTTCAGCTGCGCGCTGGCGCTGCTGCTGCTTGGCGCCGCACTCCCGGCCCAGCGGCTGGCGCCCCGGCTGCTGTCGCTCCAACCGGCCGACACCCTGCACACCGGACGGCTGTGGATGGCGGTGGGCGCCGGCAGCGTCGCCTACGGGGCCTCGATGGTCGGGCTGTACAAAACCTGGTACGCCGATTACCCCGCGGGGTCTTTTCACTTTTTCAACGATGCGGGCGAATGGAACCAGATGGACAAGATGGGGCACTGGCTCATGTCGTACAACGAAAGCCGCTGGGTGTACGGCGGCGCCCGCTGGACGGGCATGCGCCCCCGCGCGGCCGCCTGGCTGGGCTTTGCCGGCGGCCAGTTGATCCAGACGTCGTTCGAAGTGTTCGACGGGTTTTCCACCGAATGGGGCTTTTCCTGGAGCGATGTGGGGTTCAACCTCCTGGGCTCGGGCCTGTTCCTGTCGCAGCAACTCGGCTGGGGCGAACAGCGCATCCTGCTCAAGATGAGCGCCTGGCCGGTCCGGTATTCCGACGCGCCCATTTACCCCGTGGCGCCCGCCGGCAACCAGCAATGGACGACGCTCCAACAACGTGCCGACGAATTGTACGGCACCGGCCCCGTGAGCCTTTTTCTGAAAAATTACAATACCCTGGTAGTCTGGGCCTCGGTCAACCCCCGCGCGTTCTGGCGGCAGGCGCCCGGCTGGCTGCCCCGCTGGCTCAACCTCGCGGCCGGGATGGGCGCCGACAACCTGTTCGCCGGCTACGGATACCAATGGCAGGCCGGTAAAGCATGCACCGGCCCCGATTGCCTGCGTTATGCCGTGGACCCGCTCGAATACCCGCGCACACGTCAGTTTTTCCTGTCCTTCGACGTCGATCTGACCCGTTTGCGCGTGCGAAGCCGGTTTTTGCGCGCGCTGTTCGGCGCGGTCAACATCCTCAAATTCCCCGCACCGGCGCTGGAATACACCAGTGGCGGGCGTTTTCGTTTTCATCCGGTGTATTTTTAACGTTTTGCTTAAATTTACAAAAATTTTGTCTCTAAACCGGTTCCATTAGGAAGCGTCTTCAGAACTTGCCGTATCATATATGATCTCCTAATCCGCCTGAATTTAATCCACCAACAATTTATTCTCTCACCTTTCAATCTTCTTTTCTGCTATGCGCATCCCGAACATTTTGCCGATGCTGCTGCTGACCTTTTCCATGGCAGCGCAGAATTTACCGTGTCACATTTACGATCTCACCGCCCAGGTTATCGACTGCAACAACGGCCAGTTTTACGTGAAACTGGACTTTATGCATGAAAATACCGGCGATTTATTTCGCGTTCAGGGCAACGGCGTGGTGTACGACACCTTCGCCTACAACCAGGTGCCGGTAGTTGTCGGACCCCTGGCGGCCAACGGAACCACCGTCTACGAGTTTGTGGTCCGCGACCTGGCCAATCCCGACTGCCAGGCGAGCACCAAGGTGGGCCCGGTCAGCTGCGTGCCCCCCGGACCCTGTGAGATCTACGATGTGGCGGTAGGCACCGGCGATTGTACCTCCGACAGTACGTACCAACTCAAACTGAACTTTAAAGTAGCCAATTCAACCAGCGACGATTTCGACCTTGTGGGCAACGGCCATATGCTCGGCACGTTTTCCCTGAGCCAGTTACCCTTGTCTTTCAACAACTTTCCGGCAGTAGCCGGTGCAGGTGGTTATGTAAGGATCTGCATTCACGACAACCCGAACTGCTGCGCCATCAAACAATTCACGGCGCCCGTCTGCCCGAAGCCCGACCCTTGCAAGATTTACGATATTAGCGTTGAAACCGGCGATTGCCAGGCCGACAGCACTTACAAGATCAAACTGAATTTTAAAGTCACCAACCCGGGCAACGACTTCTTCGACGTGTGGGCCGGCAACGGCAAATACCTGGGCAATTTTCCCTTGAGCCAACTCCCCTTGAGCCTTTCCCTCCCCTGGGGCGGCGGCACGGTGGACAAGATTAAAATTTGTATCAACGACCACCCCGATTGCTGCACCGTCAAAGAATTCCCGGCGCCGCCGTGTTTCAGCCTCTGCCGCATCCAGAACCTGGTGGTGGAAACGGGCGACTGTACGTCCGACAGCACCTACGGCATTTGGGTGAAATTTGAAACGGCTGTTACGGTCGACTCTTTCAGTGTGTGGGCCGGCAACGGTCAGTTCCTCGGCCGTTTTGCCAAAGCCAACCTGCCGCTGCACCTGACCAACTTCCCCTGGGGCGGCGGTACCATCGACGCCATCAAGATCTGCATCAGCAACACCTGCTGCCGTACCAAAGAATTCAACGTGCCGGCTTGCCTGGCGCCCCCCTGCGCAATCAACGACCTCAAGGTGGCAGTGGGCGACTGCACCACGCCGAAGACGTACAAAGTAGAGTTGAATTTCTCGGTGCTCAGCCCCAATGCCGCCGTCAAATTTGAGGTTTGGGCCGACAACGGCGATTTCCTCGGTACACACAGTTTGTCCGAACTGCCGCTGGCGCTCAACTTCCCCTGGAACGGCGACAAAGTGGACGGCCTGAAAGTATGCCTGCTCAACGCCGACGGCAAAGAGATCTGCTGCAAGATCATCACCTTCACCCCGCCCGATTGCGTGGGCGTCACCTGCGGCATTTTCAACCTCAAAGTGGAAACCGGGAAATGCAGCACCGACGGCACTTATGAAGTGTGGGTGAATTTCCAGACGCCGGTGGCCAGCCTGAGCAAGTTCGGCATCTGGTCGGGGACCGGCAAATTCCTGGGCTTTTACACCGTGGCCGACCTGCCCGTTCATATCCTGAAATTCCCGTGGAGCGGCGGCAGTACCGATAAGATCATCGTTTGCTTCGGCAGCGCCTGCTGCGAAACCCGCGAGTTCAATGCCCCCGACTGCGTGGCGCACCCCTGCGGCATCGTCGACCTGGTGGCCGCTCCGGGCGATTGCAGCTCGGACAGCACCTATCAACTGAAGATCAATTTCCACCTGTCCTATCCGCTCCCGGCGCCCGGCTTGCCGTTTATCGTGTATGCGGCCAATGGCAAAGCGCTGGGTACGTTCAATACCGCCAATCTGCCGATCACGATCCCGAATTTCCCCTGGAACGGCAATGCCGTGGATGCGGTGAAAATTTGCGTGATTAACACTGCCTCTCCCACCACCAACATCTTGTGCTGCGAGGTAGTCGAATTCAAGGCGCCGGATTGCATCGGTGCGCCCTGCGGCATTTACAACCTGAAGGTAGAGACCGGCGCCTGCAACGACGACGGCACCTATGAGATATGGGTCAACTTCATGACCACCTCGGCTGCCGGCTCGTTCACTATTTATGCCGGCAACGGCCAGTCGTTGGGCACTTATTCGGTGGCCGACCTGCCTGTTCACATCGCCCACTTCCCGGGCGGCGGAGCGGCGGTGGGTGTCGTCAAGGTCTGCCTGGCTACGGCGCCCGGCTCGACACCCTGTTGCCGTACGAAGGAATTCAAGGCGCCGGTTTGCGGCAACCCCTGCGGATTGAGCGACCTGGTGGTGAAAACGGGCGATTGCACCTCCGACAGTACATACGAAGTGTGGATCGACTTCAAAGTGGTCAGCCCGTCGAATACGACCTTGTTTGCCGTGTACGCCAATGGCACGCTGATGGGGCAATACCCGCTGACGGTGCTGCCTTTGCACCTCACGAATTTCCCCTGGAACGGCGGCCCGAACGATGTGGTCAAAGTCTGCCTCGTCACGCCGGCCGGCGTCTTGTGCTGCGAAACCAAAGAGTTCAAGGTGCCCGACTGCCTCCAAACCGGCCCCTGTGAAATTTACGACCTGGTGGCCGACCCCGGCCCCTGCACTTCCGACAGCACCTACAAACTGGTCTTGAATTTCAAGGTCCACAATGCAGGCCAGGCGGCCAAATTCGGTGTGTGGGCCAACGGCACCCTGCTGGGCTTCTATGCCCTGAGCGACCTGCCGCTTACCATCCCGAATTTCCCCTCCGACGGCGGCCCGAACGACGTGGTCAAAGTGTGCCTCATCACCAGCAACACGGCCGGCTCCGTCACCTGCTGTGCGACCAAGGAGTTTAAAGTGCCCGATTGCCTGCAGCACCCCTGCGATATCTACGATATAAAAGTGGAAACAGGCGCCTGCAACGACGACGGCACGTATGAGGTGTGGCTGAATTTCAAGGTAAATTACCCGCCATCGCTGTCCACGCACTTTGGCGTGTGGGCCAACGGCACGCTGCTGGGCTTTTTCCCGCTGTCGCAACTACCGCTTTATATTCCGCATTTCCCGACCAATGGCGGTCCGAACGACGTGATCAAGGTCTGCCTCTCGAACACCGGATCGATCGGGTGCTGCGAAACCATTGAGTTCAAAGTGCCGGATTGCTTGTCCAACGAACCGTGCAAGGTGTACGACCTTGTCGTTCAAACCGGCGGCTGTACCAGCGACAGCACGTATGAAGTGAAAATCGACTTCAAAACGACGCATCCGGGCAATGATTACTTCGAAGTATGGGCCGGTAACGGCCACTACCTGGGCTATTTCAAACTGAGCGACCTGCCGCTGGTCATCCAAAAATTCCCCTGGGGCGGCGGCGCGGTTGATGTGATCAAGATCTGCATCAACGACAATCCGAACTGCTGCATTGTCAAGGAATTCAAGGTGCCCGACTGCCTGCAACAGGCGCCTTGTTCGATCTATGATCTGAAAGTGCAAACGGGCGACTGCAATGCCGACGGCACGTACCATGCCTGGGTCACCTTCAAAGTGAACAGCCCCGGCGTGGTGGCCACCTTCGGCGTGTGGGCCAACGGTAAGTTCCTCGGGATTTTCCCGCTGACGAGCCTGCCGCTGCATATCGAACATTTCCCGACCGACGGCGGCCCGAACGACGTCGTGAAGGTGTGCCTGCTCAGCACCGCTTCCACCCCGCCGCTTTGCTGCGCTACGGTGGAATTTCCGGTGCCCAACTGTGCGTCGCCCTGCTCGATCTACGACCTGAAGGTGGAGACCGGTGATTGTAACGACGACGGCACCTACCACGCCTGGGTCAACTTCAAAGTGAATGCGCCGGCATCCACCAATGCCTTCATGTTGTGGGCCAACGGCCAATTGTTGGGGACTTTCCCGCTGTCGAGCCTGCCCTTGCACATCGAGCATTTCCCGACCGACGGCGGCCCGAACGACGTGGTAAAAGTGTGCCTGGGCACGCCTAATACCTTGCCGACCTGCTGCGCCACGCTGGAGTTCCCGGTACCGGCCTGTTTGGGTAACAATTGCCACATTTACGATTTGGCGGTGACCCATACCCCTTGTTTGTGCGGGCAATTCTTCGCCATTCTGACCTTCAAGTTTGATCACGGCGGCAGCGGCGGTTTCGATATTGTCGGAAACGGCGTCAACTACGGCAACTTCCCGTACAACCAACCGCAGCCGATCGTGCTGGGTCCGCTCGACGGCGATGGCATCAAGGCTTATGAATTTGTGGTCCGCGATCACCTGCATCCCGATTGTCAGGATGCCGTCGACCTCGGGGTCGTGGATTGCACGACACAGTTCCAGATTGCTGCCGGCACCAATACGCCAAAAGCGGCGGGCAAACTGACCCTTGCGCCCAATCCGACGACCAACTGGATCTCGGTAACCGCACAAATGAACAACGGCCTGGCGGTTGGCCAGGCCACGGTGGAGATCCGGCAGGCCGATGGCCGGCTGGCGCACACGCTGGTGGTTCCGGAAGGCAATAATTTCCAGGTGGACGTGAGCAATTTACCGGCGGGGTTGTACCGGCTGTCGTTGCAAACCGCAACGGCGCGGCTGGAAAGCACCTTCGCCAAACAGCAATAAGCAGTTAATTTGATGTGAAGCAAACCTCCGGTTTGCAAAAAAAACATGAGTCATCCCGAATTTTGAGCCCAGGAGCAGAAGAGGCAATTAGCGATGGCCATCCTGAGTCTGTAAAGCGGTATCGAGGCTTCTCGGTACCGCTTTCCTGTACGATGCGCCCAATTTTGAAGAAATATTGGGACCCAATCTTTCCAATTTCGCATTACGGTGAGCAAAAAGTCGTACACCAAAGCGACGATAGCCATTAGTTTCATTCTGTTGTCCCAAAACCAAAGCCTTGGTGATTCCAGACCCATCTCTGATTTTAAGAATCGGAATCCTTGTTCGGCTTCCCAACGATGCATATAAGTGAAGAGGACTTCCCAGGCTTGGCTTGCCTTTTCGATGGGCAATGAGGTGATTAAATACATGGGGCTATTGTAATTGTGTTTATCCCTTACAATTACCAGAAATAATTGGTTATCAGGATATTCTGGATGGTTTACCGGTGCCCAGTCAATAGAGATTCGTTTGTCTTTTTGGCGGGCTTTATCCCGTACAATTCTACTTGCCCTACCCTTAAAAGAGCGGGCTAAGAGGTGGGTTTTCTTACAGCCTTTTTGTTGATGAACCAACAAATGATTTTGCTTCCAGCGGATGATAAATGCTTGTTTGAAGTGGAATAAATAGCGAAGCATCTTTTCGTTGGCATACCCCCGGTCCAGGACATGAACTAATGCCTGAGCAACGTGCTGGTGCAATTTTCTCAGTAACTGATAAATAATATTGTCAGGGTCTTCCTTGAATCTGCCCCGGGTGGTCCACCAACTCATTTGACATACACTTGGCACCCCGCCCAAATGAGATAAAAACACACCCGTCCATTGAAAACCCGGCACACAAATACGACCCACAGGAGGATGGAAAAACCCTGGGCGAATTCTGGTCAATCGTTGACCCTTGCTGCTAAATACACTGCAAAGTCCTTCGGCTACCCAACTTTCATGCTTCTCCACCCGACTATCATCCCACAACATCAGTGGACGTTTGCCTTGCTGCAAAATCTGTTCAATGCGCGCTTTAGCACGTGTAAACAAATGAGTGTCAATCAACTCCGAGGACCATTTCTTCGATCTGAGCAGATTACTAATTCGCTTGGTGCCCGCCGGCGCATGTTCGAAACCAATCACGTAACCCCCTAACTCAGTCAGTAACAAACCCATAGCACGGTTTCTAAACATCAATATGATGTTAAACAAATCCAAAAAAGTGCTGACCAGCCGCTTGTCAATTTGAGCATCCAGGTCTTGACGAATCTGCCTGCTGTACTGCTCTATTCGACGAAGAAGAAAGGTACTCGCGCTTGGCTTAGTGCTAGCCGTTGAGTAATTTTGCTCTACAATTTTAAACATTTGACCTCCTGTCTTTTTGGTGTGGTGAGATACCCAAATTTACAGGAGGTTTCTTTTTGCCCATAAAAAAATCCCGAATCTTGGTGATCACCAAAATTCGGGATGACTCATGTACCTTTTGCATCAAATTCCGAACGTATTAATTCCGCCCGCCCTGCCGGCGGTCCAGCAGCCGTTCCTGGCGTTTGGCGCGGGCTTCCTGCAATTTGTTCAGCAAGCGTTCGCGGAATTCGCGTTCGGCGTTTGGTATTTTCGCGATTTTGCGCAGCGGGAGCACTTTCCGCAACTTTTGATACAGGTCCTTCTCCAGGTCTATATCGCGCTGGCGCATTTCAAAATGGCGCCTGACCAGGTCCTCCACTTCGCTGTCGTTCATGGCATCCAGTTGTTTCTTGGGTTTGAGGTCCTCCTGCATCCGGTCGCGGTTATCGAGGTATTCGTTATAGATCGGCCAGAAACCTTGCGCTTCTTCCGGTGTGAGGTGCAGGACTTCGGTGAATATGGCAACGCGGTAGGCCTGAAGGCGTTCGTCGCGTTTATCCGGATCGGGTTGTGCCCAGAGGGAGGCGCCGCACAAGAGGATTAAAATGACGGTGAAATAATGGCGCTTCATGGCGTGTGCAATTGTTTGGTGAATACTGATTGATGTCAACTTATAGTAATTCTTCCAGCTCGTCGTCGCTCATGTCTTTGAGCAGGTTGTCGAGGTCTTTGGGTGATATCTGCAATTCGTGCGTAGCGGCGTTTTGTTCGCCGGGATTGTTGGTTTCCGGGGTCTGGATGGTGATGAACGGCAGCTCGTCGCCCGGCAAGGCAAAAGCGATTTGTTCCGGGTCGAGTTCCAGCAGATTGTCCATCAGGTAGGCTTCGGCATCGTCGGGACTGATATCTGCAGCGGCAATTGTGAGGGCCGGTTCGGCAGCCGGCGATGGGCTGAAGTACCACCAGGCAGCGAGGGCGATGGCGACGACGCCGGCGAAAGCCAGCGCCAGCCGGGGCTGGAAGAGCCCCTGCAATACCTGCCACCAGTGCGCGGGTGTCCGTTGGGGAAGCGGTTGGGGTTTGGCTCCGATGGCGTCCAGTTGACGGAATACTCCGGCTTCCAGCTGGTCGAAATAGTCGGCAGGAACCCGCAGCCCTTTGTCTTGCTCCAGCAACGGCTGCAGCGAAGGCGCGTGTTTGCCTAATTCCTCGGATAAACGATCTTTTTCTTTCATGGCACGATCTTTTTGGGCGTTGTTCTATACGTGATCCGCTTCGCGGAAAAACGATTCTATTTTTTTGACGGCATGGTGAAAGGAGGCTTTCAACGCGCCGACGGAAGTGTCGAGGATACCCGACATCTCCTCGTAGGGCATTTCGTCGTAATACCGCAGATTAAAAACAATGCGCTGTTTTTCCGGCAGTTGGGCGGCGGCTTCCTGCAGGCGGATTTGAAGCGCGTCGCCGTCGAACCATTCGTCTGCGCGGAGGCGTTCGGCCAGCGTTCCGGCGGTTTCATCGATCGACCTGCTGTTGTGGCGCGTCCGGCTCTGCATAAACGTAATCGCTTCATTGGTAGCGATGCGGTACAACCAGGTGTACAATTTTGATTTGCCTTCGAACTGCAGGATGCCGCGGTAAATCTTGATGAACGTATTTTGGAGCACATCGTCGGCATCTTCGTGCACCAACACCATCCGGCGAATATGCCAGTACAATCGCTCTTTGTACGTGCTCATCAGGAGCCGGAATCCGCGCTCAAATGTGCGGTCGGAGCGCAGGAGTTCCAGGATTTGGTCGTCCGAAGCGGGTTTGTTTGTTGCCGGCAGCTGCAAGTCCAGATTCATTTTGCGCCTATGACATCCCGGGCGCGTGAAAGTTTAAGAATGCGTTAAGATTTTTTTGTCTGCGGCTCCGGGGTTTCCGGGTGCGGGCCGCTCGGTTTCGAGCGAATTCAGGTCAAAAATAGCATGGCCGGGTCGAAAAGAAAGCCCGGAATGCGCAATTGCATCCCGGGCTTCTTTTTGGGTGGATAACAAATCAGGTAGAAAGCGGTAATGGCTGGGGGGCCTTTACTGGGGCTGGAGGTTCCGGTTCAGCATCCAGTGGATGCCGTATTTGTCGATCAGCATGCCAAAGTGAGCGCCCCAAAAGGTGTCTTCCAGCGGCATAGTTACCTTGCCACCGTCCGACAGTTTGTTGAAAATGGCCGTTTGCTCCGCCGCATTGTCGAGATCGAGGGTGAGTTGGACCGTGTTGCCCGGCTGCACCGGTTGGCCGGGCATGGAATCGGAGGCCATAAAAAAGAACTCGCCCGCCCGCAGCCGGGCGTGCATGATGCGTTGTTTGTGTTCGTCCGGGACTTCGAGCGGGCTATCGCCGTAGCGTTGCAGAAACTCGATTTCGCCGCCCAGGCAAGAGGCATAAAAATGCAACGCTTCTTCGCAATTACCCGCAAAACCCAGGTAAACATTCAATGTTTTCATAGTGTGCAATAAAATAGTAGTGATGGTGACAATTTAATGTGTTTGGAATTTCCTGTTTTCACCGCAGTAAGCATAATTCAAGCAGCGGCTTGACCGTAGTTCGGCAGGTTTTTTCGCCGTTGTTGGCATCCCCGCCAACAACAACGGCGAAGCTCCATGTAACCCAATATTCCTTCAGAATCGTTGCCGTTGTCGTAGTCCTCGCCACAACTGTACAGACTGTTTTTGTCGGACCAAGCAGGCAGTCCGGGCACATCGGGCTCCGCTGTTGTTGTTGGCGGGGATGCCATAGCCGTCAGGCTAAAGTCAAATTAAGTTCGTAGATTGAGCAAAAACACATGCGAAGCATACGTTTTCCGCAAAAAATGATAAAAGAAAGTGGCCTTTTGGACCAATTTATGGCTTTTTTCGCTGACGATTTTTTGAATCAAACAGCGCGGGAGACGAAATTTATACAACGCTCTACGTCAAGCATTAGCGGTTTGATGTTTTTGTCGCTCCAAGTATTTCAAGAAGGGAGCCTTCGGCAAACGAGTTTGAATGAGCAATGCGACTTTTTGGAGGATGAATATGGGCTACGCCCGACCAAGCAATCCTTAGATGAGCGGTATAACACCTATGCGGTATCTTTTTTGAAGGCTTGTTTTGGCCATGTTGTGCATCAGGTTGTGGTCAAACAAGGGGGGTATGATCATTTCAGGGCCAGGTTTGGGCGAATTCGGGTAGGTGATGCGACGTCTTTTCAGTTGCCGGCGGCCTTTTCCCCTTTTTATGAAAGTGCGGGTGGTGATACCGGCCCATCTTCCATTAAAATCCAATACGAGTACGAAGTGCTTAGTGGTCATTTTTTGGAATTGCAATTGGGTTGCGGTCGAAAAAATGATGCTGAATATCTTCAAACCTGCTCTGTGCCAATATCGCCGAAAGATTTGGTAATCAAAGACTTGGGATATTATCAGCATAAATACTTTAACACCATAGCGC
The DNA here is from genome assembly GCA_044230315.1 of Saprospiraceae bacterium. Classification (GTDB taxonomy): domain Bacteria; phylum Bacteroidota; class Bacteroidia; order Chitinophagales; family Saprospiraceae; genus M3007. Next base: position 61,907 of record JBGARJ010000032.1, read on the forward strand.
AGTTGAATGCATATTTCATCTCCCGATACAAGTCAGGGGCAAATTTGTACAGCAAGAAGGCTGGTGGAAAATGGGAAGCCCAATCCATGGCCACCTTATTGTCCAAAACCCGGGGCATATATTCGCTCCACTTGTTCCTCGGCCAAGAAAAACTGCCTGTTCGACTTGTTGTAGTACCTGTCCCTGAAGTGGTAGCCCTTAAACGGATACAAAAACTTCAAAAAACTGCTACGCACAAAAAGTGGAACCTTTCGCATGATCGCTTACTGATGTGTTATTTCAACCTTTTCATTACCAATATTGAAGATGACCTAAGCGACCAAACCATAGTGGACATTTACACCTTGCGTTGGCAAATTGAACTGATCTTCAAAATCTGGAAATCCCTCTTTCAAATAGACCAAGTTGGCCACACCAATATTTTCCGCTTTGAATGCTATTTGTACGGCCGTTTGTTAAGCATCTGCCTGTTGCAAAACATCCATGGTATTTTCAAAGAACATCTGCTCCAAAAAGGCTTTGAACCAAGCGAGTGGAAGGACTTCAAAATATTAAAAAAAAATTCGAACGCTGCTAAGGGCAATCTTAAAGGGCTATAACAAACTAATGCAGTTCCTCAAATCTGTTTTTAAACGCATGCTCAATCATGGCTCAAAAGAGCAGAAAAAAAACAAATTACGCCCCAAAAGATCCCCTTTGTCGGTGTTTTATGCTTTAGCCTGACGGCTATGGCGGGGATGCCAACAACGGCGATGGACATTCCGTATAGTTCTGGCGTCCTCGTCAACAACCAACTGCACCGGACGATTGTCATAAAAAGCGGAGCGGTTTTCAGGCGGCCTGGCGCGGGCGGTTGCCCGGATGGTTGCCGGGCGGCGTCTGATGAAACAGGTTCATCTGACCGTTTTGGGCTACCAGGTCCAGCAAACGGGCGTATTTCAGTTTTTGCTTGCTGTTGGTGCGCAGCGCAATGAGTTTGGCCAGTTCAAGTGTCAGGTAAAAATCTTCGAACGGCTCGCCCGGGCGGGGCCGTTTGGCAAAATCGCGCAGGGATTGCGGCCGGCGGATGCCGTCATGAAATTCGTACAGATCCTTCATCCAGCGGCGCAGATGTACGCCGTATTGCCGGGCCGGAAGTTGCAACACCTGGTACAGGTTGGAAGCGGTGACTACTTTAGTGCCGTGCTTGCTTTCCAATACGTCCAATTCCATAGCTGTTCTGTCGTTGGTGGCGATGAATTGTTTTAAATGACGCTACAAAAATAAACGAATTGTTTTTAAAAACAAATTATGGTGAATTATTTTTTGTAAAAAAAATTGTTTTAAATTTTTATTTATTTGATTTTCAGCAATATAGGCTATGCAATTTACCGGGCTGTTTTCGGATTGGCCTTGACCCGGCGCTCGAATTGTTCAGACAAAACCCCGAAAAGTACCGGAACCCGGTTTGCAAACCCCGGCGGGTTGGCGTACTGTTGCCGCCGATGAAACGCGTTTTTCGGCAAATTGGCGGGTGGTTCATGCTGTTGGTCTACCTGGCAGCGGCTACCCCCTAGCACGAGTTGTGCAACTTGCCGGCGTTGCTCGACCATTATCAGGAACACCGCCGTGAAGACCCCGCCATTTCGGTGTTGGGATTCATCGTACTGCACTACCTGAGCGGCAGCCCCAGGGATGCCGATTATGCACGCGACATGCAGTTGCCTTTCAAAACGCTGGAGATCACCCCCCTTGGCCTTGCAGCTGCTCATCATCCTCCCACTCCATTTGAATTGCGGACGCCGGCGCCGGCATTTTGCTGCCGCCGGCTCCCGGTTTGGTGCCCTGATACCGCCGTCCAGCCCGTACCTGGCCCTGCCTTCCTAACCGCCGGAAGCCTGATTCCCACCTTTTTATTTGACCGCCGGGTTTCGCCTTGCAGGCTCCGCATCCTTATCAGCCGCAACGTCAGCAAAGAGCGCGCCGTGGAAGCCCACTGCCACTTCGACCGGGCCCCGCGCTGCTGCCCGGGATGTTCGTGACCGCCGCCGTGGAGGTGACCGCCCGGGACGCCCTGGCGACGCCCGAAGACACCGTGGTGCGCTGGGAGAGCCGCCGGCTTGTGTTTGTGGAAAAATCGGACACCGCCTTCAAACTGCTGGAAGTGGACACCGGCGCTACGGCCGACGGGTACGTGCAAATCACGCCCAAAGACGGCGCCGACCTGGCGCAGCGGAGGCTGGTGCTGAAAAATGCCATGCGCTGCTGCTGCAGATGAAGAATACGGCAGGCGAGTAGGACACAGCGCGCCTGCGCAACCAGCCCCCGATCCGGCGCTTCCTGTAGGTCCTGTCTTTTCTTAGATGTGTCTTCCGGGTTTCAGGCCGGGCTATGCTTGCAGGGTTATTCCGCCGGTTGACATAGTTATCAGATGAAACGGCTCACTTACAAGTTTTCTGATGGAAATTTTGCTGGGAAAGGGGTAATTTTCGGGCGGGAAGAGAGGGGGATGCCAAAAGGCTATTTGCTTGGTAATCCAGATGAATACATTAAGGTAAGATTTTACTGATCCCAGATGTTGCTTAATGGCCTCATCGTTGAATAACCCTGTTTTATCGATCTGAATTAAGAAATCACGTATTATGCTCAATGTTAATTAAAAATCTACTATCGTGTTTAAGCAAATTAAGAATTTTTTAATATCAATACTCAATTATCTCCGATACAAAAAATCATACTCGCAGGATGGAGAGGATATGGTACTACATTCCTTCTATGAGGGGAAAAAGAAATATAAAGGATTCTACGTCGATGTTGGCGCGCACCACCCAATTCGATTTTCAAATACATACTTTTTTTACAGGAGGGGCTGGAAAGGCATAAATATCGACCCGACGCCTAAAAGCATGCAACCCTTTAACTTGTTCCGTAGGAGAGATATAAATATTGAGGTAGGAATAGGGAAAAATACTGGAAAATTTCAATTTTTTTGCTTTAATGAACCGGCACTAAATACATTTGATAAAGGATTAGCTGAAGAAAGAAACACAGGAAAATACTATATTAAGAAAACGATCGAGGTGCCAATACTGCCATTAAGAAATATATTAGAAAAATATGTTCAAAAAAACCAAAAAATAGATTTCTTTTCCATCGATGTTGAAGGCCTTGATTTTGAGGTGCTTGAATCGAATGACTGGGAAAGATTTAAGCCTGAATTTATTTTAGTAGAAGATATTGGGTTTTCAATATATAATATTAAATCATCTATAATATCAACTTTTTTGTCTGACATTGGCTATGAAGTTGTTGCTATTTTGCAACGCACAGTTATATATAAATTAAAATAAACAAATTTTAGTTATTTTTAACAATATAAAATAAATTTTGCGAAAAAAGAATCATATATTACAAATAAGAACGATGGCCTTAAATATACCATATAATAAAATTTATAATGTAATTAGATTTCTAAATATTGGCTTTTTTGTAATTTTATTTAATAAATTATTTTCACAAACCTATTCATACATACATTATGATGCAGAGAATGGGTTGCCAAGTAATTTAGTTTATTGTGGTATCCAAGATAGTCGTGGTATAATTTGGTTAGGGACTGATAAGGGATTGGTTGCCTATAATAATAGTAAATTTAAATTATTTACCACAAATAATGGCTTGCCTGATCCTGAAGTTTTTAATATTTGGGAAGATAGTAAAAAAAATATTTGGCTTACATGTTTTAGAAAAAAACCATGTTATATTAAAAATGGCAAAATAATAACTAACAAACGAGACAAAAGGTTAGAAAAAATAGATTTTAATATTGGCATTTGCAATTATTTTGAATATAATAATAAAATATGGCTCCTTGGCGCAGAGCATAAAATATATCGTTTTGATGATAACGATGTTGAGTCATTTGAATTGCCTGATGCAATATTATATGTAAGGATAATTGATAACGATATGTGGGCTTTAGCAACCAGATCACTTATGCAATTTGACCCTCAAAAGCCTGATTTAATATATAAATTTAAGAATATTTTTGATAACAATCAACCTACAGA
>JBGARJ010000094.1:0-8535 GCA_044230315.1 Saprospiraceae bacterium
TCCGAATACCGGCACCTGATTGATGGACCGGCCATCCAGCAATGCAATGATATGATCGGCAAAAAGGGCGATACTGAACGGTTGGTCAGCAGGCGTGCCGCCATGACCGGGAAAATCGGGAACAAGCACAGGCCGGTCCGCAGGCAACAATCGGCGCAATTCGTCAAACTGCGCTGCGCTGCCGAGCGCGCCGTGCAACAGGAGCAGAGGCGTTTTCATGGAGCGAAGATAGGCAGCGAAGTAAATTCCCGGATCAATGCACTATATCTTTGGCCGCCAAACAATTGCTTATGCAGATACTCGCCCGACTCGTTGACCTCCATGCCCGGCGGATCTTCCCTGCCGAGGTTACTATTGAAAATGGCCGCATTCAGCATATCCGGGAGGTAGACATGGCGCCCGCCGGCTCCGGATACTTGCTTCCGGGGTTTGTCGATGCCCATGTCCATATCGAAAGCAGTATGCTCCCGCCGGCCGAATTCGCGCGGTTGGCCGTCGTGCACGGTACCGTGGCTACGGTGTCCGACCCGCACGAGATCGCCAACGTATTGGGTGTGGAGGGTGTGCAGTTTATGCTGGACGACGCCCGCCGGGTACCGCTGAAATTTTGTTTCGGCGCGCCCTCCTGTGTTCCGGCAACTGGTTTTGAAACAGCCGGCGCCGTACTCGATGCCGAAGCGGTGGAGCAACTGTTGAATCACCCCGCCATCGGATATTTGTCGGAAATGATGAATTTTCCGGGGGTGTTGCATGGCGATCCGCAGGTGATGGCCAAGATCGCCGCCGCGCAACGGCTTGGAAAACCCGTGGATGGCCATGCCCCGGGCTTGCGCGGCGACGCTGCGCAGCGCTATTTTGCCGCCGGCATCAGCACAGATCACGAATGTTTCAGCTACGAAGAGGGCCGCGAAAAAGCACAACTGGGCGTAAAAATCCTGATCCGCGAAGGAAGCGCCGCGCGTAATTTCGAAGCCTTGTGGCCTTTGCTCCGCGAATTTCCGGATCAGATCATGTTTTGCAGCGACGACAAACACCCCGACGACCTGCTGCAAGGTCATATCAACCGTTTGGCGGCCCGGGCCCTGGCCAAGGGTTGCGACTTGTTCGACACGCTGCGCGCCGCCTGCCTGCACCCGGTTGAACACTACCGGCTGCCGGTAGGCCTGCTCCGGGCGGGTGACCCCGCCGATTTTATCCGAGTGGCCGACCTTACCGGTTTTCAGGTGCTTGAGACCTGGATCGACGGAATTTGCGTGGCGGCCAATGGGGAAAGCCTGCTCCGGCACCAACCGTCCGGCGTGCCGAATCAATTTGTTGCATTGCCCAGAAAGCCCGAGGATTTTCAATTGAAATCAAGATACCAATCGGGCGTCGTGCGGCTAATACGCGCATGGGACGGTGAGATTGTCACCGGTAGCGAGGAAGGGAAAGTACGGTTGCAGGATCATTTGTTGTTGCCTTACCCGGCGCAGGATATCCTGAAAATTGCCGTGGTCAACCGCTATGCTCCAACTGCCCCGCCGGCTATCGGATTTGTGCGGGGTTTCGGCTTGCAACACGGCGCTCTGGCGTCGAGCGTGGCGCATGATTCGCACAATATTGTAGCGGTCGGAACCGACGACGCTGCGCTTTGCACCGCGGTAAATGCCATTATTGAAGCGCAAGGCGGGGTGTGTGCAACTAATGGCGCTGGCGATACCCGTGTGCTTCCCTTGCCGATCGCGGGTTTGATGAGCCCGGTCGACGGTTATGCACTCGCCCGTTCTTATGCCGAACTTGATGCGTGGACAAAGGAATCGCTGGCATGCGCCCTGCGCGCGCCGTTCATGGCATTGTCTTTCCTGGCGCTTCCGGTAATTCCGGCTTTGAAAATGACCGACCAAGGGTTGTTTGATGTAGAACGATTCGATTTTGTGCCGGTGGAAAAAGATTTGGAACAGGTCTGACATTGATGGATGTGGCGGCGCAGGCAGCACAGACAAATTTGAACTTTCCCCGTAGTTTTGCCCCGTCTATGGAAGTCCGCGGAAAACTTTTGGCCGGCATTATCGGTATGGTCGTTTGCGACCTTTCCGGGTTGCCATTTGGCGGCTTATGGGGCTTTGCGTTGGGCGTATTGCTGGGTCATTTGTTTTTTGACCGCCCGCGCGACGCCGATGAATCGGAAAAGGCATTCCGGCAGTATCAGCGCCGGCAGGGCACCTTCTTGTACCACGTTTTTAGTCTGTGCGCTAAAGTGGCCAAAGCGGACGGGGCGATTAATCAAAAGGAGGTGAGTTTCATGGAGCAAATTATCCGGCAGCAATTCCGGCTGTCGGACCGCGGACGCCAGCAGGCTATCCGGGTGTGGAAGGAGGCGAAAGATTCGGATGTGCCCTTCGAGCAATATGCCCGCGCCTTTTACCACGAGTTTGCCCGCGAGCGGCACCAGATACTCAACATGATGGACCTGCTTTTTGCCACCGCCGCTGCCGATGGCGGTTTGCACCAGCGCGAAGAGCAGTTGCTGTTGCGGGCGGCGGGCATTTTTCATATCGGCCGCTTACAATTCGACCGGATCAAATACCGGTACTACCAGGCGCCGCGCGAACAACCGCGCTGGGCGCCGCTTGACCCCTACTATGCGATTTTGGGCGCACAGCCTTCCGAGTCCCTCGAGGTTATCAAACAAAAGTTTCGCCAGTTGGCTATGCAATGGCACCCGGATAAAATGACGGCTCGTGGCGCATCCCACGAGGCAGTACGGCATGCCAAGGAAAAGTTTCAACAAATTAATGAGGCGTATGAGAAAATTGTAGCGGCGCGAAAAGGGTAAGCCGCCGCTGCACCCGATATCGCAAACCGCCTGGATTTCCTACTAGGCTATTTCCCGCACAACAAAAAATCCGTCGGTGCCTTGCGGCTGGTACAAGGGCATGAGTATCAACCCGTCTTCCGGCGCGGTGACGGGGCCTGTCGTGTCATCGGCCAGGTGCTCACCTTGGTAAATCGGTTGAAAGTTGATATAGCCGGGGCGCATCTGAAAAGCATCACCGGGGTGGATGTGGTGCACATGCCGAAGGCGGGTGACCTTGGGCAAGGGATCGGAGAAGGTCTTCAGGATCGTTTCATGCCGGCTGTCCACATCTTCATGCCGGATACAACCGGCTGCGCGCAGGCAATTGATTATGGCGGCAATGGAACGGCTTACCGAAAGCGGGTCATTGTGTTGACCAGCTTCAAATGCGGCGCCAACGGAGTACCGAGGGTGTCCGCCAATGGCAAAATGATTGCCGGAGGCAAAGTGCAGCAAGGTGCCTTCCAGACCGTCCAACATGCCCAGAATGACCGGAGCGTGCAATTCTTTGGCCAAGCGCAGGCTGGCTGCGTCGTCGGATGGAATACAAAAAATACCGCCCTCCGCGGAAGTGGTATGCAGATCGAGCAAAACAAGTGCCTCCGGGGTGGTGGAATTGATCTCGTCATGAATGGTCTCCAGCAATTCGAGGCACTCCCGGTCTTCCGTTCGCAAATCGGCAATGGGCGTCTGGCGAATCCGGCGCAGGTTGTCGATCGTCCAGCGGCGATTAAGGTCGCAATGGATAAAGCGTTGTCCTGCTGCATAGGCTTGGCGGTTGCCAATCAGGCCAACGAGTTTTCCCCGGAAAGCAAATGCGGGATTGACGGCAGGCTCGTGTTCCAGCATCCGGAATACTTCTTGAATGGCCTGCACCCCGGCGGGTTCATTTCCATGAATGGCCCCGAACACGACGACAAGCGCGCCGGGTTCGGGGCCAGTATAGGTACCAATTATTCGTTCCATACAAGCACCCGCAAAGGTAGCCTTCCGGGCATTTGTACACTACACTTAAGCTTTCTTTTTCCCGCGAGCGGCGCGTGTTTTGGGCGCTGCCGTGCGTGCCGGCGCAGGTTGGTCAGCTGCTTTTTTAGCGGTTTTAGGCTTAGCCGTTTTAGCCGGCGCCTGTTCGGTTTTTTTAGCGGCTTTTGCGGCGCGTGCTTTGGCGAGAATTTCAGCACGGGGCATTTTAGGCTGACCGGCTGCTTTTTTAGCGGTTTTGGGCTTAGCGGTTTTAGCCGGCGCCTGTTCGGCTTTTTTAGCGGCTCTTGCAGCGCGTGCATTGGCGAGGATTTCGGCTCGGGAAAGTTTGGGCTGGTCGGCTGCTTTTTTAGCGGTTTTGGGTTTGGCGGCTTTGGCCGGCGCCTGTTCGGCTTTTTTAGCGGCTCTTGCAGCGCGCGCATTGGCGAGGATTTCGGCTCGGGAAAGTTTGGGCTGGTCGGCTGCTTTTTTAGCAGTTTTGGGCTTAGCGGTTTTAGCCGGCGCCTGTTTGGCTTTTGTAGCAGCTCTTGCAGCGCGCGCTTTGGCAAGGATTTCGGCCCGGGAGAGTTTGGGCTGGCCGGCTGCTTTTTTGGCGGTTTTGGGTTTGGCGGGTTTAGCCGGTGCTAGTTCGGCTTTTTTAGCGGCTCTTACGGCGCGCGCTTTGGCGAGGATTTCAGTTCGCGAGAGTTTGGGCTGATCTGCTGCCTTTTTAGCGGTTTTAGTTCTGGCAGGTTTGGCCGGAGCTTGTTCGGATAGTTTGGCAGCTCTTGCGGCGCGTGCTTTGGCGAGGATTTCGGCCCGGGAGAGTTTGGGCTGGCCGGCCGTACTGCTCGCTTTAGGCCTGCCACGGCGGGCGCCAACGGAGGGGACCATCGTGTCGGATGACGCTTTGCCACGGGCAACGAGACCGATGTGCGCTATGTGATGTTTACTGTGCCAGGCATAAAGGGCAATCGCTTCCGGCAGCAAAATCACACTTTGGCGTTCGGGATGAAAATAGCCGCGCTCCAGATCTTCCTCTGAAAGCGACTCCAGAAATTGTACCCAGCGTCGGTGCAATGCACTCAGCAGGCGCAGCGAATTTTTGACCGATCCTCCTTTGCCGTCTTCCGTTTCTGCCCATAAGGCTTCTTCATATGGTTTAATGATAGGCGTAGGCTCGGTTACCGTGAGTTTCATCCTGATGTAAGCATTCATATGCGAGTCAGCAAGATGGTTTATCACCTGTCTTACGGTCCAACCACCCGGCCGGTATGGCGTTGCCAGAGCTTGATTGGACATTTTTTTTAATATTTTTTTCAATTGTTTCGGTAGCCGGGCAATAGTTTTTATATGTTTTCGAGTTTCGTCGAGACTGTATTTTTTACCGTATTGAAAATTGCCAATGGGGTAACGTTGTTTATCCGATTTCTTCATTGTTATCTGAACATTTAATTGTTGAGAATAAAATTTGCGCGGTTATTAAAGTGATAATATTGTACTACAAAATTCTATTTATTGTCTTTCCAGTACCAGAGATACCGGCAGGCAATGGAGCGATAGGGCCGCCATGGTTCGGCCACCTCCTGCATACGCGCATGCAGGTTCTTACCGGTTTCAGGCAAGTTGTACAGTTTGACCATAGCTTGTTGAATCCCCAGGTCTCCTACGGGTAGAATGTCGGGCCGGCCAAGGGTAAATATGAGCACTATTTCAGCTGTCCAGTGACCCACACCCTTTATTTGTGTAAGAAACTGAATGGCCTCAGCGTCTGATAAATTATTCCAGTTAAAATGCGCTAAATCGTTTTCCATAGTAAACCGGGCTACATTCTTCAAATAGGTAGCCTTTTGATTGGATACACCTGCGTTTCGCAGGAGCTCGGGGTTTATGTTCACCAGTAATTGGGGGTGTGGGTATTCTTCCGGGAACAAGGCGCAGAACCGGTTGAAAATGGTTGCAGCAGCTTTGATGCTCAATTGCTGGGAAACAATAGATTCTAATAAGTCAAAATAAACGTTTCCGGATGGCAAAAAGGGTGGAACATCGGTTTTTTGTATGATGCCATGGAGCTTGGTATCTTGTTGTAAATGCAAAAGTGCAGATTCTAAATTCATTTCAATCTATATATCACTTAAAAAAAATAATATTTTAAGGCGAAGCGGGTCAAGTATTTTGGCGACTCCAATTGGTCTATTTTATAAACAATTGTAATTCAAATTCTTATCTTGAAATTTTTACACCGAAAGTTGAATATTCTATTAACCATATAATTTAAAAAATGAACCTGAATATACGGCAGTATTGCGATCATCGCTTCGAGGTCGTCGATTTTCCTGTTCTCGCCAAAACGATGAAATACCAAACATATTATGATCGGTCCGCCAGACAATTATGAGACAAGGCCCCTGGCTTATCATTACAGCAAGGTTGCCTTAAACCCTAACCGGCGGCCACTTTTCCCAGCACGTTCCGTTTTCCTAATGCAGCTTCCATTATGCTGCCTAAATTCCGGAGGCCTAAAAACAACTTTTGTACTCTTGTTTAAAAGAAATAATATTGCCGGTCCGATTCTAATTTTCCGATTCCTTACACTACGATTTATGGGGTTTCAAAAAGTTACCACAGTTGAAAGTCAGAAAGAGATGCTCGATTTTGTCCGGCACTTGCTGGATGATGTCCAGGCATTCGAATATATGCTGGAAAACGATTGGTTTGAAAGCGACATTACGCGTATCGGCGCGGAGCAGGAAATGTGTCTGGTGCACAATAAAACGTACAAACCGGCCAACATAAACCTCGAAGTATTGGCCCGCCTCAAAGATGCACCCTGGTGCGTGACTGAACTGGCCAAGTTTAACCTCGAAACCAATCTGTCACCCCGTGAATTCGTTGGCGATTGTTTGCGGGCTTTGGAAGCCGAAAACCTGGATTACCTGGGGCAGATACAGGCGGTGTTGAACGATTTTGACGCATCCATTGTGTTATGCGGTATTTTGCCCACCCTGCGCAAGCATGACCTCGATATGCAGAACCTGACTCCTAACGAGCGGTATTATGCACTCATGGCAGCCATTCAAAAACACCTGTTGGGCACTGCATTCGAACTTCGGGTGGAGGGGGTGGATGAACTCCTGGTTAAACACGATTCCCCCTTGCTCGAGGCGTGCAACACCAGCTTTCAGGTCCACCTGCAGGTAGCGCCGAAAGAGTTTGTCAAAATGTACAATATTGCGCAGACACTGGCCGGTCCCGTGATTTCCGTCGCGGCCAATTCACCCCTGGTGTTCGGCCGGCGGCTTTGGGCGGAAACCCGTATTGCGTTGTTCCAGCAAAGCCTTGATACCCGGACGACATCGGACCACATGCGCGAACGGTTGCCGCGGGTCAATTTTGGATCGGGCTGGCTCAGCGGCGATATCACGCAGATTTATAAGGAAGATATCAGCCGTTTTCGCGTGTTGCTGGCCGGGCACATCGAAGAAAACTCCCTCCAGATGGTCCACAGCGGGCAGGTGCCCAAGCTTCGGGCCCTCCAAATTCACAACTCCACGGTGTACCGCTGGAACCGTCCCTGCTACGGTATTTCGCCCAATGGCAAACCGCACCTCCGGATCGAAAACCGCGTGATGGCAGCCGGTCCAACACCGGTAGACGCTACTGCCAATGCGGCCTTCTGGCTGGGCGCAATGATCGGAATGGGGATGCATTATGGCGATATCACCAAACACCTGGAATTCGACGACGTTCGGGACAATTTTATCAAAGCCGCCAAATTCGGGATCGACAGCACTTTTAACTGGTTCAAGGATAAAAAAGTGCCGGCGCCCGAACTGATCCTGAAGGAGCTCCTGCCGCTTGCCAAAGAGGGCCTGCAACAACGCAAGGTCAACAACGCCGATATCAAGAAATACCTGGGGATCATAGAAGCACGGGCCCGGGAACACAAAACCGGCGCCCGTTGGGCCTTGCGGTCTTTTACAGCCCTGAAAGGCGAGGTAACCAACGATGAGGCTGTATCTTGCCTTACCGCCGCTATCATTAAAAATCAAAAACAGAATCAGCCTGTGCATACCTGGAAGGAAACAACCGTCTCCGATCTCGAAAACTGGCATCCTTCCCGATTGAAAGTGGAAGAATTTATGTCGACCGACCTGTTTACGGTGCAACGCGACGACCTGATCGAACTGGTGGCCGAAATTATGAACTGGCGCCGCATTCGTTATATGCCCGTCGAGGATAACAAAGGCGAACTGGTCGGATTGGTCTCTTCCCGGCTATTGTTGCGGCATTTTGCGCGCATCAACAAATTGAATAATCAACAGCTATCTTCCGTAAAGGATATCATGATCGAAAAGCCGATCACGGTGAATCCAGAGACGCCCATTATGGATGCTATGCGCAAAATGCAGGAGAACCGCATCGGCTGCCTGCCCGTGGTGAAAGGCAAGGAATTGGTAGGGATCATTACGGAGATGGATTTTCTCCGGATCACGTCGCGGCTGATGGAACGCCTGGATAGAGAAAAATGAGTCTTTAGTTCCTTCAATAGTTCGGTAGGTTTATTGCAAATCCTTGAAAATGAAGCCTGGTGCATGTTGTTGGCGAGGACGCCATAGCCGTCAGGCTAAAGTCAAATTAAGTTCGTAGATTGAGCAAAAACACATGCGAAGCATACGTTTTCCGCAAAAAATGATAAAAGAAAGTGGCCTTTTGGACCAATTTATGGCTTTTTTCGC
>JBGARJ010000095.1:0-8525 GCA_044230315.1 Saprospiraceae bacterium
AGCATGGGTGGTTATGTGGCGCTCTACCTGGCCTGGAAATATCCGGAACGCATCGAACGGGTCTTTACGCTGGGCACCAAACTGGAATGGACGCCTGACGTTTCCGCCCGGGAAACCGCCCGCCTCGATCCGGAAAAAATAGCCGCCAAGGTGCCCGCGTTTGCCGAATTGCTGGCCGTTCGTCACGCGCCGGACGATTGGCAAACGGTGGTACGGCAAACGGCGCAACTCCTGAATGCCCTTGGCAACGGATCGGCTATCGCCGCCGATGCTTTTCAGAAAATCCATTGCCCCGTGTGTATCGGTCTTGGCGCTGAGGATAATATGGTCAGCCCTGAAGAATCACAACACGTTGCAGCACAACTCCCCTTTGGCGTGTTCGAATTAATGCCCGGGGTCAAACATCCGTTCGAGCAAGTAGACCTCACTCTGCTTTCCGAGCGGATAAAAGTTTTTTTTCAGGAATAAAAACACGAAATTTGTAACCCCTCCAAACTCCGTTGTGTCCGAGTTCGAACAAAATCTTCCGGGCGCCAAGCGATGGCAGCGATACTGACTGACGAAACACTGATCCAACAAGCACTGGCCGGGCGGCAAAGCGCCTTTGCCATGCTCGTAAAACGTTATGAAAAATATGTGTTTACGTTGGCGCTGCGCTTCGTCAAAAACCGGGAGGACGCTCATGAAGTAGCCCAGGATTGTTTCATGCGGATGTTCCGGTATATGGCTGACTTTCGCGGCGATTGTAAATTTACTACGTGGTTGTATAAAATCGTCTACTCTACATCCCTGAACCATTTGCGAAAACAAAACCCCGATATTCTTTCACTGGATGACGCGGAGCGCCCCATCCGGATCAAAGACGAAAACGCCGCCGATGCCTCGGCATCCATGGAACGAAACGATCGCAATGCCGCCCTGCAACGCGCCATCGCCATGTTATCGTCCGACGATGCCTCGATTATTACCTTGTTTTACCTCTATGAACAAAGCCTGGATGAAATTTGTCAGGTTATGGACCTGACGATGTCAAATGCCAAAACCAAACTCTGTCGTGCCCGGCAACGCCTTAAAACCATCCTGGATGAAAAATTTACGACGGAAGTACGGATGATTTAAGCGATTTACCCAACTGACCCCAACCTTTTTTGTTGCATAAATAACCCGGCAAACCTTATCTAAAATAAATAAACCATGGATCAGAACCTGATACTGACCGACGAATTACTGTGGGATTACGCCGATGGCTTTCTGACGCCGGCTGAGCAAGGACAGGTGGAAACCTACCTCGACCGGCATCCAGATTGGGCCCAACGGCTCCAAATCATTCTCGAAGAAAAACGGGAATTGCTCTCCATGCCCTTGGAGACTCCCAACGCCGGCTTTGCCGACCGGGTGATGGCAGCCTGGGCTGCCGAACAGGTGCATGTCAAAGCTACAGCCAAGGGCAATGATTGGATCATCCGCCTGATCGCCGCTGTATTCGGCCTCTTTATCCTGACTCCCGTGATTGTGATGGTAATTGCGGCCATCCAGTTATCACCGGCCGATGCGCCCGCCTACCAACTCCCTACCTTGCCCGAGATCGACTGGTCGGTTTGGATCGAGAGCCCGTTTCTGCAGTATGCCTTGTTGTTGTGCCTGGCCTTTGCCGGGCTGCGGTTTTTGGATAAATACCTGCAACATCGCCGCCTGGCACACCATCCGTTAGAATTCTAATCATTCGGACCCGTCAATCTCCATGGAAAAAGAGAAAAAGGCCAAGCACTTTATTCAACAGCCCGAATTTCCGGGCGGCCCGAAAGAACTAACGAAATTTATATATGCCAACCTGCGCTATCCGGAAGCTGCGCTGGAAGCCCACATAGAAGGCACCGTTATCGTCGAATACGACATCGATTACAGGGGGAATGTGGTAGAGACCCGGCTGCTGCAAGGGCTTGGGTTCGGATGCGACGAAGAAGCAACCCGAATCGTTCGCCTGCTTAAGTTTATAGTAGGCCGAAACCGCGGCGTCAAAGTTGTTTTTCACCAAAAGGCCCGCATCCGGTTCAAAATGCCTGCCCCCGCCTCTAAAACATCCCCCGCTCCACTTCCCGCCGCCGTTCAAGTCAACTACGTTTACACTGCCGCAGCCAAAGCGCCGGAGCCCGCACCACGGCCAGAGTCAAAATCGTACTCCTACACCCTGACGATCGAGGGTGATTCATAACAATGGGTTTCAGGGTTTCACTTGGTTTCAGGGTTTCAAAAGGTTTCAGGGTTTCACTTGGTTTCAGAGTTTCAAAAGGTTTCAGGAGGTTTCAAAGGGTTTCAGGGTTTGTAGGTAATCTACCAACGGAAGTCCTAGCAAATGGACCTATAGTATGCTTTGAAACCTTTTGAACCTTGAAACCTCTTGAAACCTCTTGAAACCTTGAAACCTCTTGAAACCTTGAAACTTCTTGAAACCTCTTGAAACCTCTTGAAACCTTGAAACTTCTTGAGACCTCTTGAAACCTTGAAACTTCTTGAAACCTCTTGAAACCCTGAAACCTCTTGAAACCCTTGAAACCTTTTGAAACCTCCTGAAACCTTTTGAAACCTCCTGAAACCTGAAACCCCTCAATATAAATCCTTTCCGATATCCCGCCGGTAGTATTTGCCTTCGAAGTGCACGGTTTCTGCCGCAGCCAGGGAGTGCTCCACTGCTTCGGCAATTGTTTTTCCAAAGGAAGTAACGGCCATTATCCGACCACCGGCGGTGAGCACCTGCCCGTCGGCGAGCCGGGTTCCGGCGTGCAGGTAAAGGCTGCCGGGCAGGGCCGATTCGATGTGGAGCCGGTCGCCTTTGCGGTAATCGCCCGGGTACCCTTCCGCCGTAAGCATTACCGTAGCAGCTACGTCAGGGATTGTTTCAAGGTGCACACCCGCAAGCGTGCCGGCATGCAGTCGGGTAAACAGATCCACCAGGTGGTTTTTTAGGCGCGGAAAAACGACTTCCGTCTCGGGGTCGCCCATCCGGCAGTTGTATTCGATAACATACGGATCATCGCCGACCCGGATCAGGCCAAAAAAGACAAACCCTTTGTAGTCTAGTTGTTCTGCCGACAATCCGCGGATGGTGGGTTGGATGATCCGCGTCTCGACCTTTTGCCAGAGTTCCGGGGTAACAAACGGCACCGGCGACACGGCGCCCATCCCCCCCGTGTTCAGGCCAGTATCGCCCTCCCCTACCCGCTTGTAGTCCTTGGCTTCCGGCAAAATCTGATACGAATCACCGTCTGTGAGTACAAAGACCGAAAATTCAATCCCGCTCAAAAATTCTTCGATCACCACCCGCCGGCTGGCGTCGCCAAACTGACCGGCCAGCATGGTTTCCAAAGCGGAAACCGCTTCAGGCAGGTAATCCAAAATGAGTACGCCTTTACCGGCTGCCAGGCCGTCGGCCTTGAGCACGAAAGGCGGTTGCAAAGTTTGGAGAAAGGCTGTCCCCTCGGCTACGGTGGTCACTTCCCGGTACCGAGCCGTGGGGATGCCGTGTCGCGCCATGAACTGTTTGGCAAATGCTTTGGAACCCTCCAACTGGGCGCCGGCAGCCGAAGGGCCTATCACCAGTACCGTCTGCAAATCAGGGTCTTGCCGAAAAAAATCGACAATACCACGCACCAGCGGTTCCTCAGGTCCAACGATCACCATTTGGATGGCGTTGGCCAGCACAAAGGTCCGGATGCCCGGAAAATCGTTGACGGTCAGGGCTATATTGGTGCCGCAAGCAGCCGTACCGGCATTGCCTGGAGCAATATACAATTGGGTGCAACCGGGGTCTTGAGCGAGTTTATAGGCGAAGGCGTGTTCGCGTCCGCCGCCGCCGAGCAGCAAAATTTTCATCGTAGTGTTTAAAATTCAATTTCATAACAACCGGCATCGGGCATCAGCGCATCGCGCATTTTGCCGTCGAGATCGGTCGTGATTCCCGGGACCGGGAAAGCGTACCGGTTGGCCCTGGAATGGAGCGTATCCAAGCGGTAGTTGTCTTCCGGAATGTTGAGAAAAATAGTGTCCTGACTTTGCAGATTCAGGCAAGGGTTACAATAGGTGAAAAATTCGGGGTGGTCGTTGTCCTTCAGCAGGTCTTTAACCCGCACCAGGCAATTTTTAAAATCATAATCGAACGCGCCGGGTTCTTTGGTGCGGTCAAAAAGTGTGATTTGATCGGCCCGGCTGCCGGCCAGGATACAGTTTATGAACCGGGCTTTGAGGGCATTGGCCACATAATTGGAGCAAAATTCATCGAGGCACAGCGCGTTCCCCATCCGGAGCGCTTCGCCATTTACACCGTAACTGGCGGCAGTGCAATAGGTAAACTCGTAATCACCCCCATACTCCAGTTGGATGGCATACCCGTTATTGCTGTGAAAAAGGCAGTTTTCTGCTCTGATCCACGCATGAATTCCGATGAGGCCGCTGCTGGCCGTGTTGTAAATCTGCGTATTGCGCAGCGTCAGGTCGGCTGCCGAATCCACCCGGACGCCAATAATAGAATTTCGAATGATGCAATGGTCGATCTGATGCCCGGCTGTGCCTGCTTGCAGCCAAATGCCGGTCCATTGGCCGGGCTCTTCGTCAAATTCAGACTCCAACCGGTCACTTTCAAAGATAACCGGTTGATCGAGCGTACCTTCCACGATCAGGCGGCCGGCTCCCTGAAAGGCCAGGAAGCCATCGTTATAGCGGTATACGGCAGTATCGGTCACCTCCTTGCCCAAGCCCCCGTGCACATATATGCGGGTTCCCGGAGGGATTCGTACCGTACAGCTATCGATGACTACAATCCCATAGATCACGTACGGGCGGGGGTCGTCCCATACCCACTCGCCGCCCGAGCAACCGTATAAGGCTGCATCGCCGGCGCCAAAGCGGGAAGGCAGGTACACGGCATTCTGCCCCCAAGCCTCCAGGACCACAGTTTGCAGGTTGCCGTTCGTTTCAAACAACAGGTTTTCATCGAGCACAAAAGGACTGGCGCTCGGCGGGGCATCTGGATTGATCGTCACTTCAGCAAACACATACAGGCTATCGTTCGGGGCAATCTCCAGGTTCGTCTGGCTGTTGCCGGGCAAGCCGTCGACGTTCAGCCGGAAGCGGGACTGGTCGCCCCGTTCCAGGTAGATTTTATTCACCCGGATGCTCTTGTTGTGACGGTTATACAGTTTAAGGATGCGAGTGGCGGAGCCGAGTTCGGTAAAGACCGTATCGAAGCGCAAGGTGTCGGTGCTGAAGGCTAATTTGTCGGCAGGGTCGGTGGTGAAGCGTTCTTTTTGGCAATTGGATAAAAGGATGGCGGCGCAACAAGCCAAGCATATCGGGAAGCAGAAATATTTCATGAAAACAGGTTTGAACGGCAAAAATACCCAACGCCGGAAATTGCTGCGCAGTGCTGGACCCGGCTGATGAATAATACCGGGCGGCATAGTTCGGTAAAATACGCAACTACTGGTCAAATCCGAGCTTTTTTATCCTTTATGATTTGTGTTTTCGTCTTTCAAGCGTTAAAAAAATTAACAGTCGAACGGTTCGTTGCGGCCCCGGCGACGGCAAAAGGACAGAAAACCGCCAAGTCCAAATATTTTCCCGAATTCCCGCCAAATTATTTTTTCATGAACTATTATTAAGGCAGTAAAGGCAAGGTTTTAGAACATTATTTTGACCTCTCCGGCCGCTTCACAAATCTGTTTTCGTCGTTTACAAAACTTTAACAACGCGTTTGTTAAAAGTTTTTAACGTTTTCTTAACTGTTGTGTTATTTTTGCAACGGCTAATGACCACTGTACCGCTGTGTTGCCGGAAAAATGATTGCAAATACGTCGAAACTACGGATTGATGTCTTAATTCCGGCCTTCAATGAAGAGGAATCGCTGCCACTGGTCTTAGCTGCTATCCCGAAAGCGTGGGTGCGTCAGGTGATAGTTTGTGACAACGGGTCAACCGATCTGACGGCAAGGGTCGCTGAAAAGGCCGGGGCCAAAGTAGTAACGGCCGCCCAACAGGGGTATGGTTCAGCCTGTCTGGCCGGCATGCGTTACCTGCACAATCTTCCAGCGTCTGAGCAACCCGAAATTCTGGTTTTTTTAGACGGCGATTATTCAGATTATCCTGAGGACCTGCCAGAAGTGGCCGGCCCTGTTTTGAACGACGAAAAAGATTTGGTGATTGGCTCGCGCATGCTCGGTGGCTGTGCACCAGGCGCTATGACGATCCCGCAACGGTTTGGCAATTGGTTGGCGCCTTTGCTGATCCGGTGGTTGTACGGATACCGGTTCACCGATTTGGGGCCCTTCCGGGCCATTCGCTGGGACCGGCTGCTGGCGTTGAATATGCGGGACACCAATTACGGTTGGACGGTAGAAATGCAGGTACAGGCAGCCCGGCACGGCCTTCGATGCGCCGAAGTGCCCGTCCGGTATCGAAAACGCGCCGGCGGCAAAAGCAAAGTTTCCGGAACGACGAAAGGCGTGCTGCTGGCCGGCTGGAAGATCATCAGTACTATTTTCAGGTTGGCGTTTCAACCTAATCCACAGCCCCGCCCGGACAATGCGACGCGCAGAACCAGCAAATCATGAATAGCAAATAGTACAGTACATAAAGAACGTAAAACTCACAACTTAGCAACACACCAATCGTATGTTCGGTCTTCATTCATTTTTAGAAGCCCTTCAGTATCAAGCCTTTGTTGACTTTGGCTACCTGATGCTGTTTGTTTACTTCGTTGCCATGAGCGGCGTTACCATCTACGCCCTCCTGCAATTCCATTTATTGTACCTGTACAAGCGATACCACAAGGAAAACCCGAAGATCCAATACAAGAAATACGAAGCCGACGACCAGGACGCGCCGTTCGTAACGGTACAACTGCCGATGTACAACGAAATGTACGTGGCCGAGCGGATCATCGATTATGTGGCGGCACAAGAGTACCCGAAGGATAAATTCGAAATCCATGTACTCGACGACTCCACCGACGAAACCGTAGATATCGTAGCCCGCAAAGTGGCCGAGCTGAAGGCGCAAGGGTACAACATCGAGCATATCCACCGGGTGAACCGCCAGGGCTATAAAGCCGGCGCCCTCCAGGAAGCCATGCCTAAAGCCAACGGGGAATTCATCGCCATTTTTGATGCCGATTTTACACCCCGCCCGGACTTCCTCCGCACCACGATGGCCTACTTCGAAGATGCCAAGGTTGCGATTGTACAGACCCGTTGGGAACACATCAACGCCGACTACAGCATGCTCACCAAACTGCAGGCCCTTCAACTGAACGTGCACTTCACGGTTGAACAGGCCGGCCGTTCGTATGGCAACCTGTTGCTCCAGTTCAATGGCACGGCGGGCGTGTGGCGTAAAAAAGTGATCAACGAAGCCGGCGGCTGGCAAAGCGATACCCTCACCGAAGACCTCGACCTGAGTTTTCGCGCCCAAATCATGGGCTACAAAATCCAGTACCTGGAAAAACTGGGCAGCCCGGCTGAATTGCCGGTCGATATGAACGCCCTGAAAGGCCAACAGTTCCGCTGGAACAAAGGCGGAGCGCAAAATGCCCGGAAATTGCTGAAGCTGGTGTGGAATACCGACAAGCTCAACGGCATCCAAAAAATGCACGCGATCAGCCAACTGCTCGCTTATGGAGTATTCCTTTGGGTATTCATTGCAGCCCTAAGCAGTATCCCCTTGTCGTTCGCGTTCCAGGAGTTGGGTATTTCGACGCACTTCCTGTCCTTTTCCGTACTCGGCTTGTTTGCCGTGGCCAGTATTTCCTATACGGCGAACATCACAGCCGCACTGCACCGGCACAACGCGCCGTCTTTCTGGGAAAAAGTGCGCTTTTTCGGCCTGTTCCTGTCGTTCCTTCCGATTTCCATGGGCCTCTCGCTTTACAACGCAGTGGCGGTCATCGAAGGCCTGCGCGGCAAGGTGTCGGCATTTGTCCGCACCCCGAAATACGGTATTACCGGCCAGCAAAACTCATTCAAAAAAGCCAGCTACCTGGCCCGGAAAATTTCGTGGGTGACCTATGCAGAAGGACTCATGGCCTTGGTATTTGCCGCGGCCGTGGTGATCGGCGTCAAAACCGGCAACAATGCATTTGTGCTGTTTCACTCCATGCTGTCGTTTGGCTTTGCCACCATCTGCTACTACTCGATCAAGCACTTGCGCTTTCGGTAAAAATTGATTTTCAGAAAGTTATATCAATAAATGGCCCCGTGTTGCAGCAGCAGCGCGGGGCTATTTGTTATACTTTAAATCATTTCTGACGCCTCAAACCAACCTTGTGCGCACAAAATCCTGTCTTAGGGGGCAGATAACAAAAACAAATTAGGCTATGAAAAAGATGCTTTTCCTCTTCTTGGCGCTGACGATCATCGGCGCTTGCAAAAAAGACAACAACTGCACGCCCTCAAGCGGCAACGTAGAATACCTGATCTTCGGATATTCGAGTTGCTTCTGCCTGGATTGCTGCAAAGCCGGTTATAAGATCGCCGGTA
>JBGARJ010000096.1:0-8257 GCA_044230315.1 Saprospiraceae bacterium
TTAAAAACGTAAGGCTTCACCCCACCCTCCGGGAAAACATGGATCGACCCGGTAGAATCGCCAAAACAACCGACGGGTGTTAAAACCGGTGGGACCAATGCTAAAGCAGGCGGCTCTGTAATCTTAAATTCAAAGGGCTCTGAACACTTCCCATCCGCATAAGTAAGCGTCAGAAAATAACTCCCGGGCTCCAGGTTCTGAATAGTCGGCGTTGTAGCGCCGGTTGACCAGGCGTACCCAATTGCGGGGGTGCCGCCCGATACTGATACGGCGACTTCTCCATTGTGCTGTCCAAAACAAGAAACCGATTGTACGGTTGATGCAAGCGACGGTGTCAGGAATACAGGAACAACCGCATTTTCAGCCAGCGTGCAGCCATGGGCATCTGTGATCGTGAGCGCATAATTACCGGCCGGGAGTCCGTTTAACACAGTTGTGGTATCCGCAGTGGACCAATGGAGCGAATAAGGCGGCGTTCCTTGTGCAGCGCCCAAAAAGGCAGCGCTTCCGTTGGGCAAATCGGGGCAAGCGCCCTGGGTCGTCACGCCGGCACTTATAAGCAGAGCAGGCTCCGTCAACTGCAGCGGCATTGCCAGGGTGCATCCGTTGGCATCGGTAGCGGTTACCGTATACACGCCAGCGGACACGATCAGGTCTTCAGTGGCAGTGCCGTCTGACCATTGAAAATTCAGCGGCGGTGTGCCGCCACTGGCAGATAAATCGATACGCCCATCCACGCCGCCGGCACAACCGGGGTCTTTAGTAGCGGCTTCTAAAACAATGGCCGGCGGTTGTGTGATTGCAAAATCCAGGGTTTGCGCACATTTCCCGTCGGCGTAGGTAAACGTTAGTGCGTAATTGCCCGCAGCCAACCCCTGAGCGCTGGGCCCTGCAGCCCCATTCGACCAGGTATAGCCGTAAGCCGGGGCGCCGCTTAACGGGGTTATTGCTATTTGACCATTGCTCTGTCCAAAACAAGCGACAGGCGTCACTGCGGTATCCAGCACCGGGGCGGTGTGCCCTGTGCAGCGCCTAAAAATTGCAGGCTGCCATTGGCCAGGCCCGGGCAGGCAGATGCGGGTAAGATTCCGCCGCTGAGCAGCGGAGCAGGTTGTGGCAATTCAATGTTTAATTCCTGCGAACAGGCATCGGCATCCGTCACCGTGACCGAATAATTCCCGGCAGGAGCATTTTGCAAGACGGCTGCATCGGCCATGTTGGACCAATGGTAAGCCAAGGGCGCTTTGCCTTTTATCACATTCAGGTCGATGGCGCCGGTTTGGCCAAAGCAAGGTACGGGCGTGATCGAAAAATCGACCTGCACCAGGCCGCCGGCTTCGATCCAGGTAGAACCCAGTGCCGTACAGCCGTTTGCATCCGTCACCGTGACAGCATACTGGCCATCGGGAACATCCGTCAACCAAGGATTCGTATCGCCCGTTGTCCACCGATAGTAAAAAGGCGGAAATCCACTGCCTACTGTCACATTTGCTACCCCCGGATGGCCGGCACAATCGCCATTGATCGTGTCGATTTGGATCTGCGGCGTACCAAAGACTTCTACCATAAGGGAATCGGTTTGTTTACCCACACATTGATCGGACACTTCCACCCAATATACACCCGGGCTCTTCACCAGAAAAACACTGTCAACACTGCCATCCTGCCAGCGGTAAAAGGCGTGGCTATTGCCGGCACGAAGCACCAATACCGTGTCGCTGCAGGTATGCACATCGGGGCCGAGATCCAGCGGTAAGGAAGTGGGATGAAAATCAAACTGGAAAATATTATTCAGCCAGTTGCATTCCGGCTGGTCGGTTACAGGGAAATCGGCGGCCAAATTCAACGGGCGCGGGTGCGAACCGTCGTCGTTGACGATCCCAAACACCGTACCCGTAAAAGCCGGAATCATAAATACAAACGTGTTGCAGGAGTCCACTTCCAGGGCCGTAGTCAGCCATGCTGTGCCGAGCAGCACGGCATCCGTAGTAGTTGGATCGGTTGTATAGAACGCAACGGGCGTGCCTTGTTTCAGTCCTTTACTGCCCAGGTTGCAGATATTGAGGCTGACTTCCATCGAGTCTGAAACGCATTGTACGGTTTTTGTCCCGGCTATGGCGTCGGCTACCGGCAAAAAGGGTTCGAATTTGTCGTTGAGCAAGGGGCGTTGCGACAAGTACCGGTTCAGCGGCCGGTTCCCTGAGCCTGGATTTGGAAATTCCAGTTGATGCAGTTGCTGATGCGCCGGAATGCTAAGATCGTCATTGACGTTTACGACAAAGTAGTTGAATTGATTCCACACATTACGGCAAGGCACCCAGGGGTCGGCGTCCGATTCAAACACCCGCAAACGGCCCCTGTAGTCGGTTGAGGGGGTCTTGTAACCTGAAAACGTATAGCCGGTCACTGCGATTTCCGTCTCGCCATCGTTGTCCACGTCCGCCACGATCGGGTATTCATCGGAGGTCAGCGAACCGCAAGCCATTTTAAACCAATTGCGTTCGGCGTCCACCCCCGGTGGAAACGGTGCGGGGCCGCCGTACAGGATGCGCAAATTGTCCTCATCCCGGTAAACAATTTCAAAAATGCCGTCGCCGTTGAAATCGTAAACTGTAGAACCGGTAAATCCGGAGTAGTCTTTGGTCACGAGACTCCACCAAAACGGTTTAGCCGGGTTGAGTTGTGCTGCCTGTAGGTTAAAACAATTGAGGTTGTAGGCATTGCACACCAATATTTCCGGCATATCCACAGCAAAACCTGCCGTCCGGTCATCATACAGGTTGGCGATACACGCCAGGCTGCCGCTTCGGTAACTTCCGGTTGGATAAACCATGGACTTTAGGAATCCATTTTTGTTCCAGACATACACTCCTAATTGATTATTTCCCCAAACCGAACTGACCACCGCGTCGAGCACGCCATCAAGGTCCACATCCGCCACTGCGGTATACCCGTCGTTAAAACTTTTCCCGGGCGACAATTGATTGAGGTCGCGTTGGATCTTGATTTGGTATCCATCGCCATCGTTCGGGTTCAAATCGATGGAATAGATCAACGGACCGGCCACAAGCTCCAGACCGGCGCAATCGGGATCGCCATTGCAATCGGCAATGGAGAGCATATCCACGGCAGTAGGGCTACAACTGCCTTCCAGGTACGAATTGTAAATGGCGCGACCGATATAGTTGAAACCATTGATGACTTTATAAAGGGCAGGTGCTCCAGGGGTTGAAAAATCAAATTTAAATACATCGCTGCCGGCATAAATTTCAGGAGTCCCATCACCGTCAAAATCAGCCAGATACGGTTTTTGGTCTACATAGTCCAACATACCGGAAGATGATATCCAAAGGCTCATCGGGCTGCCTGCCGTTTCGGAATAATTTCGGAACACCCGGATAATCCGGTCCCGGCAAGCCATGATCAATTCCGGAATGCCGTCGTTGTTGATATCGCCAATCGTCGGACCCGGTACTGGGTAACTGTCGAATCCACTGGGGATCGTCAGAACGAATGGATTGTTCAGGTTTGAGCCGTCGCCCCGGAAAAAAAGAATATGGTTGGGCGTGCCGTTGGCCGCAGAGGCTTCGGCAACAATGATCTCCGGGAGGCTGTCTTGCTGCGGATTCATATTTGCCACTACTGGAATTGCAGTGACGGAGGCGCCGTCATTGCCCGATTGCCAGGCCAGGCGGGCCCGAAAAGTGGAGGGGAGATCGGTAACGGAACAATCTTCGCCGGTAAAACATTGACAATCCGAATCATAACAATCCACATAGCCATCACCATCATCGTCGATTTGGTTATCGCAAATTTCGATCGCTTGCGGTATACCGGAGGGTTTCTGATCTGCAATTTGCGCCGAGGCCGGAACAAGCAGAAAAAAGGAAAGAACGACCAAGCCCGCCGGTAATAATACGTTTGGCGACATAGGCGCAAAGTTGGTAGCTATAGTGTTTCGTGTGTCCGGAAGTCTGCTTCGGCGCCGGGGTGAAAGGACGGCATTCAACTATCGCTATTTCGCCCTCCCGCAGCGAGAAATTTTATCCCGCTCAAATCTAATGAAACATTCTTTCACCAACAAAGGCCCCCCGGGCAAATTATTTGTCAGCTGTTGGCGCAAGAATCAGCATCAGTCGCCGCCAATCCGAACGGAATGGGCTACCCCACCCCAGCCCGATCAGACACAGCAAGAAAACGGCTGTTTTTAAGGCAAATCCCCACCAAAAATCATCGATAATCCAATCTGCCAGGCCAACGGCAACCGCAACAGGCATCAACCAGGCCAGCCGCATCGCTGCATGGCATAACACCGGCCCGAATCTAACCTTGCAACGCCCTGCCAACACTGCCAGCAACGGGATTTCCAACAAAAACTTGGCAGCCACCCGGCTCCACGCAGCCGTACCGGCGGTGGGGTTAAAAGCGAGAAAAACTACCAGCGTACCGTTGCTCAACAACGTCCACAGCAGCATCCAGACGAACAGCCATTGCGGGCGGCCGATCCCTTTGGTCAATGGCGGGAAAACGGCATTCAGGGTCCGCACCCAGCCGGCAATTGCAAAAGCCTGCAGGAGCGGAACGACCGGCAGCCATGCCGGACCATACAGCACGCGAATAATTTCCCCGGCAAACAAAAGCATCCCCAGATACACCGGGTATAACAGTCCCGTCAAGTCCATGGCTGTACGCTGAAAAAACACCTCCATCGCCAATGCCGAGCCGTGCAAGCGGGCGAATACCGGATAACTGACCCGGGTAAAAAGGTAACCCAAACGGGCAGTGGGCAACACCAGGAGTGAAAAAGCGAGTTGGTAATATCCCAGGGCTGTTGCGCCCAACCACTTGCCCACGATGAGTTTGTCGAGGTAATTGGCTAAAAAATCGGCCCAACGGGCTGCCAGGTCATAACCCCCGAATCGAACGAGCCCTTCAACACTGCGCAAAGACGCGGGGCGCCACCAATCAATTTTGGCGTGCGCCTGCATAGCCCACAGGCTGGCCAGCGCCAACGTCGTTTGCCGTACTAAAAAGCCGATGGCCATTGCCCAGGCGCCCCAACCACAGGCAGCCAGGGTGGTAAGAACCATAAAACCTGCGGTGGCGGCTGCAATTTCGATTCTGGCCACTGCGGCAAACCGAAATGCCCGCACCAACATTCCAGCAGGCGATGCGCCGAACGGCATGGTGAGCAGTGCCAGCCCCATCAATGGCAGCAGGCCGGCCAAATCCGGGCGGCTGTACCAGCCGGCTATCCAAGGGCTGATCCAGGTCACCATCCCGAGCGCCAGTACCCCAACCGCCAGGTTCAGCCAGGCCAGCGTAGCCAGTTGCCGGGGATGAACAGCATCGGCCTGCACGACGGCCTGACTCAGACCTGCTTCCGCCAATGGCATCAAAAAACCCATAAAAGCCGCTGCCAGCGCATAATCGCCCGCAGCAGCCGGCCCTGCCAACCGGGCAAACACGAGCATTTGTAAAAATTGCAACAACGTCAGCCCAGCCGAGCCGATGAAAGACCAGCGGATGCTCCGGTGGTAGGCGTGTTCCATTTGCCCGGAATCCTTCACCGCATCAAAACCATTTTTCCATAGCCGTTCTTGAAAAATCCGTCAACCGTCTTGTTCTCAAAAAGATCAAAGTCGGAGCCGTCGGCTTTTTTGGCTACAATCCGGTACAGGTACACCCCGTTGGCCAACTGGTCGCCGTACTGGTCGCGCCCATCCCAACAAAAATCGCTGGTGTGCGTACCCGCCAACAGCGGACCGAATTCTGTTTCTGTGATCTCCCGCACTACCCGGCCGGCGACAGTGAGGATCTGGATCTTAAAATGCGCCGGGGGGGCTGCGCCCGTCATGGTGTATACAAAGCAGGTAGAGGTAGAGAACGGATTGGGGTAATTTAACAAATGCGACAGCGATGACCTGGTGATTACCCGGAATGCAACGCTGTAGTCGAGGCTACCGGAGTAATTACCCGATGCATCCCGGCCGTTTACCAAAAGGCGGTATTCGCCATCCTGTACAAAATCCGGGCGCCATTCGAGCCGGGCATGGTTTTTTTCCGGCAAATGCGCGGCGTCGGCCGGGACAAACAACACAGCCGGGTCGCTGAAGGCCAGGGGTCGGGTTGTTCCGTCCGGAGAAACGAGTTTTAACAGGAACGTACTGGTGTCGCTCAACGCTAAAAAACGGTTGTCGTCCTTCAGGGTCACCACAATAACCGGCCTTGGCGACACAATATCCCCGTCGAGAATATGCATCCCGTCGAAGGTTACATCCAGCAAGGGGTTGCGCGTATCGCCCGAAACATAAAATTCGCGCACGGCGGTATTGTTGAAATGGTATAACTCGGGTTGAGCATTCGAGGGATTGACGTCGATAGAGAGCCGTTGTTTGCCATTGGACTGCAAGGTGCCAAAATCCAGTACGGCGTGAAGCGTGTCGACGGCGGGTAAAGGCCGGAATGTCCGCAGGTAATCAAGCCCTGTGTTGCTCTCGTTCTCAATCCGGAATTTGACCAGCAAACTGTCGAAGGGCGATTCGGAAACATTCGCAAAAGCCATGGCAAAATGCCCCGGTTCGCCTTGCTGGAGCGTATCGCGGTAAAAATCGTACTGCGCGGCCGGGTGCAGCGCGCCTTCCGGCAACGGCTCGTACAACACGCGCAAATAGGCGGGTTGGGTAGCGGTACGGTTCAGAGTATCACCGGATTCGTACCGCAGTTTGAGTTGCGGGAACAGTGCGGCCGAAAGCATGGTGAGGTCTGTATCCTGCGTGTTCTGCAAGTCGAACAAAACGGTGTCGGCCAGCCCTTCCCGAACGCCCAATACCGACAGCCGCAGCTCGTCCGACGCATCGTCGACGGCCGAATGGCGCCAATGCAGGGCCTTCCAGGCCTTGGCCGGTCCGATCAACGGCGTTTCCAACTGGCCTACCGACCATTTCGCGCGGAAATTGCGCCGGATAGTAAGCACCGAATCGATATCGTATACCACCGTGTCCACGGCATTGAAAAGCGGATCGTCTTTGCGGAAAATCAGCCCGTAAGGCGGCGGCACTTTGACATAATCCACCAGGCCGCGCACTTCCCGGGCGCCTTGCGCTTCCAAGACCTGGAATAGGTTTTTCCCCACCGAAACCGAGTCCATTGCCCAGCGCCTCGGCGCATAACCCAGGGTATCGTTGTAGCTATTGAGCGCTAAAAGTCCTACCACATATCCTTTGGGGATCTCTTTATCCAGAAATTGCATCAACAATAGCCGCTGCAAGGAATCCTGTGTGTCGAAGGTAAAAAACGGCTTGACCTTTGTCGGGTGCGTATTGTACGGCGTGCCGGGAAGATTGGGCACAATATGACCGGTGTTAGGGTCTTGTACCATCAATGCCACCCCACGCGACATGCTCAAACCGTTAAATCCGGCATCGCCGTAGAACCCTTCATAGTAGATGTTTTGCATGCCCGGATAGCGGTTGGTGTTTCGGTAGGCCACCGCTACAGAGATCAACCCGGTATTGTCCGCAAATTCGAGCCGCCGGGTGCTGTCCACGGCCTGCAGGTTGACGAATTGCCCGTCGATGTACTGACCGAAATGCGATTGGTTCCAACCGGGAGCGCTTCCTGGCAGGCAAACAAAGGAACGCGCCCGCCAAGGCACCTGACCATTCACGAGGCTGTCGCGCGCCACCCGCCAATAGTACACGATACTGTCGGTCAGGGTGACCGGGGGCTGCCATTCCAGCAATCCGCCTGTTTGTACGACCTGGCCGGTCATTTTGAACGGGCTGTCGAAGGTTTCCAGGGTGTCGAACTCGAACAGGTACCGCATCATGGGTGCGTTGCCGTTCAGAGTGGACGCCCGGAGTTTGACCGTGTTCTGGCGCACAATACTGTACGGAGCGGGCGAAACAGGCGATATATCGTCGGCAAAAAAATACACGTCCACACCCCGAACGCCGGTGGCATCGGTCAGGTCGTTGTTCAATTCGGCGGAAGCAGGTTGCTCGGGCAGGGTGTTTTGCGGGTCAAGGGCGATCAGGAAACGGTTGAAACCGACCTGACTGCCGGTTGTGGGGAGCTCGTACGACAATTTTTGCCGGTACGGCGGCGCCGGGATCGTGTCGGTCAACCGGGGCAATATGGTATTGTCCGGTATGCGCTGGTCTACGGTGAAGGCCAGATCGCCTCCGGTGTGTTCGCCGAGATTGACCACGTCAAAATCGAGGTGGATATTGGGCTGTTCGAGACCGGCCGGATT
>JBGARJ010000097.1:0-8244 GCA_044230315.1 Saprospiraceae bacterium
CCCGGCGTGCATACCCTGCGGTATACGCTCGGACGCGACGAGACGCTGTTCCTGTCGAAAGCCTTGGACGAGCGAATGGTAAGTGCCGAGGTGAATACGCTCAAAGGCATGGCTTGAATCCTGACGCCCAAGCTACTTATAGTTATACAATACCCGGTTGGTATGAATGCCGTTGATCTCCGCCTCCTGCAGGCGCCCCTTAAGGAAAAATACCGTAAGCAACCCGCATCAGCGGTGATTACCCTGCGCGCTGAAGGCCGGCTGGGCGAAGGGATTGCCTGCCGGGTGGAAACCGGCAAGGCACTTGTGGAAGCCGGCCTTCATCCGGCCACCGGCGGCGACGGCATCCTGGCCTGTTCGGGCGACATGCTGCTCGAAGCGCTGGCCGCCTGCGCCGGCGTCACATTGCGCGCTGTCGCCACGGCCATCGGCGTTGAATTGCGGAGCGGCACCGTGCGCACGGAAGGCGACCTCGATTTTCGCGGCACGCTGGGCGTATCCAAAGAAGCGCCGGTGGGGTTCTCCTCTATCCGGGTCTTTTTTGATCTTGACACCGAAGCCACGGAAGAACAACTGACAACGCTGCTGAAACTGACCGAGCGTTATTGTGTGGTGTTTCAAACCTTGAAAAACGGGGTGAGCCTGCATTTGGCGCACCTCGATTAACCACGATACGATGTATACCAAGGGTCTTTTTTTTATGCTGTGCAGTGGTCTCCTTTTGCCGCTGACGCAAGCCCAAATCGCTAACGATCATCCGCACGACACCGGAATCGAAACCGACCCCCGGGTGCTGTTTGTGGAAACATTCGACGACGGCCTGGCCAATATTTTCAGCCGATACGACGACCGGAAAAACACCGCCGGCATGTCGCTCGACCCCGATGTACCACCCGGGAGCCTGGGCCCGTATTCCCTCAAAATGACCAATCTCGGCGGCGCCAATACCGGCGGGCACCTGTACAAACGCTTCACCCCCGGTTGGGACAGCACGGTCTACATCCGGTATTATGTCAAATACCCGGCCGCGGCGCAAGGGTACATCCACCACGAGAGCGTATGGATCGGCGGCTACCACCCCGCCACGCCCTGGCCCAATCCGCAGGCCGGCACCTGCGGACTGGGCGACAGCCGCATTTCCATCGCTTACGAACCCGTGGGCCAAACCACGATGAACACCTACCTGTATTGGGGCGATATGCACCACGACCCCAACGGCAACTGCTGGGGCAATGTGCTCATCAAAGGGAGCCTGAACCCCGCAGCCGTGCCCTTCGACCAATGGCTGTGCGTGGAGATGATGGTCAAACTCAACAACCCGGTTAATGCGTCCAACGGCGAACTGCGCATCTGGCACGACGGCCAGGAGGTGGGCTACTGGGGCCCCGGATTCCCCAATGGAACCTGGGTATGGGACAAATTCGTCGTCAACCCGGCCGACCCGCCGTTTCCCGGCTTTCGCTGGCGCAGCGACCCCAATCTCGACCTGAATTATCTCTGGATCGAATACTACGACGATCAAAGTCCGGCCGGGGTTTCGCATTCCATTCAATACGATCACCTGGTAGTGGCCACGGCGCCCATCGGGCCGATCTTCGTGCCGGCGGGCAGCAACGCGCCGGCACCGGCGGCAGAATTCGCCATCTACCCCAACCCCGCAGACGATCGCCTGACCGTACAGTTTTCCCCGGCCGCAGTCCCCTGCGTCGTTTCGCTGTTCGATCTGCTCGGCCAGGCGGTTTTAACCCGGCAAATGGACGGCCCGCGGGCCGAGTTCGATGTATCGGCGTTGAAGCCCGGGGCGTACTGGCTGCAAGCCCGGGGTCGTAGCGGCGCCGGGTGGAAGCGGGTAATTAAAAATTAAATCTTTAGCCGTCCGGCATCCAGCCAATAAATCAGTTTGAGGGTCAGCGTATTATCCTGCGGCGCATTCACGGTTTTCTGAAAATTGCGGAAAAAGCCGTCTTGCCGGATGTCGTCGCCTACAAACACGGCGTCTTTCCAGATCAGGTTGAGAAAACTGCCGGGGGCAAACTGCCAGGTGTACACCAGGTCTACATTGAACAGGTTGTAATTTTCGTCGGCGTGCCCGGGCCAGTCGGAAGGACTGAAGGTGCCGTCGTCATTGAGGTGCAGGTAGGCTTTGTAATACAAATTGGCCCAGTAGTGCCGGGCGCGCACGGCCAGGCTCATGCGGGGGCTGAACAGGTATTCAGCGGCGAGAGTATTGTCGAAAGTGGTGATATTGCGCTGGCCGAATATGATATTGTTGGCGTCCGACCAGTTGACGGCGCCGAAGTTGGAGTGGTCTTTCGATACTTTCCAGTTGCCTGTCAGGCGGAGGTGATTGCCGGCTACCCAGGTTGGCTTTACCGAAGCGCCGATATAAGGATCTTTTTTCAGCGGGCTTTCGCCATAACTGATTTCGAAGGTGCAAAACAGGCGTTTGCGCACGTCGGTGGTGATTTGAGGCGCGATAAAAGCAAATGGCGCGTGGTAGTATTTTTTGCCCCACACCCTGGGTTCGAAATAGTCGTAAAACCAAATGGGCCGGCTGATAAAGAGCATGCCAAGGTACAACTGGCGCGGCGTCATGGTTTCGCCGTAGGCGGAGAGTTCGAGCGATTCCCAGCGCCGGGGAAAATTCAGGAACGTGTTTTCGGCGGCCACTTCAAAATAGGTGTACAGGCGGCCGTTTTTGGGCTGATAATCGCCGTACGTCAGTTTGGCGCTTTGCGAGAGAAAATTGTTGCGGCGGTTGAGGCCGAGGTCGCGCTGGTCGTACTGGTCATCGGCGGCGGCGGCGGCCAGGCCGCCCCCCCACTTGCCGCGCACCTTGCGCAGCGCCAGGTCGTACCAATAGCCGTTTGCGCGGCTTCCCGTTTCGAACACCTGACTGAGCCGGGCCGCCCCCGAAAATTCGTACGCGTTCGATTTTTCGCGCAGGTTCCAGGTGAGGGCCGAAACATTGGCGTCGCGGGCGCCGCCCTCGCGCAACACGCTGGTGTTGGTGAGCCCGACGGCCGAATTATGGGGCAGGAGCTGATCCACCACCAACACGTTGTAATTGGTGAGCACCGAGGTGGCGAACTCCCGCTCGGCGCCGGTGACGGTGTTGCGGATGGTGGCATGGGCCGGGGCAGCCACCGCATTCAGCAGGCCGATACCGAGTTTGGATTTGGTGCGCCCCGAAAATTTGGTCGCGTTGTACAGGGGCGTTTGGGAGGGGTTGTGCTCCAACACTTCATTGTCCTGCAAGGCATCGGTCGCCGCATAAAAGCCATCGGGGGCGCCGCCGATCCGGCGGGAATACAGCAAGCCGCCTTTGTTGAACAGCTCGGTGCCTTCGGTAAAAAATTGCCGCCGCTCTTCGTATTGCACTTCGAAGGGCGAGAGGTTGCGCACCGTGTTGTCGCTTTGGGCTTCGCCAAAATTGGGGATCAGGGTGGCATCCAGCGTAAAACTTTCGCTCAGCCCCCATTTCACATCCATACCGCCGCTGACCGAGCGGCTGTTGGCATATGTCACCGGATCATCCGACACCGGCGAACGCTGTACGGAAGCCGCCAGGTAGGGTGAAAAGGCCAGGCGAAGGGGCGGATCGAGATCCCGCAGGCCGGTCAGGTTGCCCCACTGCGACATGGTGCCGCCGCCGGTGGGGTCGACCGGGCTCCAGGTGCTGAACTCGTTGGCATATTGCAACTGGCGGGCAAACTGGAGCCCCCAGACCTGTTCGGCCTGTTTCGGGAAGCGCAGCGCGCTGAAGGGAATGCGCATTTCCACCGACCAGCCATCGGCCTGCATTTTCACCCGCGCATCCCACACGGCGTCCCAGGAAATGTCGAAGTTATTGGGCGACATCCGGATATCGCGCTGGACGCCACCGGAAGTCACTTCGAACCGAAAGGCATTCTGCCGGTCGCGGTAGGTATCGAGCCCTACGTGAAACTGGTCAGCGCTGCTTTCCCCGTCGCGACGACCGAGGTCGGTGCGGATGCGCCGGGCATCCTGGTGCAGGTAAGCGCCGACATAAACCGCTTCATCGGTGTACACCACGCGTACTTCGGTGCGTTCGGCCGACGGTTTCCCGAAGGTGGGCGCAAAGGTGACGAAGTCGGCCGCAACTGGCGCGGCCTGCCAGCAGGGATCGTCGAGCAGGCCGTCGATCTTAGGGGCACTTTGGGTGCGAATGGCCTGCAGGGAGCGGCGGTTCGAATCGTCGGTAGGGCCGGGAGCCTGGCCCGCTGCAGCCAGGGCATAGCCAGCCAACAGCACAGCAAGAAGGTACTTTGTTTTCATAGCGAACAGAACAGGTTGGCTACAAAAGAAACAAAGCGCCGGATGGCTGCCTAAAGAATTCTACTATTTCGGGGGTAATAAAACGCCAATAACCATCTGAAACCCACAGACTCACCGCAAGGCCAGTTGGTAGGAGAAATACGGGCGCTTGGCGGTTCCGATGTTCGGCGCTATGGTGAAATGGTTGTTCAGCGCCCAGAAGCTGACTTCCGGCGTGAGCATGGGGTCGTCTTTGAACAGCAATTCGGTGATCAGCACCCGGCCATCGGCGGCAAAGACCTCGCAATGGATGTGTTGGGGCAAAGCGCTTCCCGGGTAAGACTGCGGGCGTATGGTTTCTACTGCAAAGAACCCGTTGGCGTCGGTGCGGACGTAGCCGAACAGGCGCGCATGCCGCCGGTCGCCTTCCTGGCCGGATATATGCACGGCCGTATCGGCATACCAACCGCGCGCATCGGTTTGGTACAGGTAGACGAGGGCGTTGGCCAGCGGCTCGCCGTCGGAGTCGAGTACATTGCCTTCGACATGGGTGGGTACCCCCGGTTCCGAACGGGCGGCGAGGGCGATCTTTTCGGCCCGGGCATGCTGGCGGATCACCTCGCGAAATGCGGGCAGCGGGTGCAGAAAAAACAGCGTGGTATCGGTCAGGACGCCGCTCACCCATTGGTTGCCGCGCGTGAGTTGGGTGTCGATCTGGGCGATCAGGCGCGCCGTATCCACCGGCGTGGCGGCAGTTGACAGCACTGGCAGAAGCAGGATCGGTATGCAGCAGAGGCGAAAATTCATATCGGTTGGGTGAGTTGTGTTGAACGTGCAGGCGTTGGCGCCTCCACCCATAGAGGTTATGTAGGGCCGGCAAGTTGCCCGGCGCCGAAAAAATCATTTACCGTTTTTTTTCCGGCGGACAAGATAACCCGCAAGATGTTGGATTAATTGTTCGTAGGGGATTATTTCCAGTTCGTGCGTGCGGTTGGCCAACTGGCGCGGCAGTTGGGTCAACTGATCGCGCAGCCGCCGGGTTTTCCGCAAAAAGGCATCGGCGCCGAATCCCGCGGCAGGCAGGCAGCCGAGTATTTTGACCAGGCGTTCGGAACGTGCCGTGGCAGCCCCCTGCAGATAGCGGCTGCGATACTTGTCGAGCGCATCCAGGCGTTCGAGCGCAGCGTCGTCGCGCCCCTCCAGGATTTGCAGCAACAGATGGGCCAACTGGGCGGCGGTATTCCGCCCTTGTTTGTCGCGCAGGGAGGCCGGTGTCTCATTGACGAAGCGGAAACTTTTGAACACCGGTAGGCTTTTATCCGGCAAGGGCCACCCGTTCAGTTGGTACACGATGAACAGATAGGCCCCCAGCAAATGCCAGGTTTCCCGTTGTGGCAGGGAAAGGTTGCCGAAGCGTTTGTGCAAGGTGGCCGTTTGGAATATATCGAGTGCTTGTTCGAAGTGCGCCGTGTGCATGGCCAGATAGAAATACAGTTCATAGGCATAGAAAAAAGCAAACGAACCGTCGGGTGCATGATCCAGCGCTGCCAGGGCCGCCGTTTCGCCCTGCTCATACCGGTTCAACAGGGTGCAGGCGATAATTTTGTGGCAATGAAACATCGCCAGGGCTTCGTTCACCGGATATGGCCGCGCCTGAAAATAGGCCAGGGCTTCATCGTACCCGTCGATGGCGCCGGCGTAATCTTCCTGACCCAGCGCATAATCGCCCCGGAGCCGGAAGTAATGCAGGTGAAACCAGTACGATGGCACGGCGCCGAGGTGTTCGCCCAGTTGGTCGAGGTACCCGCGCAGCCGTTCCTGGATCTGTTGCGGCGTTAGCATCCGGTGCAGCCCCGGCAATTTGCTCCACTGGACGTATTCGGCTGCCTGTTCCTCCCAATCGGCGTATTGCCGGTACATCCGGTATTGTCCGGCGTACAGTTCGAATGCTTTCTCCTGCCCGTGCCGGCTGGCGGCGGCGGCTTTCATTATCCGGAGTGCTTCGGCCACAAAGACGGGCCATTCATAGTCGATCCCGCGCCGGTACAGTCGTTTGGCGATCTCCAGCGGGGCGTGCCGGTAGCCGCGCGCGTGCAGGAGCTGCATAAAAGCCAGTTCCAGGGCTCCTTCGTGGTAATTGCGGGTAGTGGCGTCTGCTTTCGCTTTTTCCTCGTTGAAAAAAACGGACAGGTTGCGCAGGTGTTTCCGGAGATTCCGGCCGAGTTGCTTATAGCGGGTCAGGCCGGTACCGATCGCCTGTGCGGCCGATTCGTCGCTGTGCAAGGTGTTTTGCCAGATCGCTTGGTACAGCGACAGCAGGTCCGGGTCCTCCCGGGTAAAAAAGCCGAGCAGTTCTTCGTCGCGCCAGACGCTGGTTTTGATAAAATGGACCAGGTCGTTGAGTTCCTTGATCATGGTTAAGTATGTGAATAAACACGGCGTTCAAAGGTAATCACCCGGGATACAGTTTTTTGATCCTGGCGCGAAATATTGCGACCACCATTTTTCGTACAAAAAACTCATTTTCAATATTTTATTTAATTAATATTTTAAAATTAACCTTGCAAAAACCTGTAAAACTGTCCTTATTTCAGGCAAAAAGCCCATCTACTTTTGTCTGGTCAGAATTTCCAATGCCCCCAAAACTGATTCAACCGGAAAGCCTATATATCCCCAACAAGTATTGGTTCCGACCACGGGCCACCCTCTGGCCTGCGTTGTCGGAAATACAAGCAGTTCTACTTTGTCAAATTAAAGCAACGTGGCGGCGATCTAAAAAAATGCCAAAAAGATCAGGCAGCTATGCATGCTTTTGGTGGGGACGCCAGAATTGTACGGAATGTTCATTGCCGTTGTTGGCGTCCCCGCCGACAACAGCGGCGGAGCTCAATGTGCCCGGGCTGCTTAATTGGTCCGACAAACACAGTCCGTGCAGCAATAGCGCGGATGCTCACAAGGGCGACGATTCTGAAGGGATATTGGGTTGCATGGAGCTCCGTCGTTGTTGTTGGCGTCCCAGCCAACAACGGCGTTAGGGCTTGATTTTCAACGAAATGTCGCTGTTGGCGTCCTCGGTAATAGCAAAAGGCTAGGCAGGCTTTTGCAAACCGTTGAAACTGAAGCCTGGTGCATGCTGTTGGCGAGCATACCAGAACTGTACGGAATGTTCATCGCCGTTGTTGGCGCCCCCGCCGACAACATGCGTAGCCGCGAGAAACTGGTATCCGTTATTTCAGGCCGGTTACTTAAATAATATCACCTTTCTCCTTAATCTGACTAAGTAGAACCAGGCTCCGGCAATAAGCGCAGCAATCCATTCGACCCACAACCATTATGAAACCGGCTGCCCCGGTGAGGCTTCTTTTTATGGAAATAGTCTTGTTCTGTTGCCGAAAAAATAGCCGAAGCCTGGCGTCAAAAGATGCGTCTTTTCCGTCCGGCAGGGGTTTTCAGCCGGTTTCGTGGCACCCATATTGACGGTACGTGCATGTGGCCGGCAACCGATACGGCCTCATCCGGTTGCCCGGCGACACGAGGTAGTTACCCGGAAAGTCCTTAATTGAGTACGGGCGCGGATGCCGAAAAGCGATCAGAGTAGGCCTTTGTTTTAATTTTCGAAGTATGAAATTGATTGTAACCATGCTTAGCCTGGTACTATTCGGCGTTTGGGTCACCGCGCGTTCCGGGTCTATAATTGCCAATCCACCTCTACCCAACAATCCCGATCCGGCCGGCTGGCCCAAGATTAAGATCCACTTTGACCATGGCGATTGGGACGAGGAAAAGCAACAATGCGTGGAAGGAAAAGGCCTCTGTAAAATTTCCATTGACATCATCTTCAACGTGGTTAAACCAGGAGAAGGTTCTGGTGACCTCTGGTACGACGGCGAGCACCTGCATTTTGTCGCCCAAGCCGAGACCTATGCCCCCCGGACATACCAGTCTATTTTTCAAGGAGCCTCCTAT
>JBGARJ010000033.1:0-61139 GCA_044230315.1 Saprospiraceae bacterium
TAAATTGGTCCAAAAGGCCACTTTCTTTTATCATTTTTTGCGGAAAACGTATGCTTCGCATGTGTTTTTGCTCAATCTACGAACTTAATTTGACTTTAGCCTGACGGCTATGGCGTCCTCGCCAACAACATGCTCCGGGCTTCATGTTCAAAGGTTTGCAAAAACCTACCGGACTATTCTTAGTAAGCCACAGGCAAAATTAAGAAGCATTTCGGGTACGGTCGGTTGCCTGAGAACGGTTAAACCGCACTTTTTGCGTTTTGTTAACAACAGAATAGCGCAACTCCCTTCACGCCCGTAACCTTAATTCCGCACGCCTGACATGAATTTCCAATGTCCAACAAGGAATTTCCAATGTCCAAGTGTTTAGATCGCGCACAATGGGCAATTCGGTTCACTTATGCAGCCCTACCTTCTGGCGTACTTGGACATTGGAAATTCCTTGTTGGACATTGGAAATTTGAAGTTCGCCTTCATACGTTCCGCATTCTACCTTTGCTGCATGGACATTTGCATTATCGGCGGCGGCGCGGCTGGTTTCTTTGCCGCTATTACGGCGGCAGAGGCGCGGCCCGACGCCCGGATCACGATTCTGGAGCGCGGCCCGGCGGTGTTGCAAAAGGTCCGGATCAGCGGCGGCGGCCGGTGCAACGTGACGCACGCATGTTTCGACGCGCGCGAATTGGTGCGGAACTATCCGCGCGGCAGCCGGGAGTTGCTGGGGCCGTTTCTGCGATTTGGCCCGCAAGAAACGGTGGAGTGGTTTGCGGCGCGCGGCGTGCGCCTGAAAACGGAAGCCGACGGCCGTATGTTCCCCGTCACCGACGATGCCGGCACCATTGTCGAATGCCTGCGGAATGCCGCGCACCGTGCCGGCGTGCAGGTACGCACCGGCGTGCGGGTGGAAGGGTTGGAACCCCTCGGCGGCAAATGGCATATCCGTTGTACGCGCGAAACCCCGCTGATCGCCGACCGGGTGTTGGTGGCCACGGGCGGCAATGAAGCCGTTTGGACTCTGCTGGCCGGCCTGGGGCACCGGATCGTTCCGCCGGTGCCGTCGTTGTTTACGTTCCATATCAGGGACCCGCGCCTGCGCGACCTGGCGGGTATATCCGTACCCGATGCCGGCTTGCAAGTGCCCGACGCCCGCCTGTCGGCGCGCGGGCCGTTGCTTATCACCCATTGGGGATTGAGCGGGCCCGGTATTTTGCGCTTGTCGGCCTGGGGCGCGCGCGCCCTGCATGCGCTGGAATACCGTTTTGAGTTAACCGTCAATTGGCTGGGCGAAACGCCGACGGCGGCAGTACTGGAGGCTTTTACCGCAATCAAACAAACGCAGGGCCGGAAAACCGTGGCGGCCAACGCTCAATTCGGGCTGCCCCAACGCCTTTGGGAACGACTGGTCGCGGCTGCCGGCCTGGCGCCGGAGTTGCGCTGGGCCGATACGTCCAAATCCGAACTTCAAGGCCTGAGCGCCGAACTCTGCGCCGGCGCCTTTGCCGTGCGCGGCAAAAGCACCTTCAAAGAGGAATTTGTGACGGCAGGCGGAGTAGACCTGCGCGACCTGCAGTTCAAAACCTTTGAAAGCAAATGCTGCCCGCATATGTACCTCGCCGGCGAGGTGCTCGACATCGACGCCCTCACCGGCGGCTTCAATTTTCAGGCCGCCTGGACGGGCGGTTGGATTGCCGGGCAAGCCATGGCGGCCGAATGACTCCTTACATGGCTTTCAGTAGCTGTTGCGCGACGCCATACCGGCCGCTGTTTTGAGGAATGCTGCGCAGGGTTTTAATGCATTGGTTGCGGTTGTTTTGGCGCAGATAGGTCAGCGCAAGGTACCAGGTGGCCTCCTCGGCCCAGGCGTTGTTGGGCGTGGCGCGGATTTTCTGGAAAGTCGGAATAGCCCGGTTGTACCGGCCCAGTTCGAGGTCGCACAGACCAGAGTACAGCTGGGCTTCCAGTTCGTTGGGGTGGGTTTTCAGGTAAGCTTCCAGGGCTTTGGAAGCGGTCGCATAGTCTCTTTTATTAAAGGCTTCGGCTGCGGTTTGAGCGTTTTGCTGGGTGGTATCGTTGCCCATCAGGGTGAACGAGGCCTCCTGGAAGTCGCGGTATTGGGCGTACAGTTGTTCGCTGCTGACCGGCCGGAGCAGGAGCCAGGCTACCACCACGGCCGCAGTACCCGCGGCCAGGGCCCACCAGGCCATGGGGAGACGGAATTGTTTGCCGCCCCCGGCTCCGCCGCCTGTTTTTTTTACGGCGCCTGCGGCAAAATATTCGCCGCCGAGGCGTTGCAGGGTTTCCTCCAGTTGGGCGTCGGAGGTTTCGTTTTGCCACATCCGCTGCAGGCGATCGCGGGCTTCGCGTACCTGCTCGAGGGCTTCCGCCATGGCCGGGTTACGGCTCAGCTCGGCCTCAAACGATTTTCGTTCGGCGTCGTTCATGATGTGGTCGAGGTAATCCTCTATTTGTGTGTACAGATTTTCTTCCATGCGGGTCGGTTTTCATTTTAGTGCCGCGAAATCCGGCGATGATTTGATCCATCCGATCAACTGCGCGATGCATTCCGACTTGCGTTTGCGGGCGTAAGCGTAGGTGATGCCCATATTTTGGCTCACCTCCTCCATGGAAATGCCCGACCAGGAAAGTTGTAGTAATGCCCGGCAGTTTTCAGATAGTTTTTTCAAATAATGGCGAAACAAGCGGTCCCGCCCTTCTTCGCGGAGGGTGCTGTCTGCCAGGGCGTCAGCCTCCTCCTTTTCTATAAATCCCTCCGTTTCGGAAATTGTTACCGTGGCGCGTTGCCGGCGCTTGAGTTCGTTGAACCATTTACCTCGGCAAACGAGGTATAAATACGCCTCAAACGGGCAGGTGAGCGCAAAGCCCGCCCGCCGGGCCTGATGGGTAATGGTGATCAGGGCATCCTGAAAAATGTCGCGCGCATCATCGGCCGTGCCGCTGTTCGCGCACACAAACCGCTCGATGCGGGCCGCAAAACGGTTGTAAATTTCAGTTACCCCGCCGTGGTCATTGTCCAGTAACGATTGAATAAAATGCGTGTCAGGGTGCGGCGTCATAGGCAGAGTGGAATGCGGAATACTTTTAAAAAATGGGTTAGGGCGAAGGTAAAAGCCAGGGGAAAATATTTTTCAATTTTTTTGACCGCAGGGGTAACAACAATCGGTGCAGGCGGATGTGAGATAAAATGTGCTTTTTGAAGACCCTGGCAACAGAAAAACCAAATCTTCCGAAACGCACCGACTTTTCACACCATTCAATTTTGACTGTATGAAATCGCCTGTTTGGCAAGGTTACGCCTTTGCCCTGTTCTTCGTATCGCTGTTTGCAGCCTGTAAAAAAGAATCGGCTTCTGAAAATACACTTGTGGTAATGCATGCCAACCTGGCAGGCGTATCCTGGGAGGCCAGACCCGTTGCCCAAGTGCTCAACGGCAAATTGGAATTGACGGGCGTTGCCGACGACGGTTCGGTGATCGCCTTGTCGACCGATGTATTTGCCGAAACGGAATTCGCGGTCGGACCGCATACAGCCAGCTGGATCAACATACTGACATCCGGTCCGCATGCTGCCCTGTACAATAACCTCATGAACGGCAGCGACGGCTCCATCCGCATCACAGCTATCGACGAATCAGCCCAGACAGTATCGGGCACGTTCCGGGCCACGCTGATGAACCCCTTGACCGGCGCGGTAATACAGGTGGACCAGGGTATTTTCGAAAAGGTCCCCTATCCGGAACCGCTGGTCCGGAGCGCCGCCGATATGTTTAGCGCCAACCTAGACAACGCGCCCTGGCAGGCGCCCATCGTCGTGGGCCAGGCCTTCGACGGGCAGTTGCGCCTGATCGCCAGCAACGCCACGGGCTATACCTCCGTACTCCTGCAAATGAATACCCATATCACCCCGGGTACGTATGCCTTTGGCAATCGCTACGCCGGGTTCAGCGCCCAATACAGGCCCGATCCCAATACGCTGATGCAGGCCACCGGCGGCGAACTGGTTGTGGAATACCACGACAAAGTCAAGCGCGCAATC
This sequence comes from Saprospiraceae bacterium, assembly GCA_044230315.1. GTDB lineage: Bacteria > Bacteroidota > Bacteroidia > Chitinophagales > Saprospiraceae > M3007. The sequence continues at coordinate 4,054 of JBGARJ010000033.1, forward strand.
GGCGGCGCCTTCCGCTTTACCGCAACGCAAATTTCGAATCCTGGCCAGGAAGCCCAATTCACGCAGGGCCGTTTCTGGCTGAATTATTAATCCTCATCCCCCCCCTTTTACGCCCTCACTGTATTCACTCAAAATCAACACTTTGTAAAGATGAAAAACATAGGCAACGCAATTCTCATACTTACCCTACTGGCGCTGCTGCCGGGCCTGGCTGCTGCTCAGGTGCTGAGCAAAGGGCAGGCCATTTTTACCTTTAACTATGCCAACAAAGTGGCAGAAATCATCGACGTCCGCAAGAACAGCCTGGCCTGTCCCGGCGTCAACTGGCAATCGCCGTCGTGCCCGAACACGGCAACCGTCACCACGCCGTCCAACTGGTCGCTTGCACGCATGGGTTCGATTTTCGGGATCGCCATCGACCATAAGGGCGACGTGTTCTTTGCTTCATCGCCGATCCTCGGTTCGGTAGTAGGCGTCAGTTCGCAAGGGATCATTTTTCGCGCCGACGGCGCCAACCTCAACACGGTCACCGATTTTATCGTCAACACCAACACCTACGGCTCGGTCGTGGGCACCAATACGATTCCGAACAACCAGGCCGGCCTGGGGAATGTTGCCTTCGATTCCTGGAACAAGCAACTTTTCACCACCAACCTGCTCGACGGTAAAATCTACCGCATCAGCGGGGTCACCGCCGCCACCGGCACCGTGCAAAGCGTGTTCACGCCGCCGTTCAACACTTTTAGCGGCAACATAAACAACCCGGTTCAGGCCGGCAGCCGCTGCTGGGGGATCGGTGTGAACCAGGACAACGACGGGGTGGTGCGCGTCTATTTTGCCCGTGAAATGGCCAGCCCGCAACCGTACGAGATCTGGTCGGTGGAACTGAACGGCGCCGGCGATTTTATCCCGGCCTCCGCCGTCAAGGAATTCGACGGACCCAACAGCAAGATCATCAGCGACCTGGCCTTCGCGCCCGGCACGCGCATGCTCACCGCCGAGCGCGACGCACCCCACGACTCGGCCGTGCGCGAATACAACGGCACCCACCTAGCCTGGATGCCCGAACTGCAAAAAGTGGATGTCGGCGATTACAATATCCATGAAAACTGCTCCGGCGGCGTCGACTACGGCTACCGGCAGAGCCCGGGCGACTCCGTTTCGCTGGGCGAGTGCGCCAAGTTGATCTGGGCCGGCAGCAATGCCATCCGCCTGGAGAGCTCCCCCACCGTTGCGATTTACGGCATCTGTGCCGTACCCTCCGATCCGTACACGGGCACTTATTTGCAAAATGCCCTGATGGTGGATATGGACGGCAACATCACCCAACAAACGAAGGGTGTGTTGGGCGACGTGGAAGTGTACCGCGATCCCTGCGCCATTCGCGATATCTGCAGCTTCCTGAGTGTCAGCGCCGATGTGATCGACGACCCCGCGGCCGGCAGCTGCTGCCGGGTGTTCAGCCTGAGCAACCAATACCTCGACAATTATTTCTCCGGCGTGCAGTTTTGCGGCCTCAACGGCGTCCAACTCAGTTATTCCGGCGTACTGCCCACCTGGGATGTCGTGCACCACGACCCGACGACCGTAACCATCGAACCGCACGGCGGCCCTGTGCCGTTGGGGCAGTTCCTTAACCTGCTCCAGCTCTGTATGAGCGGCGGGGCCGGTAATCCGCAACAAGTGGTGGTCAAATGGCTCGGCCCCCAACCCAACCAAACGGTCGTGTGCATGGATACCCTGTCGTTCGACTGTGGCAACGGCGGCAAACCGAACTGTGTACGCGCCGTCAACGACACGTTGAAATGTAAAAACGGCAAGTATGTCTACAGTTTTCAGATCAAAAACAACGCGCCGTTCAACGTCCAGTCGTTTGTCATCACGCCGCTCGATACAAGCATTCACGTAAGCCCGGCCCTGATCAACCTGACGCCACCCGGCATCGCCACCGGCGCGACCTCAGGCACCTTTAGCGTCGACCTCACCGGGAGCGGCCTGATAGCCGGCCATACCTTCTGTTTCTACCTGACGGCGCACGATGTGCCCATCACCGGCAACGGCAACTTCCCGCATGAGTGTTGCACCGACTCGGTATTGGTCGACTGCCTGCCGATCCCGGCCTGCGACCCTTGCGACGGCGTGACCATCATCGCCAAACCGGTTGGCCCCGCCGGCGGCCCCAATGGTACCTGTTGCTATTCCCTGACCGTCACCAACAACTATTACCCCGGTTTTTTCACCGGTGTGCAGGTTGCCGGTCTGGGCGGCGTGCAAATTTCATACGCATCGGGCTGGGCCATTCAGCCGCCGGTGTTGCCCTCCTCGGTAACCTTTATTCCACCGGGCGGCACGCTGGATACCGGTACGGTAAACAGCTTTGCACAGATCTGCCTCAACGGGTTTACCAGTGCCACCCAGCAGTTTGTCATCAACCTGCTCGGCCCAGACAGCTCGGTGGTGTGCTCGGATACGATTAAATCGGATTGCCCGCCCCCGCCCCCGCCCACCTGTGCGACGGCGGTGAAAGACAGCCTGTGGTGCGACGGCGGCCAGGTGAAATACACCTTCTCGATCTCGAATGCGCCGACCAACACGTTCAATATCCAGTCGTTCAACCTGGTACTGGCCGATACGGCGGGGTTCCATGCGTCGCAACTCTATTTTATCCCGACCAGCCCGATCTTACCGGGCGGAACGGCAGGACCATTCACCATCGACCTCTGGGGCAGCGGCGTACAGGCCGGCAACCCGTTCTGCTTCATCATCACGGCGCACGACGGCATCTGGAATGGCAATCCCGCCAACCTGCCGCACACCTGCTGCACCGATTCGGTGAACGTGCATTGCCTCACTGTGCCCGCATGCGGCAGTCCGGATACCTGCTGTTGCTGCTCGCCGGCCAGCATCCTGATGCCCACGGGGCTTTCGCCCAACGGTGACAACCTGAACGATCAGTTTGTGGTAAAAGGCATCGCCAAGTGCAAACACGCTACGCTGACGGTGTACAACCGCTGGGGGAATGTGGTTTTCCAACAACACGATTACGACAACACCTGGACGGGGGTGAACCAAAGCGGACAAGATCTTCCGCAGGGCACCTACTTCGTGCTCCTCAGCCTGCATGATACCGCCAGCATGGTATCGGGGTATGTAGACCTGCGAAGGCTCTGACCGGAAACGGATTTATGGACAGGATCGACAGGATGATCATGATCATTCAATGATTTTCAATGGTTTATATCCTGAAAACCTGACCGGTCCTGTCCATAAACCGCCATACACGTCCCGTTTTGCATTTTTCAACCAAAACATTTCTACGATCATGCGCACCATAATTTTTCTATCCATAGCTTTTTTGTCGGCGGTGACGCTGCGCGCCCAGCAGGACGCCATGTTTACCCGCTACATGTTCAATACCATGTACCTGTTCAACAACCCGGCTTACTCCGGCAGCCACGGGTACTGGACCACCAACGCGCTGTACCGCACCCAGTGGCTGCAGTTCGACGGCGCGCCCAAAACCATTTACCTCGGCGCCGAAGGCACGGTGGCCGACGACCGGATGGGCCTGGGCTTTTCGCTCTTTCACGACCGGATCGGCCTGGACCGGGTAACCGATTTCTCGGCCAACTACGGCTACCATATTCCCACCGGCGGCAACGGCACGTTTGCCATCGGCATCAAAGCCGGCGCTTTTGTGTATAAATCCGTGCTGTCGAATGTGATCGTGTGGGACCCGAACGACCCCGTGTACGCCGCCGATATCAACGGCATCGTGCCGCGGGCCGGCCTGGGGGTGTATTTTCACAACGAGCGGTTCTTCGCCGGGTTGTCGGTGCCGACCCTTGTCGCGCTCGACAAGCGCACCAATTTCAACATCAACCTCGACCGCAGCGGTATCCTGCAGCGGCACTATTACCTGTATACCGGTTATGTGTTCAGCCTGAAAGACAGCGGCATCGACCTCAAACCTTCGGTGTTGCTCAAATACCAGCCCAAGGCGCCGCTCCAGGCCGATCTGAACCTGAATGTCTGGTTTAAGGACCTGTTTTCCTTCGGGGTATCGTACCGCACCAACGACGCGGTGTCGGTCATGATCGAAATCCCGCTGGGCAAACGGCTCTCCGTGGGCTATGCCTTCGACAACACCATCACCGATCTGCAGCAGGTCAGCCGCGGCACGCACGAGATCATGCTGGGGTACAATTTCGTCGACGTGGTCAAATACGTGCCGATCAAACGATTCTAAACTTTCCGACTATGCGAACGCTTATTTTCTTGCTGCTACTGGCTGCGCTGCCGCTTGGCCTGGCCGCCCAACGCGCCCTGGAGAAAGCCAACGAGGCTTACGACCGGCTCGAATACGCCAAGGCCATCGAATGGTACCTGAAAGCCCTCGACGAGCAACACCAGGACCCGGAAGCCGTGACCAAACTGGCCCATTGCTACCGGCTCACCAACCAATATAAAACCGCCCGTACCTGGTATGCCCGCGCCGTGCAGGACCCCTTTGCGGCGCCCGAAACCAAACTGTACTTCGCGCAAATGCTGCTCATCGCCGGCGATAAAGACGAAGCCGACCGTTGGGCCCAGGCGTTTTTGCAAGACAAACCCGGCGATCAGCGCGGCCTGGCCCTGCGCGAGGGCATCCGGCAAGCCAAACTGGTGCAGGAGGATGAAGGGCGCTTCTCGGTGCAAAAAGCGCCGTTCAACGCGCCCGACGCCGACGACTATGCACCGGTATATTTTCCGGGCGGGATCGTCTTCACCTCCGACCGCGGCGCCGGCGATAAGCCCGACCCCTGGACCGGCCGGCCCTTCAGCGGGCTGTTTTTTGCCGCCTCGGGCGGCGCAGCGGCCACCCCCATGCGCGGCGCCGTGCGCAGCAACTACCACGACGGCGCGGCCTGTTTTACCGACAACGGCCAAACCATGTACTTTACCCGCAGCAACCGCCGCGGCAAAGGCCGCAACGACGAAGTGCGCCTAACGCTCGAAGCCGCCCGCCTGAACAGCGGCGCGTGGGACCAGCAAGCCGCGTTTCCGTTCAACTCCAAGGATTACAGCAGCGGCCACCCCACCGTCAGCAAAGACGGCAACACGCTCATTTTCGCCAGCGACCAGCCGGGAACCCTGGGCGAAATGGACCTGTTCGTGTGCAAACGAACGGGCGGCGCCTGGAGTCCGCCCCAAAACCTCGGCCCGGTGATCAACACCCCGGGCACGGAGGCCTTTCCGTTCTTTACCGACGACGGCAGCCTGGTGTTTGCCTCCAACGGCCTCCCGGGCATCGGCGGCATGGACCTCTTCATCGCCCGCAAGGTGGACGGCCAGTGGCAAAAACCCGAAAACCTCGGCTATCCGCTCAATTCGCCGGGCGACGATTTCAGTCTCGTGGCTACCGGCGACCTGTCGGAAGGCTATTTCGCCACCAACCGTGATGCCGACAACGGCCTGGACGACATCTATTTTTTCAAACAAGTGCATCCTGCCAACGAACTCACGGTACAGGTGGTGGATAAGTACACACGTATCCCGCTGCCCGACGTGCAGGTGGAAGTGCGCGACTTGTCGACCGGCGACGTACAAACCGGCAGCACCAACCCGCAGGGGCAGGTGGTCTTCCCGATCAAACCGGGGCGCGCCTATGAGGCCAAGGGCCAGAAAAACGGCATTCCCACCAACATCAAAACCGAAACGGTGGGCGACCTGAAGCCCGGCGAACCGGTGTTTGTCGAACTGGAACACAACGACCCGCGCTTTACCCTGCGGGGCCAGAGCCTGACCAGCAAGACCAAAGAACCCGTCGGCGGGGTGCTGGTGCGGCTGACTAACCTGCGCACCATGAAGCGCGACTCGGCCTACTCCGACGAGCAGGGGAACTTCACCTTCCAACTCGAGCAAAAGACCGATTATCAGTTGGTCGGCGAGAAGGACAACTATTTCACTACCGTGGGCACGGCCACCACTAAAGGGCTGGACCGCACGACTACGCTGCATGTCAAGTTGTTTTTGTCGATCGACGTGATCAACCTTACGGAAAGCAATGTAATCGACGACAGCCTCGTGATCAACGGCATCCGGTTCAAGCCCATTTATTACGATTTCGACAAGTGGAACATCCGGCCCGATGCGGCCAAAGAGCTCGACAAACTGGTGGGTATTCTTCAGTTAAACCCCGGTATCGAGATCGAACTGAGTTCGCACACCGACTGCCGCGGCGACGACGACTACAACCTGAAACTGTCGCAACACCGCGCCGAATCGGCGGTGGCCTATATCATCAAGAAAGGCATTGCGGCCCGCCGGATCACGGCGCGGGGTTACGGCGAAACGCAATTGCGCAACCGCTGCGAGGATGGCGTGGACTGCACGGAGGAAGAGCACCAGGCCAACCGCAGAACGGAGTTCCGGGTGGTGAAAAAATAGGGCGAAAAAATTTTGGACCGGGGGTAACATCCCGCTGGTGCCGGATGATATGGGGTAAATGACTTGATACTGCACCTTAACCATACGGGCATGCTGGGGGTTGACTCCAGTTCCCCTAACACACGCTAAAAACGCAAAACAATGATCCTGTTAATTGGAATCCTGCTGCTGTTCTTCAAGGGCGCCTCCCGGTTGGTCGATTCCCGGATTTCATAGAATAGCCATACAAGACTATAAAAAAAATGTCCCGGTTGCCGGCGCGGAAGCTGAAAAGCGAAATGAGTAGGCGAAACTGTTCAATCAAACCAGCCATGAAAAAACTGCTTGTTATTTCAATGTTCATGACCTTTTTAGGTATCAGTCAATCCTATGCCCTGTATTTGGTCGCAATTACTGCTAATTGCTTTGAAGTGTGGACCGACGATCCTTGCAACGGCGGCACCTTTATGGGCACGGGTTGCACCGGCATTATTGCCGGCAACCCGCGCAACAACCTGGAATTGGCCCAATTCGTTTCCAGAGGCGACAAGACGATCAGCGTCGATCCCAAATCCGATCTGGCCAAGCTCATCCTGAAAGCCGACCCGCGGGCCAATCTGAAGCGCGTCAGGGTAAATGCCATCAAGACGGAATTAAAAGCGGTGCGGCAGGAATAGAATACCCGCACGCCCTACTATCTCTATCTCTAGTTTTCTTTCCCAAAAATGTTCTTCACCATGAAAAAGATCCTGTTAATTTCTATGTTTCTGACCGCTGTTGGTATCAGCCAATCCTATGCACGCTACTTCCTCATTTCGAAAGGCAACGGATGCTATGAAGTGTGGAGCGAAGACCCCTGCGACGGGGGCTACTATATCGGTACCGGCTGCACGGGCATTGTTGCGGGTAACAACAACCAGGCAAATATCCGCCTGATCACGAGCGCCGATAAGACCATCGCCGTGCCCGTTGATTCGGACCTGGCCAAGCTGATCCTCAAAGCCGATCCCAAGGCCGACCTGAAAAAAGTCAAGGTAGGCGCTGTAAAAACGCAATTGGAGCCGGTGCGGAAAGTGCCGGCAACCATTCGCCGGAATTAAAAGGGGCCGCAGGGCAAACTTCTCCTATGAAGCAGATTTTGCCAGCCGGCGGTTTGCGTGCAAGCAACTGCCGGCCCTGCTTCTGGTGGCTTGGCTGCCCCGGCCAAATTGACCGCTTCCCGCCACAAGTAGAGAAAATTCTGCCAGCACCTGCCCAATTGCAAAAAATGTCTTTTACCTTTCGCTGTACGAAATATAATCTGCGGAGAAACATCTCCTTGCCCGCATCCCGCTTCACCGGGCACGTTCCCTATCCGATTCGATACCACCCCGGTTTTCTTTTTCATCCGGCCGGACCAACCCGGCTGGCCGTATATGTTAAAACAACTTCTATGCGCATATTTTTTTCGTTTGTAGCCTTTCTAACGACCTTGTTGCTGTCATTCTCCCTTTTCGCCACCCACAACAAAAGCGGCGAGATCACTTTCCGCAAGACCGGCCCGCTTACCGTGGAGACCAAGATCATTACCTTCACCCGCCTCCTGTCTTTCGCGGCCGACCGCGACACCCTGACCATTGATTGGGGCGACGGGATCATCGAAACGGTGCCGCGCATCAACGGGGTGGATGGCGCCGGCGAAGCGATCACGCCGGAGATCAAATACAACGTGTACATCGGGACCCATACGTATGCCACGGCGGGCGTGTACACCATCGGCATGACCGACCCGAACCGCAATGCGGGTATTATCAACGTCAATCCGCCCCAGTCGGAAAACGTGCCGTTTCACCTCCAGGCATTGGTCGATTTTACGGCGGATGCCGCACTGTCGCTGAACAGCCCGGTGTTGCTGGAGATCCCGATCGACGGCGCCGTCATCGGGCAACCCTTCGTGCACGTGCCCGGCGCCTACGACCCCGACGGCGACAGCCTGGCCTTCGAACTGGTCACCCCCATGCAAGCGCTCGATTCGCCTGTGCCCAACTATAGCCTGCCCACCGCCTTTGTCCCCGGCCCGGCAAATCAAATGAGCCTGGACCCATTTACCGGAGCCCTCGTGTGGGATGCGCCCCAGATAGCCGGCGAATACGTAGTCACTATTTTGATCAAGGCCTACCGCGACGGGTACCTCGTGGAAACCGTGCTGCGGGATATGCAGATCATCGTGCAAGACGATAGCAACCACCCGCCGATGATCGTGTTCGATGGGTCGTACGACCAGATCCAGGAAGTGACCCCCGGCGATACCGTACTGGTGACGGCGAGCGTCAGCGACCCCGATGCCGGGCAATCGGTGATCCTCACGTCGAGCAGCGGGCTGTACGGTTATTTTACCCCGCCGGCGGTGTTTGTGCCGTATCCGGGCGGCGGCGTCTTTCAGTGGGTAGTGCTGCCGGAGCAGGTGCGCGATCAACCGTACGCGGTGGTATTCAAAGCCACCGACGATTCGGGCGGCCTGATCAGCAACGGCACACCCGACCACGATGCCGGCCACGGGCTGGCCAGTTTCAAGGTGATCCAATTCCGGGTGCGCCAAATCGTGGCCACCGCCGATCCATCCACCGCGGTGGGCAGATTGATCATTTACCCCAATCCGGCCACCGATGCCGTCACGGTCCGATGGCCCGTGCCTGCGACCGAAGGGATGCGCTTGCGGATGGTCGATGTCGACGGCCGGTTGCTGCACGACATCGCCGTGCCGCCGGGCGCCGTGCAACAGCGCGTCGCGCTGACCGCCGTACCGGCTTCGGCGTGCCAGTTGCAGCTGTATTCCGCTGGCGGCGTGGCGTGGAGCGGGATGGTATTGCGGCAATAATTTCTGCCGGGTATAAAAAAACAACCGCTGCCGGGTAACAGATTGTCCCGGCAGCGGATTTCGAATTATAAACCAACGTTTGCGCAAAAAATGAAAACCAGCCTCGTGCTTCTTGCATTCCTGCTCTGCGGCGTCGCCGGATACGCCCAGACCCAGGAACCCGAATCCATGCCGCCGGCCGATTTTACAGCCATGCCCGACAAAAACGGCGCCGTGCATTTTACACCCAAGTGCCCGCCTCTCACCGAGCCGGTGCCCGGTGCGCCCAAACCGTTTTATACCTATTATTGGGAGTTTGGCGACGGCGGGTTTAGCTTTGAACCAGACCCGACGCACACGTATGCCGATGGCGGCAATTACCTGGCTATTTTGGCCGCTACGGCGCATTATGACGACAAAAAGAAACCGCCGGGCATCGGAACCCGCTCGGTATTGGCCGACGCCGGCACGAACAAGGCGCAGGAGTTGGCCGATGTGTTTACCGAAAAGTACACCGCACTCGGTATGCGGACCAACCGCGAACCCCGGGCTGAAGAAGACCTTATCCTGGTGGTGAGTTACCGCAACAACAGCAAAATGACCTCTGACGGGCGGCTGCACCTGTTTTTCAACGAGAAAAAATTCCCAGCTCCGCATTTTACCTTTCAAAACGCCCGCACACCGTTTGGCGAAGTCAATGAGGCGTCGATGACCCAGGCGGACGCCCCGCAAATATTCGATTGGAGCTCGTTGGGCACGGATTGGTCGGCAACGGGTTCCGCCGCTTCGCCGTTTCGCTGGATCGCCCCGCCGCCCGCCGGCGCCGACCTGCTCAAGAAAGCCCGCGAAAGCTACCGGGAGAGCCAAACCTGGCGCTTTACCCAACTTAAACCCGGAGAGAAACGCAACCTGTTCGTCACCCTGCAGAGCACGGCCAGCATGCTCAAGGACACCAGCGCCTTCATCCACCTGAAAACCATCCTGGAACCCTTTGAGCCCGATGCGAGCGCCGAAGAATACACCCTGGAGATCAAGATCGTCGGTTCGCACGACCCCAACCTGATCGCAGTCTCCGACAACCGGGTCAATTACCGGCACATGGCCACCAAGAAACTGGACTATGAAGTGCAATTCCAAAACAACGGAGAAGGTCCGGCCAAGAAAATTGAACTGACCATTACCCTGCCCGACGGCTTGAACGGCCGCAAGATGCGCCCCCTGTCGTGGTATCCGAAATGCCCGGTATGCCCAAAGGTGCCGCCCGCCAATCCGGTCGGCTGCATCGACACGGTGACTACGCAGAACAGCCTGATCTTTACCTTCCGGAACATTTACCTCCCCGGCAGCCATCAGGAGGGCGTGTCGCACTACGACTCCACTAAAGGTTTTGTCCGCTACCGCATCGACCCCGACAAGGACATGCCCAAGTTGCCGTTTCGCAGCCAGGCCCGGATCGTGTTCGACAAGAACAAGCCGATCTACACCAATTTCTCCAAAACCCGGTTCAAAATGGGGCTTTCGCCCGGACTGAAAACAGGCTATGCCTTCCGGCCCGACAGTTCGGGGCAGGGTTACTTCTTTATGGGCGGCAGCCTGTCGCCGTATAAATCCTGGAAGATTTATCCGCAGGTGGAGTTGCTGACCGGGCTGAAGGGCAGGACGGTGCTTCCGGACGTGGTGACCCGCGATACGGTCATTCACACGATGCCATCCGATATCGATTTCACCGATACGCTGCGTGAGACCGTGGTGTCGGGCAACCGGGGCTTTGTTTCACTGGAGGTGCCGGTGTTGTTGCGCAAGAATTTTACCCGGTTTTTCGGGCTGGGTATTGGCGCCAGCGCCCGCATTACCTTTGAAAACGGCGAAGACCGGATTTTGAAAACAGATTCTTTACTTTTATATCGGGCAGATTTAATGACCGGCATATTCACATTCATTAAATCGAGTCCGTCAAAAAATCCACCGGAACAAAGCGTTATCGCATACAACAATACCTATACGCATTTTAGTTTTTTTGGCGACCTGACACTGGGCGCCGTGCGCGCGGGCCCCAACCTGGGCATCCGGGCGGGCGGCTTTTTCGACCGCGGGTTTCATCCGTTTGTGCAGATCGCCTTTGAAGTCAAACTTTGATTGTTCATAAGCGCGTGTCTAAATTTTCGGCGCCGGAGCGAAAGCGAGCAAACTTTGTTTCAGACGAGGCAAAGTTTGCCACTACAGCCGGACGCGTGTGGTTAAAATTTTAACGAAGCGGGAAACGAAACTGGCCACGTGCAATCCCGCGGCCGAAATTTGCAATCGTTCGTCTGATTTTTGCAAACCATTGAAAATGAACCTTGACGAGTGTTGTTGGCGAGAACGCCGACAGCAAAATGTACCGGACTATTGAATTCAAACTCACTCGTAAAATACCATTACCATGAAAACGAAAAGATCGTGGTTGCTCGCGCCGGCGGCTATCGCAATAGCCGCAGTCTATTACTCCTTTTTTGGCCCGCCGCCGCCCCCGCCAGGTTTAGGGGTCAGTGTGGATCACAACACCAATGTGGCGACGTTTACGGTGAGCAATTTGCCCGATGCGACCGGTACCGGCGCCAGCAACTTTATTTTCCTGAGCCATGGCGACGGCACGTTTTTTATGGGTACGCCGGAAGAGCTCGCCACCCATACCCACCATTATGCCTATAGCACCACGCCCTATCAGGCTTTTCTGGAACACGTGGAAATATATGACGATAAAAAAAAGCCGCCCGGCCGGACGGCCTTTCAGTCGGCAACAACGTACAGCGCGGGCTCAGCCCCTACGCCGGTGAATATTCCGATCACCAGCAATCACATTTTGTTGCAGCGCACGACCAACCCCGTGCCGGGCGATTCGATCACGTATGTTATCACGTATGAACACCTTCCGGCCTGCAGCGCCACGCAGAGCGGGCGGATCCGTTTTTATTACGACAGCACGGTGTTTTCCTTTGTGCAACGCGACAATTTCTTCCAGGAAGGGACGTTGACGACCACCAACAGCGGCGCCACCATGATCAAGGAGTTCACCTTTTCCAACCTGGCCCCGGGCGAACAACGCAGCTTTTATATGTTGTTGGAAACCAAGGAAACCGTCGATACCGGCAAGGTACTGGGACCCGCAACCAAAGCAGAACTGATCTACGACAGCCAGGACCTTGGCGGTTGCAGTGAAATGCCCGTTTGCGCCGATTCGATTGCCGGAGAACGCGTGCTGGCTTCGCACGACCCGAACTACAAGACGGTCATCGAAAACGACTTATGCGCGGGCGATTCGGTGACCTGGCGCATCGATTTTCAAAATACCGGCAATGGCCCGGAAGATTCGGTGGTGGTGGCCGATTGGATCGACACCCTGCTGGAGTTCAATTCGGTGGAAGTGCTCGACGCCAAGTTTGCGGTGAGCGATACCATCCGCCGGGCCGGTTCGCGGGAAGTGCGCATGGTAATGCCCAATATCACCCTGCGCGGTATGGGCGAGCCGGGCGTGCAGGAAGAAGACACCCGCGGGTACGTGGTGGTGCGGGCCAAAAAACGCTCGATATCGCCTAAGCCCTATTGCAGCGCGGTGGCCAATGCCGTTCGCATCTTCTTTGGCTGCAACCCACCGGTTTTCACCGAAACCGCCCTCGCCTCGTACCCTTGTGCGGATACGTGCAGCGCCACCTGCAGCCCATCGGCCGACACCACCTTTGCGCCGCAGCCTTTCAGCGCCGTAGTGCCCTTGATCCCCCCCGGGAGCCTTAACCCCGACCTGGAAGCCCTGCTGAGCGGCGGCACCTGGGCGTACAAATGGTATCCCGCCACCGGGTTGTCGGACCCCTTTATCCTTTCGCCTACCCTTTTGGCGCCGGTCAACCGCACCTACACGCTGGTGGCTTCCCGCCAAACCGACTGCGACCAGGTGTTCATCCGGGTGCCGGTGCGCCCTGCGGCGCCCATTCCCCTGACCCTAAAGGCTACCCCTACCGCCGGTTGCCCCTATAGCCCGGTGTGGTCGGTTACCGGTAAAGTAGCCAGCGCCGACACGGCCAACCTGGTTTGGAGCGATTGCCGCGCCACGGGCCACGGCACCTGGACGTCGCTTTCTTCCGCCCTGGTTCCGCAGAAATATTATGTCGCGGTTTGGGATACCCTGACCGACAATATCGCCGAGGAGTGGATCCTCCTGCCGTTAAGATGCCCCGATACCACCGGCGGATGGGGCAGCCTGCCGCCATGGGTCCGGTATGCCATATATGTGCTGGGGGCATTGGCTGCGTTCCGATTAATTCTTTACCTTTTTAAACCAAAATAGTAAACTTGCGGGCGAATCAATTGCTGTTTCTCCGTATGCGACGCTTGCCGACACCTTTGCTGCTTTTGTTCCTGTTTGCCAGCCTTTTGCTCTTGGCGCAGCGGCAGGATAGTGTGGAAATGGAACGCCAGGCGAAAGACCTCCGGTCGGCCGAAAAATACCACGAAGCGGCGAAATTGTTAGTACAGTTGCAGGAATACGACCTGCGGGCCAAAGACTGGAAGGCCTATAGCAAACGAACCCTCGAACTGACGGATTCTTATTTTGAATGTCACTCCTTTGATACCTGCCTGGCCATCCTGGATCAGGCCATACCAACCCTGACGGCGGCCGGATGGGCAGATTCCCTACCGGTCGCCCGTTTGTGGGCCTGGAAAGCGGTGACATTGGCCAACCAGGACCGCTTCACAGAGGATTTGGATGCATATGGCCAAGCCATCCGGGTGTATGAACGGAACGGCTACAACGACCCAATTGTAGCCTATTGTTACAAAAATGCAGCACAAGTTTTTATCCGGCGACTGGATTATACGCAGGTCAACCAATACCTGGAAGCGGCCATTCTGAGCGATTCCACCGGCTCCGATCTGCTCTCCATTTATAGTCAACTGGCCAATAATGCCTATTGTCAAGACAGTTTGGATAACGCACTGGCGTATTTCAATACCGGTAAATCACTACCCGGATACGGCGGCCCGGAATCGAGCCACCTCCTTTCCATCGGAGGTGATATCCTGGTCAAAAAAGGCCGGTTAGCCGAAGCAAAAGCGCTGGCAGTAAAGGCCTTGTCTTACTTTTTGCCCGACCCGGAGGATGTCGAAAACCGGATGCGGTGTTACACTACACTGGCGGATATTGCCAAGTTGCGCGGCAACTGGCTTGAAGCGGCTACCTGTTACCGTAAAGCCGAACAGGATGGCTTGACGAACATAAAAAGGAAGAGCCGTGAAATGGCCAAGCTCTATACCGAATGGGGCGATTTTTTGTTGCGCCAAAATCAAAAAGCGGAAGCCCTAACATGCTATCAGAAAGCGATCATCGAGGCTTTCCCGGGCTTCGATGCGCTCAACCCGGCTGTAAATCCGGATAAAAAAGAGGTCCCGGTTGAGCAATGGGCCATGAATGCCACAGCGCGAAAGGCCGCACTGCTCCTGCTCGACCCGACCCGAGCTGCGCGCGAAAATGCCGCGCAGTGTTTTGATTTGGCCTTCGCCGCCGCCGAGCGGCTTCGCCGCGTGTATGGCAACGACGATGCGAAATTGTATCTCGCCGAACAGAATTTTGATATACGCCGCTCGGCCGTTCTCAATTTGTGGGCTTTATACGGGCAAACCGGTCAGGTTACCATCCTGGAGCGCCTCTTCACCCTGCTCGAGGATAACCGGGCGAATGCCCTGCGCGATGCCCTTCAACAACAGCGCGCCCTGGCCCTTGCCGGTATTCCGGATTCCCTGTTGCGGCAAGAGCAAGCGCTGCGGTTGGAAATCGCAGCCGCGCAAAGAGATTTGAACGAACACCAAAATACAGCCGATTCTGTAGAAAGAAAATGGATAAATGCGGAGTTGGGCCGTATCAAACGGCACTACGACCAACTCCTGGCTTCCCTGCAGAAAACCTACCCGCAGTTTGCCGAATTCAATAATGCCGGCGAAACCGCCGACGTGGCCAGCATCCGCGCCGCACTGCCCCCGTCGGCGGCGCTGCTCTCCTGGTTCGATGCCGGCGACCGCTACCTGTGCCTCACGTTGCGGGCCACGGGGTTGTCGGCCTTTGAAATTCCGCGCGACACTGCGCTCGATGCCCGGTTGCTGCGTTTTCAAACCCTGCTGGCCGATAAAAGCCGCCAGGAAAACGATCCGGCGGGCTTTTTCGCCGACGCCTATTTCCTGAAACAACGCTTGTTGCCGGATTCCAGCCTGTCGGGCGCCGGCAACCTGATCATCATACCCGACGGCGGCTTGTCGTACCTGCCCTTTGAGGCCCTGCTAACGGCGCCGCACCAGGGCGGCTACAGCACAGCCCCGTACCTGTTGCGCGCGCATGCCGTGCAATACGCCTGGTCGGCCTCCTTGCTGAAAGCAGACGCCGCCACCGGGCACAACGGGCACGGGCTGCTCCAGGTGGCGCCATTTGTTCGCTCGGCCCGCGACGGCCTGGCCATTTTACCCAACAGCCTCCACGAAAAGCCCGAAAACACGGCTGCGGAGATACTGGAAGGCACACAAGCCATCGCCGACACTTTTTTGCGCGAGGCGCGGCAGTTCGATGTGTTGCACCTTTCCACCCACGCCCATGCCGGCCAAAAAGAACAACCCGGCATCGAGTTTTACGACCGCACCGTGTGGTTGCCGGAAATCTACACCCAGCGGCTGAATGCGTCGCTGGTCTCGCTCAGCGCCTGCGAAACCGGCGCCGGCGCTTTTGCCGAAGGCGAGGGCGTGCTCAGCCTCGCGCGCGCATTCGCCTACGCAGGGGCTCGCAGCCTGGTGGCCAGCCACTGGTCGGTCAACGAGCGCTCCACGGCCGACTTGTTCGATGCCTTTTACCAGTTTTTAGGCCAGGGCCAGTCCAAATCGGAGGCCCTGCAACAAGCCAAACTGCAAATGCTGTCCCGTAATGGTCCCGACGCCCGCAAAGCGCCGTTTCATTGGGCCGCCTTTACCCTCTCTGGCGCCGACGGCACGGTGGACCTCGGCGGCAGTTGGCCCATATGGCGTTGGGCCCTGGCAGCAGCGATCGCATTGCTCGGCATTTGGAGCGGCCGGCAGGTCTTCATCCGGTATCTTAAACGGCGGCGGGCTGCGGCTGGTGGAAAAAAGCGTTGAGCTCGGCCAGCATCCGGTCCGGTTCCTCCTCCTGAACAAAATGGCCGGCCTGTTCCAACCGGATGACCCGGGCGTGGGGTAGGGCGGCCTGCCATTTTCCGAGTTCATAGGCGGGCACGAACGTGTCTTTCATACCCCAGAAGATCAGGCAGGGTTTACTGGCCAGGCGGCCAACCTGTTGCCAGAGCTCCGACCAGAATGGCCCAGCCTGGAGTAATTGGCCGGACAAGGCGTACGCGGCACGGCGGTCGTCGGGGGTAGGCAGGGCCAATTTATAGTGCCGGTGCACCTCGGGCGTGAGTTTGCGTTTGTCGCCAAATGCCGCGGGCATGACGACCGTCACCGGGAAATTGAAACGCAGGTACAATTGACGGCCCAGCCAGGTTTGCATCCAGCGCGCAGGCCGGGCGTAATGGGGGTCGTCGTTGAGCGGCCACATCCAGCCGTTGAACAGACTGATCTTTTGAACATTTTCCGGGTGCCGGATCGCGTAGGCCAGGGCGATGGAAAGGCCGAAATCGTTGCCCACGAGGTGAAAATGGTGGAGCCCAAGCCGTTCAATAATCTGCTCCAGGCGCCGGGCGTGCGCGTGCACGGAGTAATCGGCGCCGGTGGGCTTGTCCGACAAACCGAACCCCAAGAGGTCGGGGGCGATACAACGGAATTGGCCACGCAGGCCTTTGATCAGGTCGCGCCAACCGAACGACCATTCGGGCGTGCCATGCGAAAACAGGATTGGTGTGCCGGCGCCTTCGTCGACATAATGCATCCGGTGCCCATCGATGTCGATATACCGGGATTCGAAGGGGTAGCGTTCACGGTTGACCCAGGAAGTTTCCATGCTGATATTTTTGAATGAGAAAATGTTGCATCATTTCGAGCGGGTACTGTTCGGGCAGCTGCAAAAACTGCACGGCAACGCCATCGATGAGGGCAAACAACAGGAGGGCTTCCGCTTCGGGCTGCGCCGCACCGAGCAATTGGAAGTGCTCCGTAAGTTGAGCGGCCACCTGGCGGTTAAAGGCTTCGATCTGCGCGGCTGCCGTTTGCTGAACGGCGGGCTGGTGCCGCAATTGGTGCACCAGCCGCCAAAACACCCGCTGCGCGCGCAGGAGTTGAAAAGAATCCCGAATATGCTCGAGAATGGCCGTGCGCGGCTCGGTTGCCCGTTGGTACGCCTGCATGGTTTCCGCCACCTGGGCGCCGCCCGACTGGATAATGGCTTCCAGTAAACCGGCTTTGCTGCCGTAATGGCGGAAGATCAGACCCTCCGATACTCCGGCTTCCCGCGCGATTTGACTCGTCGGCGTGCGGTCGAAGCCTTGTTCGGCGAAAAGACGGAGGGCCGTCTGCAGAATTTGTTCTTTATTCGTCATGTATGTGAGTAATCACTCACAAAAGTAACGAACTTTTTCTTCTCATCCAATTTTTCGAAGGTATAAAAATGTCAATGTGCTGCCCGGCCGAGGGTTCGCCGGTCTTGCCGGGGCGGTCTCAACTGACAAGTCCCCGGCCGCAACTTTGCGCGACCAGGGACTTGTACCGCCCTTCAGCGAAGGGCTATTTTGTTTTCAACGTGCTTATTTTCAATTTCTTACACCTCGGGTGTACTGGGCGGGTTTTTCCGTTCGTACAGGTAGGCGCCCAGCATTCCCATGCCGCCGAAAATAGCGATCAGGGCAAAGAAAATCCCGGTGCGTTCGCCGTCGTCGAGCCCGGCAAAGCGGCTGATAAACAGCGCGAGCAGGAGGCCCAGGCCTGCGCCCATAAACATCAGGCTGTTTTTGAGGGTGCGGGAGGGATCGGCTTGGCGCCGTTTTTTCTGTGGATCGATACCGCGCTCGATCAAAGCCATATTTTCCTTATTTTCGAGGTAGCGGATGCCCCAAACCATAAGAAAAGCGCCGAGGCTGATGGTGATGGGGATAAAGAGTGCAACAATTCCTTCTCCGTGCATGGTAACGATGTTTTTTTGATGAGGAAAGAGTGGTTTCCGTTTGTTGTTGTCCACTCTGACAGTACGCCTGTTGGGCAGGTTACACCTTTTCAAAAAAAAATAACAGCACGGCCGCCGTTGGTCCCAATATTAGCAGTTGTTTGCGGTATTCTCGCTGGGTCAAAAAAGCATTTTTTCAAATTATACTTCCCCTTTTCCACTGCCCATTGCCCCACAATGAAGGCAGAAAAACGGGCTTGACTGCCTGGAGAGCCCGCTCTTTTCGCCTCCGGCAGCACAACTCAAACGACTTCTTATTTTTCGGGGAGAAAGACCTCCGCCATCATGCAGCGGGCGCTGCCGCCGCCATAGGTTTCGATGGTATCGATCGGGCGGTGAAACAAGCGGGTATGGCGTTCGAGCGCCCGGATTTGCCCGGGAGTGAGCGCCCGGTACGCCTGCTCCGACATAACGAGCAGGGTTTCGTCGTGTTCGGTCCGTACCTGGAGCATGTTGCCGGCAAAGGCGTTCATCTGTTCGATTGTGATGTCGACGATCTCCTTGCCGGTATCGCGGAACATTTTTTCGAGCATGGCCCGTTCGCGGGCGTCGCGCACGGTGTCCAGGCAAATGACCACGAAGGTTTCACCCAGGGCCATCATCACGTTGGTGTGGTAAATATCTTGCCCCGCGCCATCGGCGGCGTGAAACACTACTTTCCGGTAGTCCAGTAACTGGCAGAGCTCGTCGAGCAAGCCGGCGTCGGTACGGGGGCTCAGACAGGCATAGGCCAAGCGGTTTTGGTGGTCGAAAATGAGGCTCCCGGTGCCTTCGAGGAAGCGGTTGAGTTTTTCGTTGAATTCCAGGTTGACCCGGCGGCTGGAGTCGAAGCCGGCTTTCAGCACGGTATCGATGACCAGCCGGCGCCGTTCCCGGCGGCGCGTGGGTGCGAACATCGGGTAGGTGACCACGAAACCTTCCTGGTGATAGGTCGCCCAGTTGTTGGGAAACACCGCGTCGGGCTTTACCGGCCGCGGCGAGTCCGGCGCCACGATCACGTGCACGCCCGCTGCGCGCAGGCCTTCCACGAAACGGTCGAATTCTTCCACCGCGCGGCGGCGGATTTCTTCGGGGCTGAGCCGGCCGTCGCGGCTTTGAAAGGCGTTGTTGGCGGCTGTTTCTTCATTGAACCCAAAATTGGCCGGGCGGACCATCAGAATGTGCCGGGTGGTTTGGCGACGCATGGCGGTTAGATTTGAGAAAAACGGCGTTCGGCGTATCGGGGAACGGGTTAAAAAGCGGGCAAAATTAGCGGTTAATGTTGGATAAGCGCCGTTTTGCGCCTTCGAAAAAGAACGAAACAACCGGCTGCCTGCCGGAAAACACGGCAATAGTGTAGTGGTAACGGACCGGCCCGGCGGGCACCTTTGCAAAAGCCCGGTTCCGTTCGATTTTTCACCCTTAAATATTTATAACATGAAAAACCTGATTTTTTATGGCCCGCAAACATTCATCCAGGCGCATTTGAAAAAATGGCGCCGGGGAATGGCGGTTTTCGTCCTGCTGCTCTCCGCGTGGAACGCGTCCATGTACGGACAAGCCTGCAATCTGACAACTAACCTGATCGTCAATGGAAATTTCGAGACTGTAGACTGGAATTGTGTGAACGGTCCGGGCTGCGGAGCTACCCCGCTCAATATCGGTTGCAATTGCGTGCAGCCGTGGTTCGCGCCAACCGGAAGCCCCATCCTGCGCACCAATGTAGGCGCCCCCAATGGCCCTGTGGCTATTGCCACGAGCGCCAACCTGGAAAGCATTCAGTGCAAACAGGAGGCCTTCGCACAATCCATCGGGTTGATTCCTGGTCAACCGTATCAACTCATGTTCCAGGTGCGAAAAACCGTGGGTAGCCAGCCAACGGATATCAAGGTTTTCCTCGCGAATGGCCTGACCAATACCATCAACAATCCAGTCGATGGACCATGTATCAATCCCGGTTCCAATTGGGTGAATTTGGTGAGCCAAAACTTTACATCGGGTTCCTGGACGACAATCACCAGCAATTTTACCCCCACCAATTCTATCAACAATCAGATCGTTTTTTTTCCGCTTCAAACATCGGGAACGCTGTACAACGCCCAGCAAATTTGCTGGGACGATATCAAACTTACCTGCAGCTCCCTGCTCGACGTCAGTTTCACCGACAATTACATCGGCAACAACACCGTACAGTTCAACGGCAGCGCAACGGGCAACATCAGCGGGTTGGCCGCGACGGACTGGTGTTGGGAATTCGGCGACGGTACCACCGGCACGGGGCAAAACGTGTCGCACACTTATGCCGGACCGGGCACCTACAATGTGTGCCTTACGATTCGCGACGGCCGAAGCTGCACGAAGAAATTCTGCCGCACCATCAGCATCGACGATTGCCAGTGCGGCACCCAATCGCAGGTATTGTCGGGCAGCACCGTTACCTGGAACAACCTCAACAACCAGGTGATCGATCAGGACGTGATCGTGCCGCCCGGTACGCATCTGACAATCAATAACAGCACCATCCGGGTCAAGGAAAATTGCAAATTCGTGGTCATGCGCGGCGCTTCGCTCACCACCACCAACACCACCATGACCCACTATTGCACCGACCGGCTCTGGCGCGGGATCGTGGTATGGGGCAACCGCGACGTGGAACATTCCAACGTGAACTTCAACAACCCCGGCCCCGGCACGCTGGGCGCCAGCGACCCCGGTGTGGCGCGCATTCTCGGCGGTTCCAAACTCGAATACGCCTATTTCGGGCTCGAACCGCAGCGCTGGTGGTGGGACGGCAAAAACGAACCGCTCTTTGCTTCGATTACCGGCAATCAGTACAACATCAACGACATTGAAAAATACTGGGGCGGTATCGTGATCGGCGATCACGCCGAGTTTTTCAACAACCGGCTTTCGGCGCAAATCGGCCGCTACCCGCGCGTCAACCAGAGCCGTTTCAACAACTGCGTGTTCCACTCCAACTATCCATTCATGCTGAATGCCGGGGCGGAAGGCGTGAACATCTGGGATACCGACGGGGTGTCGTTCCAATCCGACACGTTCCAGCAAGTGCCGGCCCGGGGCATTACCTCGAGCAATGCCGCGATCACCGTGTACGGCAGTTTGTTTGCCAACAACTACCAGGGGATCAAGATCGGCTCGTCCATCAATTCGACGGGCCATACGCGTATCGGTACGCTGGCCGCGGCGAATGGCAACCGGTTCGTCGACAACTACTATGGCATTTGGTCCGACGGCGTAACCAAAATGGATGTGATGCAAAATACCTTCGAAAGTCACGATTCGGCGGCCATCCGGATCCTCGGCACTTCGGTGTTCAACATCCAGCTCAACGCCTTCCTGTCCAACCCGGTCGGGGTCGACCTGATCAACACCACCCTGACGACGCAGCAGGACCTGAATTGCAACTACCACAACGCCGACAACCGGGGCATCCGGGTGACCGGCAACTGCCGCGGCATGGAGTTTTTCAACAATGAGTTCAACAACCTGACGGCTGACCTGTACCTGCGCGGCGCCGGACAAACCCAGGGGCAAATTTTCCCCAACCAGGGCCTCCCGCAATACGCCATTTACAATTACTTCTCGCAGAGCGAAGCGGAAAATGACATCCGGACAGAGAACAATCAAACAGCATTGTTCTATTATACCCCGCCGAATGATCCTTCCCTTCCGGCCGCTATCCTGGCGCGGCTGTTGCCCGATTGCGATATCGACGACGGTTGTTCGGTGCCCAACTTCTATTTCAATACCCTGCCCAGTATCGGCGTTCAGGATTGCTCCCCCACCAACCACGGCGGAACCGGTACCACCCCGCAACCCTGCACCAACCGGCCCTGCCTCGACAGCCTGTTCAACCACCTCGAATGGCTTAAGACACAGACCGGCACCCAATACGCCACGGAAACGGCCCTCACGGAGCGCCGCTTCTACACCGACAAGCGCCTGCTCGTGGATCAGTGGCTGCAAGCGAAGGACGTGCCGCAGATCGTAGCAGCGCTGACGACCTACAACCAGACCGACGACCAGCAGCTGCTGTCGGGGGTATATTTGAAAACCGGGGACCTGACCAGCGCGGCCGCTGCCGTACAAGCGCTCCCGGCCACTACCGAAGATGAAAGCGACTTCAAAACGGTGCAACAGATGAACCTGGCCTACCTGAGCAACCCAAGCGGCTACACGCCTACGCCTGCCGAAGACGCCACGTTGATGACCATCGGTCAAAAACCCAGCCCGGCCGGCGCCAATGGCCGCGTGCTGTACCATACGTTGCACAGTGTGTGGCTCGAGCCCATTATCCCGGCGTTCAGCGGATCGTCGCCGCGCGCGCTGGAGGAAGCTAAGCCTGAGCCGCTGCCGGCTACCCTGCGCCTGGCGCCCAACCCGGCCAGCAACCAGGTGACGGTATTTGTCGACAACAATGCCGGCGGACTGCTGCGGGTGACCGACATGCTCGGCAGATCGATACTGGAGACCAAAGGAGCCGACTCTGAATGGACCATCGATACGCGCAACCTGGTCAATGGGATCTATTTTGTGCAACAAATAGTGAACAACAAGGTAAGCGGCACAGCCCGCCTGGTGATTCAACATTAAAACGCAGCCCGGAAAACCAGCCTGACGGCGGTAACACGCCGGCACTTTTTCGGCATGCCCGGAGCGCCCTCCGGCGTGGAGCGGCGGCTCCGGGCATACTTATTTCAACACACCCGCTTGCAACGGGGAAACGCATACGCCGATGACTGTATCAGCGAAAATCTTTTTTTTAGGATGGCTTGTCTTCCACTTGGGACAGATCAGCGCTCAACCCGGCGCCTTTTCCCGTTATTACGACCCGTCCGGTTGGCAAAACAACAACGGCACCCGGGTGGAACTGCTCCAGCATGGGTATGCCTTTACCACCCTGCATTACTGCAACCCTGTCGGCAACAGTCCCCTGTGTACCACCCTCTGCCTCACCGACGAGTCGGGCGAATTGCAGTACGAAAAAACCCTGACCGGCCTGCGGGTGGAAGGGCTGCGGTTTCACCCGGCCGACAGCACTTTTCTGTTTTGGGGCGACTTCGCAACCAACGACCCGAATGACCCGTATGCCATTTTTCTCCTGAAAACGGATTTTCATGGCGATACCCGCTGGCGGCTCGACCTGAATGCCCCGCAGGTTGATTATTGCCGGCAGACGCTCGAACGGCCCGACGGCAGCATTTTTCTTACCGCATCCAACCGCTGGTCGACAAATGCCGATCTGGTGATCGTCAAGGTAAGCGCTGGCGGCCATCTGCTGTGGATCAAACACTACGACAACGGCTTCGATGCCTACGATGCCAACGATATTATTGGCTGGGCTGGCAACAGCATCCTCGTCAGCGCACATGGCGTGGGGTACGATGTGTTCGTGCCCAACGTGCCGGACGCCGGCGTGGCCGTGTTTCAATTGGACGACGCCGGCCAGTTGCTCTGGGATACGCTGTACCGGACCACCTCCTCCGGCACTAAATTCCGCGCAACCATGACGCCCTTGCCAGACAACAGGCTGGCGTTGATCAGCGGCTACGAGCCGCCGGGCGCCGCCGACCTGCCCAGCGTCGTGGAGGTGCGCACCGACCACACGCTGGGTTGGTCCTTTGCCAAAACCTACGGGTTTTATTTAAGCGGAATCGATGCCGGGCCTGGCGGGCAGATCACCGGCGCCGGGACGTCGGTCCGCGAAACCGGCAACGATCTTGTCATCGAGCCCTGGGTTTTCAGACTCAGCGCGCAGGGCGAATTGCTATGGGAGCGTTTTATCCCCGATTCGATCGGTTACGCCATCAATGCTATCCGTTCGACGCCCGATGGCGGTTTTGTGGCCGTGGGGGTGAAATCGGAACCTGTCGCTTCCGGGCAAATGAACTACTACACCTGGCTGCTCAAACTCGACGGCAACGGTTGCCTCCAACCCGGCTGCGATTCGCTGCGGATCACGGCGGCTCTTGCCGGGCCCCCGCTGCCAGGCGGGCAAAACGGCCATTTGCGCTTGATGCCGAACCCCGCCTCGTCTGCCGTCCGGGTGGAATTAGGCGGCGAACCCGCAGCCGGTTGGCTGCAAGTCACAACCGCTTCCGGGCAATTGGTTTGGCAGCAGGCCGTGTCGGGGCCGGCGGCAGTCGTTCCGCTGGAGCAAGTGCCGGATGGCGTGTATTGGGTGCGCATGATCAGCGGCGTCCGGCAGCAAACGGCCAAACTGGTGGTGACGCATTAGCGGGCATCAGCCGCCCATTCGGGAAATAATTCAATATTTGCGACCAGGAACGGCCATTTCATGAAATACGACAAGAAAAACTATTGCAGTAATTGTCATTTTCCCTTGCCCTACAAGGCGAAATTTTGTGCGCAATGCGGCGAGAAGACGAGCGATAGCCGGATTACCATCTGGTCGTTGCTGCAACAGGTTTGGTTCCGGGTGCTGCATCTGGAGAGCCGTTCGCTGCGTTTGCTCGCGCACCTGCTGATACCCGGGCGGGCGAGCGTGGAGTTTTTTAAGGGCCGCCGCCGCCGCTACCCGCCGCCGATCCGCTTTTTTTTCCTGATCATGTTTCTCTTCTTGTTCACCCTGAACCATTTGGTGGGCACCGACGGCCTGCGGGTTCAAACGAACCGGAGCGGTGTGCGGCTCGAAAGCGACACGGTGAAAAGGCCCCGCCAGAAGGATTTTTACGCCCTGGGTCAACGCTACACCGATCTTCTCAAAATGCGGCGGGCCTTCGATTCCCTGCCGGAAAATCTCCGCACCCCCCTGGCGCGTGAAGCGCTGGACAGCCTGTTGCTGCGGACACACGGCCCGGCGACCCGCGAGATAAACGCCATTATGGCGGAAGCGCGCGGATCGGGTTCGACGGAATCGCTCGATTCGATGAGCATCAACCTGGGGTTCAAACACATCAGAATTACTTCGTACGACCTGTTTCAAATGGACGCCGACGGCCTGATCCAAAAATACGGGGTTCGGGGTTGGATGGACCAAACCCTGCTCCGGCAAGGGGTGAAAGCGTTGA
Source organism: Saprospiraceae bacterium (assembly GCA_044230315.1). Lineage (GTDB taxonomy): Bacteria > Bacteroidota > Bacteroidia > Chitinophagales > Saprospiraceae > M3007. Next base: position 29,471 of record JBGARJ010000033.1, read on the forward strand.
AAGAACCGGATTCGCTGATGAAATCCTACCTCGGGAGCCTGGCCTGGACCATCCTGGCGCTCGTCGCGCTGATGTCTTTTGTGCTCACCCTTTTGTACTGGCGCCAGAAGCGGTACTATGTCGAACATTTCATTTTCCTGCTCAACGAACATTCGAGCGCGTTTCTGCTGCTCACTGCCGCTTTTTGGATCCATTATTTCCTGCCGTTCCATTGGTCGCTGTGGGCTGTGCTGGCGGGGTGGCTGATGATCAGCCCGGTCATTGCCATGCGGCGTTTTTACGGCCAGGGCATCTGGTTGACCTTGTTCAAATCGCTGGTATTTTCGATCACGTACCTGCTTGGATTCAGCGTGCTGTTTACGGTTGGCATGCTGATCGTTTTTGTGTTGTTTTAAACATCCGGATATGTCCCGATACGAAACTGTGATCGGCTTGGAGGTGCATGTTCAGCTGGCCACGCGAACCAAAGCCTTTTGCGCCGACGATGCCGCCTTCGGCGGAGCGCCAAACACCCATACCAGCGCCATCAGCCTGGCGCATCCCGGCACATTGCCGCGGCTGAACGAACGCGCCGTGGCCTTTGCCGTGCGGCTGGGCCTGGCGCTCGGATGCCAGATCAACCCGATCAGCCATTTCGACCGGAAGAACTATTTCTACGCCGATTTGCCCAAGGGCTATCAAATCACCCAGGACAAACACCCCATTTGCAGCGGCGGTAGCGTATCGATCCGGCTTCCAAACGGCGGGCGCCGCGCGATCCGCCTGCACCATATCCACCTGGAAGAAGACGCCGGCAAGAGCCTCCACGACCAGGACCTCCGCGATTCGCTCATCGACCTGAACCGCGCCGGGGTGCCCCTGCTCGAAATCGTGAGCGAGCCCGACCTGCGCAGCGCCGAAGAAGCCGCCGCCTATATCGAGCAGATCCGCCGCCTCGTGCGCTGGATCGGTGTCAGCGACGGCAACATGGAGGAGGGTTCGCTGCGCTGCGACATCAACGTATCGGCCCGCAAGCGGGGCGACGCGGTGCTGGGTACCCGTTGCGAGATCAAAAACGTCAACTCCATGCGCTTTGCCCGCCGGGCGATCGAATTTGAGGCAAAGCGCCAAATCGAACTGCTGGAACAGGGCGGCCGGATCGAGCAACAAACCCGCGGCTTCGACCCTGCCACCGGCGCCACCCATGCGCTCCGGCAAAAAGAAGACGCCCACGATTACCGGTATTTCCCCGAACCCGACCTGCCGCCGGTGGTGCTCAGCCCGGCCGATCTGGACCGCATCCGCGGGGCTATGCCGCCTTTGCCCGATGCGCTCGAGCACGAGTTTGAAACAACCCTCGGACTCCCGGCCGGCGACGCCATCCAGCTCGCGCAAGACCTGGACACGGCCTTGTATTTCCGGCAAATGGCCCAACCGCCCGCCAACCCGAAGAGTGTGGCCAACCTGCTCATCCACAAACTGTTGCCCTGGTCTGCCGAGCATGCTTGTGCGCTGGCCGATTGCCCCGTAAGCCCCGGCCAATGGCTGGAATTGTTGCACCTGATCGAGTCCGGGCAGCTGAGCGCCTCTACCGCCTATCAACGCCTTTTCCCGGCCCTGCTCGACAGCCCGGCGGTTTCGCCGACGCAACTGGCTGTTGCCCTCAACCTCCTGCAAACCTCCGACACGGCGGCTCTCGAAGCATTGGCCGATGCCGTGCTGGAACGATTCCCGGACAAGGTGGCGGAATACAAAAAAGGCAAGAAAGGCTTGCTCGGCCTGTTCATGGGCGAATTGATGAAGGCCAGCAAGGGGAAAGCCGACCCGAAAGCAGCCACGCGCATATTGGAGGAAAAGTTGAAATAGGCTTGGCTGCAGGCCCGGGCTGGCCGGATTTTGGAGATTTTGCGCGCATTTTGCTTAGGTTTACAGGAGAAACCGTACCTGCCATGCGCTCCATCTCAGCCTTACTGCTCCTGGCGTTTTGCTGCCGTTTGCCCTCTGCCCAAACCCTGGACTATGCGATTCGCGCAATCAATTCCACTGCCGGCGACAAGATCAAACTCGAAGTGGAACTGACATTTATCCCCTCTGCCAGCGATACGACCCGTTTTACCCTGCCCACCCAGATCAACTGGTCGAATGGCCTGCAGCATAGCTTTTGCCATTTCCGGGCGGAAGGCGGCCGTTACGTGCGGGCCGATTCGGTGCACGTGTGGGTCATCGGCGGACGCAAGGCGCCGGTGCGGCTCCATTATGAACTCATCCAGCCGTTTTCCGGTGAGCAGGTAACGCTGGAGACTTCCTGCAGCCCGATCCTGTTGCGCGATTATATGCAGGTGCCGGGCGAATGTCTCTTCCTGGTGCCATGGCATTACCGCCGCCTGTTCGATGTCAGCGTGCATTGGGTCGATTTGCCCAAAGGGTGGTCGATTCAAAACAGCTTTGGGGTGGAAACGCAGGAGCAGCGTTTTCTATTCACCTCGACCGAGTGGGTGCGCACCATGTGGGTAGCCGGCGACTTCCGTATCCTGAAGGGGGAAGTGTTCGGCAAACCCTTCGCCTTTGCCTTGCGCGGCAACTGGCTTTTTGACGACCAGACTTTGTTCGATATTGCTCAAAAAACGATCGAAACGCAGCGGATCGAATGGGACGACAAAGACATCCCGTTTTATTCGGTCACCTTGATCCCGTTTGTGTTGCCCACATCCGGGCCCCCGGTGGGTAATGCGCGTACGGGCCGCTGCCTGGGTTATGGCCGCTATCAATCGTTCGTGGCGTTTGCCAGCGACGACTGCCCGCTCGATCCGCTGATCGACCTGTTCAACCATGAAATGATGCACGACTGGATCGGCGGTAAGATCGATACCGGTTCGCCCGATGAAACCGCCAGCCTGCGCTGGTTCGACGAAGGTTTTTCAGACTACTACGCCCTGCGCAACCGCTGGCGCGCGGGTTTCAGTACGACCGGGGCGTTTTTGGATGCGCTCAACCGCGTGTTCTTTGCCCGGCATTATACCGACCCTTTTGGCGAAACGCCGAACCTGATGATGGAGCGCGACTACTACGTCAATCCCGCGTATGAGGATGTGCCCTACCGCCGGGGCTGTATCCTGGCCTTTTACCTGGATTGTGCCATTCGGCAAAAAACCAACAATGCCCGGACGCTTCACAATTTCATGCTCGATTTGCTCGACTACTGCTATGGCACCCATCGGAATTTGCTCGACCGATTTGATTTTTTTACCGAAACACTGGCTGGTTACCTGGGGGAGGCCGATGCGGAGATCTTTATCCGGCAATACGTAGATGCCGGGAAACGCATCGATCCATCGGCATTTATCCTGCCCGACTTTATTGCCCTGGACACCATGAATGGCGTGCCGCAGGTGCGGATCAAACCGGGCGGGGAAGCGGAGTTCAAACGCTGAGTTTGGCCAGTAGCCATTCGCGTTCGGCAACCGCCTCGGTGGCTTCCAGTTGCCGGACCAGGCGCTTGCGTGCTGCCGGGCGGCGGCTGGTTGTCTTCATCAGTTTTTGTGTGAATTTAACCAGGTTCAGGTAACTGTCGCGGTGATAGCCCAGCGCTTTTTGCCGGCGCAGGAAAGCCTTGAAACTGTCGAGCAGACTGGCCAGCGCCGGCCATTCACCGAGTTCGTAATAGCTGCGCAGGAGCATCTTGCGGGCGTCGAGCTGGATGAAAATGTCGGAAAATTCCACCTCGCGCAACAAGCTGAGTACGGGTTCGTACTCCGAGCGGCGGAAATGGTATCCGGCCAGCCCGTAGCGGTATGTATTGTCGCGCTCGGCGGGTGGCAGCAACGCCTTGCCGGTATCCAGAAAACTTCGGCTCCACAGGTGTTCGCCCAACAGCAGGGCCAGGTTCAGGATGTTGATGAAGGTGTATTGCGGCAATTGGCCGGTTTCGAGCAGCACGCCCTTATCGAGCGCCTCGCGATAGAGGTCGAACGCTTCGCGGGTAAAAGCGCGTTCACCGCGGTTGTGCCGGCGGATGGCGAAGTTGATGGCGGCCATGTACAGGTCGCGCGCTTCGGTGGGCGGAAACAGCCCGACGTGGTTTTGGAGCAGCGTTTTCAGGCTGTTGAAATAATGTTCTTCATCGGGGTGGGCGAGTGCCTGCAAACCCGCGTGCACGAGCGCGAGCGCCGGGTTGGCCGTTTCCGATGTATCCGCGGCAATTTGGAGGGCCTCGGCGCTCAACGGTACCGGGGCCGGCGTTGCGCGCGAAAGGGCGGCTTGCGCCCGCGCGGTGGCCGACCAACGCAGGTTTTCGAGCAAAAAAAAGTTGGCCAGGGCTTCAGTGGCCTGCGCCAGATTGGCGCCGCCGCCCCGCCGGTGCATGGCCTGCCTGGCGAAAATTTCCTGCTGCAAGCGGTATTCGAACAACCACCAGTCGGCATTGCGGAAGGGCGATGCGGCGTGGTCGCGGCTTAGTTTGGCGACGTTGTTGTCGAAATGCGCCAATACGTTGCGTTTGCGAAACGCCCGGCACTGCAACAAGCGGTTTTGAAACGGATCGCCGAGCAATTCCTCACAGGCCAGAAACTGTTCCAGCCGGCCGGTAAAAAAATGCAGCGTATAATTGAACAGCTTCGGATTGAAAACCTGACCGGGGAACAGCACCGACCATGCCTTTTCCTGCGACAAGATTCCCGATCCTTTTTTTGATTCAAATACAAAAATTTGATATAATCTGAGCACGTCTTTCCGCCGGTTGAAATATGGAGAATGCAAAAATTTGCCAAAACGGGTTATTTCAATGGGTTTTAACCCTTTAAAGAGCGACCACGCGAGCGTATCCTGCATATTTTATTTTTTGATTCAAATGTAAAAGTGTCGCAGAAATGCTCATCGCAAACGCCGCATTTTTGTAAAAAAAAGATCAGCCATGAACACCCGACAAATAAACACCCGACTGCTGTTACTAGCCCTCTTGTGCATGCTGACAGCCAATACGGCTGGCGCACAGGGCTTTGTACGGCAATATCCGTTTGCGTTCTTTTCTTTTCAGGGCGGTCCGCAATCCGTTTTTCCTCAAGCAAACGGCGGTTTTCGCCTGAGCCTGTCCATCTACCCCGACGTATCGGGCCAGGACCTGACACTCCTTTGGGTGAACACTGACGCCCAAGGGATCCAAACCAGCGTCGACAACACTTCCACGGCCGATTTCTATGCCTTGGAAGACGGTATTTTTATGCAGGAAGACGGTTCTTTTTTCAAGGCGCAGCAAGACACGAACCGCATTACCGTAACCTACTTCGAACCCTCCGGCGCGGCGGTTTGGGTTCGGGATCTTGATTTTCCGGGCTATATACAAGCCAATGTTTTGGCCGTACGGCCGAATGCGGATGGAGCGGTTTTCGTACGGGGGTATGCTATCAATACTGTGATAACTGACGGATTCGTGCTCAAACTGGATACCGGCGGCAACCTGCTGTGGCAGGCAGAATTTCCGATGGACCTGACGTACATCTTTCCCAAGGTATTGCAACCTACATCCGACGGCGGATGTTTGTTGGCCAATTACAAATGGGATCCCGTGGATACGACGGAGCAGCGCATCATCAAGGTCGACAACAACGGCGCGATCCAATGGTCGTATGCGCCGGCAAACGGCTTCCTGCAGTTGCTCCAGGCGTCAAAATTGTTTGCCTTAAACAACAACCAGGATGTGATCCTACCGGCCTTTTATCCCGCGGCCGGCGGCCAAACAAATGACTTATATGCCGAAAAACTGAGCCCTGCGGGCGCTTTGCTGTTTAGTGCCAACCTTTCCACGGCATCGGGCTTAAACAACCTTCAACCCAGGTTGGCCTTTCCAACGAATGACGGCGGGGCAATTATCGTTGCCAGCTACTATTTGCTGAATTCCTGGACCAATTACGTTTTTCGGGTTACCTCTACGGGCACAGTGGCTTGGAAGCGCCCGCTTTCGGTATTGACGGATGCTATGCCAGCCGCTTTTGCCGACGGGAAGGAATTGTCTGATGGCAACCTGGTTCTCTACGGCAACCAGGGCTATGCCCTATTTCTGATCAAAATGTCGCCCGAAGGGGTCATTTACCCGCATACGCTCAACGGGCAAGTCGTTCGCGATTCCACGTACAATTGCTTGGCGGATGTTTTCGACCCGCCGTTGGCCGGCTGGGTGGTTCACGCTGCGGGAAATGGCCAAACGAACTATGGCGTAAGCGGCGCCGATGGCCGGTACACGATCCCCGATCTCGACACCGGTGCGTACCAGCTGGTGCTCACGGCGCCAAGTTACCTCTGGCAGGTTTGCAACGATACGGTGCCGGTGCAATTCTCGGGCGCTACGCCGCAAATCGACACCGCCGATTTTCCGGTGCAGGCGCTGTACGATTGCCCGTTGATGCAGGTGGACCTCGGGGCGCCGGTATTGCGGCGGTGTTTTAATTCCGATTACGTGGTGAACTATTGTAACGCCGGGAATACCCTGGCCACCGATGCGGTCGTGACGGTCGAACTGGACCCCCTGCTGACGGTGGTGTCGGCATCCGTGCCGTACACCCAAAGCGGGCAAACGCTCACGTTCGGTGTGGGCGCCGTGGCAGCCGGCGCTTGCGGCAGTTTCCGGATCACTGTAATGGTCAGTTGTGCGGCCGAATTGGGGCAGACGCTGTGTGCGGAAGCGCATATTACACCCGATACCCTTTGTGCGCCCAATCTCCCGGGATGGTCGGGCGCCCGAATTGAAGTGACGGCCGAATGCACGGGCGATTCGGTAATGTTCCGGATCAAGAACACCGGCAATGCGCCCACGAGCCAGCCCCTGGAATTTATTATTGTAGACGATCATGTGATCACCCGGCAGGGGAGTTTCTTGCTGGGACCCGGCAGCCTTCAGGAGGAATGGACTCCGGCTGACGGCAGCACCTGGCGCCTGATCGCCCAGCAGGAGCCCGGCTATCCCTTTGGCCCGCAAAACCCAAGTGTGGGGGTTGAAGGATGTAGCAGCAGTGGTACCGGCCCATTCAGTTGGGGTATGCTGAACCTGTTTGCCAATTATTCCGGCAATCCGTTTAACGCGGCTGCATGCAGGACGGTTGTCGGCTCCTGGGACCCCAACGACAAGCAGGCTTTCCCGACCGGTGTGGATGCGCCGCACTATATCGAGCAAAATCAGCCCTTGCAATACGTCATCCGCTTTCAGAACACGGGCACCGATACCGCCTTCACTGTGGTGGTGCGCGATACGCTTTCGCCACTGCTCGACCCGGCGACGATACGGCCCGGCCCGGCGAGTCATCCCTATACCTGGTCGATCAGCGGGCAGGGGGTACTGACGGTAGTGTTTGAGCATATCATGCTCCCGGATTCCAACGCCAACGAAACGGCATCACACGGTTTTGTCCAGTTCAATATCGGCCAGATGCCGGATAATCCGTTGGGAACGGTGGTGGAAAACAGGGCGGGGATTTACTTTGATTTTAATGCGCCGGTGCTGACCAATACGGTGTTTCACACCATAGGCAAGGATTTTCTGCTGGTCGCGGGCCCCGGTCCGAAGCCCGATCTGCCCCTGCTGCGCGTGTGGCCGACACCCGCCCGGGCGGATGTACTGGTGGAACTGCAAGGGGGAGCCTTGTTCCGGCCGGGCCAGCGCTTATGCCTGCGCGATGTCGCGGGGCGTATGGTACGCGAGGAACCGGCTGGTTCACCCCAGCAAACTTTGCAACGCCTGGGCCTGCCAGCCGGCATGTATTGGCTGGAATGGCGCGATGCAAACCGGATACTGGCGGCCGGGAAAGTGGTTTGGATGGACGAATAGGCAGCTTATAATGGGCAGGATCGCAGGATCAATTGGATTTTATCTCCAGGCAATCAGGTGTTTAAACCAAATAATCCTGCGATCCTGTCCATTGTAAGGTCAAACATCCTGTCCTGTCGCCAGCAGGCACAAACCGGCAAAAAAACGGGCGCCTGACTTACGTCGGGCGCCCGAAAACCTCCGTGTTATTGCTCTGCTATGGTATGCGTTTCGAACAGGCTCCGCGACATTGCCAGGGCGTGGTTGTTGCCGGATGCAAGGCTGCGGTGGCCAGGTTTACGGGATTGATCCGGATCGCTTTTTCCGGGCGGGTGTTTTGAGGCGCTATTTTTCTCATCTGGGGCGCAGGAACGGCGGGGTGCTTTTCCAGGTAATCTGCTAAAGCATTATCCATCCACAACAACAGGCTGGCAACAAGCAGGGTAGTGCTCCCCGCCAGGAAAAGCATATTTTTCATAGGGCATTGGGTACGTTGATGTTAGACTGTCGGAAAGTAGATTTGGCGAAAGGATGATCGCTGGTGCGCCATAAGGCGGCAAACAAATCAGCGTCTGTAAAAACAGAACGAAACGATAGACAGGGCGTTCGGGCGGGAGGTTGCAATCGGATGTGCGGTAATTCCCCGTTTGAGGACGGGTGGATCGATTTAACGGGCCAATGACCGGTTTTTCCAGACGAAGTTTTTCCGCGATTCAGGCCCCTAAATGACCAATATTCCCGCGTTCCTTGTTGCAGATCATGGTCGCAGCCTGCGCTTCCGGCCATATTTGGGCATTCTGCCATCAAAGGCTTCAGCCATGCGACCAATCCTTTTGCTCCTGCTGTTCCTGTTCACTGCTGCCGCTCCATATTGCCTGCTTGCAAATGACAGCCTGCATTATCCCTTGCGCCTTACTGTTTTTGACAACGCCACGTTATTGCCGGGCGGCGATGCCTGGCTGGTGTGGGGGCTGCCGGTGCACCCCGGTGTTTCTGCCGGAACCGAGCTCGGATACCGCCATTGGCGGCATGGAATGTTGTTTCAATCGGCAGTCTTGCAGTATCAGTACCACCGTTACGTGCAGCATACCATCCAGGCGTATTCCGAATTGGGTTACCGGTACGCCTTGCACTGGCCGCTGAACCTGGAAGCCCGGCTGGGCGTCGGGTACCTGCACGCTATCCCGGCTGCCCAGGTATTCCTGTTCGACCAGGGCCGGTATGTTCGCAAAAGAAGCTGGGGGCGCCCCCAACTGATGGCTGGTGCGGCGCTCGGCGTCGGGGTCCGGTTGCCGCGCGACTGGACCCTCGTGCTGCAATATCAATTTTACATTCAGACCCCATTTGTGCGATCCTATGTGCCGGTATTGCCTAATACGGCCCTGCATGCAGGGGTACAATTTCCATTCCTTCACCGAAAAAAACAGCAGAAATGAAAGGGATATTCCAAGTATTGTTGCTTGGTACGCTGCTTGCCGCCGGCGCCTGCAAAAATGACCCGGTGCACCCAACCGATACCTGTATGGTGGGAGGACCCGATTCCAGCGCCTTGCACCCCAAAGCGGCGGCCTTTCAGGCCCTGCTGGACCGGTATGTGCAAAAAGGCCTGCCCGGCATCGTCCTGCTCGTGCGCGACCCGGCCGGCCGGTGGGTGGGCGCCGCCGGTATGGCGGATATCGACCGCGGAATTGCCCTGCAACCCTGCCATGTGTCGAAAGTGGCCAGTGTGACCAAGTTGTTCACGGGCGTGCTGGTAATGAAACTGGTCGAACAGGGCCAACTCCATCTCGACGACCCGCTGACCAAATGGTTGCCAGCCAAATATACCGCCAAGGTGAAAAACGCCGACCGGTGCACGTTGCGGCAACTGCTCAACCATACGAGTGGCATTTATGATATTATCGAAGATAATGCCTTCTATCTGAATGTGTTGAACGACCCGGCCCGGGAATGGAAACCGGAAGAACTGCTCGAGTTCGCATACGGCAAAGACCCGGTGTTTCCGGTGGGAACCGATGTAGAATATTCCAACACGAATTTCTTGCTGGCGGCTATGGTGCTGGAAGCCGTCACCGGGCGTTCGCATGCTGAACTGATGCATGAATTGATCCTCGACCCGCTGCATCTTGCCCATTCGTATTACCACTGGCACGACCCTCTGCCCGGCTTTACGGCCCAGGGATATTTCGATTTGTACCACGACGGCAGCCTGGTAAACATGTCGAACTTCAATACGGGCAGCGGCAACGGGTACGGCGGGTTGTACTCCACCGTGTACGATCTGCAGGTATTTATCGAAGCCTTGCTGCGCGACAAGACCCTGTTGACGCCCGGGGGGCTGGCCGCAATGACCGAGATCACTGCCCAAAGTGCCGAGCAGGAAGCATACGGCGTGGCGATCCGGAAAGATTTCCTCGAACGACCGCCCGGACAATTCGCGTTGGGGCATCGGGGCCGCGATCTGGCTTATACAGCCGATTTGTTTTATTTTCCCAACCACGACCTCACGATGGCCTGCCTGATCAATTACGGCACCGATGCCAAATCGGATTTACAGGCCGTGTTTTACCAATTCCGTACTGAAATGGTGGACCTTATGCTACAGCGTTGATTTTCAATATTCCTAATTATTGTTGCTCCGTGTACGAACACGGAGAAAAATAATTTAAATATTCTTCGCTACTGGCGCATAATATTTTTCTACCTTTGCACAACTCCGGGCAAAACCCTGTTTGCTCCGGAACGGAAAACAAGTTTGTTCAACTAAACCCATTGATTATGAAGCAACAATACGTTTCACGCAGCCGGAAGTGGCGCCTGAGCCTTTGGCTCTACCTGCTTGCAGCCTGGCTGGGCTCACCGCTCCTGGCCCAAATGGTATCGGGTACGGTGACCGACGCCGCCACCGGCGAAAGCCTCCTGGGGGTTACTGTCTCCGAGGCCGGCACCCGCAACGGTACCGTCACGGATGTGAATGGCGCCTACTCCCTTAAGCTTACCAACACCGGTGCGACCCTCAATTTTTCCTTGATCGGCTATAAGGCGGTCACGATGGAAGTTGGCGGGCGCACGACGCTGGATATTACGATGGAAAGCGGTACCAACATCGACGAGGTGGTGGTCACTGCCCTGGGTATCCGCAAAGAAGCCAAAAAGGTGGGCTATTCCGTCACTTCGGTGGATGGCGCCAGCCTGACCCAAGCCCGTGAAACCAATGTCATCAATTCGCTTTCCGGCCGCGTGGCTGGCCTCAACGTTGCCAGCACGGTGACCGGCCCCGCCGGTTCCAGCCGCATCACGCTCCGTGGAAACACCTCTATTTCGGGCGACAACCAGCCGCTGTTTGTCATCAACGGTATTCCGATGGACAACAGCAACCTCGGCAACGCCGGCGAATGGGGCGGCGCCGATTTTGGCGACGGCATCTCCAGCCTCAACGCCGACGACATCGAAACGATCACCGTGTTGAAAGGCGCTACGGCCGCCGCGCTATACGGCTCGCGCGCCAAAAACGGCGTCATTCTCATCACAACCAAAAGCGGCAAGGCCCGCAAAGGCCTCGGCGTGGAGTGGTCGAGCAACGTGCAGGTCGATCAGCCGGTGATCCTGACCGACTGGCAGCAGGAATACGGCCAGGGCACCCTGGGCCTGGCCCCCGCAGCCACACCGCAAAACCCCGAAGGCAAAGCCACCGGCCTGCTGAGCTGGGGGGCTAAAATGACCGGCCAGCAAGCCGGCGAATTCGACGGCGTTGCCCGGGCTTACACCTCCAAGGGCACGGCCGCCAAAGATTTTTACCAAACCGGCCTGACGCACATCAACACCCTGGCCATCGAGGGCGGCAACGAAACGCTGGGCGCCCGCTTCTCGGTGTCGCACCTGGGCAATACCGGCGTGGTGCCGAAAAGCGAACTGAAACGCCAGAATTTCAACGCAGGCATCAACATCAAGTCGGGCAAACTGAGCGCCGAACTCAAGGCCAACTATACCCGCGAGCGCGCCGACCACCGCTCGGGCCTGAGCGACTCGCCCGGCAACCCCAACTTCGCCATCACCTTCCTGCCGGCCAACGTCGACCAGCAACTGCTGTCCGGCGTCGACGGCGAAGGCTCGGCCCGCGACGGCACCGAATTGGGCTTTAACGACAACGACTACATCACCAACCCGTATTTTGCGGCGTACAAGTTTATCAACAACTCCGCCAAAGACCGCCTCCTGGGCAATGCCCTGGCGCGTTACGACCTGACCGACTGGCTCTACATCCAGGGCCGCATCGGGCAGGATTTTTACAGCAACCGGATCACCACCGTGACCCCGACCGGCACCGAATACAATCCGGCCGGCGGCATGGGCGAACGCAGCCTGCGTTTCTCGGAGCGCAACATCGAAGGGCTGCTGGGCATCAACCACGCCTTTTCCGACAATTTCGGCATCAACGCCGGCGGCGGGGTGAACCGCATGGACCGCAGTTCGGAAAGCATCAACGACGACGGTGGCACCTTTGTCATCCCGTACCTGTACGCACTGGGCAATACCAAAAGCCGCAATTTTAGCTACGGCCTGACGCGCTCGCGCATCAACTCGGTGTTTGGATTTGCCGAACTGGACTTTTACCACCAGTTTTACCTCAACCTGACGGGGCGCAATGACTGGTACTCCACCCTCGTCAACCCGTCCTACTTCTATCCTTCGGTCAGCGCTTCCTGGGTCTTCTCCGAATCGATGAAGAGCACGTTCCTCAACTTCGGCAAGCTCCGCCTCGCTTATGCCTCCGTAGGCGGTGACGCCAGCCCATACCAGACGCTGTTGTACTACAATATCGGCGGCACCATCAACGGTTTCCCGATCGGCAATATCGCCAACGGCTCGATCCCGAACAAAGACCTGAAACCGCTGAGCGTTAAGGAACTGGAAGCCGGCCTCGAACTGCGCCTGCTGAACAACCGGCTGGGCGTCGACGTCACGGTTTACAACAAAAAGACCACGAACGACATCGTAGCGGCGTCCATTTCGTACACGTCCGGTTATCAAACGGCGGTGTTCAACCTCGGTAAGCTCACCAATAAAGGCATCGAAGCCCTGGTGAGCCTCGACGTACTGCGCGGCAAAAACTTCGGCTGGACGACCTCGGTCAACCTCGGGTACAACAAAAGCGAAGTGGTCGAACTGGCCGGCGACCTGACCACCCTCCAGGTTGGCCAATCGCGAACACTGAACGCGTTCGTACACCAGACCGTGGGCCTGCCGTTCGCCAATATCAAAGCGTACGACTATAAGCGCGATTCCTCGGGTAATATCCTGCTGAAAAATGGCTTGCCGCAACAGGGTAAACTGCTCGACATGGGCTCGGGCGTACACAAACTGACCGGCGGCTGGAACAACGAGTTCCGGATCGGCAACTTCCGCCTCGGCGCCCTGATCGATTTCAAATTCGGCGGCAAGATCTACTCGGCCACCGACGCTTACAGCTACATTTTCGGCGTAAACAAAGCCACGCTTGATGGCCGCGGCGCTCCGATCGTAGCCGCCGGGATCGACGAAGACACCAAAGAAGCGAACAAGGTCGGCGTCGAGCCGCAGTCGTACTACGGCTCTTTGTCGGGTATCAGTTCCCTGTTTGTGTACGATGCCAGTTTCATCAAACTGCGTCAGGTCACGCTGGGCTACAGCATTCCGTCAACATCCCTCCAAAAAGTGGGCATTCAGGGGCTGACGCTTTCGCTTGTGGGCCGCAACCTGGCCATTCTGATGAAGAAAACCGACAATATCGACCCGGAATCGAACTACAACAATACCAACGCCCAGGGCCTGGAATTGGCTGGAGTACCGTCGACCCGCTCGATCGGCTTGTCGCTGAATGCAAAATTCTAACCCTTTCCGGCGCGGTATTCCACCCTGCGTTCCGGATGCCGCCCGTTTTATCATTTTAAACAAAATGACATGAAACGATTGTTCAATAAATTCACCATACTGCTGGTCGGTTTCGTGCTGATTGCTCAGGGTTGCACGAAGGATTTCACCGAAATCAACACCGACCCCACTTCGGCGGGCCCGAATACTTTCGACCCGAACACCCTGCTCACCACGTCTGAACTGGTGTATACCGGCAGCACCGATTTTGCCTACGAAACCTGGCGGGTCAACCTCATCTATTGCAGCGTAATGATGCAACACCTCGCCAACGTAAACGGCTACTGGGTGGGCGACAAAAGCCGCGACAACATCGGGTATGAAAACGCGTATTTTGAAAGAGCGTATCAGGAGCAGGTCAAGTATGTGATGGACCTGATCAACTTTACCGAAAACAAACCGGATTACGCCAACCTGCACAATGTGGCGCATATCATGCGTGTGCTGATCTTCCACCGCCTCACCGACCTCTATGGCGATGTGCCGTACTCGGAAGCGGGCCTGGGCTACTACGATTTGCTGTACACGCCGAAATACGACAAGCAGGAAGATATCTACAGCGATATGCTCAGCGAACTGGAAGGCGCTGCCAACGGGTTCGACCCAAACGGCGATGCGCTGACGGGCGACCTGATTTTCAACGGCGACCTGACCAAGTGGAAGAAATTCGCCAACTCGTTGATGCTGCGCCTGGCCATGCGCCTGACCAAGATCGATGCCGGCAAAGCGGAAACGTATGCTAAAAAAGCGGCTGCCGGCGGCGTGATGACCAGCAACGACGACAATGCCTTGATCCACCACGACGCTTCCACCGACCGGCAGACGCCGTGCCGCAACAGTATTGTAATGAACCTGCCGTATGAGACGCCCAACCTGCGGCTCAGCGACACGTTCGTTAAATGGTTGAAAAGCAAGAACGACCCGCGCCTGTTCGTACTCGGTAAGAATCCGGACGGCACCACCAACCCGGCCACCACGTTTGGTATGCCGAACGGCTACGATCAGTCCACCAAGAAAATTTCGACTGCGCCCGGCTACCCCGCCAACGGCCTCGATGGCTATATCGCGCCGAACCTCGCCGTGGTGGGCAAAATGGACGGGCCGACGTTTATCCAGACCTACGCCGAAGTGGAATTGCTGCTCGCAGAAGCCGCACAACGCGGCTGGACTGTGGGCGGAACGGCTTCCGACCACTACAACAAGGGTATGAAGGCCGCGCTGACCTGCCTCAGCCAGTTCGACCCGGCCGGCGCCATTTCCAATTCCGCCGCGGATGCCTACGTAACGGCAAACCCGTTGCAAGCCGGCCAGGAAATGAAGCTGATCAACGAACAATACTGGGCAGCCACCTTCCTCAATGAATACGAAGCCTTCGCCAACTGGCGCCGCACCGGATTCCCGCAACTGACGCCTACCTCTTTCCCGACCGATATCACCGGCGGAAAGATCCCGCGCCGGATGCGTTATCCGAACGCCGAGTACTCGAACAACGAAGCGAATATTACCGCAGCCGTGGCGCATCAGGGAGCCGACAATAACCTGACGCCCGTATGGTGGGACAAACAGTAAGGCGAATGGTTCATTCGCCTGATTCGCAGTGATTTATTACAAATTCACTGCAAATCTTGAAGGGCTATGAGCCAGTTTTGGCTTGTAGCCCTTTACTTTGTACAGGCCCGCCTTCCGCATCAGAACAGGTTGGGATTTTCCTATTTGCAACCCGGCGATGGAATTTCAATCGTGTTCTAAACCATCTTCTTATGAAATCTTTATCCGCACCGATTTGGCACGTTTTGCCCTTTTTGCCGGTTTTTTGCGCGCCAATTAGCGCACAATCGCTTTTCACCCTCCTGCCCACTGCCCAAACGGGCGTCGACTTCATCAACCGGATCGAGGAGAACAGCGAAGACGACAACGTGCTGGCCTACGAGTATTTCTACAACGGCGGCGGCGTGGCGGCCGGCGACCTGAACAACGACGGCCTTCCCGACCTGTTCTTTACCTCCAACCGCGAATCGAATGCCCTTTACCTCAACCTCGGCGGGCTGAAATTCAAAGATATCACCAAAAGCGCCGGGGTAGGGGGGCGCCGCAAAGCCTGGAAAACCGGCGTGACCTTTGCCGATGTCAACGGCGACGGCTGGCTCGATATTTACGTGTGTTATTCCGGCCGCGGCAGCGACGACGCCCGGCGCAACCAACTGTTTATCAACAATAAAAACCTCACGTTCACCGAAAAAGCCGCCGAATACGGCCTCGCCGACCCCGGCTACAGCACCCAGGCGGCCTTCTTCGACTACGACCGCGACGGCGACCTGGATTGTTTTATCCTCAACCACAATATCAAAGAATACCGCAACTTCGAAAACGACACCATCCGCCATACCCGCGACCCCCTGGCCGGCGACAAACTCTTTGAAAACCGCAACGGCAAGTTCGTCGACGTGAGCGCCGAAGCCGGTATCCCCGGCAACCCCTTGGGCTTTGGCCTCGGGCTCGCCATCTCGGATGTCAACCTCGACGGCTGGCCCGACATTTACGTCAGCAACGACTACAACGAACCGGACTACTTGCTGCTCAACGAACAAAACGGCCATTTCCGCGACGGAGCGCCCGAAATGCTCGGCCACATGTCGCATTTTTCGATGGGCTGCGATATCGCCGATTTTAACAACGACGGCCGCCCCGATATCCTCACGCTCGACATGCTGCCCGCCGACAACCGGCGGCAAAAACTGCTGCAGGAACCCGAAAACTACGAGGTGAACGAAATGATGGTCAAATCGGGCCGCCACCACCAGTACATGCGCAATATGCTGCAACTCAATACCGAAAACGGCGGCCAGCCGGCGCCCTTCGCCGAGATCGGCCAACTGGCGGGCATTTCCAACACCGACTGGAGCTGGTCGGCCCTGTTTGCCGATTTCGACAACGACGGATGGAAGGATGTTTTCATCACCAACGGCTACCTGCGCGACTATACCAACCGCGATTTCCTGCGCTACTGGGGCGATTACCTGATCAAAAAGGCCGCAGCCGCCGAAACGCCTTCGCTGCTCGAACTGGTGCAGAAAATGCCCTCCACCAAACTCAGCAACTACCTGTTTCACAACAACGGCGACCTCACCTTCACCAACGTGACCGATGCCTGGGGCTGCTCCCAAGCTGCCGTCAGCAATGGCGCCACCTATGTCGACCTCGATGGCGACGGCGACCTGGAGATTGTGGTCAACAACATCAACGAACCGGCTTTTATTTACCAAAACAACGCAAGAGAAACCAACGGGAACGCTTTTCTGGCCGTACAACTGGAGGACAACAGCGCCAACCGATTTGGCGTGGGCGCCCGTGTGACGCTGTCGTTTGATAACGGCGACCGGGAAACCTACGAACAAATACCCACGCGCGGTTATCAATCGGCCGTCCCGGAGGTGCTGCACATCGGCTTGGGCAAAAAAACGCCGCGCGCCCTGCAAGTCGAGTGGCCCGGCCGGCAAACGGCCAACCAGGTCACCGTGCTCCAAAACGTGGCGACCAACACCCGGATCACCATCCGGCCCGACCCGGCCGCCCGGCAAACCCCGCTCCAGCCCGCCGCTGTGGCGCCCGCCTGTGAAGCGCTGACCGTTCCGTTTCGCCACACGGAATACGATTACAACGATTTCAAGCGCCAACCCCTGTTGCCCTACATGCTGTCGCGCTGCGGCCCGGTGATGGCCAAAGCGGATGTGGACGGCGACGGGCTGGAAGACGTGTATTTCGGCGGAGCCAAGTGGAACCCGGGGCGCCTGTACCGCCAGTTGGCCGCCTGGCAGTTCGAACCGGTCGATACTGCAGTGTTCCAGGAGGAGCGGTTTTGCACCGACGCCGACGCACTGTTCTTCGACGCGGACAACGACGGCGACCCCGATCTCTACCTCGCTTCTGGGGGGTATGAAGACTACCGGGCCAACGACATGAACCTCGAAGATCGCCTGTACCTCAACGACGGCAAAGGCCATTTTACCCACAGCGTCGGCGCACTCCCCTCGATGCGGGTGGCCAAATCGTGTGTGCGCGCCGCCGATTTCGACGGCGACGGCGACCTGGATTTGTTTGTCGGCGGGCGGCTTATCCCCGGACAATACCCCGCTGCGCCGCCCAGTTTTTTGCTTGTAAACGATGGAACCGGCCACTTCTCCGCAGCTGATCTGCTTCCGCTCCGCGGCGGACGGGGGGCCGGGCTTGTCACCGATGCCGCCTGGGCCGACCTCAACGGCGACGGCCGCCCCGATCTGATCGTATGCGGCGAGTGGATGCCGATCCGAGTGTTCATCAACACCGGCGGAGCGTTCGAAGAACGCAGCGATTCCTTTTTCGACCGGCCCTATTCGGGTTTGTGGAACCGTTTGTTGTTGCGGGACATCGACGGCGACGGCGACCGGGACCTGTTGGCGGGTAATTTTGGCCTCAACAGCCAGATGCGGGCCTCCAACCAGGAACCGCTGACCCTGGTGTACAAGGACTTCGACGGCAACGGCTCCATCGATCCGATCCTTTGCTTTTATATCCAGGGGAAAAGTTACCCGTATGTCACGCGCGACGAGTTGCTGGACCAGATCACGGCCATGCGGCCGCGGTTTACCAGCTACGAGCAATTCGCCAACGCGACCTTGTCGGATATTTTCACCCCTGACGAATTGCGCGGCGCCGATACGCTGACGGTCAACCGTTTGGAAACCACGTATTTTGAAAACACCGGCGGGCATTTCACCATGCGGCCGCTGCCGGCCGAAGTGCAATTTGCGCCGGTATCGGTGATCGCGCCGGGGAGTTGGGCCGGCTCTGCAGACGGCAACGATTTGTTTTTATTTGGAAACCAAAGCGCCGCGCGCCTGCGGCTGGGCCGGATGGATGCCAACGAAGGCGTTTTGCTGCGATATGAACCGGGCAAAGGATTGGTGCTGGCCGAGGCCCCGCTGCGGGCTTCGGGTGATGTGCGTTCGGCCCTTACCCTGCGAGGCCCCGCTGCGAAAGATGCCTTGTTTTTACTGGGGATCAATAATGCCCCGGCACTTGGCTTCGTTTTCCATAAAAAGTAAACACAACCTTTCGCCATGAAACACAAAATGTGGGCGCTTTGCGCCGTATTCCTTTTAGTCCTGACCGCGGCCGCTTCGGCCCAGCAATCCAACAAGAGCAAGTCCAAAGACCGCTATCGGGAGAAAAAACTGCCGCCGAAAACCGAAATGGTGCGCGATGTGGAACAATCGGCTGCGTGGTCGAAACTCGCCGCCGACCAATTGCGTCCGGTGACGTTTGCCCTTTCCGAAGTGATGTTGCACGACGTGGCCAGCCCGCCGGCGGCCAGCCGTTTTTATGCCTATTCGCTGCTGGCCGGCTATGAAACGGCCGCCCGTTACCAGCCCGAGGGATTTCCCACTTTTTACGGCGTGCTCCGCGACATGCCGGTGTTGTATTGTTTCACACCGGCCGACTCGGTGTTTTACCCCTTCGCCGCACTGTACGCCATACTTGAAACCGGTAAAGGCATTATGCCGTCGGGGCAAATGCTGACAGAAAAACAGCAGGCGCTGGAAGACATGTTCCGGTCGGGCGGGCTGCCCGACCTGCTGATCAGCGGCTCCAAATCGGCTGCTCAAGCCATTGCAGCCGGGGTTTTGAGCTATGCCAAAACCGACGGGTACGTGCAACTGACGGCCTTTCCGCGTTACCGCCCCTCCGATGCTCCCGATGCCTGGCAGCCCACGCCGCCGGATTGGATGGCGGCCATAGAACCCAACTGGAATACCCTGCGGCCCTTTTTTCTCGAATCGGCGCAGCAATTCGTCCCCCAACCGCCGGTAGCCTTCGACCAGGACCCCAACAGCCGGTTTATGCAACTGGCGCGCGAGGTATATGAAACCGGCAAAAACCTGACGGCCGAGCAGCGCGAGATCGCCGAATTCTGGGACTGCAACCCCTTCGCCGTTGAGCATGCCGGCCATATGATGATCGGGTTGAAGAAAATCTCGCCCGGCGGCCACTGGATGAACATCTGTGGGGAGGCCTGCGAACAGCAAAAACGATCCTTCCGCGAAGGCCTCATCGCACACACCGCCCTGGCCCTGACCATGGCTGACGCGTTTATCAGTTGTTGGGACGAAAAATACCGCAGCAACCGCATTCGCCCGGTGACCGTCATCAACCGCACCCTGGATGCCAACTGGCAACCGGTATTGCAAACGCCGCCTTTCCCGGAATATACCAGCGGCCACAGCATGGTTTCCGGCGCCGCTGCGGAAGTACTGACCCGCTACCTGGGTGATAATCAGGCTTTTGTCGACTACACGGAAACGCTCTACGGCATGAAACCCCGCAATTTCCGCTCGTTCCGCCAGGCGGCGTCGGAGGCGGCTATTTCCAGGCTGTACGGCGGCATTCACTACCGCGACGCGGTGGAAGTCGGCCTCGATATCGGGCGTAAACTGGGTACCTGGACCCTGCATAAATTGCCCGCGGGGTTGTAAAGGAGTTTGAAGGGTTGAGTTTGAAGTGCGGGGCAGGTAGTTTTGGCTAAAATGCTGGATTCCTCCAGCCGATATGGTCGCCTTTTCACTATCCCAAACTTCAAACTCACACTACGGCTTCGGCGAATTCCGGCATTTTGAGGTAGTAGTTGACGTTTTCCGTCATGACGATATCCAGTGGAAGGTACTGGAACGGCTCCACTTCTTTTTTCAGCACCAGGTGGTTGAACAGGTTGACGATACTGAGAAAGCCTTGCCGGGCCGGATTCTGATTGATCAGAAAATCGATCACGTTGCCGTGCAGAAACCGCACGTTGGGTTCGATCAGGTCAAAACCCACCATTTTGATATGGGGCACACGCAGGTTTTCGAGGCATTCGGCGAGGCGCCAGGACCGGGAGTTGGTGACAAAAATACCATTCAGGTTGGGGGTCTCCCGGAGCAGGTGCTCGGTATAGGCTTTGAGTTTTTGCGGGTTGTCGAAATCTTCGAACGATTGTTCTTCAATATGGATATGCCGTTCGGGTATGCTGGCAAAGTAGTCGCGGAAACCTTGTTCCTTGCTCACCAGGTGCAGGGCGTTGGACACTTCTTTTTCGAGGTGCAGAATGAGCACGGTTTCGCCCGGCTCGATCCCGAAATTGAGCAATTTGCCCGCCAACATGCCGCTGTGGTAGGAGTCCTGGCCGATATAGCACACGAATGAATCGTCATTGCGGGCAATTTCGGTGTTAAACAACACATACGGGATCTTCTCCCGGTGGCAGGCGTCGAGAAAGCGGGTGGCTTCGAGCAGAAAAAGCGCGGGCACTACCGCCCCGTCGGGTTTTTCTTCCAGCAGTTTTTGGGCGCTGTGGCTAAAGCTCTTCCGGTCGAAAAGATCGAAATAATGCAGGCTGATCTGGACGCCATAATGTTCTACGGCCTGGGCGGCGCGCAGCATGCCTTCATGGGGCTGCCGCCAAAAGGGGTCGGTTGCGGGATTCGGGACGAGCGCGGCAATCCGGACCGGGCGCGCCGAAGAAGCCAGACGGCTGGCCATGATATTGGGCTGGTACCCTAATTCGCTGATAACCTGCATTACCTTCGCCCGCACCTCCGGCGCTACGTGCCCCCGGTTGTGAAGTACCCGGTCGACGGTGCCCAACGATACGCCGGCCATCTGGGCAATATCTTTAATTCGAATACGCGGATTCATACAGCGAAGATATTTTATTTTCCCGTGTACGAACACGGAAAAAAAATAATTCTTAATTTGTCTATAAAATTGGTAGATTGATCGTACCTTTGCGAAAACATTTCCCGTAGCCAAAAACTATAACCATGAAGTCCGGCCTCCGGCGAATGACGATCAGACTCCACTTCATACGGCATAATTGTTTTACTTCGTAAGGCGAACCGCTAGCCGGTTGGCCTTTTTTTATACTCCGTTGTTCCGTTAACATCACAAAATCAACGTTTAAACATTCATGGAAAATAGCACTGTCGTATCTGCCGAACAGACTCGCTTTGAGAAAATTCCAACCTTTATTTTCGACACGTCCTTTGTCGCCTCGCGCACGGTAGCCCGCGAAATCGCCGCGTTGATCCGCGAAAAAGCAAAAAAAGGGGAGATGTGCGTGCTGGGGCTGGCAACCGGCTCCACGCCCACCAGTGTTTACGGCGAGTTGGTGCGCATGCACCAGGATGAAGGGCTTAGCTTTCAAAACGTGATCACCTTCAATCTCGATGAATATTACCCCATGGCGCCCGACGCCCTGCAGAGCTATGTCCGGTTTATGAAGGAATACCTGTTCGATCACGTCGATATCTTGCCCGAAAACGTACATATTCCCGACGGAACGATCCCCAAAGAAAAGGTCGCTGAATTTTGCGCGGCGTATGAAGCCAAAATCAAAGCCGTCGGCGGCCTGGATTTGCAGGTGCTCGGCATCGGCCGCACCGGCCATATCGGGTTCAATGAACCCGGCTCCGGGAAAAACTCCCGCACCCGCTTGATCACCCTCGACCACATTACCATCACCGACGCCGCCAGCGATTTTTTTGGCGAGGAAAATGTGCCGCGCAAGGCCATCACCATGGGTGTGGGCACCATCATGGAAGCCCGCCGCGTGATCCTGATGGCATGGGGCGAAGGGAAAGCCAGAATTATCCGCGAAGCCGTCGAAGGCAATATTTCCGACCATGTGCCGGCTACCTACCTCCAACACCACCCCAATACCACGGTGGTGCTCGATACGGCGTCTGCCGCCGAACTCACCCGCGTCAAAACGCCCTGGTTGGTTGGCGAAGTCAAATGGGATGAACGGCTCATTAAAAAAGCCGTCATCTGGCTCGCCTTGCAGATCAGCCAGCCCATCCTCAAACTCACCAACCGCGATTACATGGACAACGGGATGGGCGATATCGTCACCGAGTTTGATACTGCATACAATATCAACATCAAGGTATTCAACGAGTTGCAACGCACGATCACCGGCTGGCCCGGCGGCAAACCCAACGCCGACGACTCCACCCGGCCCGAGCGCGCCTTCCCGGCACAAAAACGCTGCGTCATTTTCAGCCCCCACCCCGACGACGACGTGATCTCGATGGGCGGCACGTTTATTCGCCTGGTCGACCAGGGTCACGACGTACACGTGGCCTATCAGACCTCGGGCAACATCGCCGTTTTCGACGATGACGTAGTGCGTTTTGCCGACTTCGTCAACGATTTTCACCAGGCATTCGGGCTGGAAAAGGCCGTCACCAGCCTCATGTTCGACGGGATCAAACGCAAAATACAGGACAAGCAACCCGGCGAAGTGGACGCCGCCGAAGTACAGCGGATCAAGGCGCTCATCCGCCGCAGCGAAGCCAAAGCCGGCTGCCGCTACGTGGGTATCGACGACAGCCATGCGCACTTCCTCGACCTGCCGTTTTATGAAACCGGCAAAGTGAAGAAAAAGCCCCTCGGCGAAGAGGATATCCAGATCACCGTTGACTTGCTCAACACCATTCAGCCACACCAGATCTATGCTGCGGGCGACCTGTCGGACCCCCACGGCACACACCGGGTGTGTCTGGAGGCGATTTTCAGGGCATTGGAGCGACTGAAAAAAGAAAACAGTCCGTGGCTGAACGATTGCTATGTATGGCTATACCGTGGCGCCTGGCAGGAATGGGAAGTGGAAAACATCGACATGGCCGTGCCGCTCAGCCCGGAAGAACTGCTGCGCAAACGCCGCGCCATCTTCAAACACCAGTCGCAAAAAGACCGGCCCCTGTTCCCAGGGCACGACGCCCGCGAATTCTGGCAGCGCTCCGAAGCCCGCAACAGCGGTACGGCAAAACTGTACGACCAGTTGGGTTTGGCTGAGTACGAAGCCATCGAAGGGTTCAAACGGTTCTATTTTTAACCTGGCAGGCATCTTTTAGCAAGCCATTGTACCAGATGTTTGTAGCGGACGACATGGAACACGAATCGCCGTGTTCAACCTGTTTTTTGCCCGACAAACAGAAAATAGCGCCACAACCCGCCCCAAGCGGGTCGGATGGAGCGAAATACCGGCTCAAACCGCGCTTCCAGCGCCGGGAGCAGGTGCCCATCGAGCCGGACGTGGTATGCCCCCATCCAGGCGTGAAAAACCCGCGCAGGAGAATCATGGAAATCCACCACAGCGATGTACCCGCCAGGTTTCAGCTCGGTCAGGGCTTGGTCTATGGCGGCTTCCCAGCCCGGATTGAACATCGTCAGGGAATACGAAAACAATACCTGATCGACCGGGTGCGGTAATGCAGGGACTCCGGCGCCATAAGGCTGTTCGAGCAAGCGTACGCGCCCCGCGAACGGGGCAGTGGCTTTGGCCGACAGCGCCAGCATGTGGGGCGATACGTCCAGTCCAACCAACTGCCAGCCGGGATGCGCCCGGGCCAGGTAGCGCAGATTGTGGCCGGTACCGCAGCCTACTTCGAGGAGTGTTTGCCGCGGATGCGCCGGCAATTGCTGCAGGACCGTTTTGCGCCCGAAAAGAAAGGCCCAGCGCGTGGCATCGTACCAGGCCGCGTGCGCGCTGTACATCCCGCGCATGCGCTGATGTTGCACTTCAGGTGTATCCATGTTGAGCGGGCAATAGGTAAAGGTTTTAAACCAAAAGGCAGACGGCGGGGTTTATGGGGGAAATATCGGGACAAAGCCGGACCTTTGCACATTCCCGTCAGGTATTCAATTCCAGAAACACCATACACCTGAACACCCAAGTTTTTGCCCTCCATGCGATACACCTTTGCCGATTTTGTAGGAAAATTTCCGCCCATTCCAATGCCCGTAACCCTGGGCGAACATACCCATCATGTTTTCAGCCTGGAGAATGAACCCTTGCCGGATGCCATGGTGGCGCAATTTATTCACCCGACGGACCGGACGACCCAGGACGATGAATTCACGGAATACGTCCCGTGCTTTGCCATTAACGATACGGAGCGCTTTATCGCTCTGGTTTGGTGGAAAGCCGCCCTGCTGAACTACGAATACATACTGGCCACATTTACCGACAAGGGCGAATTGATTGACCGGCGGATCATTGCCTACACGCGGGTGCAGAAAAACGGCAGAATCCACCGGGCCGTGGCGACGATCGACGAGGAGTGGGTGGTGTTTATCGCCGAAGGTGAATCGGCCGATGCGGGCGATGCCTTCGACCCAACCGCTTCCCGTACGTATGATGTGGAGATCCTCGTAGACGGGACAATCGGATAAGACCGGCCTAAAAATGGACAGGATTTACAGGATAGAGCGTGTTTTATTTATTTGAAAATCAAACAATTTAAACCCTCTCTATCCTGTAAATCCTGTCGAAAGTCCCTGTGCAGGCGTCCTTTAGAATTCCAGTTTGAAGCGCGCCCGGATGCCCCATTTCGCCACATTGGGGTGATCGAGGTAACTCAGGCGGCGTACATAGTCTACCCGGAGTACTTTGAAGATGTTACCCACCCCTACGCTTGCTTCCATGTAAGGCTTGCGGTCGAGCGTGTACGTCAGCGGCGTGCCGTTGGCATCGGTGGGGAAGTGCAGCAGACCATTTTCGGCGCTGGGCCGGTTGGCTGCATCGAGGCCGCCCCAGAGGCCTTTGAACGACAGCATTTCGCGCCATTTCAGTTTGCGCAGCAGCGGGATGCGGTTGAAGAAAAAGCCGCCCAGCGTTTGGGTGACGCTCACCGATGCGTACTTGTCGCTCACGAATTCGAGGAAGTTCATCAGGTTGTACGATTCCAACTGGTACGCGTAAGTCTGGTTGGCGCGGTGGATCGTCAGCAGCGGGAAAGGCACGGTGCCGAACGTGCGGCCGCCTTCCACCACTACCTGCGACCATCCGAACGGCGAGGTGTAGAACACTTTCTCCGCTTTTACCTGTACGTTTTGGTAACTGTACTGGCTGCCGAGCATGTTTTTCCCGCCGTAGGTGTACCACAGGTTGAAGATCGGGTATTTGTTCAGGATCGGGGTGCGGTAGGTCGAGCCCTGATAGAATTTTTCGTTGGGTGCGTAGCGCAGGTGCATGCCGACTTCGGCGGTTTTGATTTCCGGCAGGTAAACCGGATTTTCGACCGGGCCGTATTGGAACAACAGGTTGCCGGCGGGCAGCATGCGCTGGTTCTTGAACGTGAACGCATAGGAGAAACCCGATTCGCTTTCTTTGAGGTATTCGGCGCCAAAGACGCGCTTGTAGATCATTTTGTCGTTTACGCCGCGCTTGAACGACAAGAGGAAGTTGTCTTCCTGGATAAACTGCAACTCGAGTCCCGGGATTTGTACGTCGTCCTGGAGCCACAACCGCACCTGGTTGAGCGGGAAACGCCGCACCGGGCCGTCGCTAAAGGAGTATGTAGCGCCAAAATAGCCTTTCCAGCGCTGGTCTTTGGTGCCGTATGCGGCAAAGCCCTCCAGCATCACATTGCGCGAGAATTTCAGGTTGGTGCGTCCGCCAAAGCGGCCGCGGAAGCCTTCCACTTCGTTGAAACTGTAAAAGGTGTTGACCGGGCCGATGTCGAAACCGCCGACGCCGTGGTAGCCTTCAAACAGGATGCGGGCTACACTCATAAAGCGTTTGAACGGCCGGTAATTGTTCAGGGTATCGATGGTTTCCTGGATACCTTTTTCGCGATCGTTGAGGGCTACGGGCCGGTTTTCCACCCAATACTGCTCGTTTTTTTCGGTCGGATTGTCTACGTAACGCGTTTTACCGCTGAATTTAAAAAACTGGTCCGACAGCGGCTGGTTGAGCGTATAGTTGCGGTAAGTAGTCGTTTTGCGGCCGATGAGGCTGCGGTTGGTGGAGTCTTTGCTTACGCCGAAATTCATGTCCACTTTGTCCTGACTCAGCATGAGCCTGCGGGTGGTCCCGGTGGCAGATTCGGTCGATTGTACCCAGTCAAATTCCTGTTCGACAGCCAGGTTGTTGACCCAGTTCAGGTTGATGCCTTTGGGCACGCCCAGTTCGATCTTGCGCACGGCGTAAGAGCCGTCGAGCGCAATCCACATGTTGCCTTCGAACGCGAGATCACCCTTGGTGCGCGGGGCAAAATACAGGCGAACGGCCTGTACGCCATTGAGTTGGGTGGTGTCCTGGATATAAAAACGGTAGATGTTGGGCGCGATCGGGGCAAGCGGACTGATGAATTCGACGGTGGCCAGGCTGATCCGGTTGTCGTAAATATCGACGTGCTGGTACATGTTCTGGACGTAACTGGATACGCCCTGCTCGTCGATGAAGCCCGGAAGCGTGGTGCTGTGCTCGCCTTTAATGAACGATTTTTCATCGCGCGGGCTTTTGCGGTAATACACATCGGCCAGGCGCTCGTACAGGTAAAAAGGCAGGCTCACCGCGCCCGAGGCGCTGGTGTCGGCATGGTCGAATACAAACTGGATTTTACGGAACAAGAGGCCGTTCCGGAGTTTGTCATCCACATTATTCAGGGCAAACTCCACTTTTTGGTACTCCTCGTAGCTGAAATAGTCCAGGCCTTCGGGGCGGTTGCGCTCTTTGTGGTCGATCACTTCCCGGATCAGTTCGACGGCCGGATTGTCTTTGTTCCGGTATTTTTCGTTGCGTACAACTACCTCTTTCAGGGTGTTGTTGGCCTCTTCCATCCGGACTTGCAGTTCGGTGTTCGCCTGGCCGGATTTGAGGTCGACAAACAGGGTTTGGTAGCCCATGTAGGAGACTTTCAGCCGGGTGGCGGCTTCGTTGATCTCGACGGAGAAACGACCTTCCGCATCGGAGGTGGTGCCTACCGGCTTGCCCTCAAACTGGACCGTGGCAAAGGGCAGCGGTTCGCTGGTTATTCCGTCGACGACGATACCCCGGGCGCTGGTACTGTTTTGTGCAAAAGATGAAGTGGCAACAAGGGCAAGTATGCCGAAGATAATTAGGTAAAGATTGCTTCGCCGGATGAATTCGGTTGGAGTTCTCATTTTGCTAAACATGACAGATGATTGGATTTCGATTTTGACCTGTTTATTTAAACGGGTCTTTAACAGCAGGTTTCCGATTAAAAAACTGTTTTAGGAGGATTAATAGGACGATTGACATAAAAAGAAGCAAAAAGGTGACACAAAGGTGTGGGTTTTTTGAAGTGCAAAGCAAGGTCTTAAACGAACTATTTAAACAAGTGTTCAAGTTTTTATTTGGAATTTGATCGTCAAACCTTCCGGATTATCGACCAACTTTGTTTTTCAGCCGGGGCCGGCTTTGTTTTAATGGACGAATGAAGCGGCGCGACCTGCGATTTTTTTTTCACTTTAACATTTAATTGAATTGCGCCGCCGTTTCTCCCGGGCTCCCGGTTTGCATATACGAGTAAATTATTCCGTTGGATTTATTGGAGCCGTTCTGAAAACGGCGCAGGCTGTTTTTATGGTTACTGTAGTGTTAGTGCCGAATTATGGTACAAATTTGGACCTTTCGCCTGCCCAACGGCAAGTTCAAATCCTGTTCAGGCTTTGTTCAAAAAGGTTGAACAGGTCCTCGCCCCCTTGTCTCGGGTACCCCGGCGTTGGCTCTTGCCTTTGCCGGCACGCCTTGGGCGCGGTGGTACACCCCGGCGCAAACATGCGGCGAATCGAGGCTCGGAATAAAGCAAATTTTGTTGGGCTGAAGTTTCCGGTAGATGAACCGTAGGAAACCCGGGGCAGGTTTATTTCATTCGCAGGTAAGCCAGCACCGTTTCCGGGATGATCTTTTTTCGATCGTCGACAAAGCGGTTGAACGCCGCATCGTCCATCCCGTGCTTCAGCTTCATGATGTGCATGCTGATGAACGGAAAGAGTACCATGGACATCAAATTGGTCTCGACCTGCAGGCTGTTCACCGCCCGGATATTGCCCTTGGCGGCTTCGGCATCGAGTTGCTCCTGGAATCCGTTGGACTCCAAAGCGCCCGATTCCAGCATGATATCGCACATTTTGGTCTGCCCGCTGCGCATTTCGCTGAGTACGAAAAGGGGCATCATCGGGTCGCGTTTGAGCAATTCGGTCATGTGATCCACAAACTTGTAGATCTTGACCTCCAAAGGCAGGTCGTCATTCAGAATACTCGCTACCGGTAAAAAGGTATGAACAATACTCTCCTGAAAGACTTCCTGAAAGAGTTTCTCCTTGCTGCGGAAATAGTAGTTGACCAGGGCGAGGTTGGTGTCGGCGCATTCCGCAATATCGCGGGTGGTCGCACTGCCAAAACCTTTTTCTACAAAGATCTTCCGGGCGGCATCTTTTATTTTTTCCTCCGTTTTGAGGTCTGTTTTTGCCATAATTGCGTGTTTGCCGCAAAGATAAGGGGAAAAGCGTCGATTACACAAGTGATTTAAACCTGTTTTTTAAACGTTTGATTAATATTATGAAACGCCGGGCTTATTTGGCCGGCCGGTACAACACCAGCTTGGCGCCCCGGCGTCTCATTTTTTTAGGGTGAACGTCCGATACCTGGCGCAACACCACGTCGGGCGTACCGCCGCTACCCGCCAGCTGCACGCCCTTGAGCGCCAGATCTTGTACATCGTCGAACACGAACGCCGGCCGGAAATCGGGTTCCACACACTCCAGAAAGATATTTTTTAACCGCAAACCCGATGCATGCCGCACATAGAAACCCCAGGCCGGCAGCTCGCCGAACATCGAAAATTCGGGGTAGTCGGCCGGCCGCTCGGGCACCTGGTCCAATGAATCGGGCGATACACAGGCCCGTTCGCGGGCGCCACCTCCGCCAAAACGGATATGGATGTTTTCCAGCGTCACATCGCGCACCGGATGCCCCGGCAAACCGGTGATGGAAGCGGGGTTCAGGTTGTGCGGCTCGGTGACTTCGGGGCCTTCAAAGGCATAACCGGCGTCGGGGCGGCCTGTGGGCACTTCTACCGTCACATCATGGATCCGGATATGGCGGATCGAGCCGGCCGGTTTTTCAAGATTGCGGCGCCCAAGGCGAATAAAAATAGCGTTTCCGGTGTTTTTGGCCAGAATATCCGACACTTCGATGTTTTCCATAAAACCGCCGTCCACGATCTCCAGGGCAATGGCCGACCGGTAGGTATCGGCGATTTGGAGGTTCCGGACCCGTACGTTGCGAAATCCGCTGCGGGTGGCGGTGCCGAATTTCAGGGCGCTGGCGCTGGACCGCACCCGGCAGTTTTCGATCACGATATTCTCGCAAAATGCGGGCGGGAAACTGGATTTCAGGCAGATGCCGTCGTCGGCCGCATTGATATCGCAGTCGCGGATGAGCACATTCCGTGAGTCGACCACGTCGATGCCGTCGTTGTTCCAGTATGCCCGGCTTTCCACGCGGACGCGTTCGATGCGCAGACCGTCGCATTCCTGGTAGGTTTGTACCCAACAGGCCGAATTCCGCAGCATCAGGCCGGTAATGCGCACATTTTTGCAGCGCACGAATTCGATGAGTTGCGGGCGTTCCCGTTCGTGCGGGCGGTTGTTGCCCCAATAAGGATCGACGATGACCCCGGTTTTCACCAACCGTACGACATCGGCCGCGAGTGCGGCGCCCTGGCCGTCGATGGCGCCCGGCCCGGTCACGGCGATATTTTCCTGTCCGTCGGCCAGCAAGAGGGCATGCCAGGTGATTTTACTGTAATCGAAGCGGCTGGTGCTGCCGAGCAGGGTGGCGCCTTCGTCCAGCTGGAGTTCGACGTTGCTTTTGAGGTGGAGGCTGCCGCTGCGGAACGCCCCGGCCGGCACCCGCACGATCCCGCCGCCCGGGTTGGCGTTCGCCCGGTCGATAGCGGCCTGGATGGCGACAGTGCTGAGGGCATTACTGTCGTTTTTTGCGCCGAAATCGACGATATTTAACACCGGGAGCGTTTGTGCGGGCAATTGAACGCCCCACCAACACAAGCAGGCAATGAACGCTCCAGAACGCAGGCGCCGGGGAAGCGCCGCAGGTGGTTGAGGCCGGAAAAAATGATGGTGCATGGTCTGGGAAAACGGGTTCAGCATGGAAAAAATTAATTTTTTGCCCCAAGGAGCGATAAGCTTAAAATGCCATTGATTACAAGTACATTTGCTTGGTTCAAAGCATACTAAAACTGATGAATTCTTATGAAAAAAATTGCTCTTTTCTTATTCTTCGCCGCTTTGATCGGCCTACGGGTAACCGCGCAAAGCCAGGCAGAAACCTATATCAAGGAAGCTCAAGACTTTTTGGCAAAGCAGGATTATAAGCAAGCCCAACTCAGTCTGCAGGATGCCATCAACGAGATCAACGCGCTGCTGGCCCAACAAGTCGCCGATGCCCTCCCGGCCGAAATCAATGGACTTAAAGCCGACGGGGAAAGCGAAATTAATTCAGCCGGGATGGGAATGATCGGAGGCGGCCTGCAAATTACCAAAAGATACCGCAATGAAGCAAAAGACGAAAATAACGCGGAGGTCCAGATCCTGGCCAATTCACCGATGATCACCACGATGAATATGTACCTCGCCAACCCAAGCATGATGGGACAAGGCGCCAAGACCGTTCGGGTAGGTACCAGCAGGGCTGTTTTAAAAACGGAAATGCAGGACTCCGACAACGGCTCCACTAAAATCCGGTCGACAGAAATTCAGGTTCCAATGGGCCAAACGTTGGTCACCATTCATGCAAATGGCTTTGCCACGGAACAGGATGAACTGGCGTTTGCAACAAAATTGGACCTGGAAAAAATACGGGCTGCTCTCGGGGAATAAGAAACGCTCAAACCATTTATTCTCTGTTAGGATGTTTCCCGCATTGGGTTGCGTCAATACAATGGTTCGGCACGTTTTTGCAAACAATTGAAAATCAAGTCTTAATGCCGTTGTTGGCATCCTCGCCAGCAATTTCTACTGTAACGTGAGTTTTGGATAGATCGACACCTACAGTTGAACATTCTACGGCCTCGGAGAGGCCCAACGTTTGTAGCATGAGCCATTAAACGTCGATTTTGGGGGCCTCGGAGAGGCCTAACGTTT
>JBGARJ010000034.1:0-60532 GCA_044230315.1 Saprospiraceae bacterium
CAACAACCGCCTCAACGGATTCCTGTCGGCGATCAAAAACCTGGGTATCCCTGCGGAAGATATTTATGTGGACATGGTGAATTTCCTGCCCAAATACGAATATGATGTGAGCAAGAAGTTGTTTTCCAAAAAAACCTACACGGAAATTCCCAAAGGATTTGAGTTGCAGAAGAATGTGCACATCCGGTACACCAAGCCCGGATTGCTGGATGATATCGTGACCGCCGCTGCCCAACAGGAAATTTACGACATCGTGAAAGTGGATTACTTCATCAAAGACCCCAACAAGGTGTACAAGGAACTCCGCGAGGCGACTTTCGCCTACCTCAACGACATCGAAGCCAAGTACTGGAGTATCGGCATTAAACTCGATTCAGCCTATCTTCTGACCGCCGAAAATGCCTGGGTGGCCTACCCAATCAACCGCTATGAAAGCTACCAGGCCTTCAGCTCCCAGATTCTGGAACAAAACGACAAATACAACGCCGTTGTAAACATGGCCGACAAGCCGGTAAGCCGGTTCTACAATGCCATTCCGGCGAACGACTACGACATCGTACTCCATCCGGAGATCCTGGAACCCGCCGTACAGTTCTCCTACAACCTGATCGCCCGCTACACGCTGGAACCCTATAAACCGCAAGAAAAAACGGTGGTGAAAAAAGAATTTATTTGGGTAACCCCCAACGGGGAAGTGAAAACGCTCAAAGTCGAATAATCTTCCAATATTTCAGCTTAGTAACAATGAAAGAATAAAGTCACGATTTAGAGGGTCCAATTTGACGGCAAATGTCGTTGCTCGTCGGTTGCGTAGTGCCACTATGCGCCCTCCTCGCGCCTTATTTGCCGTCAAATTGGACCCTCGAAATCATGACCTTATTCTTTCATCGTTACCAAATTAACTTTTTTTTTGATGGAAGGGTGAAATTTTCAGAATTGGCACGCGTTTGGATATTCGTATTGTAGCTTCATACAATAGAAACGGTTTAGTGAAAAAGCCCGGGGCAAATGCGCCACCGGGCTTCTTCTATTTTGTAAAAGAGCGTAAGCTGGAAGGATATTACCGCAGCAAGGTAAGGTTGCCGGCCTTTACCCGTTCGACCCCGTTGCAGCGATAACGGAGGCGGTACAGAAATACGCCGGGATTGACCGGCTGACCCTGGAACTGACCGTCCCAGGCGTCAAAAACCGTGGCGGCATTGAAAACCCGCCCACCCCAACGGTCGAACACTTCAAACGAAATAAACTCATCGACAGAGTACGGGTTGCTGATCGAGAAGAGATCATTCCGGCCGGGCGAACCGCCCGGTGTGAACGCATTGGGAATAAAAACCTGGTTGCAATCGAGCGTATCGGGGTCAATCACTGTGATCAGGATGGTATCCTCGGCTGTGCACCCCTGGTAGAGAAATTTGATCTCGTAGGTAGTCGTTTGTGTCGGCGTGATCTGGGGATTTGCCGTCATATCGTCGGAGACCCCCGTGGTGGGCGTCCACTGAAAGTTATCCGCACAGGTTTCGGTGGTGGTAATTTGCAGGGAGTTGCCGAGGTAAATGATCGTGTCGCTGTTCAGGATCTTGTCCGGGCGCAAGTTCAGCTCCTCGATGTCATCGGGTTTCAGGGCCCGGCTGTACACGCGGATTTCGTCGATGGCGCCCTTGAAGGCGCGGTCGAGCGTGCATACCGGTTCGCCGGCCTTCAATACGGCATTGGAGGTGAGGTCGATCCGCGCCGCGCTGGATTTGCTATCGCGCATTACCCCGTTCACATAAATAGTATATACGGTATTGCTGCGGGTGAGGGTGATATACTGCCAGCACGCGTCGTCGTCGAGGTCGGCTGTTACGGTGACGAGCAGAGTGTCGTTCTGGCTGATGCCGGAGGATATTTTTTTGCTTTTCGGGTTAAAGCGGACCCAAAATGCCCGGGTTGTATTGCAGTTTTCCTGTTTGGACAACAATACCTGCGACCCGCCGAGGGAAGCAGCCACAGGGTCGGGTTTAAAATAAAAACTGATAGAGAAATCACTGGTGGTGAATACATCGCTCACCGGGCCGACAAAGAAAATGGCATCGCCGGCGCCATCGAGGTGAATGGCCGAGTCGCGCACCCCGCATACGCAGGAGGCATTGCCGATGAGCGCACCAGTGGAGCCGTTGCCGCTTTCATCGAGGCCTTTGCATTCGCTGAACGAAAAATACGAAACCAGTTTCTCCGAGGTGACCTGCGCCTTGAGGGCGAGATGGAGGGAGAGCAAAAAGAAGAGTGAAAAAAGTCGCATCCGAAATTCGAATTTTTGGACAAATAAACGCCCGGAAGTGGGGGAAAGTATGCCGGCGGGGCTTGTCAGGGTTTTAAAAACTGATCCATGCCGCCGAATGGCAATATGCCCTGCAGCAATTTTTGAGTTTCGACGGCGGCTTTCTCGCGGGCCAGTTCCAGCGCACGGTTGACGGCCACCACGAGGAGGTCTTCGAGTTGTTCGCGGTCGGAGAGGTCGATTTTAGCCGGATCGATCTGTATGTTTTCCAGGTGCATATCGGCCCCGGCTTGTACCGTCACGGCTCCGTCGCCGGCTTCGGCTTCCACCAGCATGCCGGCCAGTTTTTGCTGCAGCTCGGCTTGTTTTTCCTGGAGGTTCCCAAAAATGTTGTCAAACATGGTCTAAATTTGAAAGTGGACTAAATTGGCAAATTGCTGCACCCGTTTGCGGATCATGGCCGGCGTAAGCCCCTGAAGCCGTTCGATACTGAATTTTTCGACACAAAACGACGCCATGGCGGAGCCGTAAATGATCGCCCGGCGCATATTGCCCATCGAAAGATCGCCGGTTTTCGCCAGCCAGCCGATAAACCCGCCCGCGAAGGTGTCGCCGGCGCCGGTGGGATCGATCACCTCGGCCAGGGGTAGCGCCGGAGCAAAGAACACCTCGCCCCGGTGAAACAACAGCGCGCCGTGTTCGCCTTTTTTGATGACCAAATACCGCGGGCCCATGGTGTGGATCACTTTGGCCGCTTTTACCAGGGAATGCTCGCCCGACAGCTGGCGGGCTTCTTCGTCGTTGATCGTCAGCACGTCGATTTTCTTCAGCGCCCGCAACAAATCGGGCATGGCGGTATTCATCCAGAAATTCATCGTGTCCATCACGATCAGTTTGGGCCGGCGCTTCAATTGCGCCAGCACCCGAAGCTGCACCTGGGGTGTGAGGTTGCCCAACATCAGAAATTCCGGTTGCCGGTAGGATTTCGGCAGTACGGGATCGAAGTCGGCCAACACATTCAATTGCGTATCGAGGGTGTCGCGGGTATTCAGGTCGCGGTAGTACTTGCCGGCCCAGAAGAACGATTTTTCCTCGGGCCGGATCTGCAGGCCCTCGAGGTCGGCCCCGCGCTTTCGGAGGTAATCGAGCATGTCCGGCGGGAAATCGCCGCCCACCACCGAAACAATGCGCACCGGCCGTGTAAAATAAGAGGCCGACAGGGCGATATAAGTACAAGCTCCTCCAATGACTTTTTCGGCGCGCCCATAGGGCGTTTCAATATCGTCGAAGGCGACCGTGCCGACTGCAACTAGACTCATGGAATGGTTTTGTTTGTGATGGATGATCGGGTCAGGGCGCGCAAAGATGCGGCATTCTCCGCGCATTCTAAAACCAGAGCGCCGTGTGCGTACGTGCCCGGGAATGAAAAAAGGCCACCGCAATTTGCAGTGACCTTTTGGGCGCCTCATCAAGGACTTGAACCTTGGACCTACGGATTAACAGTCCGCCGCTCTAACCGACTGAGCTAATGAGGCAATGCCTTTTTTCAAAAGCGGGGGCAAAGGTATTTGCTCTTTCAGGTAAAAACAACTCCCGGAAATAAAATTTTTTAGAATTTGCCGGCATTCCTGCTCACGCTGTTAATTTTTCAGCACATGAACCCGTATTTGTCGCTCAGCCCCGAAATCCAGGCTGCACTGGCCGGACACCTCCCGGTAGTAGCCCTGGAAAGTACCATTATCGCCCACGGCATGCCTTATCCCAAAAATGTGGAAACCGCCCTGCTGGTAGAAAAAACGGTGCGCGACGCCGGGGCCGTGCCCGCCACCTGCGCCATCCTGGGTGGGAAACTCGTGGCCGGACTCCACCCCGGGCAGATCGAGCAACTGGGCAAGGCCGGTTCTGTTATTCCCAAAGCCAGCCGCCGCGACATCCCTTACCTCGTCAGCCGCGGGCTTCACGGCGCCACCACCGTGGCCTCCACCATGATCATCGCGCATTTGGCCGGCATCCGCGTTTTCGCCACAGGCGGCATCGGCGGCGTTCACCGCGGTGCAGCCAGCACGATGGATATTTCGGCCGACCTGCAGGAACTCGCCCGCACCCCGGTGGCTGTAGTGTGCGCCGGCGCTAAAAGTATCCTCGATCTCGGCCTGACCCTCGAATACCTCGAGACCTTTGGCGTGCCGGTGCTGGGGTACCAAACCGACGAATTCCCTGCTTTTTACACCCGAAAAAGCGGCCTGGGGGTGGATTACCGGCTCGATACGGCCGAAGCCATCGCCCAACTTCTGCATGCTAAATGGGCCCTGAACCTGGAGGGCGGGGCGGTCGTCGCCAACCCCGTGCCGGAAGCCCATCAACTCGACCCCACAGTGATGCAAAATGCCATCGCCGCCGCCTTGGCGGACGCCGACCGCCAGGGCGTCAGGGGGAAAGCCATCACACCGTTTTTATTGGCCCGGATCGAACAACTGACCGGGGGCCGTAGCCTGGCCGCCAATATCGAACTGGTACGCAACAATGCCCGCCTGGCCGGTGCGGTGGCGGCGGCGTTGAAACAACTGGATTGAGGAATGGACATTCCCACCTACCCCTTCCGTTTCACCCCAAACTCGCTGGGGTTGACGCCGAATTGTTTGCGGAAACTCTCGCGGAAATATTTCAGGTCCTGAAAACCTACCTGGTAGGTTACTTCCGCCACGCTGAACCCTTTTTCCAGCAGTTGCGCGGCGCGGTTGAGCCGCAATGCCCGGATAAAATGGTTGGGCGAATCGCCGGTGAGGGCTTTGATCTTGCGGTATAATTGCATGCGGCTCATGAACATAGCCTTGCCGAGTTGTTCCACCGAATATTCCGGGTCGGCGAGATGACGCTCGATGATGTCCATGCATTTTTCCAAAAACTGCTGATCCAGGTGGCTGATATTCAACTCCTTGAGCGTCACCTGAACACCGCCCTGCTGAAAATGCTTTTGCAGGCGTTCGTGGGCCTGGAGGAGGTTGCGCATACGGGCCAAAAGCAGTTCGGGATCGAAGGGTTTGGCGATATAGGCATCGGCCCCGGCTTCCAACCCGTCGATTTGGGTGGAGGTGTTGCCTTTGGCAGTCAGCAGGATGACCGGGATATGGCTGGTCAGCGGATCGGACTTAATGCGGCGGCACAGATCCAGGCCATTCAGGTCGGGCATAAGGATGTCGCTGATGACCAGATCGGGCAATTGTTCGTGCGTTTTTAGCCAGCCTTCGATCCCGCCTCCGGCTTCTTCCACCTGGTAACCCGGTTGCAGCCGGATCCGGATGTAGTTCCGGATATCCGCGTGGTCGTCCACAATCAGCACGAGTGGCAGGTCGCGGGCTTCTGGTTCCGGTTCTTTACCGTTCGGTGCCTGCATGTGTGCCGCGGCTTCCGGCTGTTGCCCATTTTCCGGGGGAGCCCCGGCGACTAGGTCTTCCTTTTTAAAATGTGTATTGCCCAGCGGCAACGACACCACAAACGTACTCCCGCACCCCACGCCGGCGCTTTCAACGCCTATAGTACCGCCGTGCAGGTCCATGATGCTTTTTGATAATGCCAATCCGATGCCGGTTCCGGTGCTTTTCTCCAGTGCCGCGTCGGCCTGGCCGGTATAGAACAACTCGAATATATGGGGTTGTTCGGCTGTGCTGATGCCTCTGCCGTCGTCCTCTACTTCCACCCATACGCGGTCCCCTTCCGTGTCGAGTTTGACCGTAATATGCCCGCTTTCAGGGGTAAATTTGAAGGCGTTGGACAAAAGGTTATACATCACTTTTTCCAGTTGTTCGCGATCGAACCACACAGGCAGGGCTTCGGTGGTGGCCACAAACCGGAATTCGATGTGTTGGGAATGGGCCAATTCACGAAACGCCACACAAATGTCGCGGAGGAATTCGACCAGATCATGCCGCTGCACCGACAGTTTCATCAGCCCTTCTTCCGTTTTACGCAGAATGAGGATCTCGTTGATCAGGTGGAGCAAGCGTCCGGCGTTGCGGTGCATCACTTCGTACACTTCGTGGGTTTCTGCGGGCGCCAGGTTGCCTTTGAGCAGGTCGGTCAGCGGGGTGATGATGAGGGTGAGGGGCGTTTTCAGTTCGTGTGAAACGTGGGTAAAAAACCGCACTTTCATGCGTTCCACTTCCTCCGTTTTTTCCCTGCGCAGGGTTTCCATTTTGACCTGGTTTTTCAATTCCACCCGCGCCAGCTCCATGCGCCGGTACCAATATGCCAGCACTACCAGGGCGCAAGCGTAAAAAATGTAGGCCCAAACCGAGCGGTACCATGGCGGGTTGATGCAGATTCGGAGTTGTTTGGGCGTTTCATTCCACACGCCGTCGTGGTTGGCGGCTTTCACCTCCAGCGTGTACTCGCCTTCCGAAAGGTTGGTAAAATGGGCTTCGCGGTTCGCCGCATCTACGTACACCCACTCGTCGTGAAAACCCAGCAGCCGGTATGCGTAGCGGTTTTTCCGGGGTTCTTCAAAGTCGAGCGCGGCAAACTGGACCGAAAACACATTGTCGGCATAGGCCAGTACAATATGGTCGGCAAAGTTGATGTCCGTAGCCAGCAGGCGCTTTTTGTTGGCGTTTTCGCCCACCATCACCGGCTGATTGAACACGCTCAGCCCCGTAAACACCACGGTTGGCGGCTGTGTGTTTTCCCTGATCTGCGCCGTAGGAAAATAGCACAAACCTTCGAAACTGCCCAAGAACAGCCATCCTTCGGGCGACAGCCACCCGGAGCCATCGTGAAAGAGGTTGGTAGGCAGGCCGTCCGATTTATCGAACGTCCGCACACCGGTCAGTTTCCGGTGCTCGTCAAATTCCAGTTGGGCGATACCCTTGCCGGTCGAGATCCAGCTCTTTTGCGGGCCGTCGAAACATATGGTGTGCACCATGCGGTCGGGCAATCCGTCGGCAATGTTCCACGATACGAAACACTGGCGGGCGCTGTCCCAGCAGTTCAGGCCGTCTTCAGTAGCCACCCACAGGGCCTGGTCGGGGCCCTGTGCGATACAGGTGATGTTATCGCTACTGATGTGACCAGCGCCCCGGGCTGCGAAGGTGAACGCATTTTTCAACCGGGTGATGCGCCCGGCCGAATCGACGGTTGCCTGCAGCAGCCCGCCGCCGCGCGTGCCGATCCACAGGTCCATGGTCCCGGATACGCCGCCCGGCATGGAATAAATTTCGACCAGCGGGAAATCGGTCAGCCGGATTTCGTCTTTTTCTCCCAGGGTTTTGATGGTTTGGAACTGCCCGGTGCGCCGGTCGAACCGGATCAGCCCGCCTTCCCAGGTGCCGAACCACAGGCGTCCTGCGGTGTCCTCATGCACGCACATGACAAAATTATCGCTCAGTTGGTGCGAACGCATGTTGAACCGTTCCCAGGCCGGCTGACCCCGGGCCCGGTACCGGATGATGCCGGCGCCCCGGGTGGCCACCCAAAGCCAACCCGCTGCGTCGAGGTGTAAGTCGTAAATAAAGTTGGCTTGGGGCGCCCCGGTCAGCTGTGCCAGGGAGACCGGTTCGGCCACAAATTCCTGGCCGCGCACCACGATATGTTTCAACCCGCCGCCAGCGCTGCCGGCCCAGATTTCGGTGCCGTTTTTGCTGCTGCCGGTAAGCGACCAGAGGTTGTTTTCGTTGGAATTGCCGAAATTCAGGTTCCGGAAAGGCTTGGGTATGGGGTTGATCTTGTTCACGCCTTTGTTGGTGCCCACCCAAATGAGGCCGGAGTGGTCGACGGCGAGGGCGATCACCACATTGTCGTTGAGGCTGGCGGGATCGCCTTTCCGGGGCAGAAAGGCGCTGAAAGTTCCGGTGGCGACGTCTAGCCGGTTCAGGCCGTTGTAGGTGCCGATCCAGAGAATTTGGTTTGGGCCTTCCTCCGTTTCCAGGATGGTCTCCACGAAATTGTCGCTCAACCCGCCGGCATGCGCGCGAAAATGGGTAAGCCCCGCCAGGAAGTCCGGCTGGTGGGTGTCGAGCCGTTTCAACCCACCCTTGGTGCCGATCCACAACAGCCCGTCGGTATGGTTGTCTTCTTTGATCGTAAAAATAAAATCGTGGGGCGATTCCACGCCGGGGGGTGATTTTTCGGCTGCGGGGGTCAGGAAAAAATGTTGAAAAACCGGGTTGCCATTGGGTGCGATCGTCGCCCGGGCGATGCCGTTGTACGTGCCTACCCAAAGCTGGCCGTCGCGCCCGACGCACAAGGACCGGATCTGGTGGTTTTGCAAAGCATTGGCAACGCCGGGTTGTGCAAAAAAACGCTGCACCTTGCCGGTACGGGGGTCCAGGCGATTGAGCCCCTGGCGGGTACCCGCCCAGATGTTGCCGTAGGGGTCCTCGGCGATGCAATGCACGGTGTTTTCGGAAAGAGTGGCCGGGTCGTTTTGCCTGAACTGGTACACCGTGCCCTGCTCGGTGAGGGGGTCGAACCGGAACAGGCCGCCGGAGTACAAACCAATCCAGAGGATGCCGGCTTTGTCTTCGAACAGGCAGGAAATTTTATAGGCATTTATGGGTTTGTCGTCCCACTGTGCCGTGGGCATGTATTCCTTGAGGCGGTAACCGTCGTAGCGAAACAGCCCGAACCAGGTACCGAACCAAAGGAATCCGCTCTTACTGGGCAGGATGTTCGAAACCGGCAGTTCGGCCACCTCCAGGTCGCCCGGCAAACGCTCGATGCGGGGCCCTTGGGCCGACAGGGCTTGCAGCCCGAATACACACAACAGACAAAGGGCAATAATCCGCATGATGATGGTTTATGATGACTCCAGTTAGCGCTCAAGCCACTGGTCAAACATGTTATTCCAATCCGATCAGCACCTTTCCGCGCCGTATTTCGCGGCCGTTGTCGAGGGCTACCACGATCAGGCCTGCCGGTAATCCGGCCAGGGGCAGCGCCACGGGTGCGCCACCGGAAACCGGTACTGTAGTTTGCCGCAACAACTGCCCGTTTACATTGAAAAGCCGCGCGGTCCAGGGGCCTGGCGCCGCCCGCTCGGCGGCCCAAAAGACGGCGCTATTGGCCGGCGCCGGAGACGGATAAAACGTTTCGTACGCCGGCGCTGTGGCTATCGCTTCGTGTGCGCCCACGGGCACGGCTTCGGCGGTGAAGGCTACATCCCAGAGAATCTGCGGGCAATTCAGCAACAGGTTGCCGGCCGCGTCGGCCGTACCGGCGGTGGTTTGTTGCAGGTTGCCGGAGGCGCAATCCCACCAATGCAGCGCATAAGCCCCGGGCGCCATCCCGGACACCGTCACCTGCAAACCCGAAATCGGGCCCGGCGGCGCGCCGTTGTTTTTCACATATTCCCAGTTGTACTGCTTTTGGTGCAGCCAACCGGCCGACTTGGTTTGGTCGGCGGAGCGCAGGACGAAAGCATCGAGCGACAAACCGATCTTTTCAAATACATACTCGGCGATCTCGATCCAGTCGGTGCCCTGATTGTCCACCTGAATCGTGTGTTGGCCCGCCGGCACGTCGATCGCATAGGTGGAGCCCACCTGGCCGTTTTGACTGAGTACCTGTACGCCGTCGAGCGAGATGACGATTTTGGGCCCCTGGCTGGCGTTACCGCCGGTGCGCACCCTGAATTTGGACGCTTGCGGAAACGTGACCGTGAATTGCGGCGGGTTGCGGTATTGGGTGTTCCATTGGGCGCCGTACAGAAACTGGCCCAGTTCGGTTACGCCCGGAGTGAGGTTTCCCCCGGCGTCTACGGTGAACGCGGCGGCGGTGGCCGCGCCCCAGCCGGCGGCCGGGCTGAAAGACAGGTCGCTCGGCGGCCCGCCGGTCACAACGGCCGCTACCGTTTGGAACTGGCCGGCGGCAAACGGCACCTGCTGGGCTACAGCCGCCAAGGGCGCGAAATGGTGATACAGGTTTTTGGGCTCCACATAATTGTCCCACCACCAGGTCATGGCCGTGCCGGCAGCACCGGAAAACAAACCCGACCACATGCCGTTGTGCAGGTGAATGCCGGTGGGGTCGTCGGCAGCGGTTTGGGTGCCCGAGCCGGAGAGCCCGAACTCGCCGATCAGGGCCGGTTTGTTAAAATTGTTCAGCAGTGCGCGCGCCGTTTCGGCTATGGGCACTTCGATGTTGGCCACGCCGCGGTAGATATGCTCCTGGGTGAAATCCATCGTGCTCAGTTCCCAGATGTCGTCAAATGCCGCGGGCCGGGAGCCGCTGGTCGAGACGAGGTGTTGATACGGGTCGATCGATTTGAGGTACGCCGCCATTTCGCCGTGCCAGTCGACCACATTGGCGGCGTTGAGGAAAAAGCCGTCGGTGAGGTCCACTTCGTTGAACAGTTCCCAGCATTGCACATGCGTGGAATAACCCCAGCGCGCCACGATATAGCGCAGGCGGTTTTTGTGCAGGGCACGGGCGGTGGCGTTGGTAAAAAAGTCCTGGGGTTTGCTGAGCGGCCCGCCCAGCGCGGCATTGTAGGGGTTTTCGCTCCAGTTGGGGTTTACACTGGTGCTGTACTGGCCGTGGTGGTTGATGGTCAGCATCATGTACAGCCCGTTTGCGGCGCTGAAGTCGAGCAGCCAGTCGAGGTAAAACGCCGCCGATTGCTTGTATTTTTTCAAACCGGAAAATCCCGACGTGTTGTTTTTCCACTCGATGCCCAGGCCCCAATGGGCCATCCAGAGGCGGTAAAAATTGGCGCCGTTGGCCGCCATATCACCCAGCCAGTTTTTGAAATCGAGGTAAATGTTGTTGTTCTGCCAGGCTACATTTTGCCCGACGGGCACGTATTGCTCGCCGTTGTCGAAGCGGAAATAATTGCCGGGGCTGCGCCGGATGAAGCCTTTCGCCGGCGAAGCCGTGCAGGTAAAGGCTTGCGCGGGCGCCGCAGCCGTACCGGCGGCGGTGGTCACTTTGGCCACGACCGACCAGGCGCCTTCCTCCGCGGGGCAAAAGCGCAACTTGAAATGCCCGGCGCCCAAGGGTGTGAGGATGCCGTTGGCGGTGTTAAGGCTAAAGTCTTCCATGAAAAAACCATCCACCATCATGCTCTGGCCGTTCGGGCCGGTAAAGGCGCCCTGCACCCTGATCTCGTCGTAATCGTACGGGTTGAGCACGGCGGCTTTTAGGTAAACGGTGCATTCAAACTTGCCATAGCGCGCTACCTGGTCGGCGGCCAGCACGACGGAATCGATCAAAGGGGCTTGTCCCATACTGAGGGTGTTGTTCATAAACAGGATGGCGGGCAGTATCCAAACAGCCCCAAACCGGGGGGGTAGCGTTTTTTTCATGCAGTTGATTTTTTCA
This sequence comes from Saprospiraceae bacterium, assembly GCA_044230315.1. GTDB lineage: Bacteria > Bacteroidota > Bacteroidia > Chitinophagales > Saprospiraceae > M3007. The sequence goes on from JBGARJ010000034.1 coordinate 11,573, forward strand.
AGGACTAAAAGTACGCGTACTCCAGCTTGGTGGGCGGGGGCAATTGTTTCATTCAGGCGTGCAAGATGCGCATTTTTGCGGCCGGAAACCGGACGCCGCCCCTTCTTTTTTGGAATATGAAATCGGAAACCGGGTGGCCGTTACATTTCCCCCTGCACTTTGAACGAAAGCGCGCGCTTGCGACCGGGCCAGGTTCGTGACTTTTGTATTGCCCGACTATTGCCAATTTAGCGCGTTCCCGGCGCTGTAGCCTGGCATGTTGGGGATGTTCTGCTGGAGTCAAAAAGGAGGGCTTTTCCTCCTGTTGTTGCGTTTTTGTAGGAGCATAACCTGCCCCGATTTGTCGGGAGCCGGAGTTAGGGTTCTGAAAAAGGTGAAAACGGAGCGGGAAAGAACCATTTTTGACTTCAGCAGCTCCCCCGACACGCCCTTAACCAAATTATATATGAAACTCACCGGCATCGACCTGCTCATTATTTTCGGCTACCTGGCCGCCACCGTGCTGATCGGCCTGCTCGTGCGCAAGCGCGCACGCCAGAGCAAGGAAGCCTACCTGCTGGGAGGCAAGAGCCTGCCCTGGTATATGCTGGGGCTGTCCAACGCCTCCGACATGTTTGACATTTCGGGCACCATGTGGATGGTCACCATCTGCTTTGTATATGGCATGAACTCGGTGTGGATCCCCTGGCTGTGGCCCTGTTTCAACCAGATCTTCCTGATGATGTTCCTCTCGCGCTGGCTGCGCCGTTCGGGCGTAGCCACCGGCGGCGAGTGGCTGCAAACGCGTTTTGGCGCCGGCGCCGACACGCGCGCGTCGCATACGGTGGTGGTGGCGTTTGCCATTATCGCCTGCCTGGGCTTTCTGGCTTACGGGTTTGTGGGACTGGGTAAGTTCATCGAGATATTTATCCCATGGGAACTGGTGGCGCCGTATGTGCCCTTCGAGGTGCCGGCGGCCTATGTGGGGCATTTATATGGTATCCTCTTCACCCTTTTTGCGGTGTTTTACTCGGTGATCGGGGGCATGTCGGGCATCGTGTTGGGCGACGTGATCATGTACTCCCTCATGACCATCGCCTCCTTTGGCGTGGCGGGTATCGCCATGTACCACCTCTCGCTCCATCCGCTGGCGGTACCGGCCGGTTGGTTCAGCCCGTTTTTCGGCTGGAACCTGAACCTGGACTGGAGCAAACAAATCGCGGAAGTGAATCAAAAAATCGCGTCGGACGGCTTCTCGCCGTTCGGCTTCTTTTTCATGATGATGTTGTTCAAGGGCGTGCTGGCCAGCCTGGCCGGCCCGGCGCCCAACTACGACATGCAGAAAATCCTGTCCACCCGTTCGCCCGAAGAAGCATCCAAAATGTCTGGCTTCGTCTCGGTGATCCTCATGCCGGTGCGTTACGCCATGATCATCGGCTTTACAGTACTGGCGTTGTTGTATTACGATCAACTCAACCTGCACGACGCCAGGGGCGCGGTGGATTTTGAAAAAATTCTGCCCGCGGCCATCAACCAGTTTATTCCGGCGGGGCTGATGGGTTTGGTGCTCACGGGGCTGCTGGCCGCTTTCATGGGCACGTTCGCCGGCACGCTCAACGCCGCGCAAGCATACATCGTGAACGATATTTACCTCAAGTACATCCATCCCCGGGCCAGCACCCGCGAGACGGTCAGTATGAATTACGCCGTCGGGCTGGTGGTGGTGGCGGTCAGTATCGTACTCGGATTGTTTGCCGGCGACGTCAATTCCATCCTGCAATGGATCGTTTCGGCCCTGTACGGCGGTTATATCGCGGCCAATGTGCTGCGCTGGTACTGGTGGCGCTTCAATGCGCGCGGGTTCTTTTGGGGCATGCTCGCGGGCATCGCAGCGGCGCTGGTTTTCCCGCTCATCTTTACCGGCCTGCCACTGTACTGGTTCCCGCTGCTGTTTGTGCTGTCGCTCGGCGGCAGTATTGCCGGCACCTATGCCGCACCACCCACCGACATGGCTACGCTCAAACATTTCTACCAAACGGTGCGCCCCTGGGGGTTCTGGAAACCCGTGCACGACGCCGTGGTGGCCGAAAACCCGGATTTCCAAGGCAACAAGGACTTCAAACTGGACCTGTTCAACGTGGCCGTCGGCATCATCGCGCAGGTGAACATGGCCCTGCTGCCGATGTACCTCATTCTGGGACATACGGGCGCTTTTTTCGGGAACGCGGCCATTTTGGCGGTGTGCGCCGTAATCCTGAAGCGCAGCTGGTGGGACCGCCTGAAGGCGGAAGCAGCGCCGGCGGCCGGGCCGGCGGGTCCGGAAGGGGAGAAGGTGTGGCGGACGATCGTGTAGGATCCACCTTTACGGCGCTGTGGCAGTGCGCGTTACAACCGCTCCATTATTTCCATACACGCCCGCCCGTTGTGGTACGGGCATTTCCAAAACCCGGCTTTGTCCTCGCCCGGCAACACCTGGTGCCGGGCGTCTACGCCCCAGAACCACTCGCCGTGGGCATGGTCGAGCAGGTGGCGCTGCACAAATTGCCAGCAACCGAGCGATTTGTCCAGAAAGTGTTCTTCACCGCTGAGTTGCCAGGCGTTTAAGAACCCCACCATAGCCTCGGCCTGTACCCACCAGTGTTTTTCAGCCAGGTGGTTCTCGTACCAGAGCCCGCCGTCGGTTTCGTCGAGGCCACGGGCGGCGGCGATAGCCATAATGACGGCATTGTCGCGGCATTTCTGGATCAGGGCGCTATCGCCGAGCACGTCGGCAGCTTCGAGCAGCAGCCAGGCGGCCTCGATGTCGTGACCATAGGAGATCACGTCGGATTGCGGCGCCCAGCCGGTGTCGAAAAACAGGCAGAGGTGGCCGGAGAGCGGGTTCACGATATGATCGAGAAATACCTGGATCAGGAGGCGGAGTTGCTGGGCCAGCTGGCGGTCGGGCCAGACGCGGTAGAGGTTGGCATAGGCCTCCAGCACGTGGAGGTGGGTGTTCATGGTCTTGGGGTCGTTGCGGTCGCGGGGAGAGAGGCGCAGGTCGGCCAGCGGGCTGCCGTCGCGGGCGAAGGCTTCCAGGTAACCGCTGCGCACGCCGTCGAAACTATACTGTTCGATCCAGCGGAACAAGGCTATGGCTTCGTCGAGGGCAGTTTTCGGACCGCCGGCGCGGTAGTATTCCGACAGGCCGTATATGGCGAATGCCAGGCCGTAGATCTGTTTGCGGACGTTCAGCGGGCTGCCGCCGGGCGCCACCGACCAGTAGGCGCCGCCGTACTGGGGGTCGAGAAAATTAGCCTGCAAGTAGGCGTAGGCGCGGTCGGCGCTTGCCATCCGGCCGGAGTCGTTTTGAGTGCGGGCAGCGGCGGCGAAGGTCCAGAGGATGCGGCTGTTGAGCACCAGCCCGCGGGGCGCGTCCGGGTGGGGCTGGTTTTGCCCGTCGATGCGGCCCAGGAAACCGCCGTGCTCCGGGTCGGTCATGTGTTTGACCCACCAGTCGAGGATGTGGCCGAGCTCGCGTTGGAGGTCGTGGCGGTAGGCGGCAATCGTGGAAGCGCGCATGAGCAGTGATTGAGAGCGTGTTTAAATTTTTGGTGTCGGAGCGAAAGTGAACAAATTTTGTTTCAACCTTCGTTAAAATTTACAGCCGTAGTCGGGTGCCTATGGTGAAAATTTTAACGAAGGTTGAAACAAAATCAGCCGCTTGCCGCCCGGCAACTGAAATTTAAACACACGTAAAAAGCCTGGGCGGGTTGAAAAAATGCTGCCCGCCCGGTTGGATAGTGCCGCAATTTCCGGCCGGGGTTACAGGCCGGCCAGTGTACAAAAATAGGCAAAACCCGCCGGATCATTCCACCGCGATTTCATCGACAAACAACCATGCCGGACCGCCTTTGCTGCTGCTCCACTGCGGAATGCGGCCCACATTCTGTGCCGATACCCGCACGTAGCGCGCCTTTTGTTGAACGGCTGCCGAATACACCTTGCGAGCAGGCGGCGTATCTTTTTCCGGAACAGGTTCTTCCTGCACGCTAATCTCCGTAAAATTTTTACCGTCGGCCGATACTGCAAAACGCAGCTGCACCGGCAGGAACACCCGGTTGGCCGTGGCCGAAAGGAACCCCGCCGAGATGCGTTGTACGGGCTGTACCTTGCCCAGGTCGATCGTCCACGCGGCATCCGTGCCTTCATAGCCTTGCCAGGCATCGTCGCGGGCTTCGGGGGTGGCGAGCACGCCGTCGGTCAGACTCCGGTCGACGCTGCTGCCGGGTTTGCGCGGGCTGGCGCTGGCCGAGGCCGTCACCGCTTTACCCAGGGCGCGGTGCGGTTTGAGAAAGATGGTGTCGGTGCGCGGGCCCGGGGCGCCGTCGGTGTCGAAAATGCGGATCAGCAACGGCTGGCCCGGCGCCAGCAGCAGGGGCGTGTCGTTGGTGGCCAGAGGCGAGTTGATATCGGGCGTCGTGCCGTCGGTGGTGTAGTGTATGCTGAAAGCGGGGTCCGGGCAATGCAACGCGATGCGCACCCGCCCGTCGGGGTCAAAACCCGTGACGGCGTACTGCACACCCGGGAAAAACACCCGCCAGTTGTCGGTCCGGAAACAGGAGGCGGGTAAGCCTTCGGCGTTGAACAGGTTGGGCTCGGCGGTATTCTCGAAGGCGAAACGCAACGCCGCCGGCTCGGGCACCTGGGGCGCCGAGGCGATGACCGAAGTATCGTCGATCACGGCTTTGGCGGGGTAAAACACCCGGTCGGCGCCGGCAATCTCGAAGCCGGTGAGGGGGCCGCCCACGGCGCGCAGGCCCTGGCTGGCATAGTCGAACTCGACGCGAATCTGGCCGTTCGCCACCTGGTGGGAGCGGTACAAAGGCCCCGACACCGGCAGCCCGTTCTGGCCGTAGGTATGCGTCAATGCCCAAGCAGCCAGGCGTTTGCCCACGTCGACCTTGTTGTGCGGGTGGATGTCGGCAATGTTTCCGATATCGCTCACCACGACCATGCCGCTGTTCGGGATTTGCTGAAGAGCCAACCGCTGTTGCTCGCGCACGAGCACGCCCACCTTTGGGGTTTCGTATTGGAACGGCGCGATTTGTACATAATAAAACGGCGCGTCGGCTTCGCCGAAAACAGTGCGCCAGTCGGCCACCATTTGCGCCAGCAAACCGGCGTAGGCGTACGGGTTGTACGTGTTCGTTTCGCCCTGGTACCAGAGAAAACCCTTGACGCGCAGGCTGGTCAGCGGCGCGATCATGCCGTTGTACAGCGAGCCGGCCCGGCCGTAGTTCCAGATGGGGTGGTCGTCGCGGTCGATTTGAACGCCGGGGATGCCCCGCAGGCTGGCCTCCGGTATCCACGACTCCACGGGCGTGCCGCCCCAGGAGGTGTTGAGCAGGCCCACCGGCACGCCGAGCCGGTTGCGGAGTTCGCGGCCGAAGAAATAAGCCGCGGCACTGAAATGGGTCATCGTTTCGCGGGTGCTCACCTGCCATTGGCCCCGGCAATCGTCCTGCGGCGCCGGCAAGGAGCTGCGCGGCACGGTGAACAGGCGCAGGCCCGGGTCGTTGGCGGCGTTGTATTGCTCTTCGGTGATGTCGACATTGCCCCACGACGGCTGCCATTCCATGTTCGATTGTCCCGAACAGAGCCATACTTCGCCGAAATAAATATCGTCGAGCACCTGGTCAGTCCAGCCGCCTTTTATCGTAATGGTATGCGGAAGCAGTTCAGCGGCGGGCACCGGAATTTGCACCGACCATTTCAGCGTATTGCGGTCGGCCCGTGCCTCGAATTGCTGACCCGGCAGCCAGTCGCACAGCACGCGCACTTCGTCTTTGGGCGCCGCCCAACCCCAAAAGGTCAATTGGCTTTGCTGTTGCAGCACCATGTGGCTGCCGAAAATAGCCGGCAAGCGGATGTCGGCGGCGGCTTGGGTGGCGAGGAGGACGAAGGGGAGCAGGAGGAAAAAACGTTGCATGGTTCGATGCTGCTGGTGAAGGCCAATCCGGATGCGCAAACAGCGGTAATTTACTTCAAATTCCCGGCAATCCACCGGTTTAAGGTGGCCACCGATGCCGCCGAGCGGTAGCCGTCGGGAGCGGTGTTCTTACAGTAATCCATCAGCCGGTCGAGGCTGGTAGTGGCTACATGCAGGCGGGTATCGGAAGATGCGTAGTAGATGAACACGGTTTGGCCGTCGTCGTCGAGGATCCACCCGCAGGAAAACACGACATTCGATACGTCGCCTACACGCTCTGCACCTTGGGGCGCGATGAAATGCCCGGCGGGTTTGCAGATCACGCGCGTCAGGTCGTGCAGGTCGGTCACGAACAGGTAGAGCACATAGCGCAAGCCCGCAGCCGTGCGGCGTACGCCGTGCGCAAGGTGAAGCCAGCCCTCCGGCGTTTTGAGCGGCGCCGGGCCCTGGCCATTTTTTAACTCGTTCACCGTGTGGTAGCGTTTTTCATCGATGATGGTCTCGTGGTCGATCACTGCAGGGTTGATGTCCGTCGACAAGCCGAAGCCGATACCGCCGCCCGTGCCTGTAGTGGTAAAGCCGTCTTGCGGACGCGTGTAGAAGGCGTACCGGCCCTGCACGAACTCGGGGTGCAGCACCACATTGCGCTGCTGGGGCGAGGGCGTGCGAAGGTCAGGCAGACGCTCCCAATGGAGCAGGTCGCGGGTGCGCGCTATGCCGCATTGCGCCACCGCCGAGGAAGTATCCCATGCCGGCACGGTGGGGTCCTTGCGCTCCGTGCAGAACAAGCCGTACACCCAGCCGTCTTCATGGCGCACAAGGCGCATGTCGTACACATTGATGTCGGGGTCGGCGGTTTCGGGCAGGGTGATGGGATAGTCCCAAAAGCGGAAATTGTCGACGCCGTTCGGGCTTTCGGCGATGGCGAAAAACGATTTGCGGTCGGCGCCTTCCACCCGGGCGCACACGAGGTATTTTCCCGCCCATTTGATGGCGCCGGCGTTGAACACGGCGTTGATGCCGAAGCGCTCCATGAGGTGCGGGTTGGCGGCGGGGTTGAGGTCGTAGCGCCAGAACAGCGGGGCATGCGCGGCGGTGAGTACGGGGTGCTCGTAGCGTTCGAAGATCCCGTTGCCGGGCAGCACCGGTGCGTTGGGGCGAGCGAGCAGTTGTTCCTGTTGCTCCCGCAGGCCGGCCAGTCGTTTTTGAAAAAATGCGTCGTTCATAATGCTGAGTTGATCCTGTAAAATCAGTCTGGTCCGGCGCCCCGATCATCACCGTCTGAACAGCCAGCCCCAGAAACCTTTCGTACGGTAGAGGTCGGCCGCGCGCGCGTCTTTTTCCAGCATGACCCGGTCCTGACTGACGAATTTTTGAAAATCCGCCTCGCTGCTATGCCCGGGGTAGGGCACGTAATAGTGGTTGGGGCGTCCGTTGCGCCACAGGAGTACATAGGTGATGGGGTAGTCTTTGACGGCTTCCCAAAGCGTGTTGGTCCACCAGTCGGACACCGGAATTTGTTCCAGGCCGGTTTCCGCCAGGCAGGTAGGCTTGTTGCGCCGGTTGGCTAAATCGGTAAGAATGGCCAGCCGTTGGCGCACGTTGCCGATGTACTGGCTGGCGCTGCCTTCTTCGCCGGCGTTGTGCATGTACGTATCGAAGCCAAGCACGTCCACGTACTCGTCGCCGGGATAGCGCTCCAGGTAGTGCGCCTCGTCGCGAAATTCGGCGCTGGAGTACACGAACAGGATGTTGTTCACATGGCGGGTTTGACGCAGATAATCGGCCGTCATACGCCACAGGGCGATGTATTCATCCGGCGTACAACATTTTTCCCCCCACCAAAACCAGGAGCCCGTGTGTTCGTGAAACGGCCGGAACAGCACGGGTATGGATCTGCCTTTAGCCCGAAGCGACAACAAAAAATCGGCCACGCGGTCGAGCCATTGCAGGTAGCGGGTGTGTTGATCGCCACCGGGGAGGATATGTCGGACGGCTGCAGTGGTATCCCAGGCCGATTGGCCGGTGAAGGGGTTCTGCAAGTGCCAACTGATCGTAATGACGCCGCCGCGGCGGTAACCCTGGCGGATGAAGTTGCGCATGGCGTCGAAGGGTACGCCATCGAGGTTGTTCGTGTCGCCGATCTCCAGGTGCCCGAGTTCCCAACCGTAAATAGCCGGATAGTCGCCTGCCACCCGCTTGACATCCGATTCGCCGGGAATGTATTTCCAGCCGATGCCGTAGGCCAGGTCGTCCTGATGCCCCAATAAAAAGCCCTTTTGCGGCAGCGTGTGCAGGCTCTGGTACAGTTGGCGGGTGCGGCGCGTCACCTTTGGGTTGGACGGCGCGCCTGAGCTCGTGGTATCTTTCACAGTTGATGGGCTGGGTTGCGGGGCGGCGGTGGCCAGACTGGAGGATTGTGCCTGCGCCGCTGCCCAGGCGCAAAGAAGCGCGAAAAGCAGGGAAAAACGCATACTTTTTATCGTTTTAACGTGAACGAGGCCGCTGTCGGGTTTTGGAGCAGGAGGCTGAAGGTCTTGACCTGGGTCCAGGTCGACTTATCGGTTTGAAAAACGGAGTTCAGCCCCTGCTCTTCCTGGGGCGGATCGCCCGATGGCGCGTCGCCCGGTTTCCAGAACAAACCCTTGGCCAGGTATTTGGGATGGCCGCCAAAAGCCCAGAAATTGCAACCGGCCAGCATGCCGCCGCCGTTTCTGTTCTGCTCGATTTTTTTGAAAATACTGGAATAGTAAGCGTCGCGTTCCAACACGGTAGCCGTTGGCGAAAACGAATGGCCGTCGCGTGGCAGGCCGAATTCTTCGAGCACCAGGGGCTTGGCCAGGCGCCGGGCCACCGAATCGTGCTGGTCGACATAAGCCGCACATTTTTCGATGATGCCGGGCAGGTTCTGTGCAATAGCCGTGTCGGGAAACCAGCCCCAGTTTTTCGCCCAAATATGGATAGTCATATAATCCACGTTCGGGTCGGTGTGAATTTGCTCGTACAGGTCCATCGACCCTTCACAACCGGCGGTGCCTTCGTTGCCGAGGGTCACCAGATGGTTGGGATCGATCGATTTGATCAGGGCCGTGGTTTCGCGCAGCCATTCCGCAAAAGGCGCGGCATTGTCGGCGCGCATGGGCCGCGGTTCGTTGGCCACCTGCCAGGCCATGATCGTGGGGTCCTGCGTATAGGGCCGGCCGTTGACCGAGTTGGTGCGGTTCAGGATAAAGCGGATGTGCCGCACAACCGCCTCCTTGCAGGGCGTGCAGGAGTGAAAAATACTCACATATTGCATGAAATCGCCCCAACTATGGCCGGGCAACCGCGGAAACGGGATGTCGGAGCCTTCTTCCCAGGCGCGGTATTGCGCCAGGCCGCCCGACCATTCCCAGTTGTTGGTCAGGTAGAGCACGGCGTACATCCGGCGGCGCGCCATCTGGTCGAGCAGGTAATCGAGGCCGCGCAGGCGTTTCTCGTCATACTGGCCGGGTTGGGGTTGCAGGGCCGGCGATACCCGGAACGGGTAGTCGGAAACTCCTTCTGCGCCGACCAGGACGCGCAGGTTGTCGACGCCCTGTTTTTTCAGGAATTTCAATTCCTTGCGCAGCCGGCGCCTCGATTTGCGCGTATCGGCCAGCAGGCTGCCGTACCAGTAGTTGGTCCCGATAAAAAAATACGGTTGCCCATTCACCATGAAACGGCCGTTTTCGACCCGGACAAACCGGTTTTGCGCCGGCGCAACCACAGCGGTGCGCCAACACAACAGCGCGAGAACAACACGGGGAAAAAGGCGCGGAAACCAGTGCATAACGGCAAAATTGTTTGGCACAAAGTTCCTGCCGGCCGGTGTTTGGCGTGAGCGGCTGTTGTTGCAATCAAAAGGGGAAAATGTAACGCGATGCTGTACGCCCTCAGGGGATTTTCACCCAGTCGGCCGGCCGCAAGGCCGAAAAGTCGGCAGCGATTTGCAGTACGTTATCAAAACCGGCAAACTCTTCCGGCTGATGCGTGGTAGCAATGATGACCGTGGGCATGCCGGCGCGGCGGGCGGCTTCGGCGCCGGTGGGCGAATCTTCAAAAACCAGGCAATTTTGCGGCGGGAGGGCGAGTTGTTCGGCCACTTTGAGGAACACCTCGGGGTCGGGTTTGCCGCGGTGCACCAGTTGGGCGTGCAATACGGAGCGAAAAAGCGGGCGCAGCTGCAGGTGGTCCAAGACAAAATCTACGTTTTCCACGGGCGCGGCGGTGCCGATGCCCATCGGGATGCCGAGCCGGTGGGCAGCCTGCAGAAATTCGTCGAGCCCCTGTACCAGTTTGAGTTCGGGCAGGAAAATTTGCCGGTATTCCGCTTCTTTTTCAGCGGCGATGCGCCGGCGTTCCGCGGGGGTGAACCGGTCGCCGAAGAGCCGTTCGATGATCTCTTCGTTGATGCCGTGGATTTTTTCTTTGACCGTGTCGAGACTCAATTCCAGGCCGAGCGATGCCAGTTTGCGTTGCCAGGCACGGTGGTGGGTCATCATGTTGTCCACCATCGTGCCGTCCATGTCGAAAATAAAACCTTGAATCATGCGGGTAGTTAGACTGGAGGAATATGGAGCGAATCCGGGGCGGCAAAGATGCGATTTTGCGCTTGAATTCAATTCCGGCCCCGGAAAGCGCTTCGGGAAAAAGACGGGCCAGCGCCCGCGCGTGACGATCAACCTGCAACTTCGCCAAACTACTGGCCAACCAATTTAGTATTTACAATGGTGTAACCTTCCCCAACCAGAGTGCCTTCTGCCGTCCGCGAGGCATGCCCGACCGAAGGGGATGGTCCGCCGTCAGGCGGAGCGCCTTTTTTGACAGGGAACTTGAAACTCGATGTACCATAAGGTACCACAATGCCCTGTCAAAAACAGCGCAATCCCCGCAGGCCGTTGGCACTGCCGGAAGGACAGCCTTTTTCTTTTGGTTACTTTTCTTTTGGGCGAGCAAAAGAAAAGTAACAATGCCGGACAAAAGACGGAATATTCCACTATAACCAGAAAGCCATACAGCGGACCACCAGATCGTTTCAAATGCTAAATTGGTCTTCCACTACCTTCCTGCGGTGATCAATACCGGAACACTTTCCGGCCGGCGATGACTTCCTGGCGCTTTTCGTCGAACGTGACCTTTTCCCCGGTCCGGAAGGCGGCATTGGTCATGATCACGGCGATGGAATGGTGATAACCGGCCTCTACTGGCGCGTTGGGCTCGCGGCGGCTGCGCAGGCATTCCATCCAGTTGCGCACGTGCGCATTGGTTTGCGGATCGGAGCCGGTATTGGCGCTTGTGCTTGTTTTTTCACCGGCCAGCACGCGGGCAGGCAGCAGATTGGGCGGCATGCCCATGGCGGCGGCTTCTTCGGCCTGCAGGCCACCATGCGGCGATATGGTATTGTTTTCGAGGTTGAGCTCGCCGCCGTTGGAAAAATAAATTTCTTTTACGCCGCCGGCCGAGTTGTGGAACCGCGACGTGTACACCACCTGAAAGCCGGTACCGGGGTCGTCGAGCGGTCCGTAATCCATCACCACGGTGAGCGTATCGGCGTTTTTCCGGCCGTCTTTCCAAACATAGATGCCGCCGTTGGCCACCACGCTGCGCGGGTGGGGCAGGCCGCTGAACCAATGCACGGTGTCAATCTGATGACACATCCACTGGCCCGGAATACCCGAGGAGTACGGCCAGAACAGGCGGTATTCCAAATATTTGCGCGGATCGAAAGGCTCCACCGGGCGGTTGAGCAGAAAACGCTTCCAGTCCACATCCGATTCGCGCAGGTCCTTCACCAGTTGCGGCCGGCGCCAGCGGCCGGGCTGGTTGACATTCCAGCTCATTTCCACCATGGTGATCGGGCCGAATTGCCCCGATTGGATAAACTGCGCGGCTTCCCGGTAATTGTCGGCGCTGCGGCGCTGCGAACCTATCTGCACGATGCGGTCGGAAGCACGCACCGCTTTCAGGGCTGCCCGCGCGTCGGCCATGGTTTCGGCAAAGGGTTTTTCGGTGTACACGTCGCAGCCCGCCTGAATGGCCTCGATGGTATGCAGGGCATGCTGAAAATCGGCGGTGGAGATAAACACCGCGTCCACCTGCTGCGCGGCGTACAAGGCTTCGTTGTTGGGGAAAACGGACACCGCGTGGCCCAGTTCTTTTTCCAGAAAGGCCTTGCCCTCGTCGCGGCGGCGGTTCCAGATGTCGGACAAGGCCACCAGTTCAAAATTGAGTTCGCGCTCGAGGGCTTTGTAGCTGGGGAACAGCGAGGACCGGAAACGGTCGGAAAATCCGATGACGCCCACGCGGATCCGGTCATTGGCCCCGAGGATGCGGGCATACGATTTTGGGTTGAACGCCAGGGCGCCCAGGGTAGCAATGGCAGTTTTTTTCACAAACGTCCTTCTTTTCATGGTGTGGAGGAATCGGTTGGCCAGTTTCGGATCTTGATATTCTTGAAATAAACGGTATGCCCGTGGTCCTGCAACAGGATGGGGCCGCTTTTGGCCTGGCCAAAGCCTTCCCAAACGGCGTATTTGCTGCGGGCTACCAGCGCGGCGAAAATATTGCTGCCGCGTTCGTACTCCACGACCTTGAACCCGTTGAGCCAGTGTTGAACAATGCCGTCGGGGCGCGCCACGATCCGGCCCTGGTTCCAGGCGCCGATGGGGCGCTGAAAGCGTTTTTCCAGTTTGTAGGAAGGGATGAGGTCGTAGAGGCTGGCCAGGGTACGGTTGCCGGCGGCGCCGAGTTTCGCGTCGGGGTGGCGTTCGTCGTCGAGGAGTTGGTATTCCAGCCCGATGGCCGAGCCGCCCTTCGGGTCGTATTTTTCGTCTACAAAATATTTGACGCCCGAGTTGGCGCCTTCGGTGAGCCGGAAATCAAAAACGAGTTCAAATGCGGCAAAGGAGTCGCGGGTCAGGATATCGCCGTAGCGGTGCGCTTCGGAGCCGTCGGAGCCCTGAATGCTAAGCACGCCGTCGTGTACCGTCCAGCCTTCGGCCGGGGCTGCCGTTTGGAAGGCCGTGTGCCAGCCGTCGAGGTCCTTGCCGTTGAAGAGCAGGCGCCAGCCCTGCCGCTTTTCCTGGTCGCACAAACTGTCGAGCGTGAAATTTTGCACCGGACACCCGTCCCAGGGGCTAGGGCGCATTTGCCGCCCGGTTTGGATGCGGATGTTGCGCCAACGCACTTTTTTGCCCGCCAGTTCGGGCTTATCCACCGCGTGCACCTGGAGGGCGATGAACCCTTTTTCCTCCAGGGTGTCCACGAGAAACGCCACCGGCACGCCGTTGATCCAGGTGCGGATCGTGTTGCCGATGGCCTCTACCCGGTAATGGTTCCAGCGCCCGCCCGTGCGGAAGGCTTTTTTCCCTTCGGGGTTGATGTTGGGGATGTACAGCCATTCGCGCCGGCCTTCGTCGTATATGCCGCCCGACCAGGCGCGGGCCGAGGGGTCCACTTCCACCTGCAGGCCGAATACCCGGCCGTCGTTCAGGTCGGGCCGGGCCTGGCTTCGGATCTGGATGCCCGAATTGAGCCCGTCATCGATCGCCAGGTCGAGTTCGAGGATGAACGCGCTGTACTCGGCATTGGTGCAGAGGAATGAATTGGGCGTATTGGGCGCCGAAGCGCCGGTCAATACGCCCTTTTCTACCGTAAATGTTGCCTGGCCGCCTTTTTGCGTCCAGCCTGCGAGGGATTTGCCATTGAACAGCGGTGTCCATGTGCCTGTTTGCGCAGCGGCGGGTCCGGCAAAAACGAGGAACACGAAGAGTAATGCCAAGTGTTTCATGGTAACGAAAGTGTGCTGCCGGTGGCAAGCCGGAAGCTGTTGTTTCGGTAAAAATAGCATTTCTCCGTTACCGGACGCCGGATTTCCAAGCTTCCACTACACCTCTGTCGGCGTTTTTACCCGCCCGGGCCGCAGGGCGCGTACGGCTTTGCCGGCCTGCCAGAGCTCGCTTTCGCGCATTTCGCCGAGTTCGGCGTCGAGTTTTTCCCGGTAGTCGGGCTGGCTGCAGGTGTCGATCACGCGCTGGCTTTCCTGGCCGCTGGCCACGCTGGCGTACAGTTCGCGGAAAACGGGCAGGGTTGCTTCGCGGAATTTTTTGCGCCAGTCGAGCGCGCCGCGCTGGGCGGTGGTGGAACAGTTGGCATACATCCAGTCCATGCCGTTTTCGGCGACAAGCGGCATGAGGCTTTGCGTGAGTTCTTCCACCGTTTCGTTGAAGGCTTCCGACGGCGAGTGGCCGTTAGCGCGCAACACTTCGTACTGGGCCTCGAAAATGCCCGCGATAGCGCCCATGAGCGTGCCGCGTTCGCCGGCGAGGTCGGAGAATACTTCTTTCTGGAAATCGGTGGGAAAAAGGTATCCCGAACCGATGGCGATGCCCAGGGCCAGGGCGCGTTCTTTGGCCCGTCCGGTGGCATCCTGGTACACGGCGTAACTGGCGTTGATGCCTTCGCCGCGCAGGAACAGCCGGCGCACTGTGGTGCCGGAGCCTTTTGGGGCAGCCAGGATCACGTCGATGCCGGCCGGCGGCACGATGCCGGTTTGTTCTTTGAACGTGACGCCAAAGCCGTGCGAGAAATACAGCGCCTTGCCCGGCGTCAGGTGTTTTTTCAGGGTGTCCCACAGTTGGATTTGCCCGGCGTCCGACAGGAGGAACTGCACGATGGTGCCCTGCCGTGCCGCCTCTTCGATCGGGAACAGCGTTTCGCCGGGCTCCCAGCCGTCGGCCACGGCTTTGTCCCAGCTGCGGGTGCCGGGGCGCTGGCCGACGATCACGTTGATGCCGTTGTCGCGCATATTGAGCGCCTGCCCGGGGCCTTGCACGCCGTAGCCGATCACGGCTACCACTTCGTTTTCCAGCACCTGCCGGGCCTTTTCCATGGGGAATTCTTCGCGGGTGACGACCTCTTCCCAGGTGCCGCCAAAATTGATCTTTGCCATAATTGTTAATTCGGTTGAAGTTCAGCGTTTGAAGTTCGGAATTCAAACTCTTGTAATAATGCGTGGAAGCCTTCGCTGGCTTTGATGATGGCGATTCGCGCGCTGCGCACGAATTCGATCAGGCCGTAGGGCTCGAGTATTCGAATGAGTTTGTCGGTTTCTTCGCGTTGGCCGGTGGTTTCGAACACGGTATAATCGGTTCGGATGACCACTACCCGCGCCCCGTGCTCGCGCAACAACCGCTCTACTTTTACTTTTTCGGCGATCTCGCGGGTCGGCACTTTGTACAGGGCCATTTCCTGCCACACGATCTCGTCGCCGGAGTGGTAAAAAGCGCGGAGCACATCCACCTGTTTTTCCATCTGGCGCGCCAGTTTGCGCACCTGGTCTTCGGTTTCCCGGATCACGATGGTGAACCGGTGGATGCCGGCCACCTCGCTGGGCGAGGTGTTGAGGCTCTCGATGTTGATCTTCCGGCGCGAAAAAAGGATGGCGATGCGGTTGAGCAAACCCACCTGGTTTTCGGTGTATACGGTCATGGTGAATTCCTCCTGGTGCATGCGCGTTGATTTTGTGCGTTAAATTGATACAATCACTAGCGCAGCCGGATTTCAGCCACCCCGCAACCCTGGGGCACCATGGGGAATACATTGTTCTCTTTGCCCACCCGGATTTCGAGCAAGTACGGACCGGGGTGCTCCAACATTTGCCCGAGGGCGGCGGCCAGTTCGTCGCGTTGCCCGATGCGGCGCCCGGGGATGCCATAGCCGCCGGCTACGGCGGCAAAATCGGGGCTTACGATGTCGACAAACGAATAGCGGCGCTCGTGAAACAACTCCTGCCATTGCCGCACCATGCCGAGGAACTGGTTGTTGAGGATGATGATCTTCAGGTTCAGCCCCGACTGTTGGATCACGCCGAGTTCCTGGATGGTCATTTGAAAACCGCCGTCGCCGGCAATGGCCACCACGGTGCGCTCCGGCACGCCGAATTTGGCGCCGATCGCCGCCGGCAAGGCAAAACCCATGGTGCCCAGGCCGCCCGAGGTGATGCTGCTGCGCGTGCGGTTGATGCGGGCATAGCGGCAGGCCACCATCTGGTGCTGGCCTACGTCGGTGACGATCACCGCCTCGCCGCCCGTCAGTTCGTTGAGCAAGCGGATCACCTCGCCCATGGTCAGGTCGGCGCCGCCGGGGTACAGTTCGGGCTCGATGACGGCTTCGTGTTCCTGGCGGGCGCAATCGCGAAAGCGCCCGAGCCATTCGGGGTAGGTTTTGGGTTGGATGAGGGCCGTGAGCAGGGGCAAGGTTTCCTTGCAATCGCCCCAGACGGGTACGGCGGTTTTTACATTTTTATCGATCTCGGCGGGGTCGATGTCGAGGTGGATGACCCGTGCCTGCCGTGCGTATCGGTCGAGCCGGCCCGTTACACGGTCGTCGAATCGCATGCCCACGGCGATGAGCACATCGCATTCGTTGGTGAGCATATTCGGGCCGTAATTGCCGTGCATACCCAGCATACCTACATTGAGCGGATGCCCCGTGGGCAGGGCGCCGAGGCCGAGCACCGTCCAGGCGGCCGGAATGCCGCTTTTCTCTATGAACGTCCGGAACTCCGCTTCGGCCTTTCCGAGTATGACGCCCTGGCCGAACAACACAAAGGGGCGTTCGGCGGCGTTGATCAACCCGGCCGCTTGTTTGATGTATTCCTGGCGGATCAGGGGCTTGGGTCGGTAACTGCGGATGTAATGGCAAACCTCATACGGCGGGCAGTCGAAGCGCTGCAACTGCGCGTTCTTGGCGATATCGATCACCACGGGCCCCGGGCGGCCGCTGCGCGCAATAAAAAAGGCCTTGGCCAGCACCTCGGGAATTTCCGCGGCATCGGTCACCTGGTAATTCCATTTGGTGACCGGCGTGGTGATATTCACTACATCGGTCTCCTGGAAGGCATCGGTGCCGAGCAAATGGGCGAATACCTGCCCGGTGATGCACACCACGGGCGTACTGTCGATTAGGGCATCGGCCAGGCCGGTTACCAGGTTGGTGGCCCCGGGGCCGCTGGTGGCAAACACCACGCCTACGCGCCCCGAAGCGCGGGCATAACCTTGCGCGGCATGGATGGCGCCTTGCTCGTGCCGCACCAGCACGTGCCGGAGCCGCTCGCCATAATCATACAAGGCGTCGTAAATTGGCATAATGGCGCCGCCGGGATACCCGAAAATGGTGTCCACCCCCTCACCGAGCAGGGCTTCCAGAACGGCTTCCGAACCGGATCGTTGTGCGGGCGCCGGGTCGGCGGGTGCGCGGTCAGGCGTCGATATCGGTGACGCATCCGGTGCTGGCAGAGGATACTTGTCGCGCATATTTGTAGAGGATACCTTTTTTGATTTTATAATCCGGCGCCGTCCAGGCCTGCTGGCGGCGGTCGATTTCCGCTGCGTCGAGCTGGGCGGTGATGCGGTTGCTGGCGGCGTCGATCGTGATCCGGTCGCCGTCTTTCAGCAGGGCGATAAGACCGCCGTCGAAGGCTTCGGGGGTGATATGACCAACCACAAAGCCGTGGGTGCCGCCGGAGAAACGCCCATCGGTGATGAGCGCCACACTGGAGCCCAGCCCCTTGCCCATAAGCGCCGAAGTGGGCTTGAGCATTTCGGGCATGCCCGGCGCGCCTTTCGGCCCCTCATACCGGATTACGACCACCTGCCCGGCCTGCACCCGCCCAGAGCGGATGCCTTCGATGCAGGCAAACTCGTCGTCGAATACCACCGCCGGGCCCTCGAAGCGCTCGCCTTCCTTGCCGGTGATCTTGGCCACACTGCCCTCCTCGGCGAGGTTGCCGTACAGGATACGCAGGTGGCCGCTGGCTTGCAGAGGCCGCTGTATCGGCGCAATGATGGTTTGCCCTTCAGGCAAAGCCGGTACGCGCGCCAGGTTTTGGCGGATGGTCCGTCCGGTCACCGTCAGGCAGTCGCCGTGGAGCAGTTTTTCGGCCAGCAAATACCGCATGACGGCCGGAATGCCACCGATGGCGTGCACGTCTTCCATGTGGTATTGGCCGGAGGGCTTCATATCGGCCAGCACGGGCGTACGGGCGGAAATTTGTTGAATGTCGTTGAGCGAGAACGGAATCCCGGCCGTTTGGGCGATAGCCAGGAGGTGCAACACGGCATTGGTACTGCCGCCGAGTACGGTCACCACGCGCAGGGCATTTTCCAATGCCTCCCGGCTCAGTATATCGAGTGGCTTGAGGTCGCGCTCCAGCAAACGGCGCAGGGCCTTGCCGGCGGCGGCGCATTCGCGCTGCTTGGCCCGGCCGGCCGCGGGGTTGGAGGCGCTGTACGGCAACGACAAACCGAGGGCCTCGATAGCCGACGACATGGTGTTGGCAGTGTACATGCCGCCGCAGGCGCCGGGCCCCGGACAAGCATGCCGGATCACCTCGCGAAAATCTTCGGGGCTTATGGTGCCGGCATATTTTTCCCCCAGCGCTTCGAATGCGCTGACGATGTTCAATTTACGACCCTGGTATTCGCCTGTGGCGATGGTGCCGCCATACACCATGATCGCGGGGCGGTTGAGGCGGATCATTGCCATAACTGAACCGGGCATGTTTTTGTCGCAGCCGGGAATGGCGATCAGCCCGTCGTAATAGTGTGCGCCCACCACTGCCTCGATGCTGTCGGCGATCAACTCGCGCGAAACCAGCGAATAGCGCATGCCTTCGGTGCCGTTGGCGATGCCGTCGCTGATGCCGATGGTGGTAAATTCCAGCCCCACGAGCCCGGCGCGCCGCACCCCGCGTTTTACGGCGGCGGCCAGTTGGCGCAGGTGCATGTTGCAGGTATTGCCTTCGTACCAGTTGCTGACGATGCCCACCAGCGGCTTGTGCATGTCTTCGTCGGTCAGACCCGTGCCGTAAAGCATGGCCTGGCTGGCGGGCTGGGTGTCGTCGAGCGTCACCAGGTGGCTGTATTTTTTCATCTCAGATAAAGGCTTCTTGTTTTTCTTGTTGCAGCACCCGGGCCTGATACAAGCCCTGGATGGCTGCGCCGATGGTGTTTTTCCAGGCACGGCGGAATTTCTTGCCGTCGAGTGTGGCCAGTCCGGTCACTTCGGCGGCAGTGCCCACGAAGAAAGCACCGTCGGCGCCGTACACGTCTTCGGGCAGAAAATGCTGTTGTTTGACCGCAATGCCGGCTTTCTGGCAGATCTCCAGCACATTGCGGCGGGTAATGCCCGGCAGGATGCTGCCCAGCGGCGGGGTGTACAGGATGCCGCCGCGCTCGAGGAAAAAATTGGCCCCCGGTCCTTCCGACACGTAACCGTTCACATCGAGCAGCAGGGCTTCGTCGAAGCCGTGGCGCCGGGCTTCGGTGGTGGCCAGAATGGAGTTGGTGTAGTGACCGGTCACTTTGGCGTCGATAAAACAGGATTTCGGATGCGGCCGGCAGAACGTGGAGGTTACGACATGCACCAGTTTATCGCCCAGCAACTTGCCCCAGCGCCAGGCACACATAAAGAGATGGCTGCCTTCGGCCGGCGTGAGCGACATATTGGGTTCGGCAAACACGAGCGGGCGGATGTAGGCGTCGGTCAGGCCGTTTTTCTCCAACAATGCGTATGCAATGGCCGTCAGTTCGGTTTCGCTGTAGGCCAACGGAAGATGCATTTTGTCTGCTGAATACCGCAACCGCCGGAAGTGTTCCCGGGCTTCGAAGATCTGCGGCCCTTCGGGGGTGTCGTACGAACGGATACCTTCGAACACGCCGTTGCCATAGTGCAGGGTTTGGGCAAATAACGTAGCCGATGCGTCCTTGGCTTTCAGCCATTGGCCGTCGAGAAATGCGATGGTGTGATCGTTGAAATACATAGATCCCGGGTTTGGAAGGTTTCAGCGGCGTTTAGAAAGGTATATGGGGTGTTTGGAAGACCGTATCGAAGGGGAGAGGGACATGAGTTGCGCTATCAATGGGGCGCCGGCACTGGCGCATGTATGGCCTCCGCTATGGCCCGCCCCACTTCCGAGCAAGGGTACGCATTGCCGGTTTGCAGGTCGGCCGTGGCGATACCCGCCTCGAGGGTGGCCTGCACCGCATCCCGCACGGCGGCGGCTTCTTCTGCAAGATTAAAATGATCGAGCAGCATGGCCGCCGATAAAATGGCGGCAACCGGGTTGGCGGTGTCCTGACCGGCCGCCTGGGGATACGAACCGTGGATCGGCTCGAACAAGGCCGTTCGGGCCCCTATCGAGGCCGAGGGCAACATGCCCAGCGAACCGGCCAGCACGCTGGCCTCGTCGGACAGGATGTCGCCGAACATATTTTCGGTGAGCAGCACATCGAACGCGGCAGGATACTGGATGATCTGCATGGCGGCATTGTCGACGTACATCCAATCGAAAGCGATGTCCGGATAGTGGGTGGCCGCGAGGGCCGTCACGACTTTTCGCCACAGCCGGCTGGTTTCCAGTACATTGGCTTTGTCTACGAGGGTGACTTTACCCCGGCGCCGTCGGGCGTGCTGGAAGGCCGGGTGGGCAATGCGTTCGATTTCGGCGGTGCTGTACACACAGTGGTCGTAAGCGCCGTCGGGCGTTTGGCCTTTGTCGCCGAAATAAATGCCGCCGGTGAGTTCGCGGTAGATCACAAAGTCGACGCCGCGTACTTTTTCTTCGCGCAGGGGCGAGAGGTGCAGCAGGGTGGGGTAGAGCGTCACCGGACGAATGTTGGCAAACAGGCCCAGGCTTTTGCGCAGGCGCAGGAGCCCCTGCTCGGGGCGCACGGGGGCGGTGGGGTCGTTGTCGTACCGCGGGTGCCCGATGGCGCCGAAGAGTATGGCGTCGGCGGCCAGACAGGTATCGAGGGTGGCCTCGGGCAACGGATCGCCGTGGCGCTCGATAGCCACGGCGCCCACGTCGGCATAGCGGTAGGTAAAACTGTGGCCAAAGCATCCGGCCACGGCGTTCAATACGCGCACAGCCTGTGCGGTGACTTCCGGCCCGATGCCGTCGCCGGGGAGTACGGCAATATGTTTGGATGTTGACATGCGTGTGGCGGGTTAGAATGCGACGGGATGGGTGCGCTGTTCGAAGGCTTCGATCCGGTCTTTCAGGCTGAGCAGATAATCGAGATCGTCGTAGCCGTTGAGCAGGCAAGTTTTGCGGAACGGATCGATGGGAAAGGTTTCGGTTTTTCCGGAGGCTTCGATCTTAATCTCCTGTCGTTCAAGGTCTACGGAAAACGCGCTGGCGGGTTCCGCTTCGACGGCGAGGAACATTTCATGCAAAAACGCCGGCGACACCTGTACCGGCAACAGCCCGTTGTTGAGGGCGTTGCCCTTGAAAATATCGGCGAAAAAACTCGACACCACGACCCGGAACCCGTAATCATACAGCGCCCAGGCGGCGTGTTCGCGGCTGCTGCCGCAGCCAAAATTTTTGCCGGCCACCAGGATCTGCCCCCGGTACGCCGGGTTGTTCAACACAAAATCCGTTTTGGCTGCGCCGTCGGAGCGGTACCTCCAGTCGCGGAACAGGTTGTCGCCGAATCCCTCCCGGGTAGTGGCTTTGAGAAAGCGCGCGGGAATGATCTGATCGGTGTCCACATCCTCGATGGGGAGCGGAACGGCGGTGGAAACCAGGGCGGAGAATTTTTCCATGATATATGTTTTTGACCGGGCTGGCGCCGGTAGATCTATTTTATTCAAGCTTTGATTGCCTGGCGCGCATCGACGATTTCACCGGCTACCGCCACGGCTGCCGCCGTGAGCGGACTGGCCAGGATGGTACGGGCGCCGGGGCCTTGCCGGCCTTCGAAGTTGCGGTTGGAGGTGCTCACACAATATTCGCCGGCGGGAATCTTGTCTTCGTTCATGCCGAGGCAGGCCGAACAACCGGGTTCGCGAAAATCGAATCCGGCAGCCGCGAAAATCTGGTCCAACCCTTCGGCCTTCGCTTGCCGCGCCACCTGCTGTGAGCCGGGCACGATCAGCGCCTGCACACCCGGCGCCTTTCGTTTGCCCTGTACATACTGCGCCACAAGCCGCAGATCTTCGATGCGGGAGTTGGTGCAGCTGCCGATGAAAACATAACCGATCCGTTTGCCCAGCAGCGACTCGCCGGGTTGAAAGCCCATGTATTCGAGTGATTTGGCAAACGACGCCGGGCTGTCGCCGGGGGCTGCAGCGCCGGGCACCGACCCGTCGATCCGGATACCCATACCGGGGTTGGTGCCGTAGGTGACCATGGGAGCGATGTCGGCCGCCTGGAACAGGTATTCCTGGTCGAACACCGCATCGGGGTCGCTGTACAACGCGCGCCATTGCTCCACGGCCGCGGCGAAGGCGGCGCCTTGCGGCGCAAACGCCCGCCCTTGCAGGTAGGCAAATGTGGTGTCGTCGGGGGCGATCAGGCCGCCCCGGGCGCCCATTTCGATGCTCATGTTGCAAATGGTCATGCGGGCCTCCATCGACAGGGCCCGGATGGCGCTGCCGGCGTATTCCACAAAAAAACCGGTGCCACCGGCGGCGCCGAGCCGCGCGATGATGAACAGGATGAGGTCTTTGGAGAGCACGCCGGGGGTCAGTTGGCCTTCCACGGTGATGCGCATGCGCGCCGGTTTTTTCAACAACAGGCATTGCGCAGCCAGCACCTGTTCGACCTGGCTCGTGCCGATACCGAAGGCGATGGCGCCGAACGCGCCGTGGGTAGAGGTATGGCTGTCGCCGCAAACGATCGTCTGGCCCGGTTGGGTGATGCCCAGCTCGGGGCCGATGACGTGTACAATGCCCTGGTAGGGATGGCCCAGACCGTAAAGGTCAACGCCGAATTCGGCGCAGTTTTCGGTGAGTTTTTCCACCTGCGAGCGAGAGAGGGGTTCGCGGATGGGCAGGTGCTGGTCTTTTGTGGGCACGTTATGATCGGCTGTGGCGATGGTTTGTGCGGGGCGGAATACCGGCAAGTTCCGGGCCCGCAGGCCGTCGAAGGCTTGCGGGCTGGTCACTTCGTGGATGAAATGCCGGTCGATATACAGCACATCCTGCCCGCCATCGGCGGCGGCGACAAGGTGTGCGTCCCAAATTTTGTCGAAGAGTGTCTTACCCATTGCGGTGTGCTTTTCCGGTCAGGCCGGTACGAAGGAGGCGGTGTGTTTTTCCAGCAGGATGCCCAGATCGCGGTCGTCCACTTCTTTTTTCCGGTCGGCTACCACAAGAAAGGCGGCGTACACGCGGTCGAGTTCGTCCTTGGTGAGGTTGCAGCCGAGCATTTTGGCGCGGTAGGCCAGCGCGGCGCGGCCACTGCGGGCGGTGAGCACGATCTTGGAATGGTCGACGCCCACTTCGAGCGGGTCGATGATCTCGTAAGTCTCGCGTTTCTTGATCACGCCGTCCTGGTGAATGCCGGAAGAATGCGCGAACGCGTTGGCGCCGACGATGGCTTTGTTGGGTTGCACGGGCATGCCCATTTTTTCCGACACCAGTTGGCTGATCGGGTTGAGCAACCGGGTGTTGACGCCGGTGATGAATCCCAGATCGGGATGCTGCCGCAGGATCATGACCGATTCTTCGAGCGAGGTGTTGCCGGCGCGTTCGCCGATGCCGTTGATCGTGCATTCGATTTGACGCGCGCCCTGGATGACGCCGGCGACCGAGTTGGCGGTGGCGAGGCCCAGGTCGTTGTGGCAGTGTGTGCTGAGGATGGCTTTTTCGATACCGCGCACATTTTCCACGAGGTAGCGGATTTTGGCGCCGTATTGTTCGGGCAGGCAATAGCCCGTCGTGTCGGGGATGTTGAGTACGGTGGCGCCCGCGCGGATGGCCGCTTCCAGCACCCGGGCCAGGAATTCGTTATCGGCCCGGCCGGCGTCTTCGGCGTAAAATTCCACGTCTTCCACAAAGGTTTTGGCGTACCGGACGGCTGCCGCGGCGCGTTCGAGAATATCTTCGGGCGTGGTGCGGAGTTTGTACCGGATGTGCATATCGGATACCCCGATGCCGGTGTGGATGCGGGGATGGGTGGCGCCGGAGAGGGCTTCGGCTGCAGTGCGGATGTCGTGCTCCACGGCGCGGCTGAGCCCACATACGACGGGGCCGCGCACCGTCCTGGCGACTTGTTGCACAGCCTCGAAATCGCCGGGGCTCGACACCGGGAACCCGGCTTCGATCACATCGACCCCCAACTCTTCGAGTGCCCGGGCAATTTCAATCTTTTGGGCGGTGTTTAGTTTGCATCCGGGCACTTGTTCGCCGTCGCGCAGGGTGGTGTCGAAAATGTAAATGCGTTCTGCCATGTAAGGAATGCTGTGCTGGAAAGAAAAAAAGCCTGAAATCCGTCGAAATTGACGCATTTTCGCTCCACCAAAGGTAGACCCGCCTTTCTCCGGTTTTGAAATCAAAAAAATAACGTACTCCAAGACCCCAGGCATCAGCCCTTCCAAATAAAGCGTTGACCATCAGTTTATTACACAGCGCTTTTTTACGATGCCCAAGCAACGTACCGACGATTTGATGCAGTTGATCCGCGCCATGACGGGGGCGGAAAAACGCCATTTCCGGCTGTTCGCCCGGCGCAACCAGGCGTCGGAAGCCCAACTCTTTTTGCAGATTTTCGATGTGCTCGACCAGCGGGAAGTGTACGACGAGACGCTGTTGTTAAAGAAGATCCCGGCCCTGAAGCGCGCGCAACTGGCCAACATAAAGGCCCATCTGTACCGCCAGATCCTAACCAGCCTGCGCCTGCTGAGCAAAAACCGCAACGACGACATCCAGGTGCGCGAAATGATCGACTACGCCCGGACGCTGTACGACAAAGGCCTGTACGGCCAAAGCCTCGACTGGCTCGCCCGCGCCAAGGAACGCGCCCTGACATGCCAGTTTACCGCCCTGGCGGTAGAGGCGCTGGAATTTGAAAAACTGATCGAAGCGCAGTACATCACCCGCAGTCTCGAAGGCCGCGCGGAGGCGCTGTCGGAGCAAACCCTCGTGCTCAATGCCCGTCTCGACGGCACGGGGCAGTTCTCCAACCTGTCGTTGCAACTCTACGGGCTGTACCTGAAACGCGGTTTTATCCGCAACCGGCAGGACTATCACGATGTGCAGGCTTTTTTCAAGAGCCGGCTGCCCGGCATCCCGTTTGAGGCGCTGGATTTTATGGGCAAGGTGTATTACTGCCAGGCGCAGG
Source organism: Saprospiraceae bacterium (assembly GCA_044230315.1). Lineage (GTDB taxonomy): Bacteria > Bacteroidota > Bacteroidia > Chitinophagales > Saprospiraceae > M3007. The sequence continues at coordinate 36,673 of JBGARJ010000034.1, forward strand.
TTTGGCTCTACCATATCTGCCAGGAGTTTGCACCCTGTTTTCGTTACGCCCAGCGCTGGGTCGGTTTGTTCGAACAGGAACCCGCCATGAAAACCGTGCACGCCCCTTTATACCTGAAAGGGCTGCACAACCTGCTCAGCACCCTGTTCCACAGCCTGCACTACGAGCGCTTCCGCGACCAACTGGCGGTGCTGGACCGCTTCCCGGAGGATACCGATTTTAGCCAAAATAAAAACGTGGAGGGGCTGTATCACCTGTACCGGTACCTGCACCGGATCAATCGCCATTACCTCGAAGGCACCTTCACCGATGGCCTGGCCCTCATCCCCGAACTCGACCGTTGCCTGCGCAACAACCCCTATCATTGGGACGCCCATCGCATCCTGGTGTTCGATTACCGCATCGCGTGCCTGTATTTCGGCGCCGGCGACTATGGGCGCGCCATCGATTACCTCAACAAGATCATCAACCTAAAAGTGATCGATTACCGCGCCGATATCCAGTGCTTCGCGCGTATTCTGAACCTCATCGCCCACTTCGAACTCGGCAATACCATGCTCGTAGAACACCAGATCCGCTCGGTTTACCGCTTTTTGCTGCACATCGAAGACCTGCAGCAGGTGCAGCGGGAGATCTTTACATTCCTGCGCCGCACGCCCAATATGCAACCCGGCGACCTCCCGGCGGAATTTCGCCAACTTCACGCCCGCCTCCTGCCCTTGCAGCAGGACCCTTTCGAACGGCGACCGTTTCTGTACCTCGATATTATTTCGTGGCTGGAAACCAAACTGGAAGGCAAGCGGATCGAGGCGGTGATCCAGGGCAAATTCAGGGCGCGGCGCGGCGCGGATTATAGTCCACCGCCACAATCTCCCAGCGATAGTAACTGAAATCGCCGGTTTGCAACTGCCAGTTCACTTCGCCTTTGGTGGGAATGCGCACGCCATTCATTTCCCGCCATTCGCTGATCGGAATTACCCAATGTTCGAGCGTAGCCTTATCGCCCGAGCCCATGTACCGTTCGGCGGTGGTCAGGATCACGTTGCCTGCGGCGTCGAACCTGAACACCGCCGACGCCGTCACGCCTTTATATTGCATGGTGGCTTTGGCCGAATGATCGTCTACTGCTTCCCATCGGATATACGGACTCAGCGCGGCCGAGGGGAACCACACCATTTCGCCCAGGAAACGCAGCAGGCTGCCCTGGTCTATTTTTTCACCGGAGCCGTTCACGACAGGCATCAGGGCGAAAAGCTGGATCAGCATATTGCCTTTGCCGTCGAGGTACTTGTCGCGGCCGGCGATGGGCAGCCCCGGCGGCATTTGCACGTCGACCGTCCAAATAAAACCGGGTTCGTTGACATTGAAATATTGTTCGGCGGCAGCGGGCATCCACTTGCCGTCGGGAGTCGTTCGCAGAAATCCTTTTTGCAGCAGGTGCACGGTATGCGCAGGGTCGCGGCCGACGGCGCCGGATTGGGTGAGCCAGTTTTGCACGCAGGCGGGCAATCCTTCGAGTTGGGCGGCGGTGACCGGTGCGGAAGCGGCGGGTGGCGGAGCGGCGAGCAGGGTTTGTATTTCCCGCTGCGCCATCCGGTCGAACGACCATTTGCCCCAGGCGGGCAACAGCCCGGCGAGCACGATCAGGTTGGCCACTGTGCCGGCTTTGGCATCGGTCCAGTATAGGACGACCAGTAGTTGGGACAGCACCAGGCTTACGGCCGCGAGCATCCACCAGTATTCTTTTTTCCAACCGAATGCGGCGGCTGCGGCCAGAAAGCCCAGGCAGGTCAGCAGCCACAGCGCGCCGGCCGCTTTTGTGCCGGATGCGGAGAGGGGAAAAAGAGTGGGGCCGTTGAGTTGCGGCACGGGCGCCAGGTTCCAGGCTTTGACGAAACCCAGCAGGTGAATCAGGCCATGGAAGAGCAGGATGAACAGGAAAATGAACCGGAGCATAAATTGGACAGGAATTAATGGACGGCAATTTTCAACTGCCCGCAAGCGGTTTTCAATGTCGGGAAAGCAGGTTGAAGGGTGATGTTGCTCAATGCTTGCGGCCAGTGCCTGGCGCCGATTTCAAAATAAAACGCACTAAAAAACGTTTTGTGCCGAATAAATTGACTCCATATTGTTTACTTGACCTTCCAATACACCGAATGTGCGGCTTAACAAAAATTTTAATCCAGCGCATTTGGTAAGCGCATACCTTTGTCGCTGCTTTTTTAACAACTATTGTGAAAAGACCAACGCTTTCGTACAGTTGAACCAGCACACCCACTTTTTGGATCGCGCTCTGACCACCACCCACCACACTTGCACCGGCCACCACCCGTCGATGCCGGTAACGCGACCGTGCTGCCGTTCGTTCCGACGACCGTGAAGGCTGGCGCCTGAGGCTTTTCCGATTTCCATCAGGATTTTTCTCTACTGCTTCTAACCCTGCCGCACGCTACCGTCCGGCGCGGGTTCCCCTATCATTTGTTCACTTTCAACCCGTTTCCACCAGTGGAACCATACGAGCAGATTATCGTTCGCGTCGCTTTACCCGCCGACGCAGTGTATGCCCAACAAATTACCGAAGAGATGGCGCATTCGGCCCAGGCCCGCGGCACCGGTATCGCCCAGCGTTCACCGGAATACGTCGCCAACAAAATGCACGAGGGCAAGGCCGTTATCGCCTTCACCAGCGCCGGCCGCTGGGTTGGGTTTTGTTATATCGAAACCTGGACGCACGGGCGGTTTGTTGCCAACTCCGGCCTCGTCGTGCACCCCGACTTTCGCGGCCTGGGCGTGGCCACAGCCATCAAACAGCGTATTTTCAGGCTCAGCCGCGAAAAATACCCGGAGGCTAAAATTTTCGGCCTCACCACCGGTCTGGCCGTCATGAAAATCAACTCCGAGCTCGGCTATGAACCGGTCACCTATTCCGAACTGACCCAGGACCCCGAATTCTGGAGCGGCTGCCGGAGTTGTGTGAACTATCCGATCCTCGAGAGCAAGCAATTCCGCAATTGCCTCTGCACCGCCATGCTTTTCGACCCGGCCTGGATCGCGGAGGGCGAGGAAGAGGTTTCGGCCATGATCGTGCACCATTGACCGCGGGGGGGGCGGGACTTTTTGCTTTGATGTTCAAGCACCCGAACGGAATTTCCAATGTCCAACAAGGAATTTCGAATATCCAAGGTGTTTAGATCGCGTGCGATGCCGGCTTAGTTTCATTCGTGCCGATCTGACTTTTCGGAGCACATGGACATCGGAAATTCCTTATTGAATATTGAAAAATCAATCTGAATGTATTATGAAAAAAGTTGTGCTCGGTTTCAGCGGCGGCTTGGACACCACCTTTTGCGCCCTGTACCTCAGCCGCGACCTGGGGTATGAGGTGATTTCGGTGACGGTAGACACCGGCGGTTTCACCCCGGACGAATTGGCGGCCATCGAGGCGCACGCCCGGCGGCTGGGGGTGAAAGACCACTACACGGTCGACGCCGTGCCGGCGTATTACGAGCGGATATTGCGGTACCTAATTTTCGGCAATGTGCTCAAAAACAACACCTATCCCCTGTCGGTCAGCGCCGAACGGCTCAGCCAGGCCCTGGCGCTTGCCGAAACGGCCCGCGCCCTTGGGGCCGATGCCGTAGCGCATGGCAGCACCGGCGCCGGCAACGACCAGGTGCGGTTCGACATGGTGTTCCAGATCGAATTGCCGGGTGTGGAGATCATTACTCCAATCCGCGATCTGCGGCTGAGCCGCGAAGCGGAAGTGGAATACCTGCAAGCCGGCGGCATCGAAATGAACGCCGAAAAAGCCGCTTACTCGATCAATAAAGGCCTCTGGGGCACCTCGGTGGGCGGCCGCGAGACCCTGCGCTCCAACGGCCTCCTGCCCGAATCGGCCTGGCCGACGCCCGTCACCAAAACCGAACCCGAAGCCCTGCGCATCCGCTTCGAACGCGGCGAACCCAAGGCCCTCAACGGCCAGCCCTTCAAACACCCTGCCGATCTCATCCGGGCGCTACAGGCCATCGCGGCGCCCTTCGGCATCGGACGCGACATCCACGTGGGCGATACGATCATCGGCATCAAAGGCCGCGTTGGTTTCGAAGCCGCGGCGCCCATGCTCCTGCTCAAAGCCCACCACGCGCTGGAAAAACACGTGCTCACCAAATGGCAACTCCAGTGGAAGGATACCCTGGCCCAGTTTTACGGCAACTGGCTCCACGAAGGCCAGATCCTGGACCCCGTGATGCGCGACATCGAAGCCTTTCTCGAAAGCAGCCAGCAGCAGGTGAGCGGCGAGGTGTTCCTGGAATTGCATCCTTACCGTTTCGCAGTGGCCGGGGTGGAAACGCCGCATGACCTGATGTCGGGCCAATTCGGCGCCTATGGCGAAATGAACCAGGGCTGGACGGGCGAGGATGTTAAAGGCTTTACCCGCATTTTCGGCCAGCAAACTCGCATCTGGCACGCCGTTCACCAGCAAAATACCGGCCACCATGATTAACGCGGGCATCATCGGCGGCGCGGGCTATACCGGCGGCGAACTCCTGCGCTTGCTCCTGCGGCATCCGGAGGTCGAACTGGCTTTTGTGCAAAGCCGCAGCCAGGCCGGCCTGCCCGTGAGCGCGGTGCACGCCGATCTGTTGGGCGACACCGGCCTGCTCTTTTCAGCCGATGCGCCCCTGGAGCAGGCCGACGTGTTGTTTCTCTGCCTCGGCCACGGCGAAGCGCGCCAATGGCTCGATCAGCAAACGCCCCGCCCGGCCCTGCGGGTCATTGACCTGAGCCACGACTACCGCGCCGGCGGGCATTGGGGCGATCGAGCGTTTCAGTACGGCCTGCCCGAACTGCACCGCGACGCCATCCGTACGGCCGGCCTGGTGGCCAACCCCGGGTGTTTCGCCACCGCCCTGCAACTCGCTTTATTGCCGCTGGCTGCCCACGGCCTGCTCGGCGCGGTGTACGCCACCGGCATTACCGGCGCTACCGGCGCCGGGCAGAATCTTTCGGCCACTTCGCATTTTCCCTGGCGGCATGCCAACGTGTCGGCCTATAAAACGCTGCAGCACCAGCATTACAACGAGGTGATGCGCAGCCTCCGGCACTTTGGAGGCCAACCCGAGCTGCATTTCGTGCCTTGGCGCGGCGATTTCCCCCGCGGCATTTACGTATCCTGCACTGTCCGGGTGGAAGCCGGGTCCGATACCTTGTACGACCTCTATGAACAATATTATTCGCCACATCCCTTTACGGTGGTGAGCCGGCAAATGATCGACCTGAAGATGACCGTCAATACCAACAAGTGCCTGGTGCACTTGGAAAAAATCGGAGACCAACTGGTCGTACACGCCGCGCTCGACAACTTGCTCAAAGGCGCCGCCGGGCAGGCCGTGCAAAACATGAATCTGCTGTTCGCCTTGCCCGAAACCGCCGGCCTGGCCCTCAAAGCCAGCGCTTTTTAGAACAGGTTTGTAGCCCGGCGATGACATTCCAAACATGGGCTTAACCAAAACCCGACACATGACACTCTTCGACGTTTACCCGCTCCAACCGCTTCGCATAACCAAAGGCGAGGGGGCCTGGGTGTGGGACGATCAGGGCAACCGCTACCTCGATCTCTACGGCGGGCATGCCGTTATTTCCATCGGACACAGCCACCCCCACTGGGTGAGCCGGATCGAAGCGCAGTTGCACCGGCTGGCCTTTTACTCCAACTCGGTGCAGTTGCCGCTGCAGGAGGAACTGGCCGAAAAACTGGGCCGCCTGAGCGGTAAGGACCAGTTTCGCCTGTTTCTCTGCAATTCGGGCGCCGAAGCCAACGAAAACGCCCTCAAACTGGCCTCTTTTCACACCGGCCGGAAAAAAATACTGGCCTTTCGCCGCAGTTTCCACGGCCGCACGTCGCTGGCGGTGGAAGCCACCGACAATCCGGCCATCGTAGCCCCGGTCAACCGCACCGGAAATATCGTTTTTGCCCCGTTCAACGATATCCCGGCGTTGGAACAGGCCTTTGCCGAACACGAACTGGCCGCGGTCATCGTCGAAGGCATTCAAGGCGTAGGCGGCATCCGCGTGGCCGATGCGGCATTTTTGCAGCGCATCCGGACCCTGTGCACCCAACATAGCGCGGTGTTTATCGCCGACAGTGTGCAGTGCGGCTACGGACGCAGCGGGATGTTTTTCTCGCACGACCGCGCCGGCGTGGAGGCCGATCTGTACACGGTGGCCAAAGGGATGGGCAACGGATTCCCGGTGGCGGGGGTGCTGATCGGGCCGCAGTTCGAAGCCAAACACGGGCTGCTGGGCACTACCTTTGGCGGCAACCCTTTGGCCTGCGCGGCGGCTTTGGCGGTGCTGGAGGTATTGGAACAGGACGACCTGGTACAAAATGCCGCCAGCCTGGGGCAATATCTCACGGACGCCTTGCAGCGCTTTCCCGTGCTGCAAAACGTGCGCGGCGCGGGGCTGATGATCGGGTTCGACGTACCCGAATCGCATGCAGGCTTGCGGCAAAAATTGTTGTTCGAACAGCGCATCTTTACCGGCGAAGCCAAAGGCGGGGTAGTGCGTTTGCTCCCCTCGCTGGCGCTGACCAAAGCAGAAGCCGATTTGTTTTTGGAAAAACTGAACGAAGCGTTATAAAATGGACCGGATCGACATGATTTTCAGGATTTTGGGCCCGGCGGGGCAACCCCCAGTCCGGCTCGTCGCGATTGCCTGAAATGGAGGCCAATCCGGCCGGATCAATATATCATGCAACATTTCCGTTCCGTACACGATGTGCCCGACATTCCGGCGCTGCTCGACCGGGCCCGGGCCTTTCAGTCCGATCCGCGTCAATGCAATGACCTGGGCCGGGGCAAAACCCTTGGCCTGGTGTTCCTGAACCCCAGCACCCGCACCCGGATCAGTACCCAGATCGCCGCGCGAAACCTGGGCATGGATGTGGTGGTGTTCAATGCCGGCACGGAAGGCTGGGCGATGGAATTTGCCGACGGCGTAACCATGGACGGCAGCAGCGTCGAGCACATCCGCGAGGCGGCCCCCGTGCTCGGGCAATATTTCGATATCCTGGGCGTGCGCAGTTTTCCGGCCCTGCAAAACCGCGCCGACGACCACGGCGAAACCGTTCTCCGCCGGTTTGTCGCCTTGTCGGGCCGGCCGGTGCTCAGCCTTGAAAGTGCCACCCTGCACCCGCTTCAAAGCCTGGCCGATCTGCTGACGATACAACAACTGTGGCCGCATGCGCGCCGGCCGCGGATCGCCCTCACCTGGGCGCCGCACATCAAGCCGCTGCCGCATTGCGTGGCCAATTCGTTTGCGCAATGGGTGACGGCCTGGGGAGCGGCCGACCTGGTGGTGGCCCACCCCGAAGGTCACGCGCTCGACGCCGCTTTTACCCCCGGCGCCGCCAGCACCACCAATCAGGCCGAAGCCCTCGACGGCGCTGATTTTGTATACGTCAAAAACTGGAGCGCCACCGAACCCTATGGTCAACTGACCTGCCACGACCGCTCCTGGATGCTTACCCCCGAAAAACTTGCCCGCACCAACCAGGCCCGCGTCCTGCACTGCCTGCCCGTGCGGCGCGACCTCGAACTCGCGGCCGCCGTACTCGACGGCCCGCAGAGCGCGGTGGTGCAACAAGCCGGCAACCGGGTGTGGGCGGCGCAGGCGGTGTTGGAAGCGATGCTTTAATTGGAATGTGGTTAATGTGGTTAATGTGGTTAATGTGGGCAATGTGATAAATGTGGTCAATGTGTTTGAATATGGTTGATGTTAATGTGTTATATGTGGTCAAGATAGGCGGCAATGTGCTGGATGATCCGGCGGCATTGAACGCGTTTTTGGCCGATTTTGCCGCCCTGCCGGGCCGCAAAATCCTGGTGCATGGCGGTGGCAAGATCGCTTCGGCGCTAGGCGCCCGATTGGGTCTGGAGCCACAATACGCCGCCGGGCGCCGCATCACCGACGATGCGACGCTCGACCTGGTCACGATGGTATACGGCGGCCTGATCAACCGGCAACTGACCGCCCGGCTCCAGGCCCTGGGCTGCAATGCACTCGGCCTCAGCGGCGCCGACGGCAACGCCATTGCCGCCGTAAAACGGCCGGCCGGTGCGATCGATTACGGTTGGGCGGGCGATACCCAACCCGCTTTTGTGGCTGCCGCTCAGGTGGCCGGCTGGCTCGAACAAGGCCTGACACCTGTGTTTGCCCCGCTCACCCACGACGGGCAGGGCCACCTGCTCAATACCAACGCCGACACTATGGCTTCGGTACTGGCCCAGGCGCTGGCCGAACATTACCGCGTGCGGCTCGTGTTTTGTTTTGAAAAAAAAGGCGTGCTCGCCGACCCCGGCGACGAACATTCGGTCATCCCGGTCCTGGACCCCGGCACGTACCGGCAGCTCCAGGAGAAAACGGCCGTAAGCGCCGGTATTTTACCCAAACTCGACAATGCCTTCGCCGCTGCGGCGGCAGGCGTGGAAACAGTAGTGATCGGCAGCGCCGCCGACCTGGAGGCCAACACTGGCCTGAAGCACATTTGTGGAACCCAAATCCGGAACAGGATATGACATCACCTGCAACAACCCGAAACACACCCGTGCCGGCCGGCCTGGAAGCGCTTTCCGAAGCGGCTACCGGCTTGCTGCAACGCCTGATCGCCACGCCCTCCTTTAGCGGCGAAGAGGGCGGAACGGCGGCTTTGCTCGAGGCTTTTTTTCAGTCGCAAGCCATCCCTACCCGGCGGCATCTTCACAATGTGTGGGCGCTGAACCGGCATTTTTCGCCAGGGAAACCGTCCGTTTTATTGTGTTCGCACCACGATACCGTGCGGCCCAATCCGGGATACTCCCGCGATCCATTTGTTCCGGACATTGCAGCCGGCAAACTCTTCGGCCTGGGCAGCAACGACGCCGGCGGCTGCCTGGTGTGCCTCGCCGCGGCCTTCACGGCTATGTACGACCGGGCCGACCTGCCGTTCAACCTCGTGTTTGCCGGCGTAGCCGAAGAAGAAACCAGCGGTCCGAACGGCCTGGAAAGCCTGCTGCGGCTGCTGCCGCCGCTCGCCTGCGGTATCATCGGGGAGCCGACAAAACTGGATTTGGCGGTAGCCGAAAAGGGCCTGCTCGTGCTCGATTGTGTGGCGCAGGGCCGGGCCGGACACGCTGCGCGCGAAGAAGGCGAGAACGCGCTTTACGCCGCGCTGGACGATATCGACTGGTTCCGTAACTACCGTTTTGAACGGACCTCGGAATGGCTGGGGCCGGTCAAAATGACCGTCACCGTTATCGAGACCCCCAACCGCGCACACAACGTGGTGCCCGATACCTGCCGCTTCGTGGTGGATGTGCGCCTCACCGATGCATACACGCCGGAAGCCGTTTTGGAAACCATCCGCCGGCACGTGCGTTGCCAGGTGACGCCACGTTCGACACGCCTGCGCGCCACGGCCATCCCCGCCGGGCATCCGCTGGTGCAGGCAGGTCTGCGACTGGGCAAAGCCGCGTATGGCTCACCCACCACGAGCGATAAGGCCTTGCTGCCGGTTCCGGCGGTGAAAGTCGGCCCCGGCGATAGCGCCAGGAGCCACACGGCCGATGAATTTATTTATGTGGACGAGATCCGGGCGGGTGTGGCTTTTTACACCCACTTGTTGGAGGAATTTGCCGCCGCGCCCGGGGAAAACGACCGATGAACGATGCCGAACGACGATAAAAAACTCTGGCAAAAAAACACGGCGCCCGCGGCGGCCGTCGAACGCTTCACCGCCGGCAACGACCGTGAAATGGATCGTTACCTGGCCCGGTACGACGTACTCGGCTCGCTGGCCCACCTGGCAATGCTGGGTGAAGCAGGCCTGCTCGCGCCGGACGAGGTGGACCGGCTCGGCGCCGAACTGCGGGCTATTTACAACGAGATCGAGGCCGGCCGGTTCGAACTGGAGCCCGGCGTGGAAGACGTGCACTCGCAGGTGGAACTGCTGCTCACGCGCGCCTGTGGCGAGGCCGGCAAGAAAATTCACACCGGCCGCAGCCGCAACGATCAGGTGCTGACCGATCTGAAATTGTTTTTCCGGGCCGAGATCGCCGCGCTGGCAACGACGGTCCGGGCGTTTTTCGAACAATTGCAAGCCCTGAGCGAACGCTACCGGGCGGTGCCGCTGCCGGGCTACACGCATTTCCAGGTGGCGATGCCCTCCTCGTTCGGGCTTTGGCTGGGCGCCTATGCCGAGAGCCTGGCGGAGGATATGTTTTCGCTGCAGGCGGCGTGGCGGCTGGTAAACAAGAATCCGCTCGGATCGGCCGCCGGATACGGCTCGTCGTTTCCGCTCGACCGCGACCTGACCACCCGGCTGCTGGGTTTCGACGCGCCGCACGTGAACGCCGTGGCCGCACAGATGGCCCGCGGAAAAACCGAGCGCGCCGTGGCGCAGGCCTTGGCCAACCTGGCCGCTACGCTGGCCAAACTAGCCTACGACGGCTGCCTGTTCATGGCCCAAAACTTTGGTTTTATCGCCTTTCCCGACGAGCTGACCACCGGCAGCAGCATCATGCCGCACAAGAAAAATCCGGACGTGTTCGAACTGGTGCGCGCCCGCTGCAATGCCCTGCAGGCCCTGCCCAATGAAGTGGCCCTGATCGCTTCGAACCTGCCTTCCGGGTACCACCGTGATTATCAACTGTTGAAGGAAAAACTGTTTCCGGCTTTCGGGCAGTTGTCCGATTGCTTCGACATGATGGGCCTGATGTTCGAACACCTTCAGGTACGCGAAGACATTCTCGACGATCCGCGCTACCGTTACCTGTTTACCGTAGACGAAGTGAACCGCCTCGTGCAGGCAGGTGTGCCGTTTCGCGATGCCTACCGGCAAGTGGGACAAGCGGTGGAAGCCGGCACTTTTCAAGCCGGCGCCCCCCTGCCGCATACCCACCTGGGCAGCACCGGCAACCTGGGCACTGCGCGCATCGCTGCGGCTATGGAACAAGTGTGGGCCGGCTTCGGGTTCGAACAGGTGCAGGCAGCCGAGGCCCGCTTGCTGGCCGGCGCCGGACAGTAGAACATATTTGGCGCATAGCCTTGAATGCCCAAACCTGTTTGCAGGTCAGTGGAAACAAATGTGTGGAGGAACGGTGCAGGCAACTGCTCAGAGTTCCATCACCGTGCCGCAGTTTTTGCAGGTGCGGGCGTTTTGGTCGGCTTTATACGCCTCGATGGCCGCTTTGATCTGCGTGCCGATATCCTTCAATGGGAAGCCGGCTTCGTACATTTTTTCCCCGCAGTTTTCGCAAAACCACATCAGTTTGTCGATCTCGCCGGGGTGGCGGTGCCGTTCGAGCACAAGGCCGACGGTACCGGCCGGGCGCTGCGGGGAGTGTGGCACGCGGGCCGGCAGCAGGAACATTTCGCCTTCGCGGATGTCGATGGTTTCGGGTTTGCCGTCGTCGTTGATGATCTTGACCTGGATATCGCCCTCGAGTTGGTAAAACAGTTCCTCGCCGTCTTCCCAGTGGTAGTCTTTGCGGCCGTTGGGCCCGCCGACGATCATGACGATAAAGTCGTCGTTCTCGACATAGATCTGTTTGTTGCCCACGGGCGGCTGGAGCAGGTGGCGGTTTTCGTTAATCCAATGTTGCAGATTGAATGGTTTAGCAATAGCCATAATGCTTTGGTATTATTTGTTAATACGCGAGGGTCAAATTTACGATTATTCCAGCAACAACTTTTCCCGGATCAGCAGCACGTCGGGGTCGTTCCGGATATAGTCGGGCGCCTGCATGCCGCCGGGCGCGTCGAACACCGCCAGCCGGACGCCGAGGCTTTTCAACCGGGCAAACTCCGCGGGGTCTGGCGTCCAACCGTAGGCCTGGTGGCGGGAGAAAAACATCGCTTCGGTGTCTTCGAACGACGGGCAGTTAAAAACCACATACCCGGGCGGTACGAGCGACTCGATTCTCCGGTACACGGCCGTATTGGCCAGTTTGCGCTGCCGCCGGTTTTGTTCCCAGGCCGTGGCCGGCTGCAGGTGAGCGGCGATCAGTTTGCGGGGCTGCCAACTCAGGTAAAAACCGCCGGCCAGCAGCAGCGCTACGGCCAGTTGCCGCCCCGATTCGGGCCAACGGCCGCGCAACAAGCCCTCCAGCGCGCGCAGCGACAACCCGAACAGCAGGTAGATCACCGGGGCGATAAAATACACGTAGGACGGCAGTTTGGTTTGCGCCACCAGCGAAAAAAAGCCGTACACCAGCGCCACGCCAAGCAGCAAAATATTGCGCATCCGGGGCGCGTGCACGGTGAAAAAACACAACGCCAGGCCCGCGACGGCGGGTATCCAACTGCCCGCTCCGTAGTGGTATTTGAAATAATTGAAGTAATAATCCCAACCGCCGGCGTGCCCTTCCACGACCTGGAAAATGTGCAGCGTGTTGAAGGCGCGTTCATGGGCGGCTTCCGCGGGGAACACCAACTGGGTGTACAATTGCCAGGGCAAGAAAACGGCCGCGGCGACGGCTGCCGACCCAAGTAGCAACCCCAATTCGGCCCGGCGGCCGGGCGAGCGGCCGAACAGCCAGTTGAGGCCCCAAATACCAAACACCAGCAGCCCGGCCAGCCATTTGCACAAGACGGCTGCCCCGGCAAATACGCCCAGCCAAATGGCCCACCGGCGGCTATGGCTGTTGCTTTCGTATTCCAGGTAGGCCCAAAGGCTGAGGGTAACGTAGAACAGGAACGCCAGGTCGTTGTGTTCCATGCCTTGCAGCCCCGAGGTCAGTTCCAGTTGGTGATAGGCGCCCGCATACAGAAACGCGGCGTAAAATCCCGTTTCGCGGTCGCGCAGCAGCGTGCCCATACGGCTGACGACAAACACCAGCAACGCGCCCATCAGTACACCCGGCAGGCGCAGGCTCCACAGATGGACGCCGAAAACGCCCATGCTCCCGGCCATTTGCCAGAGAAACAGCGGCTGTTTGTGCAGCCATACGTAATTGCAACACCAGGCCGTGTAGTCGTACGGCATGATGGGTTGCAGGCGCAGCACCGGTTTCCAGGGGCCCGCTTCCAGCATGTTTTTGGCTACAATAGCGTGAAACCGCTCATCCCAGTCGTTGAGATAGGGGTCGAGTCCGGCGGCCCAGAAGCGCAGCAGGAAAGCGGCGGCAAACAAACACCACAGGCTGGCCGTGGGCCGGTTCCGGAAGCAGAACAGGAACAGGCTCAGCAAAAGGAGCAGGCAGGCGAGCGTGGGCAGTGCGTACGTCAGGGCGGAATGTGTTTTGAACAGGGGCGAAGTTGCAAAAAATCACCGATTCCTACTTGCTCCGCAATCGCACCACCGGGCAGATCATTTCTTCGAGGCTGATGCCCCCGTGCTGAAACGTGTTTTTATAGTAGTTGTGAAAATGGTTGTAGTTGTTGGGGTAGAGGAAAAAATAGTCCTCCTTGGCAAAAATAAAGGTGGAGCTGACATTGGGGCGCGGCAGGCCGGCCTGCTTGGGGTCGCGCACGGCCAGCACGTCTTTGCTTTCAAACTGGAGGTTTCGACCCACTTTATAGCGCAGGTTGGTCGTGGTATCGCGGTCGCCCACCACGCGCGAGGGCGATTGCACGCGGATGGTGCCGTGGTCGGTGGTGACAAACAACTGCACCTCGCGGCCTTCGAGGCGCTGCAGGGCGGTCCACAGCGGGCTGTGCAGGAACCAGGAGCGGGTGAGCGAGCGGTAGGCGCGCTCGTCGCCGGCGAGTTCTTTGAGCACTTCCATTTCGGTACGGGCATGCGAGAGCATGTCGATAAAGTTGTACACGATCACCGTAAGGTCGTTGTTGAGGTAGTGCAGAATATTGTCGTTCAGCTCTTTGCCGTGGTTGACGTTGGTGATTTTGGTGTAATCCCATTTGATCCCTTTGCGGAAGACGCGGTCGATCTGCTTGCCTAGGAAAAAGTCTTCGTGCAGGTTTTTACCGCCCTCATCGATGTCGTTTTTCCACTTGTCGGGGAAGGCCGTTTCAATGTCGACCGGCATCATGCCGGCAAAGATGGCATTGCGGCTGTATTGCGTGGCGGTGGGCAGGATGCTGAAGAAATAGCTTTCGTTTTCGGTTTTGAACTGTTCGTTCATAAACGGCTCGATTACCTTCCACTGGTCGTAGCGCAGGTTGTCGAGCAGGATCACGATGGTGGGCACGCCGTTGCCGATGTGCGGGAACACGTGTTTGCGGAGCAGGGAATGCGACATGACCGGGCCGACCTCTTTGTTCTTGTCTACCCAGTCGAAATAGTTGCGGACGACGTATTTGCTGAATTCGATATTGGCCTGTTCTTTTTGTTGCGAGAGGATATCGCCCACTTCGGCCTGGTTGGCGTCGAGGCGCAATTCCCAGTTGACGATGCGGCGGTAAGCGTCTACCCATTCTTCATGGTTGAGGCCACCGGTGATCTGCATGAACATCTGGCGGTAGTCCTGCTGATAGTCCAGCGCCGTTTTTTCGCGGATCAGGCGTTTGTTGTCGATGATCTTTTTGAGGGTGAGCAGGATCTGGTTGGGGTTGACGGGTTTGATCAGGTAGTCGGAGATCTGCGAGCCGAGCGCCTCTTCCATGACGTGTTCGGCCTCGTTTTTGGTGATCATGACTACGGGCACGTGCGGGTTGATCTCCTTGATTTTGGGCAGGGCTTCCAGGCCGGTCAGGCCGGGCATGCTTTCGTCGAGGAAGATCACATCGATTTTGGTGTTTTGCTCGAGGTACATTTCCACGGCGTCGTGGCCGTTAGTGGCGGTGAGTACCTCGTAGCCTTTATTTTCGAGAAACATCAGGTGCGGCTTGAGCATATCGATCTCATCGTCGGCCCAGAGGATTTTAATTTTGTCCATATTCGGATGTAAACCTTTTTTTGGGGAGCGCAGACGGCTCCGGAAAGGTGGTTAGTGCTAAAGATACGAAAAAAAGCGCATGTGCGGGCGAAGGTAGGGGTTCCGAATCTATACAGAAAACACCCTGCCAAATTCGCACCTTTGCGAGAGCATTATGGATAGCGGAAATAAAAAGCAAAAAATCTTTAACGATCCGGTCTACGGTTTCGTATCCATGCCCGCCGGCTTGCTGCTCGAACTGGTCGATCACCCCTATTTCCAGCGTTTGCGGCGCATCCGGCAGGTCGGATTGGCCCATTTTGTGTACCCGGGCGCATTGCATACGCGGTTTCACCATGCCCTGGGCGCGCTGCACCTGATGCAGGAGGCCATTGATGTATTGCGCAATAAAGGCGCCGATATTTCGGAAGCCGAAGCCGAGGCGGCTTGCGTTGCCATTTTGCTGCACGATATCGGGCATGGACCCTATTCGCACGCCCTGGAACACGCGATCATCGACCTCCACCACGAGCAATTGTCGCTGCTGTTCATGGAAGAACTGAACCGGCAGTTCGACGGCCGGCTCGACCTGGCCATCCAGATTTTTACCGACCGCTATCCCAAAAAATTTCTGCACCAGCTGGTGTCCGGTCAGTTGGACATGGACCGCATGGACTACCTCAACCGCGACAGTTTTTTTACCGGGGTCTCGGAGGGCGTCATCGGCTACGACCGGATCATCAAGATGCTGGCCGTGCACGAAGGCGAGTTGGTGGTGGAGGAAAAAGGCATTTACAGCATCGAAAAATTTCTCATCGCCCGCCGCCTGATGTATTGGCAGGTGTACCTGCACAAGACCAACGTGTCGGCCGAGCAAATGGTCATTCACCTGTTGCGCCGCGCCCGCGAGCTGGCGCTGGAAGGGATTCCGCTCGACGGATCGCGGCACCTGCACTGGTTTTTGTACCGAAACCCCGCCGAGCAACCCGACGTGCGCGATCTGCTGGATCATTTTGCCCGCCTCGACGATGTGGATATCGCCGCGGCGATCAAAGCCTGGCGCGATGCCGACGACGCGGTGCTGGCCTATTTGTCTGCGGGATTGCTCGACCGCAAACTGTTTCGCCTGGAGTGGCGCAGCGTGCCTGTGGAATCGGAATATATAGCCGAAGTGCGTGCCCGGGCTGTGCAGACGTTCGGGCCCGGCGCAGCGCTCGGGCACCTCGTTTTCACCGGCAGCGAAAGCAACCAGGCGTACGACGCTTCGGAGGAGCAAATCAAGATCCTGTTTAAAGACGGGCGGGTATTGCCTATCGACGAATGCTCGGATGTGCCGCTGTATACGCAGGTCGTGACGAAGTATTTTATTTGTTATCCGAAGACCTTGAAACCGGTATAAAAAAGCGGCCGAGATGCACAAGGGTTTTGTGCAGGTTGCCCCGTTGATTATTTCAGTTTACCACAGCGGCACGGAGCATTTTTCTCCGTGCCGCTGTGGTAAACAGTTCCCGCACTTTTCGCGAAGCGGCCTTATGCGACGGCCGCCTGCTGATCAGGATAATTTCCGGCGCAACGCCAGTGCGTGCCGGAGGGCGGCGACTCCGCTGCCGCCTACCAATGTGCCGGCCAGCAGGAGTAAGATTTCAAACGTATTCATCGGCTCGTGATTTTAGATTGATAGCGTTCGACTTGGTGGTGCAATACCGGTACGGTTTTCAAAAAGGCATAAATAGCGCTTACTTCGTGGTCGGTGAGTGCTGTGTGCGGGGTCATCGGATAACTCAGGGTGCCGCCGCGCGGGTTTTTGCCGTATTTCACCGCTTCGATAAACTGTTGTTCGGTGAACCGGCCGATGCCGGTTTCCGGGTCCATCGTGAGGTTGGCAGAGCGCACGGTCTCGCCGTCCTGATTTTGCATTTCGATACCGCCGCCGTAGTAGCCGGCACTTTTGGCCGGGTCGTTGGGGTCCACCTTCATCATGTCGCCGGAGTGGCAGGCATAACAGTCGAGCAGGCCGTTGGCCAGGTACTCCCCCAGGGCCACTTTGTCGGTGGAATCGGGGATCGTGATCGTTTTTTCGGGCAGCGGCGGCGCCGAAAATATCGTGTTACACAACACTTTTACCAGCAGATTATACTGGTTGGGCGGAAATTCGTGGCGGTCGGGCGTCAGGTGCGGATCGTCGGAATGCAACCAGGCGATAATGGCATACAGGTCGTCGTCGGCCACACGGGAGAATTTGGGCATGAACGGCGGCGACCAGGAACCATCCTGGTGAATGCCGGTGCGAAGGAAATAGAAGAGTTCGCCGTCGGTCCAGTTACCGATACCGATTTCGGGATCCTGGGTGATGTTGCGGGAAGCGATGACGCCGAAGGGCTTCGGAATTTCCGACATCACTTTTCCCGTCAGTTTGCCATCTGGCGCCATGTGGCATTCCAGGCAAAGCATAGAGGCCATTTTTGCGCCGCGCGCGATGTAGGCGCTGTCGCGCGGCACCTGGAGATTGGCCATTTCAACAGGCATTTTCACTTCATAGGTGGGGATGCCTTTTATACTGACATAAGCGGCGGCGACGCCAACCAGCAATACGAGCCCCCCCACGGTGTAACCGAGGATTTTCAGAACGCGTTTCATTTGGAAACAAACAAATTAGTGAAACAGATGGCGGGTTTGACCGGGATTGTCGCACAATGGTTGCAAGGGTATTAAAAGTTTGAAGTTGGCGCATGCGGCAGATCCTGCCTGGATGGAGTCATTGCGCTCAAGCCGACAGAAATCGATCCCAACGCCTGAGCCAAACGCTGAACTGCCCCGGGGATCCCCGCAAGCCCAACTTCAAACATCCACCGTTTACCGCGTAGGTTTGTACCGCGCTACCTGGTTTTTGATCGGGGGCACAGTTTGCAGATAGGCCCAAATACCATTGATCTCGGTGTCGGTGAGCGTGGTGTGCGGGAACATGGGGTAATACAGCGGGCCCCCGCGCGGGTTTTGCCCGAATTTAACGGCTTGGTAGAATTGTTCCGCCGTCAGGTTGCCAATGCCGGTTTCTTTGTCGATCGTAATGTTGGCCGACGGGACGGTTTCGCCGGATTTGTTCAGCATCGGGTTGCCGCCGCCGTAAAAGCCGGCTGATTTTTCCGGCTCCAGGTAGTTCATTTTTTTAAAATCGGCCGAATGACAAGCGAAACAAACACAAAGGCCATTCGCCACGTATTTGCCATAAGCCACGATATTGGCGGTGTCGGGGATCGTAATTTGCTGGGTTGGCAGGGGCGGCGGGGAGAAGGCCACGTTGCCCAAAAATTTCATCATGAAATTGTATTGGTTGGGTGGGTATTCTTTTGGGCTGGGCGCCAGGCGCGGGTCATCCGAGCGAAGCCAGGCAATGATAGAGTACACATCTTCGTCGGCCATCAGCGGGAATTTGGGCATAAACGGCGGCGCCCAGGTGCCGTTTTTGCGGATGCCGGTGCGCAGGAAGTAATATAATTCGCCATCGGTCCAGTTGCCAATGCCATGATCGGGGTCGTGCGTGATGTTGTACGAAGCCACCGTGCCGAATTCTTTTGGCAGGTCCGGTAAAATATTTCCGGTGAGTTGTCCGTCATCCCCGGTATGGCACTCATTACACAACAAGGTGGCGATTTTGGCGCCCCGGGCCACGTGCGCGCTGTCGCGGGGCGCCTGGAGATTGGTCACCGCCGGCGGCATGTTTACCGGGTAGGTGGGTACGCCCTTGATACTGATGTAAGCGGCGAATCCGCCGATGGCCAATACCAGGATACCAAGGAGCATGGCCAGGATTTTAAGAATGCGTTTCATACTTGTAAACATTTGGTGATAAAATAATAGCAGATTGGTGGGGTAAAGGTCCTTTAAGGATCTGCTCAGGGGCCAGGCCAAGTGGTGTCCAGTTTTTGCTCAAAATTAAAAATAACCTACCCAACGGGACATTTCGGCGGTTAAGCGGGGCATTTCAGCGGATGAACGGGATTTGGAATTTTCAATTAGTTTTGAAAATTAAAAAAAAGTTAGAGCGAGTCTAAATAATTTAAAGTATTGAAAAACAGTGTTTTATCACTAATTTAAGTGTTATAACACTAGGTTTTGTCAAAAATTAACATTTAAATGTTTAATCCAAAGTTTGCAGAAGTTAAACAATCCCGTATCTTTGAACCGTAAAAAACAAAAAAGGAGATCGCCATGACGAACATGGAATTTAATAGCAAACTGAGTGGCCTGACGACCTTGCTGCATTCCTTCGCGTACAATCTTACGAAGAATATGGAAGATGCCAAGGATTTATACCAGGAGACCGCTTTCCGGGCATTGTCCAACCGGGAAAAATTCCAGCCCGGGACCAATTTTAAGGCGTGGATGTTTACGATCATGAAAAACATCTTCATCAACAATTACCGGAAAAAAGTCAAAGCCAATACCATACTCGATACCACCGATAACCAATATTACCTGAACTCCGGCAGCCATGCCACCGGCAATGCGGCCGAAGGCGATATCATGTTGAAGGAGCTCAATGCGATGGTCGCTGCTCTCGACGACAGCATCCGTATTCCGTTCCTCATGCATTTTGAAGGCTTCAAATACCAGGAAATCGCCGACGAGCTGGCCCTCCCCCTGGGTACGGTGAAAAGCCGTATTTTCTTTGCGCGCAAAGAACTGAAAGATAAAATTTTATCCAATTACGGGTTCCATCCGAACTAATTACACGTCAGCGACGCACGCTTTCATTCGTTCTACAGGCCGTCCAATTCCGGGACGGCCTTTTTTGTTTTCCATGCTGCTCACAGGCTCCTGGTGCGCCCGCCATCTACCGGCAGGTTGATCCCGTTGACGTAGCCGGCTGCCGGACTGGCCAGGAAAGCCACCGCGGCGGCTATTTCGGCCGGTTCGGCGAAACGCCGGAGCGGGACTGTATTTTTGAGCAGCGTTTCCACTTCGCCGGCAGTGGTATGCGTGCTGGCGGCGCGTTTTTCGATGATTTCCTGCAAACGGCTCGTAGTGGTGTATCCTGGCAGCACGTTGTTTACGGTGATGCCGAAACGGCCGGTTTCGTTGGCCCAGGTTTTCGCCCAGGCGGCCACGGCCCAACGGGTGGTGTTGGACACGCCGAGTTGGTCGATCGGTTCTTTCACCGAAGTGCTGATGATGTTGATGATCCGGCCATAACCCGCGCTCCGCATGCCTGGCAACACGGCTTGCGCCAACAACTGGTTGCAAACGAGGTGGTTGTGAAATGCCCGCAAAAAAGATTCGGGCATAGCTTCGGTGATCGGGCCGCCCGGCGGGCCGCCGGTGTTGTTGACCAGGATGTGAATAGGTTGCCGGCGCAGCAGCTCCGAAATTTTGGCCAGCAGGATCTGGCTGTCGTCGAAATCGGCGACGAGGTAGCCGTGCTGCTGCCCCTGTGTGGTGTCGAGTTCGGCCATGGCCGCTTCCAGGGTGCTGGCGGTGCGCGCCACCAGGGTCACGTGCGCCCCCAGCGCCGCCAGTTCGATGGCTACTGCACGGCCGATACCGGCGCTGGCGCCGCCTACCAGGGCGTGTTTTTGGTGTAAAGAAAGGTTCATAGCAACAAAGTCAGCGAACGGGAATAAAAGAGGGTGCGACGAATTTATAGACTATATTGTTCAAACCAGGACTTTTCCGCAGAAAAATCGAGCATCGGGTGGGTCTGTTCCAGCAGTCTGATGGCTTCCAGTTGCTTGCGGGCAAAGTTGCGGTATTCTACCGTAGCGGCGTGAAACGGGCGGTGCCGGGCGGCGGCGGCGATCTTTTCGATCTGGTCGAGCAGGCGCCGGGTTTCGGCCGGGAAGTAGGTTTCGGCAAAATATTGCCAGATATATTCGACGGCGGTTTCGGCCGGATGGACCATATCGGACGCGTAAAAGCGGTAATCGCGCAGATCGTCGAGGAGCAGTTCGAACGCAGGAAAATAGCCGGCGAAGCCGAGCTGGTCGCACAACTCGGCGCAGGCGAGGAGGAGCACGGCTTTGCTGCGCTGGTTCTCCACGAAGCCGTTGCGGAGGTGCCGGACCGGGCTGACGGTGAGTATTACTTCCAAATCCGGCAGGCGGTTCTTCAACTTTACCAATACGGTTTTCAACACGGCCACGGTTTCGGCCACGCCGAGGCGGCGGTGCCCGAACCAATCGGCCGGCGCTTTGTGGTTGTTGGCAACGATCTGTCCCGTTTCGCGCAGCGAAAACACCTCTGCTGTGCCCAGGGTGATGATCAGGCGGTTGGTTTGCGCCAAAAATGCCGCGGCGGTTTGCCATGCTGCGTGTATGGCCTCGAGGGCATCCGTCCGGTCGGGCCGGGAAAAATGGCCATGGTGTTGCCAGCTGTGCCACAGGCCGTTGAGTTCGACGAGCGGAGCCTGGCCGGGCGCATCGTCGAGCAGGCTGTCGAGCATGGCGGCGATAGAAACGGGGTTGTACACGATGCCGTTGGGGTTGACCAACACGCTGAATTTTCCGTCGGCGAGGCAGCGCCCCATATGTTCGGTGAAGCACGAACCCACCAGCAGCAGCCGGTCGGCATGCGTCAGCCGAAACGGCGCAGTCGACTGCGGCAATATGGTCCGAAAGGTTTTCATTACTCCCGTTTTTTTCAGGGCAAACTTGCTACTTTTACCGCTCTTTTCGGCAGTCTTTTGAAATACAACGCATGGGTTTTTTTGAGTTACTTTTTGGCCAACGCCAACCACCGGTACCCGATATTCCTTTTGGTCGCTACACCGACGCCTATAAAACCGCCGCTCAAACGGCTGCCTGGAACCGTGCACTGGAATTGTTTGACGCCGGAAAACGCCTGGATGCCTACCGCGAATTTTTGACGTACCTGCGCGACGATCAGGTGGATAACGTGCACTGGCAACTGGACGACAACACCCTGCACTTCGAATTCTGGCAGGGCTCGCAACGCATTACCGGACGGGCCTCCGACGAAAAAGTAGTGGCCGAAAGCAAGGTAGCCCGTGCCGACGACCTCAATGTTGGCTTCCTGCGCCGGCTGATGGAATACAATTACAGCCTCAAGTTCTGCCGTTTTGCCCTCGATCCCGACAATAACCTCACGCTCCGCTTCGACACCCCGGGTACCGACGCTTCACCGCTCAAACTGCTGCATGCCCTGCGCGAACTGGCCATTCACGCCGACAAACAGGACGACCTGCTACTCGATGAGTTCCGCACCCTGAGCCCGGTGGAAAAACGCAGCGAGGCGGAAATCCCCGAAGCCGAAAAGGAAATCAAATACGCCTACCTGCAAAAGCAAATCGAAACGGCTTTTGCGCTGATCGACCAGGCCAAACCCGACCCCAACCAATACCCCGGCGGCTACGCCTACCTGCTCTTGTCGATGGCCTTCCGGCTCGATTACCTGCTGCGTCCGGAAGGTTTTATTATGGACGCGCTCGAACGGATCTACGGCATCTACTTCGCCAAAGACGAGCGCAGCAACCAACTCAAGATCATTGCGTTGCGCAAAGAATTTCAAAAGATCCTCGACCGCCCCAAAGAACTCATCTTCCAGGAACTGTACCGCACCCGCAGCACATTCGGCATCAATACGCCGGCCAACCACGAACGCATCGTATCGCTGATCGACGGCGAACTGCCCAATATGGACTGGCACCTCAGCCAGAACCACCTCGAACTGGCGTTGGCCGTGCCCCAATACATCGTCGGCAATGCCCTGTTTCAAAATGCGCCGCCCAAGCCCGACCGCGAACTGCTGCATCTCTTTTTTCAAATAACCGAACCGGCGTTTTTCCAGGCGCTCGGATTTCCGGTCTATACCACCCCCGACGGCTCGCCCGACCGACGGCTCGTGCAACCGGCCATCCGCGCCATTGCCGACCGCAACCGGGCCGAATTCCCGCGTCTGCGCCCCGATCTGATCCGCCTCGACTTTGTGTCGATGCCGCTCTTTGCCCGGAGCTACCTGGATATGATCCGGCATTTGGATTTAGGCGGGGAAGGATAGCGGGCAACACAAGAAATGATGAATTGATAATCAATTAATGGCATGACTTAAATTAAGATACCATCCAATACCGCAATACAATCCTAAAGTTGAGGGCTATGGAGGCAGCGAGTTTAGAGGAATTTACAGGGTTCCATTAGTTAGCCAACTTGGCTAAAAAATAAAGACAATGAGCCAAAACTTGATTCATTATTTAATTAAATTGGGGAAGAGAGAACACATAGAAGCGTTTAGAAATATGGGAATAGTTTATATGAACTCTATAAACTACTTCAAAGAAATGGAAGATGATGAACAGAGAAAAGATAGACAAGAGGGTATTGAAAAAATTGAACAGGTAACATGGCTGAAAATTAAATTAGAAGGTAAAGAAATTGAGTTTGGGAGAAATTCTAAAACCAATACACTTTCAAGCGCTCAATTAAGAGTAGCTAATCCTGAATTAGAGGGAAATATTTTTTCAATGATTGCTATTACCTCTGAGTTATCAAAGAGGACTGATAGGCTTGATGAGAGAAATATGGAATTTGGCGATTCATTTCTTGTAATATTTAACCCGAAAGAATTTTTATACCGAATAGATGCTGTTATAAAAAAACTAAATAAAACCCATTACTGGAACTTAGTGACCTACTATGATGAAAAAACTCACAACGGAGACTTAGGAGCGTTTTATAAGCCATTGAGATATGAGCATCAAAATGAATTTCGAATCTTCGTAAATAGCAATGAAAAATTGCCCTTAATCTTGGAATTAGGTAGTATTGAGGATATATCCGAAATTTTCGAAATAAACAAATTTCAAAATCTTAGATTTAAAGAAGAAAACATAAACATAGAATGCGGTGGCTAATAATGCATGCAGCCGTCGTACCTTTTAAAAGGTTACACATTGGGTATACTACCATTGACAAAAACGATGTCAATTAAATGCCCAATGCCCCCCCTAAACCCTTCTGAACCTGCTTAAGACATTAAAATGACTGATTTCA
>JBGARJ010000004.1:0-248178 GCA_044230315.1 Saprospiraceae bacterium
ATTATGGGCTTTTCAGCCGGCGGACATCTGGCGGCCACGGCGGCTACGCGTTTTCAGTTTCGAGCCGATTCTACCGTGACCGATACCACGTCGGTCCGGCCCGATTTTGTCGTGTTGATCTACCCGGTCATCAGTTTCACACCCACCCTGATGCACGAAGGGTCGCGCACGCACTTGTTGGGCGAGCACCCTGCAGCGGCGGACATCGACCTTTGGTCGGCAGATCAACAGGTGACGCCACAATCGCCGCCGGCATTTTTGGTACATGCCGGTGATGACAAAAGCGTGCCGGTTGGCAATAGCCTGGCTTACTATTCCGCCTGTATAAAAAATGGGGTCGCGGCAGAAATGCACCTCTACCCCAAAGGAGGGCATGGATTCGGACTGTTCAACGGCACTACTGCCGACTTCTGGATGGACCGGTTGAAAAACTGGCTAAAGACGCTATAATGCTTTGGTTATCTGCAAAATGGAGGCAGGTCAATAAAACAACCAGGCGAGGAAGGCCAAAAAGGAGATCAATAAAAACAAGACAAATCCGTCCCCGCCGCCGTCGGTCACCTCCCGCTCAGGGTCGGCCTTGGGGCGGTGGCCCAAGTCCGTCCGGGGAGGCAAATCCGATGGCTCAGGAAAGGGTGTCCGGATGTCGAAGCCAGGGGGCCTGTTACTCATATTGTTTTATTCTGACATGTGAAGGTCGAAAAAAAACTCACTTTGCCCGAATTTATTTCCCAAATCTCGAAATTTTCTGCTTCGACATGGCCTTTAGCACCGCGGATGGTACCAGAACCACCGAACCAAATCCAATAACTCCGGCATCAAAGCGGTGAAAATCAACTTTTATTGGAAGGGACCGGCTTGTCTTCCAGCGCTCCGGGCGTTTTGAGTATCCGCCGGACATAAGAGAACAAACGGCCGATTTGCGCGGCATCCACGACGCGGTGATCCACGGCGCCGCTAATGGTGATCATACGCCGCGGCACGACCTGACCCTCCACCACCACAGGCTTGGTACTGACGCTGCCCTGGGCCACCACCATGGCCACATTGGAAAACGGCGCTAACGCAGGGTAACCGATATCCAGTCCGATGCTACCCAGGTTGGAGAGTACAAATGAGCCGAAACTGCCCGGTGAAACGCCCAGAAAAGGAAGCGAAATGCCCCAGGTGTTCATCAGCCATTTGACCAAATCGACGATCCACTGCCGCAACGGCCAGGGAATGCGGGCCACCATGTCTTTCCCTTGTTTGGAGTCGGCGCGTTGCCGGTTCCGGGCATTCTGAATGGCCGTTTGCAGGTCGGCGCTGAGTTCCTGAAGCGTCAAATTTTCGGCACCTACGACCTTAACTGTTGTCAATTGCTGACCGTCGCCGACTAATACGCTTAGCGAGACATCGACGCTATCGCGTTGAATGATCTTGCCCCGGCGGACAAAACAATTGAGTTCGGGCGTTTCCTGGCGGATTCCCCGTGCAAGCGCGAGCATGAAAATGTGCGTAAGGGTAATTTTCAGGCCATCGCGTCGCTTCGCCTGGATATAGGCCTCGACTTCGGTGACGTCGAGTTCGACCGATCCGAATATCTTGGAGTCATGGGGTTTGCGGTAAATAACGACGGCCAGTTTGCGCCAGTCGTTGTTGATGGAAGCAGGCATTGCGTTTCGTTTTGCGGTTCTACCGGCGCAGCGGGGTAACAAAGTTAGGCGCAAAACAATGAATAGCCGCGACGATAAAGAACATAATGCCCTGTTTGCCATTTGCCCAATGCCATTACGACCAAATGACGCAGCGGCAAATTTTTGATTTGATACAAACACTTGAATAATTTATATATTTGTCAATGCAAACGCGCGCTTAGAACATGTTTGGATTTTCATGCTGCGGCGAAACCGAGAAAATTTTGTTTCAGGCAAGGCAAATTTTGAAATCGGATACGGGTAATCCGCTTGCAAAATTTAACGCAGTATGAAATAAAATTTTCCGGTTGTAGCCCAGCGATGAAATTCCAAACATGTTCTTAATCCCGCACTTCAAAACCCGCGACTTCATTTTCAATTTCAGACCTTTTTTCAATCCTCATCCGTTTGGCGCACTCGTTCCAGTCGCCTTTGCCTTCTGTTTACCTCATTTATTCTGCTCGTCAAATGAAAAATGTTGTACTACCCCTCTGTTTTATCCTTTTTTTGACTTGCCGCTTTTTTGCTCAAGATGCCGACCCGGCTCAGTCCAGCTCCCAGCTGGCTCCTTGCGATTACAATACCATCCAATGCGGCCAAACCCTGACCAACCAAACCAACGCCGGCTACGGCAACGACTTTGTGCTGGCCAATTATTCCTGTTATTCCGCCAACCAGGACCCCTTCGATGCCCCCGACCACCAATACCGGATCCAGATCACTTCCAAGACCAGCGTCCGGTTCATCCTCGATATCACGACGCCCAATATTGACTTGGGCATGTTCCTGCTCAGCAGTTGCAGCCCGGCGGTTTGTATTGCCTATTCGGATGAGTTCAATGTGAACAACAACCTCTACCGCGAAGTACTGGATGTCAACCTGTCGCCCGGGTTGTATTACCTGGTGATCGATGGGTTCAATGCCAACCAAATCGGCAATTACAATCTTTCCGTCAACTGCACATGCTCCTGCATCGAAGGGACAGGCGACCAACCGCTCGGCGAAAAATTATACTGCGATAATTTCCAGGACTATATTCCCAAGGATTCCCTCGACCCGCAATCCACCCGCTGGCGGCGCTGGTTTATCAATTCCGCCGACGCTGCCGTCGATACAACAGGCGGCAACGCCTTTGCGCATTTCAAACAGGTCGGTACCACGACGCCCGATATGCTGTATCTCCTCGGCGACAAAACCAGTGGCCGTTACCGGGTGTCGTGGCGGATGTTCGTGCCCGCCGGCAAGAAGGCCTATTACAACATGTTGCATCAGCTCCCCCTTTTCAGCAACGCCACCGGCGCCAACTGGGCTTTCGAGGTGTTTTTCAACGGCGACGGCACCGGGCAATTCAGGTTGAATAATTCCGGGAATATTACCACCAAGGATTTTAATTACCCCAGCGACAGGTGGTTTAATGTGGCCAACATCATCGAATTGAACTACGGCACCATTAACAACGTTGGCTCCACGGTCTTTATCAACAACAACTACGTTCATACCTGGAATTTCAGCCAGGGTTCCAACAGCAATCAAAACAAGCTGGCGGCCGTTGATTTTTTTGCAGATACGGGTAGTGAATTTTATGTCGATGATATTTGTGTCTGGGGCAAAACCGGCAACTGCTCTCCGATTCCGAGTGAGGAATCGCTGTGCATTAAAAACGGCGGCCTGTACCACGATGAACCTGCGGCCCGATGCGACTTGTATACGTCCCGTGAATGGTGGCAGTGCAACCCGGTTTGCGAGTACGGGGGGTCATTTATTTACCGCGGCGACAATGTGACAGGGCAATTTGAATCGACAGACCTGAACTTCAACCTGCCATTGAACAGCGGTTTTGATAATTGTGACCCCGGGCCGGCCATAGTCGGCGACGTGTATATCTTTTATAAAAATGACAACGACGATGTTATCATTGCCAACTTCACGTCGACCAGCAACCTCAGCCAGCACTATACGTTTACCTGCAAACTGAACAATTGCACCTTTGGTAAAGAGTGTATCACCGGTTTTGAAAACGACCCGTCCCTGACGCCCTGCAACAACTTTTATTACATTGTGGTCATCGGGCCGGTAGGCGCCACCTATTCGTTCAACCTCGTCCCCAACGGCCCCTGCCCCACCAATCCGGAGACGCTCAACCTGACAAATTGCAACGCCACCGACAACGACGTAACCTCCACGAACAACCTCACCGTAGCCAACGGCGCCTATACCCAATGCTACACCGGCTCCCGAACCTATGCTGGCGGGGAGAAGATATACAAATTTACCCTGAGCAAACCCTCCCAGGTGACCATCACGCTTAGCAGCGCCACACCCGACCTGGGGTTGTTCCTGTTTTCTTTTTTGTGTGGGAAAAATTGCATCGACTACGCGGAAAAAGCCACCGCCGGCGCCAATGCGGTCATCAACACGGTGCTGAACGACGGCACCTATTATATCGCTGTGGACAAGGCCACGGCGGGCACAGCCAATTTCTCCATCCAG
This sequence comes from Saprospiraceae bacterium, assembly GCA_044230315.1. Classification (GTDB taxonomy): domain Bacteria; phylum Bacteroidota; class Bacteroidia; order Chitinophagales; family Saprospiraceae; genus M3007. The sequence goes on from JBGARJ010000004.1 coordinate 4,167, forward strand.
GTGCAGTGCGATCCATTTGCCAATTTTTACAACTACACCGGCGGCAATGTTAACAGTTGTCCGCTAAACCCCAACGTCCAGCATACGGTGCGCATTCAAGGCACTTCCTATAACTTTTCGGTCAAAGATCAAATCCAGTTCGTCTTTTGGGACAACAACAATACGCTCAAAGGCACCGACAGCCTGGTGCGCAACTGGAATGGCGGGCCATTCATGGATTTTGTGATAAAAGGAGACGATCCGGGTGATAACGTGAAATGTTCTTACCTGCCCGGCGATACTTTCGTGATTTATCTGGTGCAACGGGAAAACGGCAAACGCATACTCCGAAAACTGCTCCCCACCTACCGCACGCCCAATAACACGCCAGGGCTCAATGCCACCAAGACCTTCGCAGCCAACGGCGGCAGTATCATCGATGATTTTAAGGAAGACTCGGTTGTCACCTTTGGCGCTCAGACGCTTTCATTCACTCCACCCTCCACCACCTCTGCCAACCTGCTCACGTTTTCCACCAATTTACAATGGGCGGTGGAAAAGATACCCTCCACCGCCGGTTGGCTCAACCTGAATAAATTGACCAGCGACGGCGCGGAGGATATTACTATGACCACCCAATTCAACCCGAACGAATTGCCCCGAAGCGCCGTGCTGCGCTTTTACGCCACGGCGTATCCGAATGTTTACCAGGATTTTGTCACCATTCAACAGCAGGGGATCTGCAACCCCAGCCCCAACCTCACCATTGCGGCCGACAAAACGACCCTTTGCGCGGGCAAATCTGTTTCGCAGCCGATAACTGTCAATCCACGGCCGGCGCCACCCGGCAATCCGGGAAATCAGTCGGTTTGTGAAGGTACAGCCGTGCCGCCGCTGTCGGTGAGTGTTTCGGCGGGCCAAACGGCCGATTGGTTTGCACAAGCCACCGGAGGCGATTCCATTGCAGCCGGTACCATCCAGTTTACGCCAAATGCGAGCGCACCGGGTACGTACGTTTTCTATGCGCAAAGTCGCACCGTTGCCACCGGTTGCATTAGCGCCACACGTACCCCGGTCACCCTGACCATTCTGCCCAAACCGACCCTGACGGTCAACGAGGTCTTCTGTGCCGCCAACCTGCAAACCTACCAAGTGACGATCAGTTCGAATGCCAGCGCCATGACGGCAACGGCGGGTACGGTAAGCGGCGGCAACGGCGTATTCACTATCAGCAACATTCCCAAAAACGCCAACGTAACCATCACTGCCACGGGCGCTAATGGTTGCAGCCGTCAGTCTGTAGTAACTGCCCCCGATTGTCCTTGTCCGGCCGTAGCCGCGCCGGTATCCGGCGGCAACAAGACCATTTGTGCCGGCGAGCCGATCCCTGCGCTGACGGTAACGGTCGACCCGGGCCAGACCGCCGACTGGTACTCGGCCGGCGGCGCGCAACTGGCGCAGGGGACCTTGAGTTATACCCCTGCCGGAGCGGGCAGTTATTTTGCGGAAACACGCGACACACTCACCGGATGTGTCAGCGCCAGCCGTACGGCAGTTGCCCTTACCATAAATCCGTTGCCGACGATTGTCGTAAATGCCAAGCCCTGCACCCTGCCGTTGTCCACCAACTTATACAGTGTGGATGTTACATTGAGCCCGGGCAGTACCCTCAGTGCGTCCGTTGGTCAGGTGGCCGGGTCTTCAGTGACTGCGATTCCAGCCGGGCAACCGGTTACTCTAACAGCGACAAACCCAAGCACGAATTGCAGTTTTCAACTCGTTGTCAGCCCGCCGGATTGCATGTGCCCCAACGTTAATCCGCCGCAATCGGGCGGAAACCAGGCCATTTGTGCCGGTACAACCATCCCGACGCTATCCGTATCGGTGGGAGCCGGAGAAACGGCTAATTGGTACAGCCCGGGCGGAATGCTGTTAGCGGGCGGTACCACCGGTTTTACCCCGCCGGCCTCCGGCACCTATTTGACGGAAACGGAAAACAGCACTACAGGTTGCCGCAGTGCGGTCAAAACACCTGTGAGCCTGGTTATTCACCCGTTGCCCGTCATTACCACGGGAAGCCCCGAATGTGCCCCCAATCTGCTGAGTTACCAGATAACCGTGTCCACCAGCGGCACCCAACTCACGGCTGACAAAGGCGCGGTATCCGGCTCGGCAGGCGCTTATGCGGTGAGCGGGGTGCCGACGGGAGCGGCCCTCCTGCTTACGGCGCTGATCGACTCTACGGGTTGCAGCGCAGGGCAACTGGTAAATTCACCGTCGTGCCCCTGCCCGGTGGTGAACGCCCCGGTCTCGGGCGGCGACCAGGTTATTTGCTCCGGCCAGCCGCTCCCGGCGTTAACGGCAATCGTCGGGCCAAATGAAACGGCCAACTGGTATTCGGGCGCGGGTGTGTTACTGGCTTCCGACACGACCAGTTTCATCCCGCCCGGGGCAGGCACCTATTTGGCGGAAGCGAAGAACCTGATCAACGACTGCGTCAGCTCCACCCGGACGCCGGTCAAGCTCACGGTCAATCCGGTTCCGATCCTGACCCTCGCGGAAAAGCAATGCGCCCCCGACCTGTTGTCCTATTCCATCACTGTAACCGGCGCCGCAGGATTATCCGTTACGGCTTCCGAAGGCACTGTCAGCGCTAATGGCGGAACATACACAGTCGGGAATATTTCGCCCGGTGCAGACGTCGTAATTACTGCCATACAACCGGCCACCGGCTGTACCTTCCAGTTGACCGAAGCCGGGATCTCCTGCGATTGTCCGGTCGTCCTGCCGCCTGTCTCCGGCGGCGATAAAAGTTATTGTAAAGGCGCAACCATTCCTGTGCTTCAGGTTACCGTCGGCATGGGTGAAACAGCCGTTTGGTACAACGCCTTTGGCAATGTGGTTGCGTCCAACGTCTTATCGTACACGCCCGTCGAACCGGGTGTTTATTATGCCGAGACGCGTCAACTTGTCAACGACTGCCGCAGTAGCACACGAACCCCCGTTGTGCTTACGGAACACCCCTTGCCGGCCCTGGTCCTTATTGACACGGTTTGCGCGCTCAACCGCCAGTCGTATTCGGCGACCGTAAGCACCGATGGCAGCATCCCCCAGACAACCCCCATTTTCCCGGTAATACCCAACGGAGGCGGCACTTATACCATTGCCAACATCCCCGTCGGCGTCAGCGTGAACATCAGTTCAAAATTTAACGCCACAGGCTGCCAAAGCACACTGTCGGTACTGAAGGATGATTGCCCCTGTCCGGTGGTTAATCCGCCGCTTTCGGGCGGCGATAAAACCATCTGCGCTGGCGACCCCCTGTCCAGTCTCACCGTGTCGGTTGGCCCTGGAGAAACGGTCGATTGGTATTTGCAGCCATCGTTGGGCATTCCGTTGCCCAACGGCATCGGCACCACCAGTTTTGTCCCGCCAGCAGCGGGCACCTATTTTGCCCAGACGCGAAACGACGCCATCGGCTGTATTAGCCAGAGTCGCACACCGGTTTCCCTGCTTCAGCAAGACCGGCCCCTCGTGTTTGCCGGAATGGACCAGAGCATTTGTGCCGGTCAAAGTATTACGTTGGATGGCACCATCAGCGGTGCAAACGGGGGTCAATGGTTGGCCAGCGTCTCGGGCGGCTTTTTCGAACCCAACAACGGCTATCTGAGCGCCGTGGCCTATACGCCGCCCGCCGGTTCATCCAATGTCGTGCTGACCTTGCAGAGCACCGACCCGCCCGGCCCCTGCCCTGCTGTTGCGGACCAACTTGTGCTGACCATTGAGCCCTTGCCCAAAGTCGAGGTCGATACCCTTTTTTGTGCGCCAGACCTAAATTCCTACACCGTCCGTTTTACGAGTGAGGGTCAGGTCAGTGTCACTGCCGGGAACCTGATCCAGGTCGGGCCGCAGTCGTACGAATTGCGGGATATCCCGCAAGGTTTGGGCGTGACCATCCGTGCCACTTTTCTGGATACGGACTGCGAATTGCCGTTTATTGTTCCTGCACCTGCCTGCAATTGCCCGTTTATTGAACAACCCGTTTCGAAAGGCGATCAATTCGTTTGCCCTGGGCAGGCCTTTCCCAGTCTCAGCGTGACGGTAGGCGCAGGGCAAAGCGCCAATTGGTATGATACGGCAGGGGCGCAAGTCGCCAGCCAAACAATCCTCTTTACCCCGCAGGTCCCGGGCCTCTACTTCGCAGAAACTGTTGATTTGGTCAACAAATGCGCTTCTGCCGTACGTACACCGGTGCGGCTCACGGTTTACCAGGGGCCGGTAGCCGATGCCGGACCGGATGTCAGTACCTGCCCTGGTATTCCGGTTTCGCTTACAGGCCAAACGGCCAACGTAACCTACCAGTGGAGCACGGGTGAAATGACCTCCTCCATTGTGGTCAACCCCGCTCAAAACACGGAATATTACCTGGTGGTGACCTCAACAGAGGGATGCAAGGATACCGATTCCGTATTGGTGGTTATCCTTCCGGCGCCGGATGCAACCATCACCGTGCTGGCCCCAGTAAAATGCAACGGCGATGCCAATGGAGCGTTGTCCGTGAATGCCAGCGGCGGTTCGCCGCCCTACACTGTCGCCTGGTCCAACGGGGTAACGGCGCCGCAGAACCCGGGCATTCCGGCAGGGGCTTATGCTGCAGTGATCACCGACAAGTTCGGTTGCCGCGACACGGCGGATTATATATTAACCCAACCGGAGCCCCTGGTTATTGCCGATTTCTCTATTCAAAATACGGCCGCCGGTCAGTTCAATGGCGCCATTACTATTCAGGTCAGCGGCGGCATCCAGGGCTATCATTACCAATGGGCGGAAGGCAGTTTCATTTTCTCCGGGCGCGATACGTTCGCCCTGACCGCTATCGGAACGGGCACCTATTTCGTCACAGTCACCGATCAAAATGGCTGCGCGGTATTTGGCGGACCTTATCCCGTGCAAACGATCGCAACCAACGGGCCCGACTGGTACTCCCATGTGTCTGTGTTCCCCAATCCAAGCCCCGGACAATTTTATCTTCGGTTTACCCTGCCGGAGCCGATGGATGTGAAAATCAACGTGTACGACGCGATCGGCAAAGAACTTCAATCGGCACTGCGCACCGGCGTTCGGGAAGACTTGATCCCCGTAGACCTTTCCATATATCCTTCGGGTCTGTACCTGCTAAACCTTAGTTCTGAACATGGCCACCTCAGTTGGAAAATTACGCTTGACAAAAACTGACGCCCTGCTGCGTATACTGCTCGCAGGCCTGGCGCTTGCCCTGGGCAATACCTGCACCCGGCCAGCACTGGATGAATTGGAATTCGTGGAGGTGTCCATGAAAAACGCCGCCGTTTCCGGCCTGGATTCGGTGAAAATAACGGCTGCTATCTCGGGGCTGACGGTTTCGCAGGCCAGCGCTTGCGGCTTCATCTATGCACCCGATGCGAATGTGGTGTTGAATGCCAATCCATCGGCCATTCAACTCCCGGTGGCGCCACCGCCGTCCAACGGTGAGTACAGCGCACATATAGCGCTTCGGGCGGGCCAGCAGTTGTTTTTTCGCGCTTACGTCCAACTGAATGGCCGGATTGTGTACAGCTCAAACCTGGAATCAGCTGGGATCGGCGACCTGGTTACCATGGCAGGCGTTGCCCAAATCGAAAACGACGAGGCCGTCGTTTTTGGGCTTCTATCAGGCCTGAACGGAATTCAGGTCATGGGACATGGGCATGTTTACTCCAGCACCGATTCGGTTCCCGCTTTAGGAAAACCGGGGTGTTTGCCCGTGAATAAAGGGGCGACCAACGACGATTACCTGTTTGCCGATACGTTGCGCAACCTGGATTTCAATACCCGGTACCAGGTTCGCGCCTTCCTGATCACGGGCGGTAACGACACCGTGTACAGCAAGACCAGCCAAACCATACAGACCGGCGGTGGTTGGAAACGCGTGGCGGCAGATTTCCCGCAGGCAATGCAGGAAGGCGTGGGTATTGGCGCAGAATCCGTTGGCAAAGCCTTTGTAGGGTTTGGCTGTCCGAAAAGCAATCTGATCTGCCTGCAGAACGACCTCAGCCGCAATTTCACGCAGTTTGCTCCACCGGATGCCTGGACGGCGGCGGCTGATTTCCCCGGCCTGTTGCGTACCAATGTCAGCGCTTTTAATATTGGCGATACGATCTACGTGCTTTTTGGCGAATATTTCGACAATACTATGCCTGGTACAAAACCCATAATTGCCAAGGATTTCCGGAAATACAACGTTAAAACGGGCAAATGGTCCGATGAGATCATCCAGGCCGACATTCCGCCCCGGCGCACGGCGGCTATCAGTTTTGTCGTAAACGGAATGGGGTATCTCGGCGCCGGCCGAATCGTGCAGGGCCTCGGCATCGATACGGAAGTCAACGATTTTTGGGAATACAATCCCGGCAATGGGTCGTGGCGCCAGGTGGCTTCCCTGCCGTTGCGCACATCGGCCATCGATCCCACAGTGTATGATCAGGGCAGGCAGGAGGCGGCAGCATTTGCCATCGATGGATATGGGTATGCCGGCGGCGGTGAAAGCGGCGTGCTGGGCCTGACCGACTTTTGGCGCTTTACACCACCTTCCGGGAACGGCATGGGGAAATGGGAATTTGCCGGTTTTTTCCCGGGACCGCCGCGGGTTGAAGCCGTTGCCTTTTCGGTAGGCGGAACAGGATACTATGGCACCGGCTACAACGCCTTTATTGGAGAACTGGACGATTACTGGGCGTTCACACCCGGAAACGGTTGGTCGGCTGCTACTCCATTCCGCGGCGGCTCACGGCGACAGGCCGTTGGGTTCGCACTTCAAGAAAAAGGCTACCTGGGCGCCGGGCTCAACAAAAAAATCATCAACAACGGAAACGACGTGGAAGACATCCTGCATGCCGATTTCTGGGTGTACACGCCGAAGAAATGACCCGTTTATGAAAAAATTGATACCATGCATTGTGCTCCTGGCGCTGCCCTTCTGGCTGGAAGCCCAAAAACTGTATCCCGTGAGGGACCGGATCGACAGTCTGTCGTTCCGCCTGGCCATTATTGAAGGGCATATGGCACTCGAGTGGGAAGGCAACCCAGCGGTGTTTCAACCGACCCGGGAATTCCCGCAAATCGTCGCTATCCAGCTCGAAGACGGCGATTTGACGGTTACCTACCTTGAAGGCCGGAGCCCGGGCCGAAATTCTTACCAACTCTCCCTGAGTTTGCAAACGGCAAACGGGGTAATATTGACACCGCCGGCTTATGCCTTGCGGGATCACGAACGAAGCGATGACCGGCCGGGGCAATATCGACTCATATGGATGGACTTCGCCGAGCAATGGCTCAGACTTGGCAATTCATACAAACTCTTTATTCGGCGTTCACTCATGGGGGTGGTCAACTGTTCCGGTGAACGCCCCGAGTTTCCGTTTAAAAAACAGGTCCCGCACTTCGCCGCGGGGGGAATTGGTGCGGCACTGATCGGCTTGGGCGCCGTTTACCGGCACCAATCCAATACCGCCTATGCGAATTACCAGAAATTTTGGACGGGCGGCAAACCCAAAGCCGAATCGGCGCCATTCCTCGAAGAAGCCCAAAAGCAGGACCAAAATGCGCAGATCTGTACCTACGCCGGTTTGGCGATTCTGGGGGTCGACCTGTTGTGGTACGGTTTGCGTCGTTGGAAAATCGGGAGGGCCCAGCATAACTACGACCAATATTGCAACAAATCTACTTCTTCGATTGACCTCGCACCCGCCATCTTATTTACCGGGCCCGCTAGATCGGTGCCAGGGCCGGGACTGGCCGTATGCTATACCTTTTGATCATTTCTGACTGCATTTCTCATGATACACCCACACAAACTGGTTTGGATTGCAACGCTGTCGGCCATTTGCTTGCAAGTAGCACCGGCACAGCCTTGTTATGAGAGTCTTCGACGCGAGGGCATCAATGCCGTCCGGCAAAAAAACTATGCCGACGCCATGAACCAGTTCTGGGCGGCTTTTATCTCCTGCCCCGACCGACCGGAACACAATGACCTGAGTGATCTCATCAAAGACGCCCAACAGCAGTGGGTGCGCGATCTGGAAGAATCGGTGCGCCGGGAAAAGAAAGCCTACCAGGATGCGTTGGCTGCGAAAGAACAAGCCGAAACCGCCAAACATGCCGAAGAAAAGGCGCGCCTGGAGGCCGAGGACAACGCCCGTAAAGCCCGCGAACAGGGCATTCGCGCCGAAGCGCTTCGGTTGGCCTTGTTGGCTGATATTGTCCGGCAGCAAGGCCGGAAATCGGAAGCAGTATTGCTCGCCTGGCTGGCCACGCAACTCTCGGGCGCCGAACTCTCGCCGTTTGCGCAGCGCAAATTCGGCGAAGCCGTGCGCGATTCGTTTACCGTCGCGTTTTTTAAGAGCCCCGCGGCAATCGATGCCCTGCAGGAAATTCCGGACGGTGGATACCTGCTCCACACAACCGAACCTGCCTGGTACCGGATCAATGGCGGCGGCGGTGTCCCTGCTCAACTGACCAAACTTTCGCCGGAATACCGCAACCTGACGCTTTCGCCCGACGGACGGCACATGGTGGCCGATACCGACGGCACAGAGGCATTTTTGTTGGATGCCAGCGGTCAGGTGGTCGCAACCTTGCACGGACATACCGGGCCGATTCGCGCAACAGCTTTTTCGGCCGACAATCTGTTGATTCTCACCTGTTCGCGCGATAGCACTGCCCGGGTTTGGGATCTGCGCGGAAATCCGGTTTCGGTGCTGCGCGGCCATGCGGGCAAGGTATACGCCGGTTTCTTTGCACCCGATGCGAAGACCATACTCACGCGCGCATCTGACGGTAGTGCCCGCTTATGGAAATCGGACGGAACCTTCATAGCCGAACTCCGGGAACCAGGCGGTTATGTACTGGACGCCCGGTATTGCGGCCGGGAGGCGGTAGTGGCTACGCTCGATGCCGCCGGGTCCGTACGTTGGTGGGATGCCGCCGGCAAACCCATTGGTGTTTCGGTATCCGGCCAGTTGCCTATCCGGCAAATCGAAGTCGCTTCTGACGGCAACCTCGTTGCCCGGGGTGACGGCCCGACCGTTTGGTTATACGACAGCCGGGGCAAACTTCTGCAAACCTTTCAGCATCCGTCACCGGTAGACGGCATGGCCTGTTCGGCCGACGGCTCGCACTTTCTGTTCTGGTGCAGCGATCACCGGTGCCATGTATGGGCCCGGGATGGAACTTCGGTTTGCACCCTTGAAAATCACCTGGCCGATATTATCGACGGCGCCTTTTCGCAGGATAATTCACTCGTGTTGACGACAGCGATCGACGGAACTGCACGACTTTGGGACCTCCGGGGAAACCAATTGTCCGAATGGCCGCTTGGCACTTTTTCGCCGACACCGGCGGTATTTGCCCGAAACGCTGCTGAAATATTGGCGGTAACCGACAACCGGCAAGCGGCAGTGCGCTCGCCGGCCCCGTCTGCCGTTTACAACCGCATGGAACCGGCAACGTTGTTGCGGAGCCCGGCAATCAGCCGGTTGTTGGAGGCGTACAATGTGCAATTTTATGACGCCCTGCGCGGGAAATAGGGCCTGTTAGTTCGACTTTAGCCATTTGGCGTATCCGTGCCGATGGTCAAAGATTTAAAAATCAATTCGTTGATTATCAACTGCATTTAGGCTTTTGTAATTTTTGAATGTCGGTAAAAAACAGCGATGTTCAAAAACAATAGTCCGGTACATTTTGCTGTTGGCGAGGACGCCAACAGCGGCGTTAAGGCTTCATTTTCAAAGGTTTGCAAAAACCTACCGGACTATTCCAAAAATAGAAGCAGCAAAAATCAAACGTATTGGTAAACAGCAGTATGGCTCATCCACAAATGGCTAAAGTCGAGGTTAGGGTGTGTCTGAAAAATACTGTCGAGTCTGAAAAGAGCAGGTTTTGAATTCTGGGCAAGCCTGCTTTTGAGGGGAATGTTAGGTAATATTGCCCGAAAAGGAGGCGAAGAACAGGTTTCAAAAGACGCCGCCTTTTTAGGCCGGTGCGTATCCTTAGTTGAGGGTTTTGAGCGCTGCGCCCTGTGGCAACAGGGTATAGTCTTCCAGTACGCCCCGTTTTTCAGCGATGCAGCGGATCGTATCTTGTACCTGTCGCGGCTGTGGCACCGCGATAAAAACCGCCCATTCTGAAGTCGCTTGCGTACTCAACACTCGCACAGTGCCGAGCCCAAACCATCGAAACAAAAGCGGTTCAACCAGTTTGATGTCGTATACATGGTACATTTCGATGATCGAGCGGGTGCGGTTGAGGAGGCCGGCCTGGCATACTACGCGTTGGTTAGTGATCCAGTAGTTGATCGAGTCCACTTCGAAGTAAGCCCACGCCATGCGCCCGATACAAGCCAGGGCGCCGAGGAACACTATTGCGCCGAGCGAAGTGTAAAAGCCCAGGCAAGTAACCATGGCAATCGTGCCGAGGGAATAGATTTTCCAGTTGACCAGTTGGGAGGATTTTCCGTGCCAAATGACGACTTCTTTCATGACCGTTGCGATTTAGGTGGTGAGGATTGTTTTTTGGGGATTAGTACCCACCAACCGTTCAAGGGTGCCCAATGGCCGCAAAATTTTTTTAGACTGGAGCCCAATTTCCAGGCTTGCCGCATTTAAGTCAGCCTTCGTTTCGGTCAAGGCCCAAATAAAATCTTCCGTGCCGGTTCCGGTTCACTCACATTGCCAGGGTGTGTTGTACCCTGGCACGCGAAAGTTGGAAAAGGTGACCGATATGCTCACATCAAGCGACCTGACCCAATGCCACCAGCCAGCCGGGATGAATAGCATTTCACCCGGATGAATCACCACATCGGCAACGGACGCCTTTAAAAATTCAGGAAAGCGGTCAGCGTCAATATGCTCCGGGTCCACTTCGCTGTAATATTTATCCTTATGGTATATTTTCGGAAGGTCAAACGAGGGAATCATTTTAAAATGTTTCCGGCCATACACCTGGCAGAATAATATGGAATGCTTGTCGTGATGCAAGGGGGTAAGCGTACCGCCCGGCCCGAACCAGAGTTTCATCTTTTGCGAACCGGGAAAACGATCATCGATAATTGCATCCGGAGGGCACACATCATCCTGCAAAGCATGGAACCGGGGGTTGGAAAAGAAATAATTCCTGGCAACAATATAAATATCATTGGATTCCGGATGCGTTTGAATCAATCGGATAAATTCACGGAACGGCACGGTGGCGACCGTTTTCTGAAAATTCTTCTCATAGGCCGCATCCTGCTGTCTGCCACGCGTAATATTGACCGGAACATCGCCGTATCGCTCCAGAAAATAGGCCGGCGACCAGCGTTTTAGCGCAGGCCAATCGCGCATCATGGATTTCAGCACCACCGGCCTGTTCCGGTAATAGTATTCGTCAAAAAAAGCCTCCCCGCTGATCTGGTCCACAGAGTCAATCCTGTTGGCCTGCCCCGATTGCCGGTTCAGGTCGCTGTACAAATTGAGCAGCGATTCCAGTTTTTTTATCCGCCTGACGAGATCCATTTGTGTGGGGTTGCCAGGTAGGACCGGATGGTTCCCCGCTGCAATGGCCGGGACGCGTAAGCCGGTTTCCGATCCGAGGAGTGAACTTTGGATTTGCCGTTCCAGCAGGTCAGACAAATCGTCGGCAGGGGTGGGCTTCTTATCCATTGAGTTTAATGTATCGGTTGAGTGAAAAGGGACGATTCATAACCAGACAACAATTGCCCGCGTTTCAGCCCCAAATACCGTTTTTGGGACTGAACGCAGAGCAATTGTTGAAAGCCACTATTTTCCATAACCCGCAAGGGGGGAAAAGATGTTATAACCAAAGTAACTGTTATCAAGATCCTTCCGGGAGTACTTGGTCCGTATCCATCCATTCAGGGTGAAACGTCCGTCTCTGAATAATTTGCTCGGGCAAGCGACTTGCCGCACCTCGTGTTTCCGGCCGGATGCAAAAAATACGATCGAGTCATTATCGGGCTCTACAATATGCGATTCATCATTGTCGTACAGGATCAACTCGCCTCCGCTGAATGCCTTGGGGGTGCCGTTGAAATAGTACACAAAAGTGATCTGGCGGCTTGCGGTATTGGGCGAACCGTTATCCGTATGCCATTTGAAATAATCGCCGTCATTGTGACTCGTGAGCTGAACTTCGAAACAGTCGATTTCAAACGGCCGGATGGCTAGCATCTGGTGAATTTCTGCCAACCGGGCCCGTATTTTTGCTTCGATCATCTCCTTCATAAGGGCAAACTGGCTATCGTAAATCACCACCGATTTTCGCCACTCCGGGTAATACTTCGAATAGGAAGTCCTGGATGGCGTATAGGTATTTTCTTTACTGATGGCCAGTTTATAAAGTTGATGATTGAGTTGCCGGCCTAAAAATCCCTGGTATTTCAAATAGACTTGCATAGCATCACCCTTTACGAATGTGTTGCCGGAGATCGTTGAGCCGCCTCGTGAAGTGCGCGTCGATCATGTCGAGGATGAACGGCGTGTTTAACGAGACAAACCAGTACAGAATCCAGGGGTTGTTCCGTAAAATCCCGGCATCAGGACCGGTTGGGCCGGGGTCGGGCGGATTTGGAACACCCGGCTCCGGGGTGCCGCCATCCGGCGGTTCAGGGGTGCCGGGTTCCGGAGAGCCACCGTCGGGGCCGAAAATGGAAGTGGGTCCGGCCGGAGGGGTACCCGGCTCCGGGGGGCCGCCATCCGGCGGTTCGTTGACGATGCCGCCATTTTCGATGATAAATCGCCGGATGTCCTGCAGCCGTTGCCGGAATTTAAGTTCGGTCAACTGCGACATAATGACGCCAAACTCCTTTTCAGGCGATGATTGCGCGCCAGCCCGCTGCTGCTGCAGGACCCAATTGGCTGCCCAGGAATCCATCCACGGGATGCCAAAGGGTGCAATTGCAACTGAGGGAACGGCCGGTTCCGGCGGATCGGGCTCAAGTTCAACCTTGATCGCCGAAATGATGTCCAGTAAGATCTCCGGGTTCTTCCGCAGGTTGATCTGGTGACCGTACTTTTCGGTGATAATTTTGATAATTTCAGATGATTTTGGCATAAAGGTTTGTGTTAAAGATGAAAATTTGACAGCGTTATAACTTCAATAAAAACACGCAAAGCATTGACTAATAACCAATTAACGGCATGCCAATATGCGCTTCATATTTGGCTACCGTGCGTTCCAGGCCGACGCCAAACCTGCCTTTCTTATGGCCGCGGAACAGGTCGGTCAGTTCGGCATACGAGGATTCAAGTTGCCGCTTCCATTCCGGATGATCCTTCCAATGTGGAATCCGGGTGGCCACGCGGTCGTACAGATGCCACCCGAGAATCCGATGCGGGTGGAACAAATCGTACCCCAGCGTAAAGGCGCGCAGGGCAATAGCCACCTCATCGGCAAAAAAATAGATCGATGGATCAAATTCGACTTCATCATTGAACGTCCCGGCCGTGAACAAAAAATGTAGCGAGACAAAATGCGCGGATATGGGGGCAGTAAGCGCCTGCCAGCCGCTGATCTCGTAGCCGTTCAACCGAAAGAGCAAGCCCTGTTCTCTTTTATAAAACTGGATATGCAGTGGGTTCTGGCGCCTGGCATCCGGATCATTCCCAGGTTCATAGACTGGCAAATAAGCGGTAACGATAGGCTTTGGAACCCCTTCCGATTTCAATCTTTCATACATATCGACAGTAATCGCATCCCATTGCGGAACAAACCGGTGATGGGAGTCTAGGAATAAGGTGTATTTTTCTCCCATCCATCTTTCTTGCAGCAACGCCCTTGCCCAATTGCAGCCGCGGCTCTTTTTGGCCGGAATATCAAGCAATTCGATTTTATGTTTTTTAACAAAAGCCATATCCAGGGTTTCATCGGACTCGTGTTGCCACGCCACGCCAATCCGTAGTCGCGCCTTATGCTTGGCTTTATCAACAAGATCATAAAGCGTAGACTGCAATTGGTTATCCCGGTAGGCGGGGATCTGGATATAGATTTTATCGTTCATACCTTGTCGGACATTGGATGCTGGGCAATATCAAGCGTGAATTGCGGCATGATCTGCGTTTCAAATAATTCTAGTGCACTGGCAATGGTCTGGTGCATATCCAGGTACTGATAGTCGCCCAATCGGCCGCCTATATATACCCCTGGCAACGCATTGGCTGCTTCCCGGTAGCACCGGTATATCCGGTTATTTTCCACCGTCGCGATCGGATAAAACGGCTCGCTTCCATCGCTCCGGAGTGAATACTCTTTCAGGATCAGTGTCTGCCGCCGCTCGTATTCCCGCTCAGGATGCAAGTGCCGGGGCTCATGTATGCGGGTGTAGGGTATTTCCAACTCCGGGTAATTGACAACTGCGTTCCCTTGAAAATCCTCCACGGCCACGATTTCCTTTTGAAACTCCAGCGTTCGCCAGGATAAAGCTCCATACCGGTAATCAAAGAACTTGTCAATTGGGCCGCTGTACACAAGCGTCGCCTTGGCATTCAGTTGGTTACGAACCGCGAAAAAATCGGTATTCAACCGGACCTCTATTCTGTCGTCCCGCAACAGGTTGTTGAATAAACTGGCGTATCCATGTTCCGGAACGCCCTGCCACTTATCGAAAAAATAGTTTTCATCGTAATTGCTGCGGACCGGTATTCGATCAAAAACTTGCGGCGGAAGTGTCTTGGGGTCGATCTGCCATTGTTTTATGGTATACCCTTTAATGAAGGCTTCGTAGAGCTCCGGGCCGATTACGGAAAGGGCGCGTTCTTCAAAGTTGGCTGGCGATGCGATATCCACCCTTTTGGTCGACAAAAAATGCTCTGCCTCATAGGGTTTCAGGTTGACGTCAAAAAAACTGTTAATGGTTTCCAGGTTTATGGGAAGCTGATACATCTTACCGCGAAAACAACTCAAGACCTGATGCCGGTACGTATTAAAACCGGCAAACCGGTTGATATAGCGCCAAACTTTTTCATTCGAGGTATGGAAAATATGGGTCCCGTACGGATGGTATTCTATGCCGGTTGCACTGTCCACGGCTGAATAACAATTGCCCCCAATGTGGTTCCGTTTTTCCAACACTAAAACCGGCTGTTTCAAGACGCTGGCAATCCGTTCGGCCAGAACAGCGCCAAAAAAGCCGCTCCCCACCACGATAAATGAATAATCAGCCAGACGCATGCGAAAAAGGTTCTGTGGTTAAACAGATAGTGAATGGTTCTTGCGATCTAAAACACGATATACAAGTAGTCGGGGCTCAAGGCCAGGCGTCAACTGTTCCTTGCGACGACCTGGCCAGGACCCAAAAACATTACGGCCCTCCCAGGTTGTCACTGATAATTCACCTTATGAATAAATGCTGAAAAGTTGGAACTTTGTGTAGATGACCCATCCCCCAGCACAACCGATATTGTGCGATGAATTGGTCGGCAGGAAAATTTCAACGCGATAAATAAATATGTCATTTCGCTTCATGTGCTTCTGCTGCGGCCTTGCTGCCGCATGTCAAGCCCAATCGACCTTTACCGACGTGACCGCCGCCGCCGGTATCCAGCTCCTGAATGGTGCCGAAGGCGTTGCCGTCGGCGATTTTAACAACGACGGCTGGGATGATCTGTATGTCAGTTACACCAACCGGATAAACCAGTTGTATAAAAACCGGGGCGATGGAACCTTTGCGGAAATCGGCCAAAGCGCTGGCGTCGCGGCGAGCGGCGTAACGAAAACGGCCGTTTGGGGCGATATCAACAACGACGGCTATCCCGATCTCTTTGTAGTCAGCCAAACCACACCCGGATTTCTTTTCCTCAACAATGGAAACGAAACCTTTACCAATATTACCCAGCAAGCGGGGATCAATCAAACCGGGAGCCCCATTTCGGCGAATATGGCCGATCTCAATAACGACGGTTACCTCGATATCTACATCGCTAATTTCCTGGCGGAAAACACATTGTACATAAACAATAAAAACAACACATTTACAAATTACACTTATCCCTCCAGGGCATTGGATAGTGGAAAATCGATGGGTGTCGTAGTCTTTGATTACGATAAGGACGGCGATGCCGATTTGTACCTGGTCCACGACGGGAATGAGCCCAATTTTCTGTACCAAAACAACGGAAGCGGGAACTTTACAGAAGTCAGTCACGCTGCCGGCGTCGACACGCGCAACAATGGCATGGGCGTTGATGCCGGCGACATCAATAACGACGGCTACTCCGATCTGTACATAACCAATTTGTACAAGAATGTTTTGCTGAAAAACAACGGCAACGGCACATTTACCGATATATCGGCCAGCGCCGGCGTCGACGATAATGGCATGGGCTGGGGCTGCACCTATCTTGATTACGACAACGACGGCTGGCTCGATATTTACGTCGCCAACGATTATGGCTTCTCTCCCTATCCCAACGTGCTCTATCGCAACCTGGGTAACATGACCTTCACCAAAGCGGAAGTCAATGGCCCCGTTTCCAACTTATACGGCAGCTATGGCGCCGCTTGTCTGGATTTCAATCAGGATGGCAATACCGACCTGGTGGTCGCCAACCGCAGCACCGGACAAAACGTTCAACTGTTTAAGAATGCCCAGCGCCCGGGCAACTGGGTCGGGCTGAAACTGGTGGGGGTGCAGAGCAACCGCGACGCGATCGGCGCCAAAGTGACGGTCACCGACGGTAACGGCATGTTGCACTACCGGGAAAGCACTGCCGGTCATGGCTGGACGAGCCAAAACAGTCCGATTTTCCGCTTCGGCGTGGGCGGCGCCACGTCCATCCAAAAAGTGATGGTGTACTGGCCATCGGGGCTGCAGCAAACCGTGCAACTGGGCAACGTGAATACATATTATACCTTGGTGGAAGGAGGCACACCGCAAGTGGGCTTACAGGTACAGACGCCGACCTCGACCCAATGGGCAAACCAGCCAACAACTGGCTTTACCGGTTCGGTTTCCCCCAACCCTGCCCGCGGGAGCGGCGCCACCCTGTCGCTGTTCTTGCCGAATGCATCGCCACTGCAGATCCAGGTGTTTGATGCGATGGGCCGTTTAGTTTTCACCCGGCAGTTACCAGTGCAGCCGCCCGGCGCTTGCACGATACCCCTCGAGCCAGCGATTTTTTCCGGCAAAACGGGAACTGAGATGCTTACGATCAGGATCACAGGCCTGGATGGCGCAGTGGTGCGGAAACTGGCGATCGGCCGGGAATAGTCCGGTGAATCGCATATCCACTTGTTCTAAAGTCGCATTCCGGGTTGCACGTCAATTGGCCCTTCCTTCATCTTTTTACCTTAGTGCTTTCTCCATCTTAAAATGCGGGATGGTTACTTCCTCAAACCGGTCGCCGACCGTTGAGTACCCCAGGCGCAGGTAAAACGGCACAGCGGTTTCGCGGGCATGCAGAACCATGGTATCAAATCCGCGGTCAAGGGCCAGTACCTCCGAGGCATTAACCAATTGGGTGCCGACACCTTTTCCCTGAAGCGCGGGTGCAACGGCTACCTGGCGCATTTTCACTGTTTGTGTATCCACGGGTGTCAGATTAAGGTAGGCAATGAGCGCCCCTGTGGCATCGAACCCTGCCAGGTGGATTTGGTCGTATTCGGCCGCCAACTGTTCCGGCGTGAATTCCAGACCCAGCGGCTGGCGCAGAACAAGGTGCCGCAAGGCAACGGCTTCATCGTACTCCGGGCTACCAAACAGGATTTCAGAAATGAGCATATTTTAAATTGAAATTGTTTCCGGTTTAAACAACGACCCACTTATCTTCGCTAAGTAAAACCATTCACCTTCACCTTATCAACTTCATCATGGATAACGAAAATCAACCTATCGATTCCGACATGACCCCAAACGACGCGCCCGACGCGTTACACATCACACCAGCCATCCGGGGCTATTGGCGGGAGTCGACCAAATGGAGCCTCTTCTTTGGCATCATAGGTTTTGTGTACGTAGGCTTGTTGTTGCTGGGCGTAATAGCCGGAAGCAGAAGCCCGCTTTTTGGGGCCAGTGTTTTTATGCTGGTCATTGTCGGTACGCTGGCTTTTATTCCTTCCTGGTTCATTTTCCAGTTTTCACAAAAGCTCAAAAAAGGCCTTGAAACGGAGGACTCAGCCCAAGCAGAGGAAGGTTTCTCCAACCTGCGCCGCCTTTATCAGTACGCCGGCATACTGATGATCATCGTTCTGGCTTTTTACCTGATCGCTTTTCTGTTGATGCTGACCATGGTACCCCGTACCATGTAATGCCGGCAAATATCCTCCTTAACCTGTCCAAAACAACAATATAAAATGGAATCACTCGACCAAGATCTTCAATATAATGCCGCTGACCAGTTACAAGTGACGCGCACGATGCGACAGGACTGGCAAACGACGGGCAAATGGGCCTTTTTCCTTTCGATCATCGGCTTCGTATTTATTGGCCTCGGTTTGCTTGCAGCCGGTAGTATCACGCAGGTTATCAACATGATGCAAGCCATGGGCACGGACAATCCCGCGCTGGAAATGATCAGTTCGATGGGCACCGGGCTCACGATTTTTTACCTGCTCTTATTGGCCCTCCAGTTGGCCATCACCTTTTTTCACTTCAAGTTTGCCCAGCAATTAAAACGCGCAGTACAGTATACCGATCAGGAAGCAAATGAGCAGGCCTGGATGAATTTCCGGAATTTCATGCGCATCAATGGCATTGTCTTCATTGTGATCATTGTGTTTTACATCATCGCTATTTTGAGTTTCGGCTACCTGATCCGCGGCGCTTTAGGCGGCTAGCGTGGGCGTAGGCTTGTGGGCCCGATGGATAAAACAGAACAATACCGTCAACGGGAAAATCAGAAAGACCGCCGTTGTGTAGGGCTGTATCCAATTTCGACTCGCGACAGCCAGTATCCCTAACACGCTCACTACCAGTGCAGCTAGTGCAATAATTTGCCCAACCCAACCGGCCCGGCGGAGAAAAGGAATTGCAGCGGCAAAATAGATTACGAGGCCCAACCATTTGGTCCAGGTAAACCAATGAAGCCGTTGGAAATAGATCGACCCAACCTCCGCCGGGCCGGTCTTCAAAGCATCCATCAACAGGGTGATCGCCCCGTTCTCTAAAATATCGGCAAGACCGATCACGCCCGCCAGAACGGCCAGGATAAGGTAGCGCCGCTTTCCGCGCTCCCGGAACATGGCGTGCGCAAACGCCACGAGGTAAAAGGTATAGGCCAGGATAAATAGAAAATCGCGCCCCAGCGCGGCGTCAACGGCTATCGTATTCTCCTGCAGTTGTGCGCGTCCAAGAAGCGTTTGCAATTCTTCGGTAGACGCTACAAATTCCAGCGCCACCATAGGCTGCGTGAAAGGAGCCGTGCATACCAGCTCGTGTCCTTTCAAGGGAAGGCCGATGAGCGATGCCAGAACAAGAGCCGCCAGACCAAATATCCCGGCAAGAAGAAACGGAAGCTTCATGCGGTTAGTTTAAGATATGCTTGACACGCGGACGATGCGGGGTAAGGTCGCCTATCCGCGCTTTTTTCATTTCCTCGTAATCTGTAAAATTACCTTCAAAAAACACTACTTCCGCATCGTCTTCAAAAGCCAGAATATGCGTGGCCAAGCGGTCGATAAACCAGCGGTCGTGGCTGATCACCAGTACGCAGCCGGCAAAATCGTCGAGGGCGTCTTCAAGGGCCCGCAGGGTGTTGACATCGATATCGTTGGTCGGCTCGTCGAGCAGCAACACGTTGCCGCCGTCTTTCAGCGTCATCGCCAGGTGGACGCGATTGCGTTCACCGCCGGAACAGACGCCGAGTTTCTTCTGCTGGTCAGCGCCGGTAAAGTTGAAGCGCGAGATGTATGCCCGGGCGTTGACGGAGGTATTGCCAACGGAGAGCAGGTCATTGCCTTCCGAAATGATCTCGAAGATCGATTTTTCCGGCAACAGCGCTTCATGGCTTTGGTCGACATAACTGATCTTAACGGTGTCGCCGATAATCACTTCCCCGGTATCGGGCTTTTCTTTCCCCACCAAAATTTTGAATAAGGTTGATTTACCCACCCCGTTTGGGCCGATGATGCCCACAATGGCATTTTTGGGGATGTCTATATTCAGATTTTCAAACAATACCCGGTCGCCGAACGCCTTGCTTACATTGCGTACCTCTATCACCTTATCGCCCAGGCGTTGACCATTAGGTATCCAGATCTCCAGTTTGGCCTCTTTTTCCCGGATTTCCTCACCGGCCATTTTTTCGTACGCATTCAAACGGGCCTTGCCCTTGCTTTGACGGGCTTTGGGCGCCATGCGCACCCATTCGAGTTCACGCTCGAGCGTGCGACGGCGTTTTTCTTCGGTGCGCTCTTCCTGTTCGAGGCGTTTGGCTTTTTGTTCGAGCCAGGAGGAGTAATTGCCTTTCCAGGGAATGCCTTCTCCGCGATCCAGTTCGAGGATCCAGCCGGCCACATTATCGAGGAAATACCGGTCGTGGGTGACGGCGATGACCGTGCCGGGGAAATTTTGCAGGTATTGTTCGAGCCACTGCACCGATTCGGCGTCGAGGTGGTTGGTCGGCTCGTCGAGCAACAGGATATCGGGTTGGCTGAGCAGCAGACGGGCCAGGGCAACGCGGCGGCGTTCACCGCCGGAGCAGACCCGGATCGGGGTATCGTCAGGCGGACACCGCAAGGCATCGGTGAACAGGCCAATCCGGTGGTCGAGTTCCCAGCCGCCGGAATGTTCGATCTGTTCCAGCACTTCTCCTTGCCGCTCGATAAGCCGCATCATCTCGTCGTCATCGGTAACTTCGCCGAGTTTCAGGCCGATGTCTTCGTTTTCCTGCAGCAGGTCTACAATGTGTTGAACCGCTTCTTCTACGATCTGCCGCACCGTTTTACTCTCGTCCAATTGGGGTTCCTGCGCAAGGAAACCGATCTTGTATTGTTTTTCAAACTCGATTTTGCCTTCATAATTCTGGTCCAACCCGGCGATAATCTTGAGCAAGGTGGATTTACCCGAGCCGTTGAGGCCGAGGACGCCGATTTTGGCGCCATAGAAAAAGGAGAGCCAGATGTTTTTTAACACCTGTTTTTGCGGCGGGAAGGTTTTGTTAACCCCCGACATGGAAAAAATGATTTTTTCAGCCATAGGAACAATATAAATCCGCTAGGCAACCGACTTTGGCGCAAAGCGGCGCAAATGTCCGGAAAAGTGCGGAGCTTTCCCAGATAAAGAAAAAGGGTTTCCAACCTTCTTTGCCGATTCTTGTTAAGGCGCTATACTGGACACATTATACCGGTAGTGAGACCCACTGGCGCCGGTTTCTGGTCCGGCGTTTTTTTTCGCAGCGCTTACTACCTTGGCGCTCAAAAGCACGAACAACCGGCCCTTTCATGCACAAGACACTGATCCCCTTTCCACAGGTCACCCAGTTGGCTAAATCCGACGTCGCCTACGCCACGCTCGATCCCGCCCTCGAACCTTTTTACCGGCATGCGCCCCGCCTGGAAAATTTCGCACGCGCCATTGCCGACCGCGGCGGTTTCCCGACCGATCGCGAGACCCTGGCGCGGGTATTGGAAGCACAATACAGCAACCTTCCCGGCAACACCCGCGCCCTCGAGCAGATTGACGCCCTCCGTCGGTCCGACATATTTACAGTAGCCACCGCACACCAACCCAGCCTGTTGCTCGGCCCGCTTTATTTCATCTACAAGGCTATTACCACCATCAACCTGGCTGAAAAGGTGCAAAAAACCACCGGCAAGCGGATCGTGCCTGTGTTTGTCCTCGGCAGCGAGGACCATGACCTGGAAGAACTCAACCACATCCGGCTTTTCAATAAAACGCTGCGCTGGGAGCCCGGATTGAGCGGCCCGGTTGGCCCTATGCCCACTGCTACGCTGGCGGCAGTGCTGGACGAACTGCGGCCTATTTTAGGCGATCATGACAATGCCAGATTGTTGTGGGCCGCTATCGAGGCTAGTTATACGAGCGCCGAGACCTTTGCGGCGGCTACCCAGGCCCTGTTGAATACTTTTTTCGGGCGTTACGGGCTGGTTGTGTTCAATATGAACGACCCGGCGCTGAAGCGGCAATTTATTCCCGTGATGAAAGCAGAATTGGAAGAACAGCCGGCGTTCCGGCTGGTCAACCAAACGATCGGACAACTCGGCGATCTGGGGTTCAAAGCGCAGGCAGCTCCCCGTGAAATCAACCTCTTTTACCTCAGCCCGGGCAGCCGTGAACGGATCGTGCTGGAGGACGGCCTGTTCAAGGTACTCAATACGACCATTCAATTCAGCCGGGAAGAAATCCTGCGCGAACTCGACGCCCACCCGGAGCGCTTCAGCCCAAATGTTGTGCTGCGACCGCTCTACCAGGAAATTATCCTGCCTAACCTGGCCTATGTGGGCGGGGGCGGCGAGTTGGCCTATTGGCTGGAGCGCCGTTCGCTGTTCGAACATTTTGGCGTGCCCTACCCTATCCTGATCCGCCGCAATTCGGTGCTCTGGTTTGATAAAGATTCGATCAAGCGCTCCTTAAAATTTGGATTTTCTGCCGTCCGCTTTTTTGAAGACGCCGATGCCCTCGTAAGGGTCTATGTGGAAACGCAGGCCGACGCCGAGGTTAGCCTGGCCGGCGAAGTAGCCGATTTGCAACAGATATTCGAGCGTATCGCTCTAAAAGCGCAGGCAATCGATCCCACGCTGGAAAAAGCTGTACACGCCGACGCAGTAAAAGCGACCGGACAATTGCAACAGTGGGAAAGCCGGCTGGTACGGGCGGAAAAGCAAAAGCACGAGGTGACGATCAACCAACTGCGCGCCCTGAAAGAAAAACTTTTCCCCAACAACAGTTTGCAGGAACGAACCGATAATTTCATCCCGTATTACCTCAAATACGGCGAGCGGTTTTTCGAAGAATTGAAATCCAATCTCGATCCCTTCGATGCGGGCTTTGTGTTGTTGGAAGACCTCGGATAACAGCCAATTTACGGCTGTTCAGAAATCGATGGCCGCACGCAGGCTGAGCAAATGCACGCGGTCCGAATGCTGTAGCGCCGTTCGTGCTCCCAGCCAGCGCGACCACGCTTCGCGGTAGAACATGGAAAACCATCCCAGCACAGGCATAACCAACGAAAAACCGATCCACCATGGGTTCCAGGTAATCAGACAGGCCAAAAACCACAAAAAATAATACAGCATGCCGCTTATCAGTCCGGCTCCCATCCGGACACTCGAATAGAACTCCCGTTTTTTTACCGTTTTATTCGCTACATATTTCGACAACAGGATAATCGGCAAACTCGTCAGGTAACCAGCCAGAAAAGGCGCCAGCAACAACCCGAAATACAACAACCGCCACCAGGCGCCCTGGCCAGGTTGTCGCAGGGCAGCATCGGTCAAACCGGATTGATCCAAAGCCGAAAAGTATTGGAGGGCCCGTTCTTTTAGAGCCTGCTTCCGGGGTTGCTCCAGCGTATTGACCTGATCGCACACCGATTTTTCGGTCAAAAAACGGCGGTTGTGGTATTCCACGATCGGCCAATACGAATACGGGTGGTCGCTCCGGTGAAGCGTAAGCATCTGCTCAGCCAGAATGTCGTCCTGCGGATCAGCCACATGGAAGCACACTGCTTTCAGGCCCGTTTCAATGTCGGCTGTCAGCCGGGCAGCAGCGGTATTTGGATCGCGTTGATATTCTTCCCAATAATCGCGCACCCAAATTGGGTCGCCAATCATTACCATTGCTTCGTCGCGCGGGCAGTCGCCGTACATATAGTTGCATCCGGCCGGGATGATCTGCAAGTCGGGGATCTGCAGGCTGGAAAATGTGTCGAATGCGATGCGAACGATGCCTTTCTGGATCGGCCGCACGCGTTTTTCAAGGTGGTGTTCGCCTTCCACATAGATGGTGACTACCCGTTTTTGCCCGAGTTTGGTCCGGCAAAATTGAAAGACCTCGTCGTTCCGGTCGCGGCTCGTGTACCCGTCGCGCATCCGGAAGACCGGGAACATATTGATGCTTTCCATCATCCTGCGGAAAATCGGCTTCCGAAATATGTCGCCCCGGGTCATATTGTACAAGGGCGGATCGATAAACGTGCAAAGCAGGCAGGGGTCAATAAAGGCGGTCGGATGGTTGGCCGCCAGCAATACCGGCTTGTCGCTGGGTACTTTATGACTGTTGTGCACATACATTTTCCGCATGAACCCGCGCATCATCAGGTGACCGGATTTGGTCATGAACGTGTACATGCTGCCATCGCTTTGATGTCGAAGACTGATTTTCATGCGGCGAAAATACATTGTTCACAAAGCGTTCCATGCGTTTGTGTATTTTCAACCGCTGCCATTTTTGCGGATGCCTGCCCGGTGTTCGCAGAAGGGGTATATGTTTGCAGGTAAAATGTACAGTCTACTTTTAACGCAGGAGGTTTGAAATACCTTATAGTCATCGGGGGGGCAACCGCTACCGGCAAAACATCTACCGCAGTTCGGCTGGCCCAGGCTTTTGGCACGGAAATCCTGTCGGCCGACAGCCGGCAGTTTTACCGCGAAATGACCATAGGGACCGCCAAACCCAGCCCTGCAGAACTCCGGGCGGCTGTTCATCATTTCATTGACTCACTTAGCGTTGTGCAGGACTACAGCGTCGGTGATTTCGAACGCGACGCCCTTCAAAAACTGGAAGAAATATACCGGCGCACCGATATTGTTATCCTGGTTGGCGGTTCCGGGTTGTTTCTGCAGGCCGTTTGCGCTGGGCTGGATGCTTTTCCACCAATCTCCAACGACACCAAAAAATGGGTGGCCGAAGGCACTGCCAGACATGGCCTTGACTGGTTGCAAGCACAGTTGGCGGCGTTGGACCCAGTCTATTACCAGGTCGTGGATCGCCAAAACCCGGCCCGCCTGCGCAGGGCCCTGGAAGTGTGTCGTGAAAGCGGACGCCCGTATTCCGTTTTTCTGGCGCAGCCTAAAATACCGCGCTCATTTACCCCGGTTTACCTGCTATTGGAACTGCCACGCGCCGAACTTTATGCCCGAATCGACGCCCGGGTAGACGCCATGGTAGCGGCCGGTCTGGAGGCCGAAGCCCGCAGCCTGACCGGTTATCGCAACCGGCCGGCGCTGCATACCGTGGGATATGAGGAGTGGTTTGGCTTTTTCGACGGACAAGTCAGTCGGGAGGAAACCTTGGACAAGATCAAGCAGCACAGCCGGAACTACGCCAAACGACAGGCTACCTGGTTTCGGAAACACGGCAATTGGACTGTATTCCATCCCGATGACTGGGAAGGCATTCTCACCTACTGCCAAAGTATGGTATTGCAGTAGCTATCCGCTGAAACGCTGTTTAAACCTTTTGTTTTCGACGCTTTTGCATAAATGCCAGTAACCCGGAATCCAGCGCATGCAAGCGGTTGAAAAACCGGTTGTTGATCATCCAAACCAAGCCGGCTACGAACAATCCGAACACGGCGCCACCAAGGATATCGACCAGGAAATGTTGCACCAGGAATATCCGGGAAAAGGCCACCAGCATAGCCGTCCAGGCGCAAGCCGCACCAAACCAGGGCGCCTTGGTTCGGGCAAACAGGGCAGCCAGTGCATACAACCCAAACGCCGCCATCGTGTGGCCCGACGGGAAACTGGTTTGCCCGCCGTTTAAATCGACTCCCGGAACCACTACGATCGCTTCCCGGAGGCCCCGTTTTTCAAAGTAAGTCACCGGCCGATCCGTGCCGATTCTATCTTTCAGGATGTAGGAAGCCGGCGAAACGATAAGTCCGGCCAACGCAATTAACAGCGCATAGCGAAAACGCCAAACCATGCCGGCCAAGCCCAGCAGGACGTAAGCAGGCCACTCGCCTCCCCAGGTGAAACAACGGAAAAACGTATTGAGCGGCTCTGTCCGCCAGTTATTCAAATATAAAATCTCCGCCCCATGTGGGATCAACAGGAGCAGCGCCAGGCCTGCATTCAAAAAGAGCAAAGTAGGAATCATGAACCAGGGCGTCGACCACAAATTTTGCCTCATGCCGGGTCAGAATTTTGTTTTTGAATGCGCCGCCGCATTAACAACAGCAGACGGTCGATCCGGTCGGTGCTGAACATCTGTGAATCGTTCATAGCGCGGCGGGTCAGAAAAGCGCCAATGGGCATTAATGCTATACAAGGAGCCATGGCCGCCCAAAATGGGGTGAGGATATAGGCTTCCGCCAATTTGCGACACATAATGGTCAGCATGATAAACGTCACAAAGAAAATGATCGAAACCAGGATGGGATAACCAAAACCGCCTTTCCGGATAATTGCACCCATGGGTGCTCCGATAAACAAGAAGACAAAACAAACCAGGGCGAAGCTGTATTTCGTGAACAACTCGTACCCGGTCTTCACCGACTCCTTCCGGCGGCTTTCGATCTGATTTTCCCGGCGCTCCAGCGAAGTTTGGCCCGCCTTGGCCTGGGTGACCGCATCTTTCAACAAGCGTTCCCGGTCGGCCGGATTAAATGTTTCCACAAAACTGGGGTATTCCTGCAAGGGTTTTGTCAATTCCTGACGAGGTAGCTGCGGCCCGGCAGCCGGGGCGGGAGTAATCGTATTTTGCTTTTTCAACAACTTAATGCCGGTGTTAAGCGCAGTCGCATGGTTGCGGATGGAATCCTTGCGCAGTTGCTCCGGGGTAGGCTTAGGCGTGGGCGCCGGAGCGGGCGCTTGCAGGAGCGGCCGCTTCAGGTTGGCCAGGAGGTCTTCGGCCACGTTTTGCTTATAGAGTTTGATTTCCGTTTCCAGCGAATCGATATTCTTGCGGAGTTGATTCATGCTGAGCATAGACCGTTGTCCCTTGAAACGGTCTTCGTCGGTGCGGTTCATTTCAAATTCGCTCAGGTCCCACACTTTTGTCCAGGATCGAAAGTTGGTTCGGATAAAGGGGTACTTCTGCCCCGAGGTTTTGCCCTGGGGGCTGGGTTCCTGGTATTGTGCGCCGTCGAACAGGTTCATTACGAAGAACCTTTTATCCCGCGTGGTGAACATTTGACCGCTATCCGCCAGAATTTGATTGAATTTCAGTTTGCCGGAATTGGTTTGGTCTTCGATCATCACATTTTTGATCGTTTCACCGTCGCGGGCTTTGTCGCCGATTCGGATCACAAACTGTCGGAAGTCCTCATTAAAAATGCCTTTTTCCAGGGTTAGTGCCGGCTTTTGCTTGCGAATATCGTAAAGGCGCGATTTGAATTTTAAATTGGCAATCGGTATCAGGAAATCGGAGCACACATAAGAAAAAAAGCCAATGCCGGCGGCCACGAGGATCACGGGGCGCATGACACGCAGCAAGGATACGCCGGCCGATTTCATGCTCGACAGCTCGTAGCGCTCAGCCAGATTGCCCATGAGCATGACGGAGGCGATCAGCACGGCAATAGGTAGCGCCATGGGAAAAGTGGAAATCGACAAGTACCCGATCAGCTCCAGCATAATAAACAGGCTGACCCCTTTGCCGGCAATTTCATCGATATACAACCACAAAAATTGCATGACCAGCACAAACAGGGCGATCCCGAACGAAATAACGAACGGCCCGACGAAGCTGGAGAGGAGAAGTTTATCGATTTTTTTCATGTCAACAGATGCACATACTGCGCCTGAAGGTGGGTGCGAAAAGTCGCCGGGGCTATACTAATATTCGAATACCGCATTAAACGCTTTCAGGCCGGCGATCGTTGCGTGCGGATCTTTGGCGCCAAACACGCTGCTGCCGGCCACCAGCACATCGGCGCCCGCCTGTAGCAATGCTTCCGCATTCTGAAGTCCAACACCGCCATCAATTTCAATAAGCGCTTTGGAATTTCTGGTATCGATCAGTTCGCGCAGCTTCCGGATTTTAGGCAGGGTCTGGTAAATGAATTTCTGTCCGCCAAAACCGGGGTTAACCGACATGAGGCACACCAGGTCGATGTCTTCAATCAAATCTTCCAGGAGTTGGACCGGCGTATGGGGGTTCAGGGCAACACCCGCCAGGGCGCCCGTTTCCTTGATCTGATGCACCGTGCGGTGGAGGTGCGGGCAAGCCTCGTAGTGAACGGTTATTACATGAGCGCCAGCCTTGCGAAATGCTTCGATGTATTTTTCCGGCTCCACAATCATCAGGTGTACGTCGAGCGGGCGCTTGGCCAATTTGCCGATGGCTTCCACGACAAACATGCCGAAGGTAATATTGGGCACAAACCGGCCGTCCATGACATCGAGGT
Organism: Saprospiraceae bacterium; assembly: GCA_044230315.1. GTDB lineage: Bacteria > Bacteroidota > Bacteroidia > Chitinophagales > Saprospiraceae > M3007. Next base: position 32,465 of record JBGARJ010000004.1, read on the forward strand.
GGAACCAATCGGCCACACTGGTATTGACCATTTCAATTTCGGCGGCCAGCCGGGTAAAATCGGCAGCAAGAACGGAGGGGGCAACGAGATGTTTTTTCACCTTTCAGTTGATTTAGGCATGTTTAAATTTCAGTCGCCGGGCTGCAAGCGGTCAATTTTGTTTCATGTTTCGTTAAAATTTTCGCCATAGGCTTCCGGCTATGGGTGTAAATTTTGCCTCGCCTGAAACAAAATTTGCTCGCTTTCGCTCCGGCACTGAAGTTTAAACACGCTTTTAGCGAACGATAACAATCTGATCTTCCCGAAGGATGGGTTGCCGTTTCATTTTAAGGAATAACTGGGCGGTAGCCAGCACGTCTTTTTCGCAGTAGGCGGCTATCCGGTCAAGGTCGCGCTCTTCCCAGTACACGCCGGCGACCTGGCTTCCATCCATATCGTCTTTAGGCGATGGGAAGCCGAACACTGCCGCCAGCAACCGGAGTGAGGTGTAGTTTTTAATGTCCCCAAATTTCCACAATTCCATGGTATCCAGCAAATGCTTGGTCTCCCATGGCTTTCGGCCGGCAATGTCGAGCATCCGGGGAAAAGGCAATTGGTTTACCAAAATGCGCCGGCAGATATAGGGGATATCGAACTCCTTGATATTATGCCCGCACAAGGCAAATTTGTCGGGGTTGTTGAAATGTTTCTCCAGCAGCTCGGCAAAATCTTCCAGGACGGAGGCTTCCATATGATTGGCGAATGACTTGAGCCGAAGCAATGGCTCGGCACTTCCCTGTTGCCGCGTCAGAAAGCCGACGGAGATACAAATGATCTTTCCAAACTCCGCGTAAATGCCGGCGCGGGTACGGTACGTTTCCACTATCTCATCAAACTCCAGTTCTTCTTCCGGTTTGCGCAGGATCGACCTGGCTTTAACGGCCCAGAGTTCCTGCAGCTCATCGCTCAATTCTTCGAAATCATAAACACCGGGCACTGTTTCTATGTCCAGAAACAAGGTGTTGTACAAATCATACGTATCGAAAATGGACATAACTGGATAAAATTGGCATCTGGAAAATTCCAACGACAAAGGTAGGTTTTCCAGTTTGGTTTAAGACCTTTGAGGTCGAACTTAAAGCCAGGGTTTGCCGAATTCCCGTCCTCGGGGTATTCCCTGAAACAGCGATTGGGTTTATCCACCAATTTCGGTTAGATTGGGTGTTTTTTCACCCTGAACGTGCAATAAAGCCTTGACAGGGCCGGTTTATAGCGTGACTTTTGCAACGCATACCGTCAGTAACCACACTAAATTTAACAAAAAAAAATTACGATTGAAAGGCTGCCTATGCGCTAATCCTTCGACATCATTTTACTAACGTTAAACCTTTCATTCTCTTTTCAAGTATGAACACTCCTTCGAATTTCAATCAGCCCAACCCGGCCCCGAATTTTGGCAATACTCCGAACGACAATTCCAAACGCTTGCTCACGCTTGCCGGTATTGCGATCGCCGTTCTGCTGGTCCTGAGCATTTTCCTGATGATCAGTAAATTCAAATCCAATCAGGAATTGCAGGCAACCACGGTTGAACTGACCGAACAAAAACAAGCTTTTGCCGAACTGGATACCAAGTACAACGATGCAGTGGCCCAACTGGAACAACAAAAAGGGTTGAACGCTCAACTGGATGAAAAAATCAATCAGCAACTCCAGCAACTGGAGCAAAACAAAACCCAGATTGAGCAGATGATCCGCGAAAAACGCGACTACAAATCCGCCATTGCACACCTGGAGACTCAGAAAAAACAATACCTGGCTGAGATCGAACAGCTGAAAGCGGAAAACGGTATTCTAACCGAAAAGAACACTCAACTGTCCAGCGAGAACCAGAACCTGAGCACTTCGCTCAATGAGACTCAAACCCGTCTGTCGGAAGAATCGACCGCCAAAGCAGCGCTGATCTCCGAAAAAACTCAACTCGAAACCGAACGGGCCAACCTGAGCAAAAAAGTGGACATTGCCTCGGCCATCCGTGTGAAAAACATCACGGTCAAAGCCGTGGATGTGCGGAGCAGCGGTAAAGAGAAAGCCAAATCGCGCGCCAGCAAAGTAGATAAACTCAATATTTGCTTTGTAACCGAGCCGAATGAAGTGGTGCCTGCCGGAGAAGAAACCTTCTATCTTACCGTTATTGACCCGACCGGTGCAACCCTGGCCGTTGAAAGCCTCGGTTCCGGTGTGGCGCAAGACAAACGCAACGAACAGGATTTCCGCTACACGACCACGGCTACCTGCAACTACCAGAACGGCGAAACGAACGTTTGCGGCGCCTGGCAGCCTGGCCAAAACTTCGTCAAAGGCAAATACGACGTCAAAATTTTTAACAAAGGTTACCTCGTAGGCACGGGCTCCTTCAATCTGAAATAATTCCCCTTCAAAAACTTTGGGTCACATTGTAGGGACAATGTACAAGCGACCGCGGTATTCGCGGTCGCTTTTTTTATTTAACTTTTAACGGTGGCGGTGGATTCAGATGATCAGTAGTCAAATGCAAGTTGTTGATTAACTACGCTTTCCATCCAGGTTTAGCAGCAACCTTACAGACGTATTTTCGGCGGGAGAAGGGTTTTGGCTTTTGTGAATAAATTAATTTGATGCGGAAATTTTGGCTGAGTAAAATGAGAATATTATATAACATCATAAATCCCGCAGCGCCTTTGCCGGCATCCCGGGTGGGGTGCCCCGGATAAAAATTTTGATATTGGAAGTGCGGTATTGGGAAAGACAAAAACCACCCTGCCTGCTGGCGGGATGCACAAAATGTGGGAGTGGAATAAGTTGGAAACCGCCTGGAAAGTCGTCGCCGTTAGCTGTAGATCTCTTTCCGGCAGGCTTTCAATGTGTTCAACAGGAGAGCAGTGACCGTCATCAGACCTACCCCACCCGGTACGGGAGTGATATGACTGCACTTAGGCGCCACTGATTCAAAATCTACGTCGCCCACCAGGCGGAAACCTGATTTCTTCGTTTCATCGGGGATTCGGTTGATTCCTACATCGACAACGACTGCCCCTTCCTTTACCCAGTCGCCCTTGACGAATTGCGGAATACCGATAGCTGCTACGATAATGTCGGCACGACGGACTTCAGCGGGCAAATCCCTGGTCCGCGAATGAGTCAAGGTCACGGTGCAATCGCCCGGGTACCCTTTTCTGGACAGCAGCAGGCTCATCGGCGTGCCTACAATGTTGCTCCTGCCAAGCACCACGCAGTGTTTTCCAGCCGTTTCGATGTTATAACGCCGCAGCATTTCCATGATACCAAAGGGCGTGGCGGGCAAAAACGCCGGCATACCCTGCGCCATCCGACCAAAATTGACGGGATGGAACCCGTCGACGTCTTTGCGGTGATCGATAGCCAGGGTGATCTTCTCTTCGCTGATATGCTTTGGCAACGGCAGTTGCACAATGAAACCGTCAACATCGGCATCATTGTTCAAGTTGCGTACGATTTCCAGCAGTTCTGCTTCCGTCGTCTCAGCGCCACGTTGAACAAGGGTGCTTTTAAAGCCGACTTGTTCGCATGACCTGATTTTACTATTTACATATACCTGGCTCGCTGGGTTCTCGCCTACTAAAACGGCCACTAAATGGGGTGTTTTTTCGCCTTTTTGGCGCATGGCATCTACTTCGGCGGCTATTTCTGCCTTGATGTTTTCCGATAACAATTTACCGTCCAAAAGTTGCATAGGTCTTTACCTGAATATGAATGCTGTTGCTTATTGCAAGGTTAACACCCCGAAGAAGTCGGGGTTAATCCGTTCCTGTTTTTTAGCCTGCCCGGGCAAGGCAACATTGCCGATCCAGTTTTCGCGTTCAACCGACCGGTCGTTGTCGCTGTAAGCCAGTGCAAAGCCCATTTTCTTGCCCGCTTTGAGTAGTTTGGGGACATTCTCCTGCTTTTCATCAAATTGGTTGCCATCGAAAATCCGAACCGCAATCTCCCAGGTGCTCACATGCCCGCGGGTGATGCGCCGGGTCAGGCAATGGTTGTCGAAAAAACGAAACGAGCTGTCGGGGGCTATATCCCGAACAAGCCCGTCGAGTGAAATATTGTAATTAAAGGTGTTGTAGGGTTGCTGGCTCTTGCTACCGGAGGCGTCCTCGTCCACAAAAATCTCAAGGCAATCATCGTCCCAAAACCGCTCCAAGACATCCGTATGGATATCAAGCAACGAATCATCGGTAATCTCCGCGAGAATGTAGAGGTTGTTTTCATCCCAAGCCAGTTTGTACCGGCCGGAAAAATCATCCGGCGAAGGCGCCGCCCCTGCCCAGACTTGGTTGATGGGCAGCCAATCGGATAAATCCCAAACGTCGTCGGCGCCGCTTCCATCGAGCACCGGCGTTCCATAAACAGCGGTAAATTGTTGTTTCCCGTCAGGGCCTACGGGCGGGTTTTGTGTATTTTGCGGTTGGTTTTGGCAGGATAAGACGAGCAGCGCAACCAAGGCAAGCGGAATTGCAGCAAATCGAGGCATAGGCTTCGTGTTGTTTCGGGCAAATGTTCGACTTTTTTGGGAAAAGACCCGGCCAAATTTTAGGCGGCCCTTGATTTTACACTGGATTTATTCTAAACTTGGATTATGACCGGCGGGTAAGTGTATTTTGTACAATTTTTGATTACCCGGATTTGGTCTGAATTATGATACCTTTGCCGCGGTTTTACGATGGAGTTGGCCGGGGCAATTATTTTGCCAATCACCTGAACTGTAGCCCAATCCAATCGTTTTAACGAACAAATTTTCAACGTATACATATGGAACCATCCGGATATATGCCCATTGTCCTTCAATCGCTGGTAGCGCTCGGGTTTGTAGCGCTGGTCCTGATCGTGGTACCCTTGCTCGGCCCCCGGCGGAAAGGAGGAAAGAAAGACGAGAATTTTGAATGCGGCATCGAGTCGGAAGGCAATGCCCGCATACCGGTGTCGATCAAATATTTCATGACGGCTATCTTGTTTGTCCTCTTTGATGTGGAGGTTATTTTCTTTTACCCGTATGCCGTCAATTTCCGGGAAATGGGGCTGCCTGGTTTTATGGCTATCCTATTGTTTGTGTCGATATTCCTGATGGGCTTCTACTATGTGCTGCGAAAAGGGGCGTTGGATTGGGAAAAGTGATGCAGCCGGTATTTGGATCGTTTTGAGCCTATGCGGCTCATTCTAAATTGCAAATGGCAAAAACCTCCATATTCTATGACAAAGATCGCGGAAACGCCGGACGGATTTGGCGGCGAAGGATTTTTCGCCACAACGCTTTCTGATGCGGTCGGTTTGGCCCGCTCCAATTCGATTTGGCCCCTGCCCTTTGCCACTTCGTGCTGCGGCATCGAGTTTATGGCAACCATGGGCACTAATTATGACTTGTCGCGATTTGGCATGGAGCGCTTGTCCTTTTCGCCGCGCCAATCCGATCTGCTGATGGTCATGGGCACGATCGCCAAAAAGATGGGCCCCGTTTTAAAACAAGTCTATACGCAGATGGCCGAACCCAAATGGGTGATAGCTATAGGGGCCTGCGCCAGTTCAGGTGGTATTTTTGACACCTATTCGGTCTTGCAAGGCATAGACAAGGTTATACCCGTCGATGTATATGTGCCGGGTTGCCCACCCCGCCCCGAGCAAATCATCGACGGCATAATGAAAATACAGGAACTGGTCAAAAACGAACCCTTGCGCCGTCGTTATTCGCCTGAATATCAACACCTTTTGGAAAAATATCAGATTGCGTGACAAACGAACTCATCCACGCCCGTATCGAACAACAGCGCCCCGGCGTGCTGCTTAGGAGCGAAACCGCCTACGACGGCATGTTGTCGGTGGAGACCACGCGGGAGCAACTGTACGATTTCCTGTCGTTTTTGCGCACGGATGCGGAATTACAATTTCATTTCCTTACCACTTTGCTCGGCATCCATTACCCTGAATCAACGGGGCGCGAACTGGGCGTGGTCTATCAATTGCACAACTGGCGAAAAAACCTGCGCATCCGGATTAAGGTGTTTCTACCTTCCGACGATCCGCATATCCCCACCATTACGACCCTCTGGCCGGCGGCCAACTGGATGGAGCGCGAGACCTACGATTTCTTCGGGGTCATTTTTGACGGCCACCCGAACCTTACCCGTATCCTGAATGTGGAAGACCTGGATGTGTTCCCGTTGCGGAAAGAATACAAACTGGAAGACGGTACCCGGACCGACAAAGACGACCGGTATTTCGGCCGCGACGGGCACGAAGGACGCTCATTTGAATAATCTTTTTACGCACCCATACATGCAAGTTCAATCCTATTTTTCGCAACTGGACAGTCTGGACGGTGAATTGGCCACCCTGAACCTGGGCCCAACACACCCGGCCACGCACGGCATTTTCCAAAACGTCCTGAAAATGAATGGGGAGCGTATCGTCAGCGCCGAACCGACGATCGGCTATATACACCGCGCTTTTGAGAAACTTGCCGAGCACCGTCCGTATAACCAGATCACTCCGATTACCGATCGTTTAAACTACTGTTCGTCGCCTATCAACAACATGGGGTGGCATATGACGGTCGAAAAACTCGCCGGCATCGAGGTGCCCAAACGGGCGCAATACATGCGGGTTATCATCATGGAGTTGGCCCGCATTGCCGATCACCTGATCTGCAATTCGGTCATCGGCGTGGATACCGGTGCGCTCACGGGTTTTACCTACATGTTCCAGGAGCGCGAGCGCATCTATGAAATGTATGAAGAAGTGTGCGGCACCCGGCTAACCACTAATGTTGGCCGTATCGGCGGTCTGGAGCGCGATTTCTCGCCCGTGTTTCACCAAAAGCTAAAGGCATTCCTGAAGTCGTTTCCCAAAAAATTTGAGGAATTCAACACCCTGCTTGAACGAAACCGCATCTTTATGGATCGTACGATCGGAGCCGGCCCCATAGCCGCCGAACGCGCCATGGAGTATGGTTTTACGGGTCCCAACCTGCGGGCCTGCGGTGTGGATTACGACGTGCGGGTCATGTTACCCTATTCATCGTACGACGATTTCGACTTCATCATTCCGGTGGGTACCCAGGGCGATACGTACGATCGTTTTATGGTGCGGCAGGAAGAAATTCGCCAAAGTCTGCGGATCATTCATCAGGCCTACGACAATATGCCGGAAGGTGATTATCACGCCGATGTACCCGACTACTACCTGCCGCCCAAGGATGATGTGTACACTAAAATGGAGGCATTGATCTACCATTTCAAAATTGTGATGGGCGAGGTGCCTATCCCCAAAGGCGAAGTGTACCACGCCGTGGAAGGCGGCAATGGCGAGCTCGGTTTCTACCTCGTTAGCGACGGCGGCCGGCAGCCTTACCGCTTGCATTTCCGCCGGCCGTGTTTCATTTATTATCAGGCATACCCGGAAATGGTAAAGGGCTCGATGCTATCGGACGCCATCCTGACCATGAGTTCTATGAACGTAATCGCCGGTGAATTAGACGCTTAAACCACAGCAACCTCCGTCCCGGCCGGACGAATCAATTATGCACACAGTAACGCAAAACGGAACGCCCTTTCAGTATTCTGCAGCAGCCCTGGCTGAGGTACAGGGTTTGATGAAAAAATATCCGGAAGGCCGCCAGAAAAGCGCCTTGCTTCGCGCTTTGCACATTGCCCAGGAAGAAAATATGGGCTGGTTGAGTATTGCCGCTATGGACCATGTGGCCGAAATACTGGGCATCACACCGATCGAAGTGTACGAAGTGGCTACCTTTTATTCGATGTACAACCTGGAACCGGTTGGAAAATACGTACTGGAGTTTTGCCACACGGGCCCATGCGCCATCGAGGGCGCCGAAAAGCTGATCGCCTATACCCAACAAAAACTTGGCATCACTACCGGCCAAACCACCCCGGACGGGCTCTTTACCATCAAGGAAGTGGAATGCCTGGGCGCCTGCGGCTATGCGCCGATGATGCAGGTCGGCGAATTCTTCCACGAGCGCCTGAGCGAAGAAAAAATGGACTTGTTCCTTGACGATTGCCGGGAAGGCAAAATAAAAAAAGGCACCTGGAAAATGCATTGAACTGTTGGTCCAATACCTGTGCATTGGACAACTTAACGAACCTAAATAAAAGAAAATGAGTGAACTGACCCAAAGCGATATCGATAAAATTTTCAAAAAGCCTGGTGAAAAACGGTACGAATATTTCCTGAAAAAAGCGGTCGAATCGGAAGAGGTGTTCGGGTTGGCCGATGAAGAAGGCTGGGCCTTGTTGGGCGACGACTCGGATGCTGACATCCTGCCTATTTTCCCGGCCGCTGCATTTGCGGAAGCGTTCCGGCAAGCCGCCGAATTCGACGAATACCAGGTCGAAGTCCTGGATATCAATGAACTAATGGCATGGCTCGAAGACATGGAAAAAGACGCCTTGCTCATTGCTGTATTCCCCAATCCCGACCTGAATGGCGCGGTAGTCGAGCCCAAACACCTGAAATCCGATTTGCAAAAGGAATTCGATAAAGCGGTTGAATAAACGAATATGAGTCGCAAACTACTCCTGGAACATACCCACATCGAGGGGATCGACGCCTATGATGCGTATCGCAAGCACGGTGGTTACCGCGCTGTGGAAAAGGCGTTGAAGTCCATGTCGCCCGATGCGGTGGTGGACGAGGTAAAAAAATCCGGATTGCGCGGCCGCGGCGGCGCTGGGTTCCCCACCGGCATGAAATGGTCGTTTTTGGCCAAACCGGAAGGCGTGCCGCGGTACCTGCTCTGCAATGCCGACGAATCGGAGCCCGGTACGTTCAAGGACCGCTTCCTGATGGAAAAAATCCCGCATTTGCTCGTCGAGGGGATGATTGTTTCGTCGTATGCCCTGGGCGCGAACACCGCCTACATTTATATCCGCGGAGAATATTCCTGGATCGTTTTTATCCTGGAAAAAGCCATAGCGGAAGCCTACGACAAGGGGTGGCTCGGTAAAAACATCCTGGGTTCTGGCTTCGACCTCGATTTGTACGTGAATCCGGGCGCTGGCGCCTACATCTGCGGAGAAGAAACCGCGCTCATCGAGAGCCTGGAAGGCAAGCGCGGCAACCCACGCATCAAGCCGCCCTTTCCGGCGGTGCGCGGCCTATGGCAATGCCCCACCGTAGTAAACAATGTGGAAACCATTGCTGCGGTAGTGCCCATTGTCAACGACGGCGGTGAGGAATACGCAAAAATCGGTATCGGGAAAAGTACCGGTACGAAATTGATCTCGGCCGGGGGCAACATCAACAAGCCCGGCATATATGAGATCGAACTCGGCCTGCCCATGGAGGAGTTCATTTATTCCGATGCGTGGTGCGGCGGTATCAAGCGGGGCAAACGCCTCAAAGCCTGCGTGCCCGGCGGCTCTTCCGTACCGATCCTGCCGCATTTCCTGGTGACCAAAACCGCTGCCGGTGAGGATCGGCTGATGACCTATGAAAGCCTGGCCGACGGCGGATTTGCCACAGGTTCGATGCTCGGCTCGGGTGGTTTTATCGTGTACGACGAAGACCAGTGCATTGTGCGGAACACCTGGAATTTCACCCGGTTCTACCACCACGAATCCTGCGGTCAGTGCTCGCCCTGCCGCGAAGGCACCGGCTGGATGGAAAAAGTGCTTTGGCGCCTTGAAAACGGCCAGGGCAAACTCAGCGATATCGATCTGCTCGTGGATGTGGCGAAGAAAATTGAAGGCAACACTATTTGCCCGCTCGGCGACGCCGCCGCCTGGCCGGTGGCCGCCGCGATCCGCCATTTCCGGGAGGAATTTGAATGGCATGTGCACGAACCCCAAACTTGCCTCGAACGGAACTACGGGCTCGTTTCGACTGCGGTAGTTTGAAGTTGATCCCATTGACCTCATTGACCTCATTGACCCCATTGATCTCATTGACCCCATTGATCTCATTAACCACATTGATCTCATTGACCACATTCAATAACATGGCAAAAGTAAAGATAGACGGTTTTGAAGTGGAGGTGCCCGACGGCACAACGATCCTGAATGCGGCGCGGATGATCGGCGGCGACATTGTACCGCCGGCGATGTGTTACTATTCCACCCTGCAGGGCTCAGGCGGGAAATGCCGCACCTGCCTGGTAAAAGTGACCAAGGGTTCGGAAAAAGACCCGCGCCCGATGCCCAAGCTGGTGGCATCGTGCCAAACTACCGTGATGGATGGGATGGAAGTGGGCAACCTCAGCAGCGAGGAAGTGCAAAATGCGCGCAAAGGCGTGGTTGAGTTTTTGCTGATCAACCACCCGCTCGACTGCCCCATCTGCGACCAGGCCGGAGAGTGTCATTTGCAGGACCTCGCTTTTGAACATGGCGCAGCAAGCACACGCTATGAATTTGACCGGCGGACGTTTGACAAGATCGACATCGGGCCGTATATAAAACTGCACATGACCCGCTGCATCCTGTGCTACCGTTGCGTGTACACGGCACAACAGCTCACACCCGAGCGCGTGCACGGGGTGGTCGGCCGAGGGGATCACGCGGAGATCAGTACGTTTATCGAACGCGCGGTCGACAATGATTTTTCCGGCAATGTGATCGACGTATGCCCGGTAGGCGCCCTGACCGACCGAACCTTCCGGTTTAAAAGCCGGGTGTGGTTTCTGAACCCCATGAATGCGCATCGCAACTGTGATACCTGTACCGGCCGCGCTGTCGTGTGGATGTACGGAAAGGAAATTTACCGGGTAACCGCGCGCAAAGACCGGTACGACGAAGTACATGAATTTATCTGCAACACCTGTCGCTTTGAAAAGAAGGCGCCCGAAGATTGGACGATCGAAGGGCCGCGCGATATCGACCGGCATTCCGTGATCTCGCAAAACCATTACGAAGGGCCGAGTGCGACCGTTCGGTAAAATCCGCAACGTTTCGAAATACCCGCTTCACCACCCTGATCAAAACCTGGCTAAACTTCCTGTACATGAGCATACTGCTGCTATACGATTCCGCCTTAATCCTGGAAAAATCGATCCTGGTGATCGTTTTATTCGCTATTACCCTCACGATTGCGGCCTATGCCACCTATGGCGAACGGAAAATCGCGGCCTTTATCCAGGACCGGATAGGCCCCAACCGGGCCGGGCCATTCGGGTTGTTGCAGCCCCTGGCCGACGGCGTTAAATTTTTCACCAAGGAAGATTTTATGCCCAACGCCGCCGAGCGTTGGTTGTATATCCTGGCGCCGGGCGCTTTTATGTTCGTAGCCTGTATGACCAGCGCGGTAATTCCCTGGGGCACCGAGCTCACGCTCTTTGGCCGGCCTATCGAATTGCAGGTCACCGACCTGAATATCGGCATTCTGTATATCCTGGGGTTCACTTCGCTCGGGGTATACGGGATCATGATCGGCGGCTGGGCGTCTAACAACAAATACTCCCTGTATGGCGCCATCCGTGCCAGTTCGCAAATGATCTCCTACGAACTGGCCATGGGACTTGCCCTCATTGCCGTCGTGATGATGACCGGCACGCTCAGCCTCAAGGAAATGGCGGTTCAGCAAGCCGGCATCAACTGGAACATCTGGTACCAACCCCTGGGTTTTCTGATCTTTTTTACTTGCGCGCTGGCCGAATGCAACCGGGCGCCGTTCGACCTGGCAGAATGTGAAACCGAATTGATCGGGGGGTATCACACTGAATACAGCTCGATGAAACTGGGGTTCTTTTTGTTCGCCGAGTACATCAACATGTTCGTTTCCTGCGCCGTGATCGCAACGGTATATTTCGGCGGATATAATTTCCCGGGCCTCAACCCCAGCTGGCTGGGCGGGCTGATGGGACCCATAGTGCTGTTTGCCAAGATCGGGTTCTTTATTTTTGTTTTCATGTGGATCCGCTGGACCCTGCCGCGTTTCCGCTACGACCAACTCATGCACCTCGGCTGGAAATCGCTGATTCCCCTGGCAATTCTGAATATGTTGCTCACGGGGGGCGGCGTCTTGTTGTTCAGCAAATAAAACCGTGTGGATCAAATGGATATGCAACCACTGACGAACAGATCGAAACTCGTTGTCGATAAAAGAATGAATTTCTGGGAGCGCATCTACCTGCCGGCTATTTTCAAAGGCATGTGGACGACGCTCAAACACTTTTTCCGGCGAAAGAACACAATCAATTACCCCGAACAAAAACGGCCTTTCGCCCCGGTCTGGAGGGGGTGGCATGTATTGAAACGCGATGATCAGGGGCGCGAGCGCTGCACGGCCTGCGGTTTGTGCGCCGTAGCCTGCCCTGCAGAAGCCATAACCATGACGGCGGCGGAACGGCAGAAAGGCGAAGAGAACCTGTATCGCGAAGAAAAATACGCCGCAGTGTACGAAATTAACATGCTTCGCTGTATTTTTTGCGGGCTTTGCGAAGAAGCCTGCCCCAAAGAGGCCATTTTCCTGACGGACCGGATCGTGCCTTCCGACTATGGGCGCGCCGATTTTATTTTTGGAAAAAACCTGCTGGTGGAAGGCGCAGAGCCGGAAAAGCGAATCGATGTGAGCGCCCGGCAGAAACATATTCAAGAGAAAAAAACGATGAACCAACTATGAGTCTCGCCGTATTTTTAATACTTGGGGTGGCTTCCGTTATTTTTTCGCTGCTCATGGTGTTTACCAAAAACCCCGTGCACAGCGTGATCTACCTGATCCTGACCTTTTTCGCCATTGCGGGTCAGTATGTGCTGCTGAACGCGCAATTTCTTGCCGTAGTGCACATCATCGTATATGCCGGCGCCATCATGGTCCTGTTTCTCTTTGTACTCATGTTGCTGAACCTCAATATGGACACCGAGCCAACCCAGTCGGGCCGCTGGAAACTCGGCGCGGCCATCGCCGGCGGCCTGCTGCTGGTGACCCTCGTAGGCGCCCTGAAAGGTGGCATTCAACTGAGCGCCAATGTGCAGCACGACCCCCAGGTGGGACTGGTGCACAACCTGGGGCGGGTTTTGTTTACCGATTTTGTCCTGCCGTTTGAAATCGCCGGCATCTTGTTCCTGGCGGCGATGGTAGGCGCCGTATTTGTTGGAAAACGCGATATCCGAATCTAGTATCCACCTTCACAAACGCAATATACCAGCATGCTGGACGTCGTAAAAAGTGTACCGATCGATTATTATGTATACCTCAGTTCGGTGTTGTTCTGCATCGGGGTTTTCGGGGTAATGATCCGCCGCAACGCTATCGTGGTGCTGATGTGTGTTGAGTTGATGCTTAACGCCGTCAACCTGTTGCTGGCGGCCTTTTCTACTTATTTGTCGGATGCACAGGGGCAGATCATGGTGTTTTTCATCATGGTGGTGGCGGCGGCGGAAGCGGCCGTGGGGTTGGGCATCCTGGTCATGATCTTCCGGAATACCAAATCCACCGATATTTATTCTCTGGATAGCCTCAAACACTAAATCTACTCACGGACCGACCTTACGTCTACTGATATGCGCGCATTGTTACCACTGATTCCATTTCTTCCGTTGCTGGGCTTCGCCGTAAACGGGCTTTTCGGGCGAAGGTTTTCCAAACCGCTGGTGGGAGCGATCGGTTCGGGCACGTTGTTGATTTCGTTGTTGCTGAGCGTGGCCAGTTTCAACGAAGTGGCCCATGCCGGCCCCATTCAAACGGTGCTGTACAACTTTTTCACCGTCGACAATTTACAGGTCAATTTCTCCTTTCTGGTCGATCAACTATCGGTCTGGATGATGCTGATCGTCACCGGGGTGGGCTTCCTGATCCATGTGTATTCCATCGGCTATATGCACGACGACACGGGTTTCTGGAAATTCTTCGCCTATCTCAACCTGTTTATTTTCAGCATGTTGCTGCTGGTGATGGGCGACAACCTGGTGATGCTGTTCTTCGGATGGGAAGGCGTGGGCCTGTGTTCGTACCTGTTGATCGGGTTCTGGTACCAAAACAGGGAATACGGCAAAGCGGCCCGCAAGGCCTTCATCATGAACCGGATCGGCGATCTGGGCTTGTTGTTGGGCATCTTTTTGATATTCAAAACCTTCGGGTCGCTGAACTATGCGGAGATTTTTGCCCGGATCGAGGTGGTGCGGCCTGATTCGGTGCTGATGACTACGATATGCCTGTTGTTGTTCGTCGGGGCGATTGGAAAGAGCGCACAGATCCCGCTGTACACCTGGTTGCCCGATGCTATGGCCGGCCCTACACCGGTATCGGCGCTCATCCATGCGGCCACGATGGTCACTGCAGGTATTTACCTGGTAGCACGCTGTCATCCGCTTTACGATCAGTCGCCGGCAGCCTTGACGGTGGTGGCCGCCGTGGGGTTGGTGACGTCCATTTGGGCGGCCTTGATCGGGCTTCGGCAGAACGACATCAAAAAGGTGCTGGCTTATTCCACTGTTTCCCAGTTGGGGTTGATGTTTGTCGGCCTCGGGATGGGCGCCTACGTGAGTGCCATGTTTCACGTAACGACGCACGCTTTTTTCAAGGCCTTGTTGTTTCTCGGCGCCGGTTCGGTGATTCACGCCATGGGCGGCGAGCAGGATATCCGGAATATGGGCGGGTTGCGCAAAGCGCTCCCCATTACCTTCTGGGTGTTTTTGATCGGTACTTTTGCCATCAGCGGGTTTCCGTTGTTGGCCGGTTTCTTCTCTAAGGATGAAATTTTCGCCCATACGTACGCTGTCGGCGGCCGCTGGTGGTGGGGCTTTGCCGGGCTCGGGGGCATGATCACAGCCATTTATATGTGCCGGCTCCTGTTTGTGACATTTTTTGGAGCATTCCGCGGTACGGCGGAGCAACAACATCACCTGCATGAAAGTCCCTGGGTGATGACCGTTCCACTGATCCTGTTGGCGGGATTATCGGTAATCGGCGGTTTTTTGAACACACCGCATTTTCTGCACCTGGGGACGCCCCAATGGCTGGCGGACTTTTTGGCGCCGGTAGTTCAAAATACCGACCCTTACCACGGCGGCGAGGCGACCCATTTGCCGGAAAGCACAGAGTGGCGCCTGATGGTCTTCACCACAACCCTGGCGGTACTGGTCATTGTAGTTTCCTATTTCGTATATGCCGTGCGACGCCGTTTGCCGGTACCCGACGCCGCCCAAAGTGGGCTGACCAAAGTGCTGGCACACAAATTTTATGTAGACGAGTTGTACGATTTTCTCTTTGTCAAACCGACTGAAAGGCTTTCCCAACTGCTGCACTACTTTGTTGATACCTGGGCCATCGACGGCGTGGTCAACAGCGTCGGCAAAGGCGTGGAAGTGTTGGGAGCGCAATTTCGCAAACTGCAAAATGGCAATATCGAATACTACCTGCTGGGCATGGTAGCCGGCGCCGTATTGCTGTTTTTAACCTTGCACCTGTAATGCCCTGGGGGGCATCATAAAATACCGAGTGGTCAAACCTTCATGAGTTTACTCTTACTGATCCTACCTTTTTTGAGTGCAGCCGCACTGCTGGGCTCCCGACGCTTACCGGCCCGGGAAATTGCCCTTGTGACGGCGTTGGCTAACCTGGCGCTGACTGCGGTTGCTCTCGCAGGTTTCAATGGCGACGGTTCGTACAATTACGAATTCAACCTGCCCTGGGTGGCGGGCGCCGGCATTTCGTTTCGATTTGGTCTGGATGGCATCTCGATCCTGCTCGTATTGCTCACCAACCTGCTCGCCCCGTTGATCGTGTACAGCAGTTTTGGCCGGAGGTTTGAACTTGAGAACCGGTATTATGGATTGGTATTACTGATGACCGGGGCCCTGAACGGCGTGTTTATGGCCCTCGACGGACTGTTGTTTTACGTGTTTTACGAATTGGCCCTGATCCCGATCTACTTCATCTGCGCCATTTGGGGCGGCGAAAACCGCATACGGGTCACCCTGAAGTTTTTCATTTACACCTTTGTCGGCTCGTTGTTCATGCTGGTTTCGCTGCTGACGGTGTATTTGAAAACGCCCGGGAGTCATTCGTTTGCCTGGGAGGACCTGGTCGCCGTTCAACTCGACTCTGCTACTTCCTGGTGGGTCATGGTCGGATTTTTCCTGGCGTTTGCGGTCAAAATGCCGGTCTTCCCTTTCCACACCTGGCAACCCGACACCTACGTGAGCGCTCCCACCGGCGGTACCATGTTGTTGTCGGGTATCATGCTGAAAATGGGCGTCTACGGAGTGATCCGTTGGATGGTGCCCCTGGCCCCGGAGGCTATGCACGAACTGGCGCCCGTTTTTCTCGTTTTGGCAGTAACGGGCATCGTATATGCGAGCCTGATCGCCGTAAAGCAAAGCGATTTGAAGCGCCTGATTGCCTATTCCTCCATCGCGCACGTCGGGTTGATCGCCGCGGGCGTGATGGCCTGGAACAAGGCCGGCATGCAGGGCGGGATGATCCAGATGCTGAATCACGGCATCAATGTGGTCGGCCTGTTTTTCGTCGTAGATCTGCTCGAACGGCGCCTGGGCTCCCGCTCGCTGATCGATATGGGTGGGATCGCCAAATCGGCGCCCCGCCTGGCGGCACTGTTCATGATCGTCCTGCTCGGTTCGGTGGCTGTGCCGCTCACCAATGGGTTTGTGGGCGAGTTTCTGCTGCTCAACGGGGTCTGGAACGTCAATTTCTGGTTGGGCGCCGTAGCCGGCCTCACCATCATTTTCGGGGCCGTGTATATGTTCAGGGCTTATGGCCTGTCGATGTTTGGCGAGGCCAACCGTCAGACCGCTGTACTGGAAGACATCAACATGCGGGAATGGGTAGTGCTCGGGACGATCGCCTCACTGGTGCTCCTGCTCGGCTTCTTTCCACAGGTTGTTTTTAATCTAACCGACGGCAGTGTCAACAAAATTTTAGGCGCCGTTCAATTCTAACTATCAGAAAGCAGTAGATGAAATCGCTCCTCATCCTTTTTATCACCGCGGTTGCCGTTCTTTTTGCCGGCCTGATTCGAAAGCGCGACCTGTTGCAGGCACTGCGCATGAGCGGTATCGCCCTGGCCATCGGCACGGCTGTGTGGGACTTGGTCTATGGCAGTCCGTATAACGACTTGTACGCCGCCATGCTGCGTTTCGACACCTACGCCATGGCGTTTACGGCCACGGCCCTGCTGAGTACGCTAATGTTGTTTGGGTTGACCCGCTGGGGCTTCCGGGACTTGTACGATACCCTTGGCGATCACTATGCGCTGATTCTGTTCAGTTTATGTGGCGCCTTGTGCATGTTCTCGTTTACCAACATGGTCATGCTTTTCTTGGGCATCGAGATATTGAGCATTCCCTTGTACGTGCTGGCCGGCAGCCGGCGCGACGATTTGAATTCCAATGAAGCGGCGTTGAAGTATTTTCTGATGGGGGCATTTGCCACCGGTATTTTGCTGTTCGGTATCGCACTGGTGTACGGCGCCACCGCCAGTTTCGACCTGGAACGAATTCATGCAGTGATCGCCGCCAAGGGGCACTCGCCTCAGATGCTGAGCGTAGGCATTTTATTGATTCTCATCGGCTTAAGTTTTAAGGTGTCGGCGGTACCCTTTCATTTCTGGGCGCCCGACGTTTACACGGGAAGCCCGACCCTCGTGACTACGTTTATGGCCACGGTGGTCAAAACGGCGGGTTTTGCAGCCTTTTACCGTTTGTTCAGCATGGCCTTCACCGGGGCGGGCGAATTCTGGATGGCTGCGGTAGCCATTGTTGCCGCACTCACCATGATCCTGGCTAATACCACCGCCATTTTTCAATCGAATTTCAAACGCATGATGGCGTATTCATCGGTTTCGCACGCGGGATACCTGATGATGGCCATCCTGGTAGCCGGCCAACCCGGCGCTGCAGGCGCTATCCTGTTCTACACGCTTTCGTATTCCATCGCCACCATTTGTGCTTTTGCGTGTTTTATCCTGGTATCCGAGCAAAACCACGACGAATCCTTTTCGGCTTTCAACGGACTGAGCAAAAAACAACCCTTGATCGCTGCAGCCATGGCCGTGTCGATGTTGTCACTGGCCGGCATTCCGCCCACGGCGGGCTTTTTTGGAAAATATTTTGTGTTTACCGCAGCACTCGGGCAATACCCCTGGCTGGTTGTGCTGGCGGTGATCAATTCGGCGGTGTCGATTTACTATTATTTCAAGGTCATTATGGCCATGTATTTTTCAAAAGAGGAAAACCGGTATACGGTATTCATCCCGCGAATTTTCAGGCTCACTATCGCGGGCGGGCTGCTGCTGATCGCTTTGCTAACGTTCCTGCCCGGTAGTGTGTACGGCCTCCTGGCGGGGAAATAAAAGCATTCGGAAGGCTTCGGCTTCCGGGCGATGAAATACCCATAACGCCGCTTATTTTTGCTGCCATTTACCAAACACCCGTTGTCTGTATGAGCACCCGCCTTCTGTTCCTGGCCGCCTGTACCGGCGGAGTAATATTGTTTGCCTGTCAATCGGATACGCCCAAACAAGCAGCTACTCCCCCGCCCGCTTCGAACGAACCACAAACGGCGCCAAAGCCGGAATTAATGCTGTATGTCGCACTCGTTGACAATCTGCGCATGCGCGAAACACCCAGTCAATCGGGCGCTGTGGTGACGCAATTCAAAGAAGGCGCCATCGTGGAAGGTACCGGGGAAGCATCCGGCAATCAGGAAGAAATCGAATTGCGGGGCATCCCCATTGCGGCGCCCTATTACCGGGTGCAGCCGCCGGGCGGCGGATCAAAACCCGGCTGGGTTTTCGGCGGCGCCCTGGCGTGTTTGTATGCCGGCCCGCGCAACGGCAGCCCGGAACCCGGCCGCCTGGGCGAGATCGGCAGTTTTCTCGCCACCCTCAATGTCAAAGATATCAACAGCGGCGGTAAAGCCTGGACATACATTGAAAAGAACCTTGCCGATGCCCCGGCCAGCCTGGCCGATGCCGCTTTTATATTGCTCGACCACACACTCCGCCGCATGGAACAGGAGGGCGAATTTTATCAACTGACCGAAAAGATCAACTGGTCGGATACCGATATGCAAGCCGTGTATGAGGGCACCTTCGATGTAAACAAAAATCCGGTCACCAAATCGCTGGCGGCCAATGGATTCCGGCTGTTCAGCAGCGAGGGAATGGTCTTCCCGGTGGTCGACCAGCGCAAATTGCTGGCATTTTTCGGCCCTAAAGTATCGACCGCCATGCGGGCGTTTCTCGAACAGCGAACCGCCGAACAGAACGAACCGATGTACGATGACGGCGGGGTGATCGTGCCATTGGAAAAATTGGCCGACATGGCTATATTTTGGGAAAAATTCAACCGCGACAACCCTTACTTCCCCTTACGGGACGAAACCGCTGAGTCGGAACGATGGTTGCGCCTGCTGATCGTCAACGGAGCCGACAACACCCCGTTGTTCGATTACGAAACAGACGCCATCACAGAAGACTTTAAAAACGTTTGGGTCTATGTGCAACAGAAATACCCGGAGACCAAATTGGCAAAATTGTCGAAGCGGATGGCCGATCTCTGCGCCGCCGAGGGTTGGAAACACACCAAAAAAGTGGAAGATTTTCAGGCCAGCCTGAACGCGGCAAACGTCACAGGCGAATAATAAAGGTCGCTCCTTCGCCTTCTTTCGACACTACCGACAAGCTGCCTTTGTGCAGTTGGATGATCTGGCGGCAAAGGCTGAGGCCGATGCCCGAACCCTGGTTTTTGGTCGTAAAAAACGGCACGAAAATCTGCTCCTGCAGGTCGGCGGGTATCCCCGGGCCATTATCGGCAATGTGGAGCAGAACCGTCCCCTCTGCATCTTTGGCCACACCGACGCTGATCGCCGGATGTTCAACCGGCTCCACGGCTTCGATAGCGTTTTTCAACAGGTTGATGAGCACTTGTTCGAGTAATTCGGGGTCTGCCTGAATGGTCGGCGGCGTGGCGGGCGCCTGTTTTTCCAGGCGGATCTGTTTTTCAGCGATAGCCGGCTTGAACAACGTGATGACATCGTCGAGCAGGACAACAGGATTGACTTCCTGGAATTTGGGTTGCGGGATACGGGTCAATTGCCGGTACGTTTCGGTAAAATGCAACAGTCCTTCGCTGCGTTTGCGGATCGCGCGTACGGCCGTCCGAATATCCTCGGCCGCATCGGCGTCGAAAGTGGCAAAGCGGCCGACCATGTCGCTGGCCGTGGCCGCCAGCGATGCCACCGGCGTCACAGAATTCATGATCTCGTGGGTGAGAATGCGGATCAATTTCTGCCAGGATTGCACTTCCTGTTCTTCCAGTTCGGCACTGATGTTCTGGAGCGAGTATAAGTGGTATTCGCCGTTCTTCAGTTTGAGTATGGTGGTGCGCACGGCCAGCTGCAGTATTTGGTTGTTGACCACCAGTTTGACCAACTGCCGGTCGCCCGGCAGGAGGCTTTCCATGGCGGCGTGCAGGGTTGGATTGAACCGCGCCACGGAGGCCAGGTCGGGGAAATACGATTTGTGGAGCAAACGCTGGAGGGCCCGGTTCATGAGCAGGGTCTGGCCCGTTTTGTCGAAACAGATCAGGCCGGTATCCACATGTTCGACAATTGCCTGCAGGTATTGAAACTGCGCTTCTTTTTCCTGCCGGATATCCCGGAATTTGTCGGTGATCACATTGAAAGCGCCGTACAGTTTATTGAACGACTGGTCGGGTTCCTGCGTCGTATAGGTTGCCGTATAATCGTCGTATTTGATATTGAGTAAAAAAGAGGCGATCTCCGAGTTGGTTTTGTCGACAAGGCTGAACAAACTCGCGACTGCAGCAATGGCCGTCAGGCCGGCCAGAATGGCCAGGCCTCCGAAACCGGGGGCATAAATGCCGTACACCACACCACCCAGCGCCAGTGCGATGACGAGGATATGCAGGAGGATCTTGGTTTTGAAAAAACGAAGCATCTTAAAGTTCGGAGGTTGAAGTTCGAAGTTAATTTGCGGTAAAATCCAAAACGGTGCCCGGCAAGCAACGGAATCATTTTCTCCGAAAAACGCAGGTATAAACACGATATCCGGGCATTCACGCATTCATATCCCATGTTTTTCCAGGCGCCGGTACAGGGCTGCCCGGGTGAGGCCCAGCTCGTCTGCCGCTTTGGAAATATTGCCCTGGAATTTGGTCATGGCCCGTTGGATAAGTTTTTTTTCCATCTCTTCGAGGTTGAGCGTTTCGTCGGCCTGGAAGAATTCCGGCGCCTGGTGAAAATCCGGATGGAGCAGGAAATCCCCTGGCGTGAGCACGTTTTTTTCGGACAGGATCACTGCCCGTTCGATCGCATGGCGCAACTCCCGGATATTGCCCGGCCAGGGGTATTGTTCCAGTTTTTGTAGGGCGGCAGGGTGCAGTTCCAGGTCTGCTTTTTGGTACTTCTTGGCGTATTGCTTTAGAAAATGGCTGGCTAGCAGTCCAATATCGCCTTCGCGGGCGCGCAAAGGCGGCAGGTGGATCTCGACGGTGTTGATGCGGTACAGCAAATCCTGGCGAAATGTTTTTTCGCGTACCATATCGTACAACGGCATATTGGTCGCACAAATGAGCCGGATGTCGACTGCTATCGACTGGTTGGAGCCGACCCGTACAATCTCGCGGTTTTGCAGGGCGGCCAGGAGTTTGGCTTGCGTGGGCAGGGCGAGGTTGCCAATTTCGTCGAGGAACAGGGTGCCGCCCTGGGCCGCTTCGAAACGGCCGGCGCGGTCTTCGCGTGCGTCGGTAAAAGCGCCTTTTTTGTGGCCGAACAATTCGCTTTCAAACAGTGATTCGGGTATGGCGCCCAGGTCGACATTTACAAAAACCTGTTCGTGGCGGAGGGAACGCCGGTGAATGGCCCGCGCCACCAGTTCTTTCCCTGTGCCGTTTTCCCCCAAGATCAGGATATTCGCATCGGTAGTAGCTACCTTGTCGATCGTTTTGAATATTTCGGCCATGGCTGCCGACTGCCCGACAATATCGCCGGCGCCGGCGGCATCCAGGTGGTCGGTAAGGGCGCGCTGCCTGGTTTGGAGCTGCGCCACTTCCTTGCGGCTGAGGCCAAGGTTGAACGCAGCCTGCACCGTAGCCAGCAGTTTTTCGTTGCGCCAGGGCTTTTCGACAAAATCGGCGGCGCCGGATTTGAGCGCGCGCACGGCCTTCTCCACTTCACCATAGGCGGTAATCATGATCACCTGCACGCCCGGGCGCAGTTCGAGGGTTTTTTGCAGCCATTGCAGTCCTTCCTCCCCGCTGGTGTCGCCTTTTCGAAAATTCATATCGAGCAGCACCACATCCGGCTCGTACTGCTTGAGCAAGCGCGGGAGGTGCTGCGGGTTTTCCTCGGTAAATACATGCGCAAAATGCTGCTTGAGGAACATCCGGAGCGTAAAAAGGATATCCTCTTCATCATCGACGATCAGGACGGTGCCTGTTTGCTTCATAAGAATCCTGGTTCAGAACGGCGAAGTTGAAAAAAAGTGTCCGGAAATGGACAGTTACCCGGAAGAAAAGATGCTTTCCCTCAAAGGAACATTTGATCGAAAACGGACAAGCGGGTGTTCAAAAATGGACACCGGGCTTATTTTGAAGGTAAAAATTAAGTTTATAAAATGTTCTTTATCAAATAAATATGGTTTTTGGCACAGCCATTGTTACCCCAGGGGTGCCGCCAATTTTGCAGGGTTAATATCTTCCGGGCAGTATTTTAGCCGAACCATTTGGCGCATGCATTTCGAACAGAACCATGGATAAAAAAATAGAAAAGAAGCGGTTTACCTGGCAACGCATTTTAATGGCGGTTGTCGCTATCGCCGGGTTGTCCTTTTTGATTTCTTCGATGATCAAAAACGCCGGCACCACTCGCCTCAACGTACAAAGCGAACGGCTGATGGTGGATACCGTGGGTCGGGGCAATTTTCAGGAATTTATCCCGGTGACAGGCGTCGTGGAGCCGCTCCGGACCGTATTTATCGATGCCGTGGAGGGCGGTAAAGTGGAAGAAAAATTTGTGGAAGACGGTGCGTTAGTACAGGCCAACCAGCAGATCCTGCGCCTGTCGAACCCCGACCTGATGGTCAATTACCTCAACCAGGAAGCCAATATCATCTCGCAGATCAACCAGATCCGGAATACCTCCATTCTGATGGAGCAGCAGAGCCTGAGCCTGCGCGAACAAGCGGTGGATGTGGATTATCAGCTGGATCTGACCACCAAACGCGTGGCCCGCAACCGCGAATTGTACAAAGACAACGTCATCGCCCGGGTGGAATACGAGGAGTCGGAAGCGCTGCACAACAACCTGCAAAACCGCCAAAAACTCCTGTCGGCCACCATCCGGAAAGACAGCGCTTACCAGGCACTTCAGCAGCAGCAAATGGCCTCGTCGCTCGACCTGATGCAGCGCAACCTGGCCATTACCCGGCAAAGTTTGGATCAGCTTACCGTGCGGGCGCCGATTGCCGGCCAATTGTCGGGACTGAGCAAAGAGCTGGGGGAAAGCGTGGCCCGCAGCGAAAACATCGGTCAGATCGACGATCTGAGCAACTTCAAGGTGCGCGTCCGCATCGACGAATTTTATATTTCCCGGGTGTTTAACGAACAAGAAGGCAGCTTCCAGTTTGCGGGTAAATCATTTGCCCTGAAAATCAAAAAGATATACCCACAGGTCACCAACGGCGCCTTTGAAGCCGACATGGTGTTTGTGGGCGCCGCGCCCGACGGCATCAAGCGCGGCCAATCGGTATCCGTCAAGCTGGAACTCAGCGCCGAAGAACAAGCCACCCTGCTCCAGCGCGGCGGTTTTTACCAAACCACCGGCGGCAATTGGGTGTACGTGATCGACCCCGCCAGCGGGAATGCGCGCAAACGCAATATCCGGCTGGGCCGCCAAAACCCGAATTTCTACGAAGTACTCGATGGCCTGCAAACCGGAGAGGTGGTTATTGTTTCCGGTTATGAGAACTTCGGCGACAAGGATGAATTGGTGTTGAAGTAATTTTAAGTTTTTCACTTGCACACTTTATTGGTATTACTTGACCACTTATGATAAAAACGAACAAATTATCGAAAGTTTACCGCACCGAAGAGGTGGAAACCACGGCCTTGAATGAGGTGGATGTGGACATTAAAGAAGGGGAATTCGTATCGGTGATGGGGCCGTCCGGTTGCGGCAAGTCGACGCTGCTCAATGTCTTGGGCATGATCGACAGCCCGAGCGGCGGCGACTATTTCTTCATGGGCGAAGAGGTGGGCCGTTTGAGCGAACGCAAACGCTCCAATGTTCGGAAACACAATCTGGGCTTCGTGTTCCAGAGTTTCAACCTCATCGACGAGCTCACCGTGTACGAGAACGTGGAACTGCCGATGCTGTACACCAAGGTGCCCTCGGCCGAACGCAAAAAACGGGTGGAAGAATTGCTGGAAGGCATGAACATCATGCACCGCCGCAACCACTTTCCGCAGCAGTTGTCGGGCGGCCAACAACAGCGCGTGGCCGTGGCCCGGGCGATCGTCAACCGCCCCAAACTCATCCTCGCCGACGAACCCACGGGGAACCTGGACAGCGCCAACGGCGATGAAGTGATGAAAATCCTGTCGCAACTCAACTCCGAAGGAACGACCATTCTCATGGTGACGCACTCGCAGTACTGCGCCGAATTTGGCAACCGGATCATCCGGATGCTCGACGGACAGGTGGTCACCGAGAACCTGGTCAAGCAATACCTGTAACACCAGCCGGGGAAACCGCAAGGGGCATGCAACTGAATAATTAAGCTACGAAAACAAACCCATTCCTGCCTGCCACATTTTCCCCTGCCGTTTAACGCCGAATTCGCTGTC
The DNA here is from genome assembly GCA_044230315.1 of Saprospiraceae bacterium. Lineage (GTDB taxonomy): Bacteria > Bacteroidota > Bacteroidia > Chitinophagales > Saprospiraceae > M3007. Next base: position 57,286 of record JBGARJ010000004.1, read on the forward strand.
TGTCTGATTTCGGAGCCGGGGGCGCGCTACCAACGGCGCTCCCGCTCCTTCACCATCAACCTATTGCGCAATCTACCATGTGGCAACGTTCGTGGAAAATAGCCTGGCGCAACCTGTGGCGTCAATGGAACTACACCCTGATCAACCTCCTGGGCATGGCCGTGAGCATTGCAGCAAGCCTGCTGTTGTTTCACCTGGTGCAATATGAACGGAGTTTCGACCGCGCTCAGCCCAATTTTGACCGGATAGTCCGGATCATTACCGCGCATTCGAGCGCCGAAGGCACCTCGTACACGCCCGGCATCCCCATCCCGGCCATGGACGCCATCCAGGCGGGGGTACCGCAGTTCGAACAATTCGCCCGCCTGCATTCCTTCTGGCCGCAGATCACCGCCTCTGCCATACCTGGCAACCGCACCGGACAGAAATTTGCCACCGACGGGCAACGCGAAGTCGCCGCTTTTATCGAACCCTCCTTTTTCCGGATCTTCCAGTGGTCCTGGCTCAGCGGCGACCCCATAACCGCGCTGACCGAACCGTACAGCGCTGCGCTGACCCAACGTACCGCCGAGAAATGCTTCGGCAACTGGCAAGTCGCCCTGGGCAAAACGGTCCTGCTCGACAACGCCATTGAGGTTGTTGTCCGGGGCATTATCGCCAACCCACCCGATAACTCCGACTTTCAATTTAACCTGCTGGTTTCGTATTCCACCCTGCCGAAAAACGCTGAGTTATACAATTACTACACGGAATGGGGCAGCAACAGCAGCAACAACCAGGCCTGGGCACTCTTGCGTACTGCCGGTCAACTGAACCAAGCGGGGACTGTATTGGCCGGTATCGGCAAGCAGGAATATAAAAACGACAACGTCCGCACCGTACACCGCCTGCAGCCGCTGGCCCAACAGCATTTCGACGCGCAGATCGGTCACCTGGGCACGCATACCGTCACAGAAGGGCGCCTCTGGACGCTTTCCCTGATCGGTCTGCTCATCCTGGTGATGGCCTGTTTCAATTTCATCAACCTCGCCACGGCGCAAGCCAGCGCACGCTCCAAAGAAGTGGGAGTGCGCAAAACACTGGGCAGCAGCCGGCAGCAATTGGTCGCGCAGTTTCTCGGTGAAACCATGGTGACCGTGTTGCTTGCCGTGGCCATCGGCGGCGTTCTGGCGTTTGCAGCCAAACCATTGTTGAGCCAGGTGACCGACCTGCCGGCGCAATGGCCATTCCTCACCGATCCAAAGGTAATAGCCTTCCTGCTTGTGCTCACCGTGGCTATAAGCCTGCTGGCCGGTCTCTACCCCGCCCTGGTGCTGGCGGGCATGGATCCGGTGCAAGCCATTAAAACCAGTCTCCAAAGCCGGATGATTGGCGGCGTTTCGCTCCGGAAAGTACTGGTGATGCTGCAATTTGGCATTGCACAGGCCCTCATTATCGGAACCATGGTAACGGTCAGCCAGATGAATTATATCCGGCGGATGGACCTTGGTTTTCAACCGGACCTGGTCTATACGGTGCTCGGCCTGAATTCGGACAGCACCGTGTTGGCCCGCCTCGACGGGTTTAAAAGCCGCCTGTTACAACTACCGGCGGTAAAGTCGGTCGCCTTTGGAAGCGACATCCCTTCCTCCGACAACAACTGGAACACCAATTTCGGCTATGGCAGAAGCGCGCAGGATGCGCCGTTTAGTACGAGCCTGAAATTTGGCGATGCCGATTACCTGAACACCTATGGTCTGCGTTTGCTGGCCGGCCGCTCACAAATACAGGGGGATACTGCGAATGAGTACGTGGTCAACATGACCCTGCTCCGGAAACTGGGCGTCACCGATCCGCAAAAAGCCATCGGACAGGATATGCGCCTGGGCAGAAATCCCTGGCGGCCCATCGTGGGCGTGGTGGAAGACTTTACCGCCAATTCGGCCCGCGACCCGCTGCGGCCGGTTGTCATTTCCTGCCGGAAAAAATTTTACAGCACGGTAGGGATCAAAATGCACCCCGAAAACATCAACACCACCACAGCTGCTATCCAGCAAATCTTTGATGCCGTGTTTCCGGAGCAGGTTTTTGACGGCCGTTTTTTCGATGAACGGATCGCCGAATATTACCGCGACGAAAGCCGGTTCACCGCTATGTGCAAAGGATTTGCCCTGTTGGCGATCTTTATCTCTTGCCTGGGCCTGTATGGGTTGGCTTCGTTGCTGGCGGCCCAAAAGACCAAGGAAATCGGCATCCGCAAAGTATTGGGCGCTTCCGTAACCGCCATGGTGAGCTTGTTGTCCAAGGATTTTCTGCGCCTCGTTTTGTTTGCCTTTTTGATCGCGGCACCGGTAGCCTGGTGGGCCATGAACCGCTGGCTGGAAGACTTCGCCTACCGAACGTCCATTGGATGGTGGATCTATGTCGGGACGGCCGCGCTGGTAACGGCAGTTGCTTTTCTGACCATCAGCTTTCAGGCCGTCCGCGCCGCACTTGCCAACCCGGTGAACAGTCTGCGAAATGAATAGCGATGAGTTCCATGATGCAGTAAAAATCTGGACAATAGCGTAATAACATGATTTTCAGCATAAAAGACACTGAAAATGATTCAAAATTATCTTACGATCACGCTCCGCCACTTGCGCAACAACAAGGCATTTACTTTTATCAACATTGCTGGGCTGGCGATTGGTACCGCTTGTTGTTTGTTGATCCTTTTGTTTGTAGCCCATGAGTTGAGCTACGATCGCTGGAATCCCAATGCCAATCGAATCTTCCGGCCCTATTCCGATATCAAATTCGGCGGCACGCATTTCAACATGGCCGTTGTCAGTTCGACCGTCGGGCCCGATGTCATGCAGGCCTTCCCCGAAGTGCAGGCATTCTGCCGCTTTCGGCAAAACGGCAGCCGCCTCGTTAAACGCGATGGTCAAGGGCAGGCAAACATCCGGGAAGAAGAAGTCCTGAAGGTGGACAGCAGTTTTTTTGAAGTTTTTCCCGTACCCGTTATTCAGGGCGATCCGAGGGCTTGTCTGACCCGGCCCGCCACCCTGGCCCTTTCGCACAAACTGGCCGATAAATATTTTGGGTCGCCGCAAATGGCCCTGGGTCAAACGTTGGTTTTGGACAATAACGATCGCTGGCTGATTACAGCCGTGTTTGAAGACTTGCCGGCCACCACCCACTTCAAGGCCGATATGCTGCTGGCGATGAACGGCGACGAGGAAGTACGTTCGGATTCACGCCTGTGGGCAACGAGCAATAATTTCCAAACCTACATTTTACTGCGAAAAGGCGTCGATCCGCAAGTGTTTCAGGCCAAATTCGATGCTTTATCAAAAGCAAAGGTCAATGAAACGGCCCAGCGTTTAATGGGTTCGTCGATTGCCGACCTGGAAAAATCGGGTCAGTATGCGCGGTATCTGCTGCAGGCGCTGCCCGATATTCACTTGTATTCTAACCTCACCATCGAGCTTCAACCCAACGGCAATATTCAATATGTGTGGATATTTTCCGCCATTGCGGCATTTATTCTCCTGATTGCGTGCATCAACTTCATGAATTTATCAACCGCACGGTCGGCGCACCGGGCGCGGGAAGTAGGTGTCCGGAAGGTGTTGGGCAGTGCGCGGGCAATGCTGATGCGGCAATTCCTGAGCGAGACGATGTTGTTGGCTGCCTTGGCTATGGCGCTGGCGCTGGCGATCGCTGCCATGGCGCTACCGGGGTTCAGCGCATTGATCAACAGGCCGATGTCGATGCCCTGGCGCCAACCGCTGTTCTGGCTGAGCCTGATCGCTGGCACCGGAACCGTCGGGCTGTTGGCCGGCATATACCCGGCGTTTTTTCTGTCGGCTTTTGACCCGATCAAAGCCATCAAGGCGCAGGCCGGGGGCCGGGCCGGGGGCGGGCGGTTGCGCAGCGCATTGGTGGTGTTTCAATTTACGACCGCTATCATCCTGATCATTGCTACCGGACTGGTATACAAGCAGTTGAATTATATCCAAACAAAAAATCTCGGCTTTCAGAAAGACCAGGTGCTTATCCTGAACGATGCCTACGCGCTCGGCGATCACCTGCAGGCATACCGGCAGGAGTTATTGAAACACCCGGCCGTAACGTCGGTTTCCGTCTCCGGGTTTTTGCCCGTGCCTTCGAACCGCAGCGATAACACCTTCTCCAAATCCCGGGCCTTCAGTGGCGACCAGGCGGTGAATATGCAGCATTGGACGGTGGACCAAGACTACCTCCGCACCCTCGGCCTGGAACTGAAAGCAGGGCGCTTTTTCGATCCGGAAGCGCATCCGTCCGACAGTACGGCCATTGTTTTGAACGAAAGGGCTGCGGCGCTTTTTGGCTATGCCGATCAACCCATCGGGAAAAAAGTGTACGGCTTGAATGGCACGGTCCAGGGTCAGCCCCGCCCGGAGGATTTTTACGAACTCAACGTAATCGGGGTGGTGAAGGATTTTCACTTCTCCAGTTTGCGGGACAATATCGGCGCGTTGTCGATGCGCCTTGGCAATTCCAGCAGTTTGTTGTCGGTGCGGTACAAGGCTGCAGAAAGCCAGTCGGTCCGGGCAACCATGGAGCAATTGTGGAAGGCTGAGGCACCCGACCAGCCGTTCAGTTGCCGCTTTTTGGACGACGCGTTTTCCCGGATGTACGACGCCGAACAGCGCATCGGCCGGATGGCCAGCATCTTCGCGCTGTTGTCGATCCTGGTTTCCTGCCTCGGGTTGTTTGGTTTGGCCGCTTTTACCGCCGAACAGCGCACCAAGGAAATTGGCATTCGAAAGGTATTAGGCGCAGGCGTACCCGGTATCATCGGTTTGTTATCCCGGGATTTTTTGAAACTGGTGCTGATCGCCCTCGTCGTAGCCACACCCCTGGCCTGGTATTTCCTGAGCCGCTGGTTGGAAAATTTTGCCTACCGCATCGACATGCCCTGGTGGGTGTTTGCCCTGGCAGGCGCCATGGCCACGCTGATCGCTGTCTTGACGATTAGTTTGCAAAGCATAAAAGCAGCGCTGGCCAGCCCCATTCATTCCCTTCGCAACGAATAAAATCGCCCGATCATGTGGTCTAATTATTTCAAAGTTGCCCTCCGTAACCTGCTGAAGCACAAATCGTTTTCAGCCATAAACATCTTTGGCCTGGCGGCCAGCATGAGCGTTTGCCTGTTGGTGATCCTGTTGATCAAGGATGCGTACCGGTTTGACCGTTTTCACCCCGAAAGCGACCGGGTGTACCGGGTGATTACCGAAGCGCAGCGCAAAGGGGGTGGCGAAGAAGGTTATGCCTCTTCCCCGTTTCCAATGGGGAAAACGCTCACAGAAGACTATTCCTGTGTGGAAACCTGGGCTCCGCTGGTCCGGAGCCTCAACGGGAGTTTTACCGCCGAAGGTAAACTCCTCGATATCCGGGGTCTGCTAACCGACGGGGCGTTTTTCCAAATGTTCGGGTTCCGGCTCGCTCAGGGCGACCCCGCTACTGCGCTTTCAGAGCCTAAAACGGTAGTCCTGAGCGCCGAAACGGCTAAAAAATTCTTCGGCACTGCCGACCCGATGGGTAAAATACTCCACAACAATGCCTTGGGCGATTTTAAAGTAACCGGTGTGCTAGAGCCCTTTCCCGGCAAAACCCACCTGGAGTTCGACGCGCTCGGATCGCTGGCCTCGCTCAAAGCCATGGAAACGGGACCGGATGAAATGGCCATTTCCAGCAATTGGAACAATTACTACATGACATACAACTTTGTACGCCTGCGCAAAGGCGTGCCCCGCGAAACGGCCGAGACCGCCATGCGGCAAATTGCCGCCAACGCGTACGCCAACCTCAAACTGGAAAGCCGCGACGCCGGCTATCGCTTTTACCTGCAGCCTTTGAGCGGCATCACGCCGGGTCCCGGATTTTCCAACAGCATGGGAAAAGGTTTGCCCGGCATCCTGTTGTGGTTCCTGTCGGCACTGGGCGCTATTGTCATGCTCTCGGCCTGTTTTAATTACACCAACTTGTCGATCGCCCGCGCACTGACCCGCGCCAAAGAGGTCGGCGTTCGGAAAGTGATGGGCGCCACGCGCGGGCAGGTATTCCGGCAGTTTATAAGCGAAGCAGTGGTTGTTTCGGGTCTGTCACTCGCACTGGCGTTCCTCCTGTTGCAGGGCATCATACCGCTGTTCAACCAATTGCAGTTTTTGGAATCCACCGACGTTTCGCTTCAAATGGATGGCGCAACGGCCGGTTGGTTTCTGGTCTTTGCGCTCGGGGTCGGGTTGCTGGCAGGCATATTACCGGCCACGGTGCTCTCCAGGTTTCAGCCCCTGATCATCCTCCAAAAATTGCAAAACACGAAGCTCTTCCGGCGCGTTGGATTGCGAAAGGTATTGATTGTGAGCCAGTTCGCAGTGTCCTTGGTGTTCATCATCACCCTGACGGTAATTTGGCGGCAAATCAACTATGCCGTCCGAGAAAATTTTGGATTTCACGATAACCTGGTCATTAACCTCGACTTGCAGGGACAAGACTATGGCCCTATTGTAGAAGATCTCAGGCAGAACCCCCAGATCAATCAAATTTCCGCTATTTCCCACCTGATGGGTACCTGGCAGGACAGCAAAGTGGACGTCCGGGTGCAACCCGGCGACGATCCGCTTGGAGTGCGCGATTATTTTATCGATCAGGCCTATCTGAAAAACATGGATTTGCCACTGGCAGCAGGCCAGGACTTCCCGTACAATCCCACGCAGGGGCGGGAGTTGTTTGCTATTGTCAATGAAAAGTTTCTCGACCAGTTCAAACTGGGCGCGCCGGACGCAGCCGTCGGCAAATCGATAATCCTGGAAGACAGTACTCCCGTCAGTATTCGAGGGGTGGTCAAAGATTTCTTGTTCAAGCCGCTGAATTACCAGTTGGAACCTTTACTACTGCGCTACGACCCGTCCAGGCTGGCCGTCCTCAACCTGAAGATCAGCGGCAACGACCTGCCGGGCACCCTCGCGTCCCTGGAGCGAACCTGGAAGAAGTTCGATAAAACGCGGCCGGTCAGGTACGAATTTTACGATGAAACTGTACGCAACAATTTTGCCGATATGTACGACATGATTTGGATTGTGGCCTATTTCGGACTGTTGGGTATGTTGATCGCATGTATGGGATTGCTTGGCATGGCTATTTATTCGGTGGAAACCAGGGCCAAGGAGATCAGTATCCGGAAGGTGGTCGGGGCCAATGCCCGCGATGTGGTCAGGCTGCTGTCAAAAGGCTACTTTTTGTTGCTGGTTATTGCCACCGCAGTGGCCGTGCCGCTCGGCTATCTGCTGGGCCAGCAGTTCTTGCAATTGTTCGCCTTTCAAATCCCCATGGGCGTTATGGTTTTTCTACCGGCGATTGCCCTGTTGTTCGGATTGGGCGGTATCACGATCGGCTCCCAAACCCTCCGGGCGGCCATAAGCAACCCGGTACGGCATCTGCAAAATGAATAAACCAGTGAGCCATGTGGAATAATTACATCAAAATTGCCTGGCGGAATTTTCGCAACGGCCGCTTGTACTCCCTGATCAACGTGCTCGGCCTGAGCATCGGCGCGGCAGTGTGCTTGTTGATCCTGGTTTATGTAACCAACGAATGGTCGTACGACCGTTTTCACGCCAAAGCCGGCCGCACCTACAGGATGTGGCAGAAGGAACACTACCGCGGCGAAGTCTTTTTCAATACCGTGACGCCCATATTGATGGGGCCGGAGTTGAAAGACCATTTCCCCGAAGTAGAGCAAATGACGCGATTTGTTTCGCTGAATAACCTGATCCGGCGCGGCAATATCCTCGACCAGGAGCAGGTGCAATTCGTAGACCCCGAATTCTTGAAGGTGTTCGATTTCCGCCTGATCCGTGGAAACCGCACCACGGTGCTGAAAGAGCCGGATGGGGTGGTATTGACCGAGGCCATGGCATTGAAATATTTCAGCGATCCGGCGCCCGTTGGTCAGACGCTTTCGCTGCAGGTCGGTTCGGTTTGGAAAGATTTCAAGGTGACGGGCATCCTCGAAAAGACGCCAGGTAATTCGAGTCTGCAATACAACATCCTGGCGCCATTTGAGGTGTATAAATCGCAGGTTTCCGAACGCGCCCAGCACTGTTGGACCTGCGTTTTTGTGGAAACCTACGCCGTGCTGCGCGACGGCACCGATGGCGTGGCCATGCAGGTAAAAGCAGCGCCGTTTTTTGACAAGCAGGTGTCGGAAGATTACAAACCGGGAGAATATGAGGTTGGTTTTCAGGCGCTTCCCGATATTCACCTGGACAAAGCCATGCCGGCCGGAATTGCGCCGGTCGCCGACGCCCGCTACCCGTACATCCTCAGCGCTGTTGCGTTGCTTATCCTGCTGCTGGCTGCCATTAACTTCGTTACCCTGGCGGTAGGCCGTTCGCTGACGCGCGCCCGCGAGGTGGGTGTGCGCAAGGCGACGGGCGCCACGCGCCGGCAGCTAATGGCTCAATTTTGGGTGGAAGCCGTTTTAACCGCTGTTTTGTCAGTCGGCATTGGCGTGGCGCTGGCCAAGGCTACGCTCCCCTGGTTTAATGACCTGACGGGCTTGTCCCTAGTGCTGCCGCTGCGTCCGTCGACGCTGGGTATGGCACTCTCGCTGGCCTTGGTCACCGGGTTGATAGCCGGTTTGTATCCTGCCATTATCCTGTCGGGGTTTTCACCTGTCAACACCTTGCGCGGGTTGATTTCCGGCGTTGGGCAGAAGAAACATACGGTATTGCGCAGCCTCATCGGAGTACAGTTCCTGTTGTCGGTGCTGTTCATTATCTCCACCCTGGTGATGCAACAACAAATCCACTACCTGCAACACAAGAACCTGGGGTTTCGCCGCGAAGGCACGCTTATCGTACCCTTCAGTTCGCAAAAAGGGATGGTGGAAGCGATCAATGATAGCCGGAAAATGGCCCGTTTGCTGGAGGCGGAGTTAAAGACCAATCCTTCGGTAAAAGCGGTGGCCACGTCGAATCATACTTTTGGCGCCGTGGGTTGGTCGAATGTTGGCTACACCGACCAGCGCACTCAAAAATACCGGACTTTTTTTCTGAATGGTGTCGATGAAAACTTTATCCCGGCCATGGGCATCGAGCTCCGCGAAGGGCAAAATTTCACACCCGATCAAGGGGATGCCGGGAAATCGGTCATCGTCAACGAGCAATTTGCCGCCGCTTTCGGGCTGGCGCATGCGGTGGGCACTTACCTGCCCGAGCCCTTTCAGGCCTACCGGATCATTGGCGTGGCCAAAGATTTCCACTTTGCGTCGTTGCATGAAAAAATTCAGCCGTTGATGCTGGCGTTTGACCCGGTGGGCATCGTACGCCTGGCATCGGACCAGTCGTCGGTGGACTCCCCCACCCCGAAATGCATGTTCAAGATCAGCGGCGGGAATATCCCGGCTACGGTGGCTGCCGTGCAGCAGGCCTGGAAATCGCTGATGCCCGAGCAGGCGTTTCAAGTTTCGTTTATGGAAGACGACCTGAATAAACTGTACCGGTCGGAAATGCAGCTGAGCAGCCTCGTTCGAATCGGGACCTGGCTGGCAATCCTGATCGCCTGCCTGGGCCTGCTGGGGATGTCGACCCTTACGATTGCCCGGCGCACCAAAGAAATCGGGATACGCAAAGTACTGGGCGCCAGTTCGGAAAGCATTGTCGGACTGCTGACCGGCGAATTTATCGGACTGGCTGCAACAGGCCTGCTGCTGGCCATCCCCATCGCCTGGTGGGCGATGACACATTGGCTGGAGGCCTTCGCCTACCGTATCGATTTGGGTTGGCGGGTGTTTGCGGTTGCCGGCTTCCTGGCCTTGCTGGTAGCGTTTCTGACCCTGAGCATCCAAAGTATTCGCGCCGCCCTGGCAGATCCGGCGCGCAGTTTACGGTCGGACTAATGCGAGCACAGCATGAAAAAACAAGAAATGGCCAAGCCTGGATAATTGAAACAACCATGATCCGGAACTATATCAAAATCGCCGTACGCAGCCTCCTCAAAAACCGGGGCTCCAGTTTCATCAACCTGTTCGGGCTAACGGTTGGTTTAGCCTGTTGCCTGCTGATCGGGCTGTACATCTGGAATGAAGTCAGTTTCGACCGGTACCACAGCAAGGCCGACCGGATCTGGCGCATGAGCCGCAAGTTTTACAACAAAGACGGTTCGCTGCAATTGCACCTCGGCCATTTGGCGCCGCCTTTCGGCCCCTTGCTGAAAAACGATTTTCCCGATATGGAAGAAGTGGCCCGCTTGTATCAAAACAACGGCACTTTCCGGCACGGCGATCAGTTGTTTTCGGAAGAAAACCTGTTTTATGCCGAGCCGGGCATCTTCCGGATCTTCGATATCCCGCTTGTGCAGGGCGACACCGCCACCGCCCTGAACGAGCCGTACAGCATCCTGCTCAACGAGACGGCAGCCCGCAAATATTTCCCCGGCGCCGACCCAGTGAACCAAACCCTGCGGCTTAACGGCAGTTTCGATTTTAAAGTAACCGGCATATTCCGCGATTTCCCGTATAACTCCCATTTTCACCCCGATATGCTGGCCTCGTTCAGCACCCTGCGGGACACCCTGATTTACGGCGAGAATGCGCTGAAAACCAATTGGGGGAACAATTCCTTTTCCACCTTTGTGCTGTTGCCTAAAAACTACCCCGCCAAAACGCTCGAGGCCCGATTTCCGGACTTTCTCGACCGGCACATGGGCACCGAATCGATGCAGAGCGGTCTGCAGAAACCCTCTACCTGGACCAGCCTGCACCTGGAACCCCTGACAGACATTCACCTGCGCAGCCACCTCGACTCGGAGATCGAGGAGAACGGCGACATACGCCGGGTGTACATTTTTTCCGCCATCGCGTTGTTTATTCTCCTGATCGCCTGTATCAATTACATGAACCTGTCTACGGCCCGGGCAGCCATCCGGGCGAAGGAAATCGGCGTACGCAAAGTGGTCGGGGCGTTTCAGCGGGAGATCCTGTTCCAGTTTTTGGGTGAATCGGTACTGTTATCGTTGATCGCCGCCGTGCTGGCGTCTGTGCTGGCGCGCTTTAGTCTGCCATTCGTCAACAAACTCCTGGGGCAGGAATTGCACGTGCCGGATGCAGCCATCTGGTTGGGGCCGACCATTTTATTGGCACTGGCCGGGCTGACGGGCGTGCTGGCGGGACTCTACCCGGCCTTTTACCTGTCGGCCACCAAGCCGCTGGCTATTCTGAAGAACGAACAGCCGGGCCGCGAGCGCCGCGGCGGGATCGGTTTGCGAAAAATCCTGGTGGTCAGTCAGTTTGCGATCTCCATCGTGCTCATTATTGCCACGATCGTGGTGTTTCGCCAATTGCAGTTTCTGCAAAACCAAAACCTGGGTTTGAACAAAGACCACGTAGTGTCCACGTTCTTTTACAACGAAATCGCCCCCAAATTCGAAGGTTTTCGCAATGAAATCCTGTCGAATCCGCTCATCAAAAACATGACCCGCAGCACGCGCCTGCCCTCGAGCCGGTTGCTCGACAGTTTTGGCTCGGCGAAGGTGCAGGTGGAAAGCGATACGCTGGAACCCAGCAAGGTGGATCTCAAGTTTATCACCGTCGACCACCTGTTTGTACCGACTTACGAACTCGCCGTGGCGGCCGGCCGAAATTACCAGCAGGATTTTGGGAGCGACCGCACGGAGTCCTTCATGATCAACGAATCGGCCGTGCGGATGATCGGCTGGAAGTCGGCCGAAGAAGCCGTGGGTAAAAAAATCAACTACGGCAACCGCGACGCCCGGATCGTGGGCGTGCTGCGTGACTTCAATTTTGAGTCGCTGCACCAGGAGATCCAACCGATGATCTTTTTTATCCCCCGCGACAGCACCCTGTTCGGGTTTCTTTCTTTCCGGCTCGACGGGGCCCATATTCCCGAAGGCTTGTCGTACCTCCGCTCAGTATGGCAAAAATTTCTGCCGCAGTACCCCTTTGATTACCAGTTCCTCGACGAGCGGTACGGCCGTTTGTATGAAGCCGAACAACGCCAGGGCCGGGTGTTTATCGGGTTTGCCGTGTTGGCCATACTGATCGCCTGCCTGGGCTTGCTGGGCCTCACGGCCTTCGTGGTGCAACAGCGCGTCAAGGAAATCGGTATCCGGCGCGTGCTGGGCGCTTCTGCAGCCGGCATAACGGCCTTGTTATCAAAAGATTTTGTCAAACTGGTGTTGATAGCCCTCGTCCTGGCGGCGCCGGCGGCATGGTATTTTATGCAAGCCTGGCTCGATAACTTTGCCTACCGGATCGGGCTCGACTGGTGGGTGTTCGCCCTGGCCGGTATCATGGCGGTAGCGGTGGCCTTTCTCACCGTGAGCATCCAAAGCCTGAAAGCCGCTTTGGCCAATCCGATCCACTCGCTTCGCAACGAATAATGACTCTACCATGTGGAAAAATTACCTGACCAGCGCCTTGCGCAACCTGCTGAAACGAAAAGGGTTTACCCTGCTGAATATCTTCGGCCTGTCGCTCGGTATGGTCTGCTGCCTGTTCATCCTGCAGTATGTGCGTTACGAACGCAGCTACGACCGCTTTAATGCCCATGCGGCAGACCTTTACCGGCTCCGGCTCGATGCGTACCAGGAAGGCAAACTGGCCTGGCGCTCGGCGACCGTTTACCCGGCGTTCGCCCCGACGATGAAACGCGAGTTTCCGGAGGTGGAGGATGCCTGCCGGCTGATCGACGCGGAATTTGTGATGAGCAACCCGCAAACCAATGTCAAGTTTGCCGAGAAAAAAGGGTACTACGCCGATCCGGCATTTCTGCGCATGTTTTCCCTCAATCTGGTCCAGGGCGATGCAAAAACCGCCCTGACCGGCCCCGACAAGATCCTGCTGTCCGAAAGTACCGCCCGGCGGTATTTCGGGCGCACCGATGTGCTGGGCGAGCACCTCGCAGTCAAAGACCCCGACCTGTTCCGGACCTACGAAGTGACCGGGGTGTTTAAAGACTATCCGGCCAATTCGCACCTGGTGATCGATTACCTCGTGTCGTACAAAACCTTGGCCAAGGTGATTGCGCAGGTGTGGCGCGACACGACCGACGCGACGGAAACCGCCTGGGGCTGGTATGACTTTTACACCTACCTCCAACTCAAACAGGGCGTCGACCTGGCGGCTTTCCGGGCCAAGTTTCCCGCGTTCATGGACAAATACCCGAACGCCAGGTATATCGAACGCAAGCTCAATGCCCGCAACTCGATCGATATTATCCCCCTGACCGACATTCACTTGTATTCCAACGTCAACCAGGAGGCCGAAATAAATGGCAACGGACGGGCCGTGGCCATCCTGTTTATCGTAGCCTTTTTTATCCTGGCCATTGCCTGGATCAATTACGTCAACCTGTCGACAGCCCGTTCGATCGAACGGGGCCGCGAAGTGGGCGTTCGAAAAGTGCTGGGCGCTACTCCGGGGCAGTTGATGCGGCAGTTTATGTTTGAAAGCTGGCTGCTCAACCTGGCGGCATTTGTGATTTCCATTGGAGTGGTAGCGGCGTTGATGCCGGCCTTCAGTGTTTTTTCCGGCAAGGAAATTTCCCTCGCCTTTCTGGGCACACCTTCGTTTTGGCTGGCGGCAATGGCTGTACTGGCGCTTGGATCGATCCTTTCGGGTTTGTACCCGTCGTTTGTCCTCACCGGGTTCCGGCCGGTAACCGTTTTAAAAGGCCAGCTCAAACACTCGGGCGGCGGGGTATTGCTGCGCAAAAGCCTGATCGTGTTTCAATTTGCCGCATCCATAGGCCTGATCGCCGGCACGCTGGTGGTGTACCGTCAGATCCGGTTCATGCGCGACCAGAGCCTGGGGATCGACATTCGTCAAACGCTGGTGGTGGAAGGCGCGCAGACGCCGATCGACAGCCTGTACCGGGGCAGTTTCGAGCCGTTTCGCAACGAGGTGTTGCGGCTGCCGCAGGTCAAAAGCGTCACCGCATCCTCCAGCGTGCCGGGCAATGAAATTTATTGGACCAACGGCATGCGTCTGCTCGGACCCAAAAACCAAAACCCGGCGCATACGCTTTACAACCTTGGCATCGACGAGGCGTTTCTGGGCGCTTATGAATTGAAACTATTGGCCGGGCGGCCGTTTGGCAAAGCATTCGGGGAAGACACCGATCATAAAACGGTGTTGTTAAACGAAACGGCTGCGCATACCTTTGGGTTCGACCGCCCGGAGGAAGCGCTTCAACAACGGCTCACCCGCGGCAACGACACGCTGACGGTGGTGGGTGTGGTGAGCGATTTTCACCACGAAGGGCTCCAAAAAGCGATCAATCCGATGGCTTTTCTTTACAGCCCCAACGCCCGCAGTTTCTACTCGTTTAAAGTCGAAACTGCCGACGCGCAAGGCACGCTGGCAGCCATTCAGGCCGCCTGGAGCGCGCATTTTCCAAACGACCCCTTCCAATATTTTTTCCTCGACGAGTCGTTTAACAAACAATACCAGGCTGATATTCAGTTTGGCCGCGTGTTCACGCTGTTTGCCCTATTGGCTATTTTGGTAGCATGCCTGGGCTTGCTGGGGCTGGCCAGTTACCAAATCGTACAGCGCACCAAGGAGATCGGGGTGCGCAAAGTATTGGGCGCTTCCACGGCCGGGTTGGTGCAATTGCTGTCGCTTGATTTTTTGAAATTGATCGTGATCGCCCTGGCGCTGGCCACACCGCTGGCCTGGTACCTGATGGAGCATTGGCTCGACAACTTCGCATACCGCATTCAGATCGGTTGGTGGGTATTTGCCCTGGCGGGCGCCCTGGCCATAGGCATCGCTTTTCTGACCGTCAGCGCTCAAAGTTTGAAAGCGGCGCTGGCCAATCCGGTGCACAGCCTGCGCAACGAGTGACATCCGCATGGCAAGACCCCGCGTTTATTTGACCTGCGTTCGCTACTTTTGAAGCATGAAAAAAGTCAAGACATACGCCTGGCAGCGGCGGTTTTTACTCGGCCTGCTCTGCACTGCTTTAACCGGCATGCTGGCAGCGCAAGGGCCCTGGGACGGGCTCCAACGCCTGACTGGTACCTGGAAACGCTTCGGCGAACCGCAGTATGAGAAATGGGCCATGGATTCGTCCGAGGTGCTCCGCGGCGAAGGATTCCGGCAAAATCCGGATGGCGCCTTGAAGACGACGGAATTCCTCCGGATCGTACGGCAAGACGACGGAAACATCGTTTACCAAGCCACCGTGCCCGATCAGAACGACGGCGCGACGGTCGACTTCCCGATGACCTTCTTCACCGCAAATTCCTGGTCCTTTGAAAACCCCGAACACGATTTTCCACAAAAGATCGAGTACTGGTTTCAGGACGAACGAACGCTGAAAATTACGATCAGCGGCAATGGCGAATCCACTGCCTTGCGGTACGACAAAGTAGATGCCGTGGAAAGCAGGCCGGCTAACCTGCAAGGGTACACGGTTTTTATCAGCAGCCGGAATACCGGCACGGTCAAACGCTTCAATGCTTTCACCGGGCAATACGAAGGCGAATTTGGCCAGGAGCAGATCGGCGGCGAAACCCAGGAAGTAGCGATCGGGCCCGACGGTATGTTGTACGTGACCTCCCTCCGGGCCGGCCGCATCCTGAAATTCGATCCGGCCACAGGCGCTTTTCTGGGCGACTTTAGCAGCGGCTACGAGCTGCACAAACCCACCAAACTGACGTTTGCGCCCGACGGCTACGTGTACGTCAGCCAATGGGCCGATGATCAAAGCAGCGTGGTGCGCTTCGACGCCCGCACGGGCCGCTTCGACCGGGATTGCACCGGGCCGCTGTCCGGGCCGCTCGGCCACGCCTGGGACCCGGCCGGGAACCTGTACGTTGCCTGTTTTTATTCGAAAGATATTCGAAAATTCAGCCCGGACGGTCAATTCCTGGGCGTGGTGTCGCCCCCTGACACACTCAAGGGGCCCTCCAACCTTTGGTTTGAAGCCAACGGCGACCTGATGGTAGCCGACTGGGGCGCAGGCGCCATCGTGCGGCTGCAGCCTTCCGGCGCCGGGTTTTTGTTTCACAGCGTTTTCGCCACCGGATTCGGCCGCCTGGAGGGCGTGGCGCACGGCCCCGATGGCTTTTTATACGCGTGTGACTGGTATTTGAACCTGGTTAAAAAACTCGACGCCGCAACGGGCCACGAAATCGGCGTGTACCTGGAGGGCAACGGCATGGTGCATCCCAACGGAATTGCATTTTGGAAAAAGTGAACCGGGAGGTCTGTTAGCGCATGTTTGGAATTTCATTGCTGGCCTGCAAATGGAAATCCAAACATGTGCTTAGATTCGCCCTGTCTTAGAAACCGTCTGAAAACCCCTGGCGAGGTGGGAAGGCATAGATTTTGGCGTTAGGCAAGGCTTATTTTTGAGGGAATAGCCATGCCCTATTGCCGAAAAAATAGCCGATGCAAAACGCCAAAAGATACGTCTTGCCACCCGGCAGGGGTTTTCAGACGGTTTCTTACCGCCACTTGCACCCTGTTATGGAAAAACACCAAGGTCAACTCATTCGCAGCCTTTCACTTGGGGCCGCCACTATCCTCGTCGTCAGTTCGGTTATCGGCTCCGGCGTATACAAGAAAGTAGCGCCGATGTCGGCCGAACTGCTTTCTCCCCACCTGGTGTTGCTGGCCTGGGTGCTGGCGGGTGTGATCAGCCTGTGCGGCGCGTTGAGCAATGCGGAGATTGCGGGCATGATGGCCGATGCGGGGGGCGAATACGTGTATTTCCGGCGTATTTATGGACGTTTCATGGCTTTTCTCTGGGGTTGGAGCACATTTTCGGTGATCAAAACCGCGGCAGTATCGTCCATCGCTTATGTGTTCACCCAGTCGTTGAACTCGATCTTTCCCCTGCCGCATTTACCCGAATCGATCGAAAGCATCCAGTTTCTGATCTTCAGGCCCTTTGAGAACGCCGGGGTAAAAGGGGTTACCATTGCGCTGATCCTGGTGCTCACGTTTCTGAATTCGCGCGGGTTGAAAGGCGCTGCGGCGCTCAGTACCTGGATCACACGCCTGGTGATCGTTGGCCTGGCGCTGATCGTCTTGTCGGGGCTGATCTTCGGTGGCGGCAGCTTCCACAATATCCAGACCCCGGCTACGGCTTACGTGGCGCGCGACTGGACCGATTTTTCCCTGATCAAGGCCATGTTCGCAGCGTTGCTGGCCGCTTTTTGGGCCTATGAGGGTTGGAACACGGTGGGTTTCCTCGGCGGCGAGATCAAGGAACCCCACCGCAACCTGCCGCTTGCGCTGTTTGCCGGCCTGATGATCATCATTTCGGCGTATGTGGTGGTCAATTTTACGTACCTCTTTGTGCTGCCCATCGACCAACTCATCGACTCCTACCAACACCAAAATGAGATTGCTGCCGTGGCGGTCGTCCGGCATTTTGCCGGCGGTACGGGCGCCACGCTCATCTCTATTATCATCCTGATCACCACCCTTGGCTGCACCAACGCCACTATTCTCATGCCGCCAAGGGTGTATTACGCCATGGCCAAAGACGGCTTGTTCTTTCGCCGTGCAGCCGAGATCCACCCGCAATCCCACACGCCTAATCCCGCGCTCTGGATGCAGGGCGTTTGGGCCAGCCTGCTGGTGTTGTCGGGCAGTTTCGACCAGTTGACCGACATGCTCATTTTCGCGGCATTTTTCTTCTATGGCGCCACAGCGTTCGGGGTGTTCGTCATGCGCCGCCGCGAGCCGGATGCCGAGCGGCCCTACCGGGTGTGGGGGTATCCAATCGTGCCGGCGTTGTTTGTGCTGTTTTGCGCGGCGCTCATCATCATCACCTGTATCAACAGCCCGCGCGAAGCTGCGCTGGGTATTGTGCTGATGCTGACCGGCGTGCCGTTCTATTTTTACTGGAACCGAAACCGGAAGAGCCCTTGAGCGGTTGTTCAGAGGTTTTCATCCGGTGTCCGCCTGCGTACAACCTGTTGTCCGATATTGTACACTTTGGCGCGATTTACTTTTGCTTATAAATTGATTATCAATAACTTATATCGGGTGGCATGGCATTTGCGGTGCGGCAGGGGTTACCAACCGGCGCGCCATGCTCAAACTTGTCCTGCAAATTGCCCTTCGCAACCTCTGGAAGCAAAAAGGCTTCTCTGCCATCAACCTTTTCGGGATGACCGTCGGGATGAGTTGCTGTTTTTTGATCCTGATTTTTTTGCGGCATGAGCGCAGTTACGACCGGTTCCATGCGAACGGCGACCGCCTGTACCGGGTAAATTACCAGGCTAAATTTTCCGGCAGCACGTTCGAGTTAACGCGCATACCGGCGCCCATCGGCCCGATGCTGACCGATCATTTCCCGGAGATTCAGGCAGCCGCGCGCATGTTTCCGCGCAGTATCAGCATGCGCGACCCGGAAAGCGACCGGATGTTCGAAATCGAACGGGGCATGTTTGCCGACAGCACCATCACGCAGGTGTTTCAATTCGA
The DNA here is from genome assembly GCA_044230315.1 of Saprospiraceae bacterium. Taxonomy (GTDB): domain Bacteria; phylum Bacteroidota; class Bacteroidia; order Chitinophagales; family Saprospiraceae; genus M3007. Next base: position 75,767 of record JBGARJ010000004.1, read on the forward strand.
ATGGCTGCACGGAAACCCCGAAACGGCGCTGCTTCGCCCGTTTTCGATCGTTTTAACCGACGAAACGGCCCGGCGCGTGCTGGGCACGACTGGGGCGATGGGCAAACACGTGTTGCTGGCCGGCCAAACCACCCCGTTCACCGTGAGCGGCGTGGTGAAGGATTTTCCCGACAATGCGCACCTGCATTTCGACTTTCTTGCTCCCTTTGCCAACATCGTCGACGTGGAGCCTGCCTACGCCCGCGATGCCATCCTGAACGCTCAAACCAACAACTGGATGGCATCGTACACGCATACCTACGTGCTGCTCCGCCCGGGCGCCAGCAGCGCGGGGGTGAACGCCGCTTTCCCGGCTTTTTTACGGCGTTACGGCAATCCGGACTTTGTAGAAAAACAGGGATTCGTACTCTACCCCGTGCGCGATATCCACCTGCATTCGGCGGCACAGGACGAGCCGGTGCCGGTGGCGAATGCGACTTACATGCGCATTTTTGGCATCGTCGGGTTTCTGATCCTGCTCATCGCCTGCATCAATTTTGTCAACCTGTCCAACGCCATCTACCTCGGCCGGATGAAGGAGGTAGGTGTGCGCAAAGTACTCGGCGCGGGCCGGCGGGGGCTGATCGGGCAATTCGCCGGAGAAACCATGCTCATCTGCGCCCTGGCCTTCGGCTTGTCGCTGCTTTGCGTGCAGGCCCTCCTGCCCCAACTGGATCAACTGACCAACCGGCATTTGTCGTACGGATTTTTGCGCGACTGGCCGCTTACCGCCGCATTTACCGGTATTTTCCTGTTGGCCGGGTTGCTGGCGGGCGTTTATCCGGCATTTTTTGCCAGTCGTATCCACCCGGCGGCTATTTTTCAGCAACACGGCGGACACACCGGCGGCAAACACTGGCTGCGCAAAACGCTCATCACCGTGCAGTTCGTAGTGGGAATAGCCTTGCTCAGCGGCACGCTCATCGTAGCATCCCAACTCCGGTACTGGAAAAGCCAGCCCTTGGGGTTCAATCAAAATCTCGTTTTGTCCGTACCCCTGTTCAGTCCGAGCATCAATGCCGCATTTACCCCCGGCGACCAGGCAATGCGCCAACGCATGAATTCATTCGAAGACCGGTTGATGCAAAACCCGAACATCGAAGGCGTCACCCTGGCCTCCTCGTTGCCCGGCATCACCACCGTCCGGCACCCGATCACTACCGATAAAATTGCGCTGAACGACAATGTGATCCTGCCCTGCCTCTCAGTCGACTACAATTTTGCGCAAACGTTTGGACTTCAAATCGTGGCCGGCCGGGATTTTGGCAAGGCATATGGCACCGACCATATCGACGGATTTATCATCAACGAAAAAGCCGTGAAAACGCTCGGCTGGGACAGCCCTCAAGCGGCCATCGGCCAGGCGGTGGGGCGCGGGGCAAAAAAGGGGAAAGTGGTCGGCGTGGTACGCGATTTTCACACGCAAAGCCTGCAATCGGAGCTGGAGCCGCTGGTGATGGACATTTCTGTTGGCTCCTTTACCACATTCGGTATCCGGGTCAAAAACGCCAATGTACCCGAAACGATCGATTTCATCGCCAAAAACTGGCGGGCCTGTTTCCCCGAAAAAGCATTCGATTACACCTTCCTGGACGAGCGCCTGCAAAACGCGTATGAAGACGAAAGCCGGCTCGCCCAACTGATCGGCTATTTCGCAGCCATCGCCATTTTCCTGTCTTGCTTCGGCCTGTTCGGGCTGATCAGTTTTACCGTGCAACAAAAGGCGAAGGAGATCGGCATCCGCAAGGTGCTGGGCGCTTCGGTGGCGGGTCTGGTCGGGTTGCTGGCCAAAGACTACCTGAAACTGGTTGTACTGGCCCTGGCACTCGCCACGCCCCTGGCCTGGTACCTCATGAGGGGTTGGCTGGCCGATTTTGCCTACCACATCGAGATCGGATGGTGGGTATTTCTGCTGGCCGGGGCGGCTGCCATGGGCATTGCGTTTGCCACCGTGGCGGTGCAAAGCATGCGGGCAGCGCTGGCCAATCCGGTTGATTCACTCCGAAACGAATAGCCATGTTCCAACACGTGAAATACGCCTTGCGCAACCTGCTGCAGCACCCGGGTTACCTGTCGCTCAACCTGCTGGGGTTCGGGCTGGGCATCGCATGTGCGTTTCTGGCGGCCTTGTTTGCCTGGCAGGAACACCAGGTTGACCAGCATTTCGCCGGCGGCGAGCGCATCTACCGGATCGGTTGCGGATTTATGAACATGGGCGGCTTTGCCAACGGCCCCGAAGCGCTGGTACCGCAGTTGCTGGCCGACTGCCCGGCGGTGGAATGCGGCACCCGCCTGAAAAAATACAGCACCGAAAAGATCCAGATCGGTCAGCAAGCCTTTGAGGCGGAAGACGTGCTGTATGTCGATTCGGTGTTTTTTCAACTGTTCGACTATCCGTTTGTGGAGGGCAGCCGGGCGGGCGCCCTGCGCAGCGCCGACGAGGTCATCCTGTCGGAAGCGCTGGCGCGTAAATACTTCGGCGACGCACCGGCTTTGGGACAAACCCTCCGGGCCGGCGAAACAGGCAAAACGTACCGGGTATCGGGCGTCGTGGGCGCCCCGAAATACCCTTCCCATCTCGACGGCACGCTTTGGCTGCCGATCTACTCCAAATTTCAAAACAAAGCCCAGCCCGAGTGGTACGCCGCGTCGTTTTACAGCTACGTCCGGCTGCGGCCCGGGGCCGAAAAACGCGCGTTGGAACAATCCCTGAACCGGATCACCCGCGAACGGATCTACCCGATGTACGGCAACGGCGCGCCCTACGATACCTGGGCCGCCGGTCAAAACGGTTACCAATGGTTCGTGCAGCCGTTCCGCGACATTTACCTGCAATCCAGGCTCAATTTCGAGGCGGGCGGCGGCGGCGACCCCGATAAAATCCTGGGCTTTCTGCTCATCGGTTTTTTCATACTCCTCATCGCCATCATGAACTACGTCAACCTCATCACCGCCCGCGCTACCGTGCGCGCCAAGGCGATCGGCATTCGCAAGACGCTGGGCATCGGCCGCTTCGGGTTGATCCGCGATTTACTGCTGGAGTCGGCGCTTTTCGGACTGGGAGCCGCGGCGGTTGGGTGGATGGCCGCCCGGGGCCTGATGTATGCGTTTCATGCCATTACCGGCGCCGACTTGCTCGACCTGCAGCGGTACGGCCTCCTGCTGGATGCGGGCATCGGGCTGTTTGCCGTGCCGGTGAGCCTGCTGGCCGGCCTGTATCCGGCCATTTTCATGGCGCGCTTCCAACCCTCGGCCGTGCTCAAAGGCGAATGGAGCCCGGCGGGCAACAAGCGGCTGCGCGGCGCGCTCGTGGTCGGGCAATTTGGCATAGCCCTGGTGCTGCTTATTGCGGCCCTGGGGGTGTTTCGCCAACTCCGGTTTATGCAGGAGCGCGATTGGGGCTTCCGGCGCGACGGCATCTGCGTGATCGAGAATACCAACCTGTTGGGGGATAAAGCCGCCGCATTCCGGCAGGAAATAGCCCGGCAGAGCGGCGTGGAAGCCACTTGCCTGGTGGGCAGCCTTCCCGCCGGCAGCACCATGTATTTCAAGACCTACCAAACCCCGGTCATGCCCCAGCCCCTTTCCTTGAAATCCTTCCTCGTGGATGCGGATTTCGTGCCCACGCTGGAGCTGCAGTTGACCGAAGGGCGGAATTTTAATGCCGACATGCCCACCGACACGGCCGCGGTGATCGTCAATGAATCGGCTGTGAAAGCCCTCGGACTCGGCGACCACCCCTTGGGCGCCGAGGTCAATAAAGGCGCCAGGGTGATCGGCGTGATGCGGGATTTTAATTACGAAACCCTGCGCAACGCCATAGGCCCGCTCGTGTTGCAGTATGCGCCGAAGCAACACTACTACGCCTTGGCCCGCGTGCAGCCTGCCGCGCAACCGGCCTTCCTGCATGCAACCGAGGCTACCTGGAACGCCCTGGCGCCCGGCAAGCCTTTTTCGTACTATTTTCTGGATGCAAGCCTGGCCGAGTTGTCGGAAAAAGAAACCGTGATGGGGCAGGCCATCCTGCTTTTCACCGGGTTGGCTTTTTTCATCGCTTGCCTGGGACTATTTGGCCTGGCCACTTTTCTGACCAGCCGCCGCGCCCGCGAAATCGGCATCCGGAAAGTGCTGGGCGCCTCCGTGGCGGGTATTGTACGCGAATTGTCGGGCGATTTTCTGAAGCCCGTCGGCCTGGCCTTCCTGCTGGCCGCCCCCCTGGCCATCTACGGTTTGCAGCGCTGGTTGCAGGGGTTTGCCTACCGCACCGACATAGCCTGGTGGCTGCCCGCACTGGCCGGCGGCCTCGCGCTGGCGCTGGCCTTCGGCACCGTCAGCCTGCAAAGCCTGCGGGCGGCGCTGGCCAACCCGGCGGAAAGCCTCCGGTCCGAATGATCCGATCTTTTCATTTCTAACATCCACGTCATGCCACACATCGCCATTCCCATCCCCGCCGGCCCCGGCAAACAGGAAATCGAAATTCAAATGACCATCAACGGCAAGCACCAGGAAGTGCACTACCGCGTGGAACTGTTCTACTGGTCCGATTGCGACATGCCCAAAATAAGCCGCGTCGAGTGCGTCCGGAATATCCTGACGGGATACGACCAGGACTGGATGCTCTACCTCATCGGCGAACCAACCGATGATTTTATTCCCATCATTTTTGTCAAAAAGGACGAATGGGCCAAACAACGCCGCCTGACGAGGCCAGCATGAACCCGGCCAAATCGTATGTTTTCGAACACCGGGTGTTCGTTTTTGAACAGTTGGCACAGGAGATATTTGTTTTAATGTATTGACAAACAAATATTTATACCACTGGTACGGTCCTTGAAAGAGAATCAGCATTCCCGTCAAAAAAAGTTAAGCTATGCTCCGGTCCTTTTTCTCTGTGCTGTCCCCCTCCTCCCGTTCGACCGAACAGACCCAGGTCTTCTCCGCCGTCGGGAGCCTGCTGCTGGGGGCATTCTTCGTTTTGCTGGCATCGGCATTTATCCGCAAGGAGCCCTGCGCTTCCAATTGGCCGGGCCCGTCGGACCGCCTGTTCCGGGTGGGTCACTGGATCGACAAGCCGGGCAATGAGCGTTTGCCGGTAGACAAAACTGCCGGCCGCCTCGCGCCGGCCGTTTTGGATCAACTTCCCGAAATAGAAGCCACGGGCCGCATGATGCTGTGGCCGGAAGCCGTGCCGCTCTCCCACTGGAACGGCAGCGTATCCTGCAAGCGCTGGGCGTTTGCCGATCCGGCTATTCCGGCGCTATTCGAGGCCGAATGGCTGCAAGGCGACGCCGCTACCGCCTTGTCTGCCCCGGGGCAAGTGGTGCTGACCGAATCGATGGCCAAAAAATTGTTTGGCACCACGAACGCCGTCGGCAAAACCATGCTGGGACTGGGCGGAAAAACGTACACCGTCAGCGGGGTGATCCGGAACCCCGTACCGCAATCGGCCGTGCAATACGACCTGCTCGCGTCGTGGAGCTCGACCACCGAAAACTCGGGCCTGCACGATTTCCGGTTTATGAACAACTGGACCAGTCACGCGGTGGAAACCTATGTGTTGCTGCACCGCGCAGAAGAAGCCGCCGAAGTGGAGCGCAAAATCGCCACGGGCCTCCGCAAAGCGACTGCCCAGGCCGGCGCTTATGATTTCTTCCTGGAGCCGGTAGCAGAACCGCAGAACAAGTCGGGCGCCATAGGGCGCGCCAACGGGGCAAAATTCAGCGAAAACTACTTCGCGCCGCACCCCGGCGTGTCGCTGCTGAGCGCCGGAATGCCATTTTAAAGAATGCCCGTTGGGTAAAATCCGCTAGGTATGTTCAACAATTACCTGAAAATTGCCCTGCGCAATTTCCTGAAGTTCAAAAGCTATTCGCTGTTGAACACCCTGGGGCTTGCCGTAGGCATCGCCGCCTGCCTGTTGATCGTGCAACACGTTCGCGACGAGCGCAGCGTCGATCAGCAGCATCAGGGCCTCGACCGCCTGTACCGCGTAGGGACCGAATTCAGTCTCGGTACGGAAACGAATGTTGCGGCCGTGAGTCCGGCTCCGTTGGGTTGGACGCTCGTGCAGGATTACCCGGAGGTGGAACTTGCCACCCGCCTGGTCAAAGCGCCTTCGGTTGCGCAATATTTGATCCGGCGCGGCGACAAGGCCTTTTTCGAACAGAATGGCTACCTCGTCGACAGCACTTTTTTCCGGCTCTTCACTTTCGATTTCACCGCCGGCAACCCCGCGCAAGCCCTGAACGAACCGTATACCGTTGTGTTGACCAAGGACCTGGCGGAGAAGTTATTCGGCGCTGAAAACCCGTTAAATCAAACCATCAAGGTCGGCGACCCCAGCGGCGAATACGATTTCAAAGTGACCGGCGTCCTGAACCCCAACACCCTGAAATCGCATATCGACGGGCGTTTTTATATGAACATGCAGAGCACGGAGATTGGGCAACACTTGTCAAGCATGACGGAATGGGCCGGCAATAACTTGTTCTACACCTACATCCGCTTGCGGCCCGGCGCCCGCCCGGAGGCGCTGGAAAGCCAATTTCCCGCACTCATCGAAGCCAAAGCGGGCGAACGCCTGAAAACCCTCGGGTTCAGGAAAAAACACTACCTGGAACCCGTGCGGGATATCTACCTCCGGTCGACGGCAAAATTTCCGATCGGCGTGCTCGGGAGCCAGACCTTTGTCTACCTTTTTTCCGCCATAGCGGCCTTTATATTGCTCATCGCCTGCATCAACTTTATGAACCTGGCCACCGCCAAAGCCACGCTCCGCGCGCGCGAAGTGGGCGTGCGGAAGGTGGTGGGCGCCAGCCGCAGCGCGTTGATCGGACAATTCATGAGCGAATCGCTCCTGCACTCGATGGCTGCAGTACTCCTGGCCTGCCTGGGGGTAAAAATTGCCCTGCCGTTTTTCAACGAACTGGCCGGCAAAACGCTCAGCGTCAATTTTTTACACGACCCCGTCCTGCTGGCCTGGGTGGCCGGTATCGGGCTGTTTACCGCCCTGCTGGCCGGGAGTTATCCCGCTCTGTACCTGTCCGGATTCGACCCCACGCGGATTTTCCGGGGACAGGTAGCCGACCGTTTTTCGGTGCGGCAGATCCGGCGCGCGCTGGTGGTCGTACAATTCATCGTGTCGATAGCCCTGATCCAGGGCATCTTCGTGATCCGCCAGCAAATGCAGTATGTGCGCCACAAAAACCTGGGTTTTGAGAAAGACGCGCGGCTGGTGATCCAGATGAATACGGCCAAATCGGTGGCCAATTATTTCTCCTTAAAACAGGAAATCCAAAAACAAAACGGTGTGCTGGCCGCCGGCGGCGCTACGGCGGTGCCGGGCACTCCCAACGTGCAGGACCTGCTGTTTTTCGCCGAAGGCAAGCCACCCGAGGAAAATGTGCACGCCTTCATTCAATGGGTAGACCCCTCGTACCTGCCCATGATGCAATTCAATTTGCTGGCGGGGCGCTTCTTCAACGAAAAACAATCCGGCGACTCCCTGAATGCCGCAGTGGTATCGGAGCACCTCGTGCGCGGGTTAGGCTTTACTGTTGACAATGCGGTGGGCCGCAAATTTTACTGGAAATGGGACGGTCAGCTGCATACCCAGGAGATCATCGGCGTGGTCCGGGATTTTAACGCCGCCTCGCTGCGGTCGGAAATCGACGGACAGGTCTTTTTCTGGACCCAGGACGCGCCGAATTACCTCGTAGCAGCGGTCAATACCGCCGACTTGCCCGGTCTGGTAAACGCCTTGACCGCGACCTGGCAACGCGTGAATCCCGGCGAACCGTTCGAATACTACTTTCTCGACGACAAACTGCAGCAGGCCTACCTGGGCGACCAGCGCGCTGCGCGACTGATCTCGGCCTTTACGGTGCTGGCGCTGCTGATCTCCTGCTTTGGGTTGTTCGGACTGGCTGCATTTGCCGCTGAAAGCCGGACCAAGGAAATTGGGGTGCGCAAAGTGCTCGGCGCTTCGGTGGGTGGAATCATTGCCCTGCTCTCGCGCGATTTTGTGCGCCTGGTCCTGGTGGCCCTGGCTATCGCTACGCCCCTGGCCTGGTATTTCATGCGCAAATGGCTCGAAGATTTTCACTACCACATCAGCATGCCGTGGTGGGCGTTTGGCCTGGCCGGCGTACTGGCCATCGGCCTGACCTTGCTGACCGTAAGCTGGCAAAGCATACGGGCCGCCCTGGCCAACCCGGTGGAGTCGCTGCGTTCGGAATGAAAGGCCCTGCGCCGGGACAATTATAAAAGTTTGGAAGTACTCTTGCCTGCGCCATGTACATTAGCGCCTTAAAAAATGTCGCCCTACACCATTGCCGCTTCCACATTGACCGACATCCCCGATCTCTTGCGCGTGATCAACGGCGCCTACCGCGGCGAGGCCTCCCGGGCCGGCTGGACCACCGAGGCGGACTACCTCGACGGCGAACTGCGCACCGACGCCGGTCATTTGGCCGAACTCATCGGCCGCGAACAGGCCGTGATCCTCAAATGTTGCGACGCCGAAAGCCAGCTGGCCGGTTGTGTTTTCCTGGAAAACCACGCCGGGCGCCTGTACCTGGGCATGCTGTCGGTGCAGCCAAACCGGCAAGCGCAGGGTATCGGGAAGTTGTTGCTGCAAGGGGCGGAAGCCTACGCCCGGCAAGCGGGTTGCCGCTCGATCTATATGCGGGTGATTACCTTGCGCACCGAACTTATCGACTGGTATGTGCGCCATGGATACGCCCGCACCGGCGAGGTGATTCCGTTCGAATCGCCGGCAAAATTCGGCGTGCCGCGGCAGCCGCTGGCATTCGAAATACTGGAGAAAGTGATCCAGGTGTAGACAGGATTGGACCGGTATTTTATTGGACCGGATTTACAGGAATAGTTCGGCACAGTTCTGGCGTCGTCGCCAACAACATTCACGAGACTTCATTTTCAATTTTTTGCAAATCCGATCCAATATAATACCGGTCTGTTCTTGCCTACAACCGCGTTTTGTGGGCGCCACCGCTGCACTTGGCCGGGTCGCATTTCGACGGGTCGCAGTGGCTGGGGTCGCATTTGGTGGGATCGCATTTGGTGGGATCGCACTTCGACGGATCGCACTGGGTTGTTTTGGCTGCCGGTTGGGCGGCTTCGGTGCCGGGGGCGGCCAGGGCGGTGAATACCGCGGCGCCGGTTTGTTCATTCCCGACGGCTTTTACGGCGGCGGCGCCTTTACTGGCCGTGCAGGTGGCTTTGCAAGCGGGACCGGGCTGGCAGGCGGCGGTTTGGGCGCAGAGTTCGCAGGAACAAAGCAGGCCGAAAACCAAAACGGCGGAAAACAGGAGTACTTTTTTCATAGTGGTGGACACGAAATTTTAGCTTCGCCCGGATCCGCCGGGCTGGCGGGCCAGTGGCCTGGTAGCGACCGGAACTGGCACTGCAAAGGTGCCGCGGCGGGATATCGGAGCCTGTTTTTCAGCCGTTAGCCACTTGTTAAGCACGTGTTAAACGGTTTCAGGGCCCCGGGGAAAGCCGGTCTTTTGTGTCCGCAATTGTTACGATCGATGAAAATCAACCACATCGCCTGGCTGATCGGCGCCTCCGCCCTGGCCATTCTGGCGCTTATCGGATTCCAGGTGAGCTGGATGCAGCACTCCCGCAAATTGCTGGAAGAACAGTTCAACAACCGGGTCAACATGGCTCTTTGCTCCACCGTAGAGAAAATGGCAGAAAGCCCGGCCTGCAGCCGCCAGTTGCGCGATTGCTGCGCCATGCCCGAGGGCAATTCCAACCCGCAAACCTTCGACCGGCTGCTGCAAAACCCCGAAATGGGCGCACTGCTCACCCAGGCCCTGCACTTTTACCAGATCGACCTGCCCTACCGCGTGCTGATCAAACCGCAGGATACCACGGCCGGCGCCGCCCACACGCCCTTTTCCTGTTCGCTCAACCCAGTGTTGCAGGACAACACGCACGTGCTCCAGCTGGAATTCCAGGGCAAAGCCGGCTATTACCTGCAACGCATGGGCCTGATGGTGACCGCCTCGGTAGCCATTCTCTTGTTCATCTGCATTATTTTCGGGCTGGCCACCTATTACCTCCTGCGCCAAAAACGCATGAGCGACCGCAACCGCGATTTTTTCAACCACATGACCCACGAATTCCGCACGCCGCTCACCAATATCCGCCTGGCCGGCAACCTGCTGGCGCGCAAACACCCCGAACTGGGCGCCAGCCAGTACCTGGGCATCATCCGGCGCGAATGCGGCCAACTGACCCACCAGGTGGAAAACGTGCTGCACCTGGCTGGACTGGAGAAAGGCGACTACCGGCTGCAAAAAACGCCCGTCGACCTCCTGCAACTCGCCCGCGAGGTGATCGCCGGGATGGACCTGCAGATCCAGGAACGCGGCGCCAGCGTGGCGATCGACGCGCCCGAAGGGACCGCTTGCACCATCGCGGGCGACGCCTTCCACCTGGCCAACGCCTTCCGGAATTTGCTGGATAACGCCTTGAAATACAACGCCAAACCGCCGGTCATCCGGATCGATTTTGAGCGAACCGGCACGGGTTGCCGGGTCAGTTTTACCGACAACGGCCTGGGGCTCGGCGCACGCGAACGCCGCCGGGTTTTTCAAAAATTCCAGCGCTGCGACAGCGCCGTTAAAGCCGGCGAAAAAGGCTTCGGCCTGGGCCTGGCCTACGTCAAAAAGATCGTGGACCTGCATGGCGGCCAGGTGCAGGTGCGCAGCGCATCGGGCGATGGCGCCTGCTTCGACTTGTATTTTCCGGTTTAATCCAACCCGCTACGCATGCACCACGACAAACATATCCTCCTCGTCGAAGACGACCTCAATCTCGGCCTCCTCCTCATGGATTTCCTCGAATCGGAAGGCCTGCGCGTCAGCTGGAAGCGCGACGCGCTCAGCGGGCTCCAGCAGGCCCAGCGCCAGCGTTTCGACCTTTGCCTGCTCGACGTGATGATGCCCGGCATGGACGGCTTCAGCCTGGCCAAAAACCTCCGCCAGCAATTCCCCCGGCTGCCTTTCCTCTTCCTCACCGCCCGCCTGCTGCGGGAGGACAAACTGAAAGGCTACGCCCTCGGCGCCGAAGACTATATCACCAAGCCCTTCGACGAGACGGAACTGTTGTGCAAGATCCGGGTAATCCTGCGCCGCGCCGCGCCGGAAACCGCTGAGCCGGGGCCAGGGCCCATGACTATCGGGCGCTACCAGTTCGACGCCGGCCGGCAGGAACTCCGTTTTGGCGGGCAGGCCGTGCGCCTCACGGAAAAAGAAAACGAGGTGCTGCAGCTCCTTTGCCAGCACCAAAACCGCATCCTGCGCCGCGAAGAAGCCGTGGAAAAGATCTACGGCAAATACGATTACTTCCTGGGCCGCAGCTTCGATGTGTTCATATCCCGCCTCCGCAAACTGCTCAAGGACGACCCACAGGTGAGCATCGACAATGTGTTCCGGGTGGGGTTTATTTTGAATGTGCGGGAGGGGTAGGTATGGCGCGGGGGCAATCTTGTCATTGGCCCGCGGGCAAAAAAATAACGTGACTATCCGGATGTTGTACGCTTGAATCGGGTGTCTCTCCCGAAACCTCGTACAGGCGTCCGGGAAAATTTAACATTTGGTCTCGGAGAGGTTTAACGATTGCAGAACCGATTGATTTTCAGTATCTGTGACTTCCGTACCGGCATGGATTGATTGGTTATAACCCTGAAAAGGCAATCTGCTATGCCTTTAGGTGCGCCCTTTATAGATCGGACAGTTTCCTCGCTCCGCTCGGAATGACAAGGCGCATGGAATAAATAGGGGGAGGGGCGGTAAATCAGGGTAACGCAACATTTCGTCGCCCCTCCCCTTTAGCCTGACTCATGCGAAATACCATTGGGCCACAACTGGGGGGCGTCGCAATGCGCCCTTTTTCCAAATTTTTCGCCCCCCAATTATTTACAATGATGCCTTGTCATTCCGAGCGGAGCGAGGAAACTGTCCGATCTATAAAGGGCGCACGCAGATTTGCTTCGGGGTTGTAATCAATCAATGCACGCCGGTAGGGAGCGTAATGAAGGTCGAATTTCTGTTTCTTTTAATTTGACAAAGAACGCATGCCCGTCACTTGTGCCTATCTTCGACGGCAAAACCGGCGGTTATGCTGAAACACACCATCCTCCTTTTATTCTTTTGTCTCCTTTACCAATCCGCCATGGCGCAAGGCCCTGCCGCAGCCTGGATCCGCATCAACCAACTCGGCTACTTGGAGCACGACGTCAAAGTGGCCGTGCTCGTCAGCAAAGCGCCGCTCCGGGTCGAAGCCTTCGACCTGCGTGACGCCCTCACCCACAAACGCGTGTACCGGGGCAAAAACATCCGGAAGTTTGGGGCCTACACGGCCTTTTCCGAGGGCTACCGGCTCGATTTTTCGGCCTTCGCCACGCCCGGCGCTTATTATGTACAAGTGGGGGATGTAAAATCGCCGGTATTCCATATCGGCAAGGAGGTGTACGACGGCGCCGCCGATTTTATCCTCCAGTACATGCGGCAGCAGCGCAGCGGCTACAACCCGTTTTTGAACGATTCCTGCCACGCGCGCGACGGCTTTATCGTGTACCACCCCGATCCGGCCAAAGACTCCACGCATATCGACGTGGCCGGCGGCTGGCACGACGCGTCCGACTACCTGCAGTACCTGCCCACGTCGGCCACGGCCACCTACCAGATGCTGTTCGCGTACCGGCAAAACCCCGGCGCATTCGGCGACCGCTACGATGCCGCCGGCCGCCCGGGCGCCAACGGCATCCCCGACATCCTCGACGAGGCCAAATGGGGGCTCGACTGGATGCTGAAAATGAACCCCCGCCCCGGCGAATACTACAACCAGATCGCCGACGACCGCGACCACCGCGGCATGCGGCTGCCCACGCTCGACACGTTTTCATACGGCTCGCCCGACGGTACGCTTGCCCGGCCCGTGTATTTTATTACTGGAAAACCACAAGGCGCTTTCAAGTACAAAAACCGTACGGAAGGCGTGGCGTCGTCGGCCGGCAAATTCGCCTCGGCCTTTGCGCTGGGCGGCGAGATGCTGCGGCCGTTTTACCCCGAATTCGCCGAAACGCTGTTGCCCAAAGCCGTAGCCGCCTACGAATTCGGCCGGCATAAACCGGGTTACACCCAGACCGCCCCCTGCCGTGCGCCGTATTTTTACGAAGAAGAAAACTACACAGACGACCTGGAACTCGCCGCGGCGCAACTCGACCGGCTGTTCCCGCGCCAGGGCTACGCCCAACAAGCGGCCGAATACGCCCGCGCCGAACCCGTGACGCCCTGGATGGGAAGCGATACGGCCCGGCACTACCAGTGGTACCCTTTTCTCAACCTGGGCCACTACCTGCTCGCCGAACAGCCCGGAACCGCCGAAGCGGCCGCCACGCTGGAATATATGCGCCGCGGGATCGACAGCGTGTACCAGCGGGGCAAAAACAACCCCTTCCTGTACGGCGTGCCGTTTATCTGGTGTTCCAACAACCTGAATGCCGCGCTGTACACCCAGGCGCGGCTGTACCGCCTGCGCAGCGGCGATGCGCGCTACCGCGAAATGGAAACTGCCCTACGCGACTGGCTCTTCGGCTGCAACCCCTGGGGCACGAGCATGATCTGCGGGCTGCCCAAAGACGGCGTGTCGCCACGCGACCCGCACTCGGCCTTCACCCACCTGTACCACTACCCTATCGACGGCGGCCTGGTTGACGGGCCGATCTACGGCAGCATCTGGAACAAACTGATCGGCATCACGCTGTACGAGCCCGACGAATTCGCCGAATTCCAGTCGCCGCTGGTCATTTACCACGACGATTACGGCGACTATTCCTCCGACGAACCCACCATGGACGGCACGGCCAGCCTTTCGTACATGCTGTCGGGCCTGCAAACCGAAGGCGCTGCCGGTGCGCGGGTTACCGACCGCTACGGCGCCGTGATCCGCGGCGACACCAGCAGCAAGGTCATCCACCTGATCTTCACCGGGCACGAATACGCCGAAGGCGGACAGTACATCCGGCGGACGCTGAAAAAAGCGGGCATACGGGCCGCTTTTTTCTTCACGGGCGATTTTTGCCGGGCGCACCGGCGGCTCGTCCGGCAGTTGAAAAAAGACGGGCATTATATCGGCGCCCACTCCGACAAACACCTGTTGTATTGCGATTGGACGAAACGCGATTCGCTGCTGGTCAGTAAGGCCGCATTCCAGGACGACCTCCGCCGCAATTTTGCCGCCCTGGCGAAGGCCGGCGTTTCCAAATCCGAAGCGCGGTGGTTTATGCCGCCCTATGAGTGGTACAACGACAGCATTGCCGCCTGGAGCCGGCAGGCGGGCCTGGTGTTGTGCAATTACAGTCCCGGCACCTGGTCGAATGCCGATTACACGACCACCGACCTGAAAAACTACCGTCCCTCCGAGCAAATCTACCAAAGCATCCTAGACCGCGAACAAACGGACCCCAACGGCCTCAACGGGTTTTACCTGTTGCTGCACATCGGCGCGGGCCCGGGCCGGCCGGATAAGTTTTTCGAGCGGCTCGACCTGCTCCTGGAAGCCTTGCAGGCGCGCGGGTACGGGTTTGCGATCTGGTAGCCCTTTGTTTATTTGGCCACCACAATTTTAGCCGCAGCCTGATCGCCGGTTTTTACATCGCGCAGGACCAACCAGTACATCCCAGCCGAAAGTGCCTGGAGATCAATCCGATCCGCTTGGGAAACACGACGCACCGGACGCCCGGCAGCGTCGTACAGGGTGCAATCCAGCACCAATGGGTCTTCGGCCTGGAGGAACAACACGTCTTTGGCCGGGTTGGGGAAAAGACTGATGCGCTGCCGGTCCAGGTCGTACACCGCGCTCGTCAAATCGCTCCCATCGCAATCTTCATCGATGCCGTTGTTGGCGATTTCCGGGGCGCCGGGGTAAACGGCTGCGCTGGCATCATTGCAATCCACCTCGGCGGTGAAGCCGTCGGCGTCGTTGTCGGGGTAGGTGATCGTCAGGCCGGTTACCGTGGCGCCGATATTGCCCACCACGCGCACGGTATCCTGATGCCAGATAAAATCAAACACCTGGGAAGGAACGCCGTTCAGATTGCCCTGGAAAAAATAGTGGTTGCCGATGGCATCGTAATAGTGCAGGCCCTGGAAGATTTCGCACAACCACAACCGCTCGTTCGGCGTATGGATAATGGCGGAATAATGCTTGTCGCCATACGTGGTCCGCAGGTTTTCAAACTGCTTGGTCGTGTTGTTGTATTTGATCACGCCCGTCCAGGTACTGAACCAAATATCCTGGTTGTGGTCCACATAGATATCCTCCACCCAGGTTTGGTATCCGAAAAGGTCGTCGAAGTTATAGGTGGTAAAGGTGCCCCCGGAGATGAAGTTGACGATTTCGTCGGCCGCCACGATCACCGTGCCGTCAGACTGGACTTCCAGGTCGTCCAGATAGTCGGAGCCGATCGGTGAATTGGCCGTTGTGAAATGCGTGTACGTGCTCCCGGCTTTCCGGGCCAGTCCATTGCCATTCAGGTTCAGCCAAAGCAGGTTGCCGGAGGCCCGAACGGTTTGGATGTCATCGGACGGCAGTTGGCTGTTCGAACTCGTAAACCGGGTAACCGTACCGTTTTGAAGTGAATACAGGCCATCGGCCCCGCCCACCCAGGCGACCTGGTTGTCGTCGATAGCGATGCCCCGCGCGTCGTTGACGCCATTGGCATTCAGATCGTAGATTTCCCAAACCTGGTTCTTCTTGACATACAAAATACCTTGCTCGGAGCACACGTACAGGTTGCCCGACGTGTCTTGTTCAACATCCCAGAGAAACGGCCAGGTAATGTCGGGGTAATCTTCGTGCAGGTTCAATGTTTGTGCGGAAACGCGGAGTACGGCGAGGAAGGCCAAAAGGGTAACAATTCCTTTTTTCATGTTTTAAGTGCGTTAAATTTCGAATAGGCGCAGCCTGGTGCGCATGTTTTGAACAGGACTCCCGACAAGGGAAGCGCGGCAAATTTATACCGACAGAACAAATTACAAACATCAGCGCCAAATATTTTTGACTGCGGCCCGGAGCCTGCAAGCGCGCATATTCCAACCTGGATTATTTCTGTTAACCCACTCGCCAAGGAGGGTAACATCCCTGCCCTGCCGTGGATATTCCGGCATCTGATCACACTTAACAGCTGCTTTATGTTACCGAAAATCCTGTTTATTGCACTGGGCTTGCTCCTGGCAGAGTCCACTTTCTGTCAATGCCCGACTTCCAAACCGATCACCATTGCCGGGACGCCCGGTGTGTACCTCAAAACGACGGATGGCAAATTGGAAGAAAACGTATTCATCGCTAACGGTTACTATGCCAACGGCACGTATCCTGAATGCGGAAACCCAACCACCAGCACCTTCCGGGCCAGTTTTGGTATCGCCAAGGAAAGCGGCGCCGGGGTGACCGATGTCCGGTTTAAAATGGAATTAATGGAGAAAAACTTCTCCACGAATACCTGGAAGCAGGTGGCTGAATCGGGCGTAAAAGAACGGACGTCGCCGGCTTCCGGGATCGGGCCCGAACGCGAAGTCATCCTTACTGCGCCGGTAACCTGCGGCCGGAGTTACAAAGGCATTATCAAATACAAAGTCAAACGATACGGCGTGTGGGCCGTGGACTGGGACAAGCTGGAGACCAATACCTGGAATATCTACGAATGCAAAGCCCCGCCGCCGCCGCCGGGCTTGCAGGTAAGCCTCAATAAATACCACGGCGACTTCAACGGCGACGGCACGACCGATCTGTTGTATTTCGGCGAGGAAGCCACAGCAGTAATGCTGAGCAAAAACGGCAAGTTTCAAGGATTCAGCAACTGGCAGACCGCCAAAGCGGGTATCTGCAAATTTTGGACGGTGGGCGATTTCAACGGCGACGGCAAAGACGACGTGCTCAATATTTACCCCGGAGAAGGCATCAAGGTATTCCTCTCCGACGGCACCAAGTTCGGACCGGGCAGCGTGTGGAGCACGGCCGATGTAGGCGCCGAGGGCTTTTGGACGGTCGGTAATTTTGACGGAGACCCCGGGCATAAGGACGATATCCTGCGCACCGTGTCCGGCGTCGGCGTACAAGTGTTGGTATCCACCGGGACATCGTTCGTATCCACCAGCCCTGCTACCTGGACGGGCGCGGGATTTGGCACCGAAGGATTTTGGACGGTGGGTGATTTCAACGGCGACCAACGCGATGACCTGTTGCGCACCCAGAACGGCACGGAGGTGCTTTTATCTACCGGCAACTCCTTTAAAGCGCCGGCGATGTGGACCATTCAACCGTTCGGCGCCGTAGAAAAATCCTGGCGGGTAGGTGATTTTAACCACGACGGCTACGCAGACCTGATGCGGACCCGGTTTTCCACCCCGCCCTATGACCTGGAAATTTTACTCTCCAACGGCATATCGGCATTTTCACCACCGCATACCTGGGGGAGAGCGGATTTTAATACGCCAATGAGCATTTGCGGCGACTTTGACGGGAACCATTTTGCCGATGTATGTAACATGAACCGTCAACTGAAATTTACGATGTTCTTGTCTCTTGGAACGATGTTTCGTCCGCCCGTGATCTGGGAATAAGCGGGGCCAGCAATAAGTTAATGTGAGTTTTGGATAGCCATACTTCAATCAGGAAGAATTGGTCTATAAGTGTCGATTTTTGGCCTCGGAGAGGCCCAACATTGGTAGAAACCATCCGTGATCAGCATTGCGGAGCCTCGGAGCGGCCTAACGTATGTATTCGGTGGAATAATGAAACAAATGTTAGGCCTCTCCGAGGCCCCAAAATCGACGATTAATGGCTCATGCTACAAACGTTGGGCCTCTCCGAGGCCAGAAAGCGTTCAATTGTAGGTGTCGATCTATCCAAAACCCACGTTCAGTTACTTTATTTCAGTGCGAACACGCGAAGGCACGGAGGTACATTTCGAAAGGAGCGTATCTCCGTGCCTACGTTTTGTGCTGCACATCTATCTCTTCAGGGCTTGAAGGGGTCGCTGAATTTCGCGTCGGTCATCAGTGCCTCGTCTGTCAGCGTTTTCAGGAACGCGACGAGCGCGGCCTTTTGATCGGCCGAGAGGTTGAGCCGCAGGGGCTGGCCGTTGGGCAGGCGGAGGCGGTTGTCGAGGTTGGGGCCGGGCTGGATGCCGCTGTTGTAGTGCTCCACCACTTGGTCGAGCGTGGCAAACCGGCCGTCGTGCATGTATCGCCCGGTGATGCCGATATTTTTTAGCGACGGCGCTTTAAAAACCGTCGGTTCGTTGGCATCCAGCCCGTTATTCAGGCTGTTGGCGGCGAGGGCGAAGGTCGGCGGCTGGTGGCAACCGGCGCACCCGGCCCCGCCCATATTCGGCGGCGCGAGGAACAGGTTTTTGCCCATATTTTCCTGCTGGGAGAAATTCGCGAACGGCGCGCCCGCTCCGCCGCCCGGCTGCCCGGGGTTGAAGGTCTGGGCAAAGCCCGTGTCAAATTTGCTGTGCGTGGACACCATGCTGCGGACGTATTGCGCCAGGGCGCGTTGCATGCGTTCTTCCGTAATTTCCGGGCTGCCAAACGCATATTCGAACAATACGGGGTAATATTCCAGGCCCTTTAACTTCTGCAGCAACGCGTCGATGCCGCCGGATGCCGCGTCGAAGCCCATCTCTACCGCATTTTGGATCGGTTGGGTAGTTTGCGCTTCGAGATCGACGGCCCGTTTGTCCCAAAACATCCGGTCACCCGTGTAAAAATTGGCATTGGCCAGCCGCATGGCGTGTTTGGTCGTCAGCCCGCCCTCGAAACCCTCGCTGAACACCTTTTCATCGGCATACGCTTCGGCTTGCTGGTGGCAGGAAGCGCAAGCGGTCTTGTTGTTCCGGCTCAGGTGCTTGTCGAAAAAAAGCACCCGGCCCAGGGTGGCGCCCCGGTCGGTTACCCGGTTGATGCTGGGCGCGTTGTCGTTGGCCAGCACATTGGCGTCGTAATGCGCGGGATAGGCCGGGTTGGAATAGTTGAACGGCGCATCCAAATCAATACTCAGGTATTTCTGCACGATATCGTTGGCCGATGGCGCGACCTGGACGATGGTATCGTCTTTTTTACAGTTGGAAAACATCAAGGCGCCGGCGTAACACAGCGCAAGCCGGAATAAGATCTTTTTTTGCATAAGGAAATTGACGGGTGCAAGGTGGTGAAACACGAAAGTCTATCGTTGCGGAAACGGGGGTCGCCGCAACGGGTTTTGTGTTAGAAGCCATGCCGGCTGAAACCTTGCGCAATGGCGCGCCATTTTTTTACTTAAATACGGGAACGCAAGCCCAATCCCGACACCGTCTTCGTTCGGCTTAAGTCATTTCGCGAAAAATGGGGCACCATTTTACCACCGGGACACGAAGACAGCGCGCGCTTTCGCTCCGTTGCTCCGTGTCCCGGTGGTAAAATGAAATAATCTTCGACGGGCACAATGCATACTGGACTCGTATGAAACAACCGTTTCAAACAGGCAGATCAATACACTTGCAGTTTCCCGCTGGCCACCAAAGCCCCTTCTTCGCTAACCTGGAAGAAGTAAACGCCATTGAGCAGGTTTTGGCGATCGATCCGGCATTGCTCGCCGGTAAAATACCGGGTCTGTACCGGGCGGCCATACAGATCATACAGGGTAAGCAGTCCCTGCCGGAACATGTGCCCTTCCACCGTTAAAATTGCGTAATCGTGCATGGGGTGCGGCATCAACACAACTTTCAGGCCGGGTTGTTCCACATGCGAGGCATTCAGGGCCACAAAGGGCGCGCCAATCGTATGCCGGACGGTATTGGTGATCACGGGATCATTGAAGTCAAAATAAATCGCTGCATGGTTGTTGATCCCGGTGCCGGCTGGAAGGCCGGCTTTTTGCCCGATCCGGAAGGTGACGAACCCATGCGACGCCGCTTCATTCACATTGCTGTCGGGCAACAAAATCGGGTCGAACACAAATTGCAGGATACCGCCTTCATAAACATCGAGCCGGTACGGATGGCTCGCCACGCCGGCTTGCAGGCTGGCAAAATCGAGCTGCGGCGACAAGGTATCAATCACCACGACCCGGAAGGCCGTGTCGGTTCCCGTATTCTGAAACTGGATGGTGTATTCGATGCCCGTATTCGCCCGGATGATATGGTCGGCGCTGTACCCGGTCGGCGTGGCCGATTTTTCGTTGGGGTCGAAGGAGCCCACCACTTCCTTGCATTCGATATCAGAGAAGGCCGGCGCTTCGTTCAGCGGGAAGGCATTCACCAGTCCGGGGATATTCAGCCCCCCGCATCCTTCGAGCGTCGCCGTCGGATGGTCGCCCTCCGGGTCGCCCGGAATTTGAACCGCTTCGAGACGCCAGGTGGCCCCGTTAGCCGGCATTTTCATCGACATGGAATCGCCCGCATTCAATTGGAATTTACCCTGCCGGTACATGATCACATCCTCGATGACAATAAAATCCAGTGGGGCCGTCATGCCTTGAGCGCCGGTGTTCCAGATAGACAAATCGACCGTATCCCCGCTGCAGGCCGCCCTGGCTTCGATGTGCGGGCCACCCCAAGCTGCCGTATCGCAGCGGGTGTGCGGGTAGATATAAGCCTGCACGCAAAGGGTCTGGCCGAGCACGGCCTCACAGCGCACATTAGCGGTAATGGTAAACGTTTGGCAACTGAGCGGCGGCAGATCACCCAGCGGAAAGCGATAAATATTGCCATTCACCGACGACCAGGGGAGGCTGGCCTCCGTTACTTCCAACAACGTATCTATCGTGATGAGCGCATAGGCGTTGGCAAGCGGCGCCAATCCTTTGTTGCAATATTGAACATAGTAAATGGTTGGAACACAACGCCGCAGCCGGTTCGCCTGCAAGCTGATTTCGGGCACCGGGCAAAGTGCATTCGTCCGGATGCCAAAATCCTGGTCATAAACCGGTGCTGTTGTCGCGCCGGGAATGGACAACGTCGTAGGGCAAGGCGATGCCAACCCGTCGGGCAGTTTTATTTGCACCAGGACGGCCGAATCAAGGCCATGGGTTACCAAATCCAGCGAATACACCCCATCCGGGTTGGGCAATACGGCGAATTGTTTACCGGACGGGAGCTTCGTTGCGACCACCTGTAACACAGAAAATCCGCTCTCGCCGGGGTCCAGTTGGCAATTTTCAATGGAGTCGACGAATACCGTCCCGCTGACGGTAAAGTTTTGATGGAATGGAAAGAAGATGGGTTGCTGATATTCGCCCACTACCTGCCCGCTGCCGTTTTTACCGATCCAATGGCGAATGAACCAACTATCGTTTTGAGCGGATGGGTGATATTCGACGGCATAGGTGGAATCGGTCATGTTGCAACCGGGATTATACGCGGCTCCACCAAAAGAATCAAAGGCGCTCAGGTTGCCCGATTTTAGCGCCGGAAGCAATACCTGGGTGGCCTGTTCAAAGGATACGGTGGCGGCCGGGGGGCCGCTGATACAGCTGTTGCAGGCACTCAACGGATCGGTGACGTTGACGAGCACGCTGCAGATCGATGTATTGTTGCTTTGGTCCGTCGCCGTGAGCACAACAGTTTGAACGCCGAGATCGCTGCAATCGAACGCCGCCGTTCCAAGCTGCGAAATGGTCATTGTGTTAGTTGGGGTACAGGCATCGGAAACAGTCACCTGGAACATCGAGGGGTTGAGGTCAACCGTTCCATTCGCCCCAAGGCTGATCGTGCTGATCCCCCCGCATTCCAGTTGGGTGCCGATTTTGACATTCCCCCAGCATTTGTTGCCGGTATCCGGGTCGGTAACGCGCACCATGTACGTTTTACCGATGTCTGCTAGCGCAACCGTCGCCTGTACCCAGGGGCCGTTGCCATAGGGAGGCGTTTTGTCCAGGTCAACGAGGTAATGGTCAAACGGAAAATAAGGCCCGCCTTCCAAAATGGAACCGGCGGAAATCGTCGTCGAACAATTTTCTTCCAGGGGAACGAACACCAGGTCGTTGCAAACAAGCGTCGTGACCTGGGCGAAATTTTTTACCGATATCTGGAAAAGCGCAAAGAGGATTAATACAAGCCGGGTCTTTTTCATAAGATTGAAAATCAAGAGTTAATGAGATCGGTGCAAAAGTAGTTCCGCGAATATTCCGGTTTACGCTACACCATAGTTTGACGGTACAAAAATGTGGATACGGGCACCCGTAGAAAAATACATTTTCGTACTTTTGTAGACCTTAAATACAACAAACTATTGCTGTAACAACTGTAAATCAACCTCATGAAAACAGGAAATATTTCCAGGCAAAATAAACTGGCCGTCACGATCGCCGCTTTGACGGCAACCGAACGGCGATCTTTCGGCCAGTTTATCGAATCGCCGTTTTTTAACCGGCGCGCCGATGTGCTCCGCCTGTACCAATGGCTGCTGAAAGGGCAGCCCCTGGAGCCGAAAGAGCCGGTTTTTGCCTATATCTACCGGGGCGGGCAATTTGATGGGCAGAAACTCCGGTTGGTCATGAGCTACCTGCAACAACTGGCCGAACAGTTCCTGGCCTACCGGGAATGGCAAGACAGCCCGGGCGCCAATGAGATCCACCGCGTAAAAGCCTTGCGCCGCCGGGGCCTGCAGGCGCCTTTCCGGGAGGCCTTGAAAACAGCCCGGAATACCCTGGAACGGCAGCCGCTGCGCAACAGCGATTATTTCCTGCAGCAGGAGCAAATGTTGTGGGAGGAAGCGCGGTTTGAATCGCTCCGCCACCCGATGGAGGTCAGGTACCTGCAGCAACTTTCCGAACAGGCCGACTGCGTTTGGGTGATCCAGAAACTGCGTTATTTCTGTTTGAACCGCACGCAGCGCACGATGTACAAAACCGAACATGCGTTGCCGTTGCGCCCGGATACAGAAGCAATTATCGAGCGCTGCGCCCTGTTGCAGGTGCCGGCGATCGCTACCTGGTACTACTGCCTTAAAATGCTGGAAGAACCGGAAGCGCAGGCTTTTTTTACCCGGTTCAAACAGTGCTTTCTTGAATCCGGACAATTATTTGACCCGGAAGAAACCCGCGACTTATACCTGTTCGCGCTAAATTATTGTATCCGGCGCGTCAACGACGGGCAGCGGCAATTTTTCCACGATATTATGGATCTCTATAAAGATGGACTGGAGAAGGGCTACCTGTTCGATAAAGGGGTACTGTCGCGGTACACCTACCACAATATCGTAGCAGCCGGGCTGCAGACCGAAGAGTTCGAATGGGTGGAAGATTTTATCGGCCGGTACAGGAATGCCCTCGAGCGCACGTATCGCGACAGTTCGTACAGCTTTAACCGTGCCCGGCTCGAGTTTTCGCGCAAACGCTACGATGCCGCTCTCGCCTTGCTGCAACATTCCAACTACTACGATCCCTTGCTCAGCCTGGCCGCCAAAACGATGGCTTTGAAAATCTACTACGAACTGGGCGAGCACGATCTGCTGCACGCCCACCTGGAAGCGTTGAAAAACTACATCCGCCGCAAACCCATGTTGGGCTACCACCGCGACAACTACCTGAAACTCGTGCGGTATACGCAAAAACTGATTACCGTCAACCCGTTTAATAAAGCCGATGTGCGAAGCCTGAAACAAAAGATCGCCGATGAGCCGGTACTGACAGAGCGCGAATGGCTGCTGGAGCAATTGCCCTGAACAAAGTCTGGCTCGAATGCCCGCGCAACGAGCCGGGAAAAAGCCTGTCCGTTTTCGAACACCGGTGTCCGGTTATGAAACAAATGAAGGCGGTTAAGCAGCATGCAGTTTTCTGATCAACAAATAGTTACGTATCTTGGCATGTCCTTTGCCCCGGCAAAGAGCCTGCCGCATGCAGCAACAAACAACACAAACCGAACCATGATCAAACTCCGCAACATCGAGCGCTACCACCAGAATGGCCCCCAGAAAACCTGGGTACTGCGCGATATCAACCTGGACATCCGGGAAAAAGAATTCGTTACTATCATGGGGCCGAGCGGCGCTGGCAAATCGACGCTGTTGAACATCATCGGCATGCTCGACGAGCCCAATGCGGGCGAGTATTTTTTCTTCGACGAGCCCGTCCACCAGTTCAACGAACGCAAACGCACTGAACTGCACAAACACTACCTCGGCTTCGTGTTCCAGGCCTATCACCTGATCGACGAACTGACGGTGTACGAGAACATCGAAACTCCACTGTTATACCGCAACGTGAAGTCGGCAGAACGCAAGGCTATGGTAGCCGATATCCTCGACCGCTTCAATATGGTCGCTAAAAAAGACCTTTTCCCGGCGCAACTCTCCGGCGGCCAGCAACAGCTCGTGGGCGTGGCCCGCGCCATCATCGGAAAACCCAAACTCCTGCTCGCCGACGAACCCACCGGCAACCTGCATTCCTCGCAGGGCGAAACGATCATGGATTTGTTCAAACAACTGCATCAGGAAGGCATGACCATCCTCCAGGTCACGCACTCCGAAAAAAATGCCCAGTATGGGACGCGAATCATCCAGATCGAGGATGGATTTGTGCGCAGCGATATTCAGGTTTGAGGTTCAATCAAAGCGTCAGCGCGGTTTCCCGGCAGGGGCTTTGCGGCATGATTAGATTTCAGTCGCCGGCTTCAATCTGCGCTAAAGTTTAAACCTCCTCCTTTTTTACATCGGGAAGGAAAACCGTACCGGTTGTCAGTTCGTAGGTTATTCCGGTTCTGACAATTCAACGACTCCGTCCGATGAAATCAATCCTTCCTTTTTTCCTGCTGTTGGGCCTCGACCTGCCTGCTTTTGCCTACCACAACGGTTGTGTGCGCGGCAGCGTAACCGACGCGGGTAGTCACAGCGCATTGGCCGGCGTTTCGGTGGCGCTTAACGGGCCATCAAATGGTCGCGCCTATACCGATGAACTGGGCTATTACCAATTCAATAATTTGCCGGCAGGGCATTACCAATTGGTATTCAATTACTTAGGCTTTAAAAGTGTGTCGGAAATCCTGGATGTCCGCGACAGCGAAACCACAACCATCAAAACATTCCTCGAATCCGCTCCGATCGAACTCAAGGATGTGGTCATCCGTTCCGACCCCGAGATGAGCCGGCAGGCAATTTCCGCGCTCGACATCAACCTGCGGCCGGTCAATACGTCGCAAGACGTCTTGCGTATGGTGCCCGGCCTGTTCATCGCGCAACACGCAGGCGGCGGCAAAGCCGAGCAGATTTTCCTGCGCGGGTTCGACCTCGATCACGGCACCGATATTGCCCTGGATGTGGATGGCATCCCGGTCAACATGGTTTCGCACGCCCACGGTCAGGGCTATGCTGACTTGCATTTTCTGATCCCGGAAATTGTAGACCGTGTCCAATTTGCCAAGGGCCCGTATTATGCGCCCTACGGCAACCTGTGCACGGCGGGGTATGTTGATTTTCAAACCAAAAACGCCCTGGATCAAAACCTGCTCAAAGTGAGTGCCGGGCAATTCAACACCTTTCGCACGGTGGGCGCTTTCAAACTGCTGGATGAGACCAATGGCGCGCGACCGCAACACGCCTACCTCGCCACCGAGTATGCTTATTCCAATGGATATTTCGACAGCCCGCAGGCATACAACCGGTTCAGTACCTTTTTGAAATACAATACCGCGATCAATCCAAATACTTTTCTGAACGTTTCGGCCGGCGCCTTTTCGAGCCGTTGGGATGCCTCCGGGCAAATCCCCGAAAGAGCGGTGGAAAGCGGTCTGATCGGGCGATTCGGAGCGATCGATAGTACGGAAGGCGGAAATACCAACCGTACCAATCTGAATTTCCGGCTCCATTCCGTGCTGCCCGATGGCAGCCTGCTGAAAAACCAGTTTTACTATTCACACTATGCCTTCGAACTCTACTCCGATTTCACCTTTTTTCTCCACGACCCGGTAAACGGCGATCAGATCCGGCAAAAAGAACAACGCAACCTGGTCGGTTATCACGGCGTGTATGAACGCGACGACCAATGGGGCGGGATCAAATGGCAAACCGGTTTGGGCGCCGATTTCCGCTTCGACGGCATTAAAGACGACGAACTCTCGCACACGGCCGGCCGTCAAACGTTGCTGGAACGCAAGGCACTCGGCGATGTCAACGAATACAACTTTGCCCTCTATCTGGATGAGAAAATCCACATCGGGCAACACTTCATCCTGAATCCCGGCCTGCGGTTCGACCAGTTCCAATTCCTGTATATCGACAAACTGCAGACGGCTTACGATCGAAAAATGCAAACTGCCGGTCTGGCCAGTCCAAAATTGAACGCCTATTACACCTTCAACGACCGCGTGCAAGGCTTTGCCAACGCGGGTTATGGGTTTCATTCCAACGACGCGCGGGTGGTGGTTGCCCAAAACGGGAACGGTATACTGCCCAGAGCCTTAGGTTTCGAAGCCGGCGCCACGGTGAAAGTATTGCCCCGGTTGTTGCTCACGGCCGGCGCCTGGCGCCTGCACCTCGATCAGGAGTTTGTGTACGTCGGCGATGAAGCCGTGGTGGAACCCAGCGGCAAGACTACGCGGCAGGGCTTGGACCTGGCCCTGCGCTGGCAATTGCGATCGTGGCTGTTTGCCGATGCCGACCTGAATTACACCTTCGCCCGCGCCGACAACACACGGGAAGGCGAAAACTACATCCCCCTGGCGGCTGATCTGACCAGCATCGGCGGCTTGTCCTTTGAATGCCGAAACGGTCTGAATGGCAGCCTGCGCTACCGGTTCATCGGCAACCGGCCCGCAAATGAGCACAATTCGGTCGTGGCAAAAGGGTATTTCCTGACCGATGCGGTGTTCAACTACACCGGCAAACACTTCGAGATCGGGCTGGTTGTACAAAACCTGTTCAACCGCCCATGGAACGAAGCCCAGTTCGATACCGAAAGCCGGTTATTCCAGGAAACAGCGCCGGTATCGGAAATTCACTTCACTCCGGGAACCCCACGAAATTTGGCGGGACACGCGAGCCTGTTCTTTTAAAACAGCCCCAAGCCTTTCGGACCCTTACTCGTTTATGTTGAGGATGCATTTAGTCTCCTCCCTGTAAATATTACCGGAATGATTATACCGTACTTCCAGATTGATCCGACCGGCAGGCAAGCCTGATCCGGCCAGGTATTGACGCAGGGCGGCGAGTTTGAGCACGCCCAACGCCTCCAGGGTAACTGGCGCGCCCGGGGCTGTCAGAAACGATTTTGGTTCGGAAGTCCCAGTTTCATTATCGATAAGCGTGTATACCAGTGGTGATTTGTCGAACTCACCACGATACTGCACATCGGGGGTATAGGCCAGGGTGTTCTTATCTTCCTGCAGCTCTGTGACCAGATTGACGCTTGCCAAATGCCCGCCTTGTGCTTCCATCTCCCGAACCTGACTTGCGATATGGTCGGCCAGCCCTTTCAAGGAAGGTGTCAGCGCATATGCGTCAGCATCGTCGGCAAAATGGTAGGTGATAGATGACTTCCCAGGTTTAAGGTCAGATTGCACTGCAAACAAATTGGCCGGCTTCACTGGCAGACTATCCATTCGGTTGTTCAACAATTCTTCCAAACACGGACCGTCATGGTCGCGCAGGCAGGTCATAACGTTCACCTCCGGCACCAGTTCTTTACAACGTTGCACTAAATCCTGCCGCACCCGCCCCAAATTCCGGAGTTGCTCCACGATCTGATCATAGAGGGCCTTGGTGGCTGTCAGGTTATTGCGGGCCTCCGGCTTCAGCGGTTCACCTTTGCGCTCGGCATCGTAGGCCAGGCTTTCCGCATCGCGGCGCTTGGCATCGAGAGCATCCGCCAGTTCCTGCAAACGCAGGATTTCCTGCCCGGTTTGCGACAGCAGGTAAGTACATTTTTCGGATTGTGCAATTTTCATTTTTCGGGTCGGCATAGCATTTCCGGCGACAATGGCGCCTTCGATAATGCTATGCTGGGCCCGTACGTTGTTGATGGCAGGATCAAGGTCTTTGACGGCACCTTTAATTTCATTGGTTGTTTTGGTAATCAAATCGGAGGCCGGTGTCGCAGCCGAAACGATCTTGGAAAGGGCGTACGTTACGCCAACTTCATAGGTGGTCCCCAGGGTGGAATGCATTTCAACCGAAGCGACGATCCGTACAACACTGGTCGGCATCACGCCGATATGGGCATGTATGCCGGCTTCGCCCGTGCGCATGCCGCCGCCCAGCATCAGACGGTTTTCTTTCAGGAAATAGGCATTCAGGTTGAGGTCAAATTTGCCTGTTTGCAACGGATGCACACCAGAAATTGCCCGGAAAGTAGCGTTGGGTTCGAGCGCAAATCCAGGCCGTTGAAACCGGAACCGGGCATTCGCCAACAAATGCGGGATCATATCGTAAACCACTCCACTGGGCGAAGTACCATTGGCGCTTTCGATCCGGATGTCGCTGCTGAAAAGTTGGGGCGCTGCGGCATCCAGAGCCAGAAACGAGCCCCCTTTGAACCGGTATTCAAACGCCATGCCCGGGCCGCCGTCGAAGCGGGTGGCATTCACCTGGTCGTAGAACAGGAACAAGTCGAGCACATCGCTCACCTTGACGCCGTCGAAATTGAATTTTTGGTTGAGCAAACCCGCCATGGCGCCCAGGGAAAACCGCATCTTTTCATTCTCGACGAGGTGATACCCAAAAAATCCGCTGAACTGAAACCGGCTGAGCAAATGGGCTTTATCGCCCATCAATTG
This sequence comes from Saprospiraceae bacterium, assembly GCA_044230315.1. GTDB lineage: Bacteria > Bacteroidota > Bacteroidia > Chitinophagales > Saprospiraceae > M3007. The sequence continues at coordinate 104,589 of JBGARJ010000004.1, forward strand.
TACGCCGAGTCCGATGCGGCGTCCGATATACGGCGATATGTCGGCGTGCAACAGGTAAGTATTCGGCCGGATAGAGGGCTCCAATTCCTGGAACTGGTTGCGGTACGCGATCGCTATTTCCCCGCCGTTGCCATCGCCCTGGCTGGCCGGGTTAAACAGCCGGGTATCCCAGGTATAATGATTGAGAAATGGGGTTTGCTGTGCCGTCAACTGGATGGCGCAGGTAAGCAGAAAAGTAAAAATCGGTACGTATGGGTTTATGTGCATAACGGATTAATTTAGCAATGAAAGGGGTTCTAACGACGCTACTGTCTGCGCAAAATGGTAACCGCCCCGCGGATTTTACGGCCTGAGGGGTCGATTAATACATAGTAGTACGTTCCATCCGGGTAAAGGTTCGCATCAAAGGAGCGGGCAAGGTTGCCCTCGTACACCAGGGAACCGTACCGGTTGTATACCATGAGGGCATAATCTGCCGGGTTTCCGGCCGTTTCGGGCAATATGATATTCCAACTATCATTCAGGCCGTCGCCGTTTGGCGTAATGAGTTCGGGGATAAAAATGCCGGCTTCCGCCTCGGGGAGCACCTGCACGATCACATCGGCCCGATCGCCGGTACAACCGGCATTTTTGGCAAAAAAAGCGTATTTCACCCGGCCAGGCGCTTGTACATCGGCCAGGGTAAAAAGTTGATTTTGAATGGGCCCGCTACCTGTGGGCGGGATGCCCGACATATTGATCGGGTCGGCCACCCAGTTGATCTGATCACCCGACGCATCGCAATCGATCGTGAGTTGCGATTTATTGGCAATAGTGTACATCAGGTCGAGACAGGTCACTTCCGGCACGGGCACCCGCTCGATCCATTTGACGGCAGTATTGGTACAACCGTTATCGATGGCTGTCACCGTCACCGAATAGGCATTGGCGCCATCGACCGGGGGTGCTACGGTAATGGTGTTGATCAGGGCGTCATTACTCCATGCAAAAGCAGTCAACTTTTGGGTAAGGGCGGTCAGGGTGGCGCTTTCATCGGTACAAACAGTGTCGCGGGTGCTTACAATCTGTACGAAAGGCTTTACATCGTCGAGCGTAACGTCAATCGCGGCAGCACCCTGGCAGCCGTTTGCCACCGACGTGGCGGTCACCTTGTAATTGCCCGGGCTGATGGCCAGCCATGTGGGGCCGGAGCCACCCGGCCATTCGAAAGTGAATGTAGAATTACCCGACGACAAGGATGCGCTGGCGGAAAGTTGAATGGCTGTGGTGGCACAAGTCAATTGTGTGGTATTAGGCTGCGGTGTAATGACCACATTGACCGATGGTATATTACCCAGTTTGATCGTTAAGGTATCGACGGCCTGGCAACCGTTATCTTTTCTCGTTACTGTCACTACATAGTTGCCAGGTGCGCTGATGGTGGGGTTAGGAGTTTGCCCCCCGCTCTCAATGATGCCGCCGCTGCCGGTCGCCCAGGCATAATCCAGGTTGGGGTCGCCGCCGCCGCTGTTATTCACCTTCACCCCTTTTATTTCCTGCCGGCAAGCGGTCATAAGTTGCGGATTAGGATTGATCTGAATTTCCGGCCTCAGCGGTGGATCGACCACGGCTATGTTGAGCCCCAAGCACCCGGCAGGCCCTGAAAGCGCGTATTGATAGGTGCCCGGCTGTGTGGCCGAGTAGGTGGACAAGGTCGCTCCAGGAATGGGGACGTATGTCGTATTGATCAATTTCGACCATTGCGGGTGGAAGCTGTCGCTGATGGGAGGGGTGCCTTTGAGGGTGACAGCACTTCCGGCTTTACAGGTCAGAATAGGTGGAACAGGGTCGGTTGCCACGGCCACATCCAGGTTCACGCTGGAGTCGTATGCCACTTCAAACGAGTAGGTCACGGCACAGTTGCTGCAGGCAGCTCCGCTGGGGGAGCAACTCGTTGTCGCAATCAGCATGTCATAAGTGCCAGGTCCAAGAAACGCTTGATTATTCAACAGGTGAAAGGTGTTGGTGGCAGCATCATAGACCATCAGGAATGTGAGGTTGTCGTAATACAGGGTTGCCACCAGTTTGGCGCTATCTTCGAAGTATTGCTCGGTGTTCCCTGCAAAATCGATGGTGATAGAAAAATTTACGATACCACGATTACAGGGCACCAACAGCGTGTCGCCATTGCCGGGTAATTTAGCAGAGGAAATAGGGCTCAGAATAACATCGGATTTAGCCGTATTGACCGCAAAACAATTTTGGGCGGTTGCTGTATAATTCCATACGGCTATCAAGCCTAAACTATATATCAAAGGCAACAAGCGCCTTCCAAACAGCCCCAATCCCGCTTTCCGGTTCCAAAGTTCATTATGGTGAATCTGATTAATGATGTTCATGGTGTAATCGATCAGTTGAGCGGAGGGTGATTAAAAACAACGCCGGCAATTACCGCTTAGTCCGGGCTTCTTCTTCTTTGATTTCCCAGGCTTTAATCTGGCGCAACCTTTTTTCAAATGTATACCGCTGCCAGAACGAACGCAACGGCCGGTAGGTAAAATAAACCAGCAAAATGAGGGCGATGCAGAAAAGGGAAAGGTAGAAATAGTTGATTTTGAAGATATTGACGGCGTCATCCACCTTTAGTAACAGCGTACTCAAATCACTGTCGTATACTTCGAGGGTAGAATTGCCGCTTTTACAAAGCAGGCAAACGTCCTTGCTGAATGCCCATACGGTATCGGTCTGGCTCAGGACCTGCCGCCACTTTGGTATTCTGTTCTGCGACAAAAAAACGATAAACGGAGGCGTCCCGCCTTGTACCCTGATCCGGAAAGAGTCGCCCGTTAAACCGGCCAACCTGACGCTGATTCTCTCAAACGGCCGCAATTCCTTGGGCTGATTAAACGGCGCGTTTTTGCCCAGGTCAGCAATTTTGAACGACTTCAGGGAGTCGTGCAAGCTGGTCAGCGTCAGTTTGTATTGACCGAATTCCGACTGCGCCAAGCTCCAGCGCCAGCCCTTAACCGTCGCCGAGTCAACTACAGGTTTCACGGCATAATCGAGGGTATAGGCAATAGTTCCATCGCTTTTTTTCTCGGGGACACTGGTACCCAACGGGATATCCTTTATGGCTTTCGCCACCAGCGGCGACTTCGGATTGGCGGCCGCGTATTTATCGACAAATTCGCGCAGCGCCTTGATTTTCTGCAGGGTATCGCCTGCTGTAGTTGCCTCGTTGTAGGCGGCCCCTTCTTCTGTTGCCTCCGGCGCTACCGTTTGAGGCGCAGCAGGTTTGGAGCTTGCGGCGGGCGTTCGCACTGAATCGGCGGAGCCGGAGGGATCTGATTGGCCGGTCCGGTCGGAAGCAGCCAGCGGGGAACTGCCCGTGATTGTAAACGACAATTTAATGGGGTTTCCCGCAACCAGAACATCGAATTTGCCGGCGGCATTTCGTTTCCAGACTTTGGGTATAATGGTCAGGGTTGCCTGCCCGCCACCTGCCAATTCGAATCGCTGAAACAGGCTTTTACTCCTGGAGCGCTTCTCATTGGCGCCAGGGCTGATCATGTCGCTACTGGAGTTGAATTGAAACCCCCAAACCACATCGTTGTCCGGTGGAAGGGAGTCGGCAAAATTGAAAAACACGGCCAGATCGAACGCATCCTGACCGTCGGTGGTAAAGGCATGTTCCGTCTTGAGTCGCGCCTCTGTATTGTTATGCCTGACCACCCATGACACATTGATCCGGTAATCGTTCCCATTGAGGTTAAAGGCAATGGATTGTTGAGCCCGGCCGGCAAGGCAGTACAGCAGCCCGGCAAGAGCCAGCAGGATGCCTTTGCAGTTTCGTGCGTTCAACGGTATATTATAAGCGGTCCGGGACATGGCATGCTCTAAAATGGATCAATGCAATTCGATGTAAAATGCATCTTCGCGGAGGCGGCAGGCAGGATGAAGCGAATAGGCGGGCAATAACTGGATTAATTTTACTGGATCGAATCGTTTTGGCATGGCAATAATATGCTTTTCAACACATGTAGCCAAGCCTCTCCAAACAAAAACTATACCTGATTTATCAAGACAAACGCGGGTTTTGATTTTCTCGTAGATTAATTCCCCGTCGCCGCTACCTTTACTGCCATGGTTGTAGCACTCACCGGCGCAAATGGCCATGTCGGAGCCGCCGTTTGCCGCCATTTACTGGAAGAAGGGCATGAGGTGCGAGCGCTGGTATACCGCGACGATACTGCGTTGCGCGGCCTGCCGGTGACCCTGGTACACGGCCCGCTGACCGATGCTCCGACGCTGCAGCGCCTATGTGCAGGTGCCGAGGTGGTGCAACACCTGGCTGCGCAGATCAGCATTGGGGGTGTTCCGGAAAAACAATTGTGGCAAACGAATGTGTCAGGCACTCAACAGCTCCTGAGCGCTTGCCAGTTGGCCGGCGTGCGGCGTTTTGTCTACTTCAGTTCGATCCATGCTTACCGGGCTGTACCACCGGATCGGGTGTTTGATGAGAATGCGCAACCTGCCACCGAATTCCCGTATGAACGCAGCAAGGCTGCCGCTCAGGCTCTGGTTCTGGCCGCCAATGGCGAGTACGGAATGGAAACCCTTTGCCTCAATCCCACCGCAGTGCTGGGGCCCTGGGATTTCAAACCGTCTCTGCAGGGACAGATGATCCTCGATCTGCTGCAACGCCGGATACCGGTGCTCACCCCAGGCGGGTTCGATTGGGTAGACAACCGCGATATCGCTCTGGCAGCCGCAGCAGCCCTCACTGCGGGCAAACCCGGAGAAGCCCACCTGCTTTCGGGGCAATTTGCGACGATGATTGACCTGGCAGCCTTGTTGGGCCGGATTTCCGGGCAAACCATGCCGCGCCACACCGTGCCGTTCTGGTTGTTGAAATCGATCACCCCGGTACTAGCCGGCTGGAGCGCGTTGACGGGCCGGCAAGCGCTGTTTACCCGGGAAGCACTCTCCCATGTGGAACGAGGCCACCCCCGGGTTTCGGCCGCCAAAGCCGTTCGCGAACTGGGTTACCGCCCGCGTCCGCTGGAAGAAACCGTCCGCGATACCTACCATTGGTTCACCAAACAAGGAAAATTTGCCACATCATGAACTGGTCACAATACCAACTGCTCACATATGCCTGGATGGCGCTGGGCTTGATCACCTTTCTTTACCTGCTACGGGTCAATGCGCCGTTTGGGCGCCATACGCGCGCCGGCTGGGGCCCTACCGTCGACAACCGGCTGGGTTGGATAATCATGGAAAGCACGGTATTGATCGTACTTTTTGCAGTGTGGGGTAGCGGAACAGCCCCACTGACCACGCCGATATTCGTGATGCTTGCGCTGTTTGCTGCGCACTATATCCATCGTAGCCTCATTTTTCCTTTTTCCCTGCGGACGCACGGCAAGCGGATGCCGTTGCTTATCGTGTTGTCGGCCATGGGTTTTAATACCATGAATGGATTCTTGCTGGGTTACTATTTCAGCCGTTTTGCCAACTATCCGCCGGATTGGCTTGGCGATTGGCGGTTTCTGTCCGGACTAGGCTTGTTCCTCATCGGAGCAGGCATAAATGTCCGCACCGATTATCACCTGATCGCCTTGCGCAAACCGGGTGAAACAGGGTATAAAATACCCACTGGCAGCTGGTTTGCCTATATCAGCTGCCCGAATCATTTCGGTGAGATCGTGGAATGGACCGGATTTGCCTTGCTCAGCTGGAGCCTTCCCGGGCTCGCTTTTGCCTGCTGGACCTTTGCCAATCTCGCGCCACGCGCATTAGCGCATCACCAGTGGTACCGCGAGCAGTTCGCCGCCTATCCGGCCGAACGCAAAGCGCTCTTACCGTTCCTCTGGTAAACCGGCATCCCTCCCCCAAACGCCTGTATGCGCCCCGGATCACCGGCGCGTCCAGGTGTTGTTCTCTTTTACGGTGTCGGATACATGCGGATCGTCCAGCGTCACCTTCTGGACGGTTTTGCCGCGGGCAACCGGAATATGTATAACCGTATTGCCATTTTTCCACACGGCGGCCGACTGGTTGAATGTCGTGCGGGTCCCGTCCGTATAGGTTATGGCTCCAACGGCCGACATTGGCATGGTGCCGCGGTTTTCAATGCGTACCCCCTTCCGGTCCACGCCGCCCACGGCCAGGTCGGGGTATCCCCAATCAAAAAACCAGGGTTTCCAAAACCAATCGAGGTTCTCGCCGGCTGCGGCATTCCAGGTATTAAAGAAATCGAAGGGTTGGGGATGCTTGCCTTTCCAGCGGTTCATGTATTCGACCATACAGCGGTGGAAGCGTTCGTAACCCAACATTTGATATAGCGCCAGATAGGCCGCCTGCGGCCGGTTGTACGACGCCACCCGGTATGCCGGAATGTTCAAATGACGCGAGGGGGTCATCGGTGGCATATCCTGGTCGGTGCCGGCGGCGGCGGGATAGTCGCGCAACTGGCCGATACGGCTTCCGGCAACGGTGTCGCTCACCAGTATGTCGAAAAAGGCCGCCCAGCCTTCGTCCATCCAGGCATAATATTGTTCGTTAATTCCCATCATGAACGGAAAATACGTGTGCGACGACTCGTGGACCGTCAACCCGACCGGGCTGCGCGGACTGGTGCTGGCGTCGTTGCACATCATGGGGAATTCCATGCCGTCGTCACCGTTGAATATGGTCATGCGTGGGTAAGGGTACGGGTAGCCGGGCAGCCAGGTCGACATGATCTTCAGGCCGCGCGCCGCCACCTGGCACACTTCGTAATAATCGGAAGATGCAGAATTGTACGCCGCACTCACCAGCGTTTTCCGGCCGGGTTCGGGGCTCATGGTGGTGGCATCCCAGAGGTAATGGTCGCTGAATGCAAAGGCAAAGTCGGGCACATTTTCCGCCTTGTAGACAAAAGTATGCGTACCGGCTTGTTTGAAAAAAGCCGTATTCGCGGCGTAATCGGCGGGTGTAAAGATCTTGACCACCTGGTCGGATTGCTGGGCCAATTCATAGCGCTTCAAAAACGCCGGCTGCAGCAAATCGGCAGCATTTTGCCAGACCCCGGTAGCCCAAACCATCGTATTGCCCGGCACGGTGATGTACACTTCGTAATTGGAAAAATCATTGTACATCTCCTGCAAGCCGTTATACGGCATGTCTGCCCAACCGTGCAAGTCGTCGTACACGGCTACCTGCGGATACCAGTACGCGTTGAACCATGTGGTGGAATCGCACACGCATTCGCGCGGCGTACCGGGCGCCGATGGGGCGGTGTGCGACCAATCGACGCCTACGTTCAGAACCTGCCCGGGCGGAAGCGGCTGGATCAATGATACATCCAAAAAAGTGTTGCCCCGTTGCAGGAGCTCCGCCCCGACCGGTCTGCCTGCGATCCGGACCTGCCGGATCAGCACGCCTTCGGTGATGTCTTGCGCCGGCAAGTCATAGTTTCGCTGGCCGTTTTTACGCCAAAGGTCGTGGGCCAGTTTCAACCGGATAAGCCGTAGGGTATCCGGGCTGTTGTTGTAATATTTGATCGTTTCCGTACCATTGATCAGACGGGTCGGTATGTCTACCGATACGTCGATACGGTAATCGGCATGGTTTTGCCAGTACCGGGGGCCCGGTTTGCCATCCGTGGAACGGGTTTGTTTGTCGTAGGCCAGGCGGATATTGCGCGGCATATACAGGTTTTGGGTAAAAAGTGCCGATGCGGCTGAGCAAAACAGGACCGGCAACAGCAATCGGATCAGGACAGACATAGCGTTGTTTTTGTTTTGGAAGGAAATAACAGTTATGGTTTCTTGCCAGAGCCAGGGCCCGGGGCGGTGTTGTTGGTTTTGTCCACATCGGGCACGTAGGTACTGCCCAATTGAACTGATTTGACGGTTTTATCGGCATGAAACGGAATTACTACACTGCGGTCGCCTTTTTCCCAAACAGCAACGCTGCGGTGTATGCGTTGCACCGAGCCGTCGGTAAACGTCACCGTCAAATCGATGGGAACGGGCTTGGTCCCTTTTGATTCGACGATTATGCGCTTCTTCTTTTTCGTCGCCGATACCTTGCCAATGGCTAAATCGGGCACGCCGGAGTCAAAAAACCAGCGCTTCCAAAACCAGTTCAGGTTGACGCCACTGCCGGCATTCATACAATAAAAAAAATCATAGGGCATGGGATGTTTCCCGTTCCAGGTTCGGATATAGTGGTGGAGCCCTTTGAAAAAGAGCGAGTCGCCAAGCAGGTCTTTTGCATATAAATAACCGAGAGCTGGTTTTGGATACGAATTGATGAACATGGATCCGCCGTTCAACTGCGTGGTGAGCGTCGTGATCGGCAGGTCGATTTCCGTGCCGGCGGCGCGTTCGTACGGTATCATGCCGTATTCATCCACGATCGTGGTATCGATCATGGGCGAAATAAGCCACTCGCCAATGGTGGCCCAGCCCTCGTCCATCCAGCCGTATTTGGTTTCGTTGATACCCATGTAAAAGGGGAACATGGTATGGAAAATCTCGTGATCGGTCAGTTCGATGCTCTCTGCGCGGTCCTCCAGCGGGTTGTCGTTCACCATCATCGGGTATTCCATCTGATCCAGTCCATCGAACACGGTTTCGTGCGGGTAAGGGTATGGCCAGCGCGGAAAGCGAAAACTCATGGCCTCCACGGTTTTTCGGGCGTCTTCCACCACTTGAAAATAATCGCGGTGCGCCGCGTTGAACACGGCGTCCACCCGGGTACGACGGCCGGTGGAGCTGTCGACTACGAGGCTGCTCGACTTCCACAGATAGTGATTGCTGATGCCCACTGCCACATCGGTCACGTTACGCGCCTCAAACAGGAAGGTGTTCTCCGCATTCTGTGCCGTGATATGGCCGTTTTTCAGGTCAGTACTGTCGATAATGGTCGTGACGCCGTCGCTTCGTTCGGCGGCGGCCAGCCGGTCGCAAAACCCCGGCGCCAACACTTCACTGCAATTGAGCCAGTCGCCGGTGGCCCACACCAGGTAATCTTTGGGTACCGTGACGGACAGATTAAAGTCGCAGAAATCGTTGTAAAACTCCTGTGTCCCGAGGTACGGGTTGCGATTCCAGCCGTCGATATCGTCGTACACCGCAATACGCGGGAAAAAATACGCGAGGAACCAGGCGCCTCCGTCGACCTCTCCGGTTCGGATATGCGAGTTTTTATTCAGGTCGTAATCATACCGGATGGTAAACCGGATGGTTTGCCCTGGGAACAAAGGCGGAATGCGCAGCGACATATTCGTGCCGCCGATGTGCCAGTCCGACGGCTTGGTTTCATTGCCGTTGACCGTTAGCGAGGTGATAAGCATTCCGTCGGTCACGTCTTCCGGTTCAATGGTCATTAACCGCTGGGCGCCTTTCTGATACAGATTGGGGTACAGTTTGAATAAGATGTTGAGCAGGGTATCCGGGCTTTTATTGACATAAGCAATTTCAGCAACCCCGGAAACCCGTCTGGTTGCCGGAGTAAATTGAACCTGCAGGTTATAGGTCGCGGTGTTTTGCCAATACATGCGCCCCGGCGCGCCGCTGGGGCTTCGGGTGCCTTTGGCGTAGGTGGTGGCGATGGTTCGGGTGAGCGGCAATTCGGTTTGGGCTTGCGCGGTAACACAATAACCGATCAGCAGGGCAGAGAGTAATAAAGGGGACAGGCGCATGTTCTTGTTTTTGCAATGAGCCGGCAAAGGTCGGTTTTGTCCGGATATTGAGCAATCTCAACTGCGGCCCTGTGGCAGGTCATCCGCTGGGCCGGGTAATTGCCGGAGCATTGCACCCGGGATTCAGGGCCGGAATGCCGGCCGTTGGGCCAATTACCTCACCAAATTTTTACCACGCATGCATACCACATACAAACGCTCCTGGGCCGAACCCTATAAGATGAAAATGGTGGAGTTGTTGAAAATGACCACCCGGGCCCAACGCCTGAAAGCGATTCGCACGGCCGGTTTCAACACCTTTTTGCTCCGCTCCGAGGATGTGTACATCGATTTGCTGACCGATAGCGGCACTTCGGCCATGAGCGACCGCCAATGGGCCGGACTCATGCTCGGCGACGAAGCCTATGCCGGCAGCCGGAATTTTTACCACCTCGAAAACGCCGTCCAGACCTATTACGGGTATCGCTACCTCATCCCCACCCACCAGGGGCGCGGCGCCGAAAACATCCTGTCGAAAGTGATGATCAAACCCGGCGATATCATCCCGGGCAATATGTATTTCACAACTACCCGTCTGCACCAGGAACTCGCCGGCGGCACCTTCGTGGATGTCATCGTCGACGAGGCGCACGACCCGCTGAGCGAGTACCCGTTCAAAGGCAATGTGGACCTGAATAAACTGGAGCAGGTGATCCGGCAACATGGCGCAAATAAAATCCCATATGTCAGCATTGCCACAAATGTAAACATGGCAGGTGGGCAACCCATCAGCATGGAAAACCTGCGCAACCTGCGCGCCCTCACGCAAAAACACGGCATAAAGATCATCCACGACATGACGCGGGTGGCCGAAAATGCCTGGTTCATCAAACAGCGGGAAGCCGGATACGGGCAAAAAAATATCCGTGCTATTGTGCACGAGATCTGCTCCTACACCGACGGGGCTACCATGAGCGCCAAGAAGGACGCCCTGGTGAATATCGGCGGGTTCCTGGCGCTCAACGACTGGGATTTGTTCGAAGAGGCCCGCAACCTGGTCGTGGTGTACGAGGGGCTCCATACGTATGGCGGGTTGGCGGGTCGCGACATGGAGGCGATGGCCATCGGCATCGAAGAAAGCCTCGACGACAATCATATTCACGCCCGGGTCGGACAGGTGGAATACCTGGGGCACATGATGGAGCATTACGGCATCCCCATCGTCCGGCCCATCGGCGGCCACGGCATTTTCGTCGACGCCAAGCGGTTTCTGCCCCATCTTTCGCAAGACGAGTTCCCGGCCCAAACCCTGGCCGCCGAGGTTTATCTCGATTCGGGGGTGCGCACGATGGAACGCGGCATCGTATCGGCCGGCCGCAAACCGAACGGTGAGAACTACTACCCCAAACTGGAACTGGTGCGCTTTACGATCCCGCGCCGGGTGTACACCCAGGCACACATGGACGTGATCGCCGAATCAACGGCGGCCGTTTGGGACCGGCGTAAGCGGATCAAGGGCTTGAAAATGATCTATGAACCAAAATACCTGCGCTTCTTCCAGGCGCGGTTCGAGCGCTTGTAACAGCAATGGTGCGGGCTTTGGCGGCCCTGCCCTATCTTTCGCCGACAAAATCTGACGCCACTTATGTCACAAGGTCGATTTAAAAACCCTGTAGAAGCCACGCTAACAGGCATCCGTGATCTCTTCCGCAAGCAGGATCTGGCGGGCCACCTGAAAGAGACCGACCGGCTCGACGGCAAAACCTGCCTGGTCACCGGGGCCAGCTCGGGCCTGGGGTTTGCCGTGGCGGTCGACATGGCGCGCCGGGGCGCGCGGGTTATCATGGCCTGCCGCAGCGGCATACCGGAAAAAGGCGAAGCCGTGAAACGCTTCAGCGGTTCTCAACTGGTGGAAATGCGGCACATCGACCTCGCTGATTTTAATTCGGTATCGGGTTTTTGCCAGGGCCTGCAGCTGGACAATGTCCGGTTGGATGTGGTAGTTTCCAACGCCGGCGTCGCCCCGGCGCGGGGTCGGAAGACCAAAGACGGGCTGGATGAAATCTTCCAGGTCAATTTCCTGGCGCCGGTGTTGATGATCGAAAAACTGTTGGAATCAGGCGTCATCGCCAACGATGCATTTGCCCGAAACGGCGTGCCGGCAGGGGCGCCGCGACCGCGGATTTTGTTCGTCTCCTCCGATTCGCACCGCGGGGCATCGGAGATCGATTGGGCCGAATTTGGCACCTACTTCGACTACGGCATCAACAAGGCCATGAGTAATTACAGTTACTACAAACTGGTGCTCAATACGTTTGCCACCGAACTGGCGCGGCGGCTGCTCCGCCCCGACGGGCAACCCGACGTATCGGTCAATGTGATGTGCCCGGGCCCGGTGAACAGTAACATCGCCCGCGATGCGCCGCCACTGCTGCATGCGTTTATCAAAGGCATTTTCCGGCTCTTCTTCCGCTCACCCCAGGTAGCCGCGCAACCCGTGCTATACCTCTGCGCGTCGGCCGAAGTGGAAGGCAAGACGAACTACTATCTCCATATGTTCAACGAAAAGCCTATGGATCCCAAATGCTACGACCCGGAAGCCGGAGCGAAGTTGTGGGAGCGTTCGTTCGGCCTTCTGCGGAAATTGGGGTGGTAGCCGTTATTGCCCGGAGGCTTTCAGGTATTGGAGGATGCGGGCCATTTTCAAATGCGTCCGCACGGGGAATCTGCTGTTGTCGACCAGTTGGGCCTTGCCTTGTGCAGAGGTGACTTTGAATTCATAAATCAACGCCGTGCAGTTAAAGTGATTGGTCCACGCTATCTGTTCGAAGGCTTCGGGCAGGACGTTCAGTCCACCGCGCAGCCAACTGACCCCCTCCTCCCGGCTCACCAGCCGCGCATTTTGGGAAAACGGCTGGTCGGTGACTATAAAGACAATGATCCGGAAACTGCCTTCCTGACCGAAAATAAGCGCGCTGAAATAATCGCTGAAATTGCGCAACGGCGGAAAAGCAACAGACCAACGCGCAGGAGGGGCGAGCGAAATGGCATTGCTCCGGTCGAATTGTTCGAGCCGTGCTACGATGGCAAACCCACCAGGGACGGCATAAAAACGTTTTTCGTATTCGCACGAATCTAAGGCGGTGGCAATTTTTTGAGACACATCAGCCAGCGACTGGCATTGCCGAAACAAGTTGCGGTCCAGCACATTTTCTGCCGAAGCTTGTGGCGGTGGAAAAGGAAAAACCGGGCAGGCCGGACAGATGGTTGGGGCCGATGGCAAAGCCTTGTTGCCGGTTGCACGCTCGTTCCATTCGAGCAATTTGGCTAGGTCGAGTTGATCCATGCCATGGAGATACCGGTAGTCTTCTTCTTCCCAGAACAGTACTTTCCGGCGATCATATTCGGCCAAGAGCGCCTGGTTTCGCTTAGCAAACACTTCGGCGGAGCCAAAGTCCTCCTGGGAATAATAAGCGTTGGACAGAAAGAAATTGTATAACAACTCGGTTGCCATGATAGGCTTGGGATTTCGATCAAAGCACGCGGAGGCTTCCGCGGCAAATTGGGCGCAATCCGGCCCGGCGCAGCTCAGGTACAGTTCATAAAGCCGGTGTTCCGGGCTATCCGGCGCAAACGGATTGGACTGTGCTGCAGCCGTCAGCCCCAGCAGGCTGACCAAAGTGAGGATAAACAGTTTCATGGTTGTGGAAGGGTAGCCATTATTTGGGTCGAGCCATGCCGATGGGCATGTCAGGATCGTATTTTCCTTGTAAAACTGGCGTCTGGCGGTAACCGGTATCGCGACGGGTATTGTTTTCCACATAATTGAACAATTCCTGGATAGTCACAATGCCATTCCCATCTTCATCAGCTGCTCCGCTCAGGCCCTGCACAATGTAGTAACTGAAAACGCCTTGTTGCTTGCCGTCCACCTCCTTGGATATTTCCGTGGCCTTGGACGAAGTCAGAATGGCCACGCCGCCTTTGCTGTCGAGCAAGTTTTTATAAAATCCCGCCAAGGTTTTGCCTATATCGTTGCCGTCTTTGTCGCCGCTAAAACTCCCGGAAAAACACGCGTCGGCAATGATCACTTTTTGTTTAGCCTTGCAACGCGAAAGTATTTCCATAATCTCCCGGTGCGGCAGTTTGCTCAATTCCGAGCCGGTGTAATCCTGTGGAAGAAATGCGCCGGGAGCGCCATGACCGGAGTAATAAAAGATAACCATATCATTGGGCCCCGCCCGGTCAAACTGCTCGCTCAGGGCGATCAGGATTTTATCTTTGCTGGCCTGGTAATCGGTGAGCAGGCGCACCTGATCCTTGGGCAATGCCAGGCCGTCGGCGCTGCGCAGGTACTGCGAAAATTCATAGGCGTCGTTTTTAGCATATTGCAGCGGTATCACCGCCTGTTCATATCGTTCTATCCCCACTACCACGACCCAGATTTTGGGTAGTTCTGCGGTGGAGGCTGGCGCCGGTGGCACGGTTTTAACGACCGACATGCCGAAATTCCCCAAGCGTTCGTCTTGCCTTTTCCACCCGCTGGCCACCGCTTCCCGGCGGGCAGCAAGGGGCGGATGCGTGGCGGTCTCTCCTTCCAGTGTGATAGTACTTAAACAGGCTTTTGCTTCTTCCAGATTTGCCCCCAATAAACGCAAAACGCCGCCGGAAAAAATATCCGCTTCCAATTCCATCATTTTACGCTTACGCGGGTCGGTTTCACTAAAATCATGCCCGTTCAGGTGATGCCCGATCTCATGAGCCAGCACGCCATATGCCGCCCATTTGGCGTCTCCATCCGCCTTAAATTTATCTAAAAAAGAAGTTGAATACAGGATATATCGCCGCCCCTCATGAACCGTTGCCATAGCATTGGCGACATTGGCAGCCTTGACGACAAAGTTCTTTTGCAGACCGACAGCATCGACAATTTCCGATACGATCCGGTCGGCCTCCCGGGAAGAATAAAAAACATATGAGGCTTCGTTCTGACCTGCATTGGGCATTTTAAAGTCAGCCGGCAGAAACGGGCGGGCCACCTCGATCATGCTGTCAACCAGCCGGCGACACTGCCAATCGTAATCAATACAGCCTTTGGCCCAAGTCCATTGATTGACTGCATCGGCATAATTTTGTTTTTGAAATTCGGTCAGGCCCCGGGCGTAATAAATACTGCAACAATAATCATCGCCGGGATAATGCTTGGGCAGAATCCAGTACGGGAAAGAGAGGAGCATGAAAAGCGTCTTCGTCATGGTCGTGGGAATCATTGTTAAATTATGAGCACATCCGGATGGAAGCAATTGGGAAGATAAAATGTGGTACAAATATGATAGTTAGTCGCCATATTTAAAAAAAACACAAGTTGACGTTCGTCAGTCGGCTCGATCCGCATGCCCGATCAGGCGTGTACGAAAATGAATTCCTTGGTGGACATTGGAAATTCACTCCGGCTTGTAAGCGCTGTGCTTGCGCAATGGCGTCCAATTCCTTTCGCATATCCTGACCGGGCGATAACCATAGAGCGAAAACATCCATGGCGTTTTTCATGCTGTTGCATATGGAACAGGCGGGACCAGTGAACGGCACGGCCAAAAGGAAGAGATATAAAAAATGCTTCATAAATGAATAATTGGTACGGGAACAAAATTCCTTACTTTTACGGCCGCTTACCCTTGAACCCTGAAGCTAATATTGCCTGCCCGCCCGGAGTCGTGTTCACCAAATCATACCAATCGTATGCGCACACACCTTACCCTGCTCCTGTCCATTCTATCTATTTCCCTGTTCAGCCAAAACGGCATCTTGAAAGGTACCATAACCGATATTTCCAACGGAGAGCCCTTGCTTGGCGTCACCGTGCGGGCCGGCGGACTCGGCGCCGCCACGAATGACCAGGGCCAGTTCCATCTCCAATTGCCACCCGGCAACTATGAAGCGACCTTTACCTACACCGGTTATGAGGACCGCAAACTGGCTGTCCGGATCGTGAGCAGTCAAACCACCACCCTGAACGTACAGTTGGGCGACGCAGATAACCTGCTGCAGCAAGCCACTGTTACCGCCGGCAAGTATGAAAAGCCCCTCGGCGAAGTGACGGTTTCGCTCGATGTACTCAAGCCCAGGCTCCTGGAAAATATTAACGCGACCCAAGTCGACGACGCGCTGGCGAAAGTGCCCGGCGTCAGCATCATTGACGGTCAGGCCGTCATCCGCGGCGGCGCCGGTTTTTCCTACGGCGCAGGCACCCGGGTGTTGCTGCTCGTGGATGACATTCCCGCTTTGCAGGTAGACGCCGGCTACCCTAACTGGAGTGATTTCCCGGTGGAGAACCTCAGCCAGATTGAAGTGCTCAAGGGCGCTGCTTCGGCCCTGTACGGCTCCTCGGCCATGAACGGCATCATTAACATCCGCACCGGTTTTGCCAAGGATAAGCCGGAGACCAACGTGTCGGTCTTCAGCCAGGTATGGGGGGCGCCGAAAGACGAATCGATGAAATGGTGGGGCAACCGCGATACCAGCGGCATCGTTCTGCCCATCGAAACAGGATACAGCTTTGCCCACCGTCGAAAAGCGGGTAAATGGGACATGGTGCTGGGCTCCTACGGCTTATACCGCGACAGTTACAACAAACAGACCTACAACCGCTACATGCGTGTCACACCAAATGTTCGGTACAGGGTGAACGACCGGCTTACGCTTGGTCTGAATACCAATTTCAATTTCGGACGCAGCGGCTCGTACTTTATCTGGGCCAACGACAGCATCGGCGCTTACCAGCCGGGCCTCAACTCGGCTACCTACACCAAAGGCCGGCTGCGCTTTACGATCGACCCTTCTTTGCAGTATTTCGACATCGGCGGCAACCGGCACAAGTTCCTGGGACGGTATTACTACGTTCACAACGACAACAGCAACAACCAAAGCAACGACAGCCGGATGTACTACGGCGAATACCAGTATCAGCGCCCCATGGACCGCATCGGTCTGGTGGCCACGGCCGGTGTGGTTGCTACCTACACTACGATCAATGCCGAACTGTACAACGGCGACTACAATACCCAGAACTACGCCGGCTACCTGCAACTCGATTACAAGGCCTTCGACCGGCTCAACCTCTCCGGTGGCGTGCGGTATGAACGAAACATCCTACATAGCCCCGAAGTGATCCGTATCAATGACCAGGAAACGGATACTATTCCCAATGGCGTCACCAAGGAAGGCAAACCTGTGTATCGCATCGGAGCCAATTACCAGGTAGCGCAAGCCACCTATTTCCGGGTATCCTGGGGTCAGGGATACCGGTACCCGACCATTGCCGAAAAATTTATCCAAACCGATTTTAGCAGCACCAACGTGGTGCAGCCCAACCCCCGCCTCGTTTCCGAAACGGGTTGGACAGCGGAAATCGGCCTGAAACAAGGTTTCGCCGTTGGAAAATGGAAAGGCTTTTTCGATCTGACTTATTTCCGTTCGGAATACGAGCGCATGATGGAGTTTACGTTGGACACTATTTTTATCGTGCTGCTGCCCGACCCGCCATATGTGTCGCAGAACGCTGTGTTTGCTTCCAAGAACGTTGGCGATACGAGGGTTACCGGTTGGGAAGTGTCCATTATGGGGCAGGGTCAGTTTGGCAATGGCACCCTCAACCTGCTCGCCGGATACACCTCTTTGGATCCAAAGTACATTTTGGCGCCCGGCGAAGAATTCAGCCAAAAGAAATACGGCTCCTCGATCAATAAAAATATTTTGAAATACCGCTACCGCCACGCCTTTAAATGGGACGCCGAATATGTATGGCATGGTTTTACGCTGGGCACCGGCGTGCAATACAACAGTTTTATGGAAGCCGTGGACGGAATCTTTGAGCTGGGTATACCGGGTGTGAAAGATTTCCGCGATAAGCACAATAATGGGTTTACAGTCGTCGATTTGCGCGCCTCCCAGCAGCTGAACAAACACCTGAAAGCCAGTGTTTTGTGCAATAATTTGCTCAATGCCGTATATTCTGTTCGTCCGGCGCTGTTGGAAGGTCCGCGCAGCTACACGGTCCGGCTCGATTGGAAAATCTAAAGTGCGCCCGAACTAACTAATCTAACCGGATGCTTCAAAAAAGGCAAATAGCCCGCTGTTGATGCATCCGGTTGGATTGATCACGCCTTCAATCATTTTGCGCCATGTTTGATTTGTTTACCAGGATTGTCCATCGGCTTGTTTTTGCCCTGGGCATTATGTTACCTGTTGCCGCCTGCCAGCAAAACGCAGCTCCCGGCGCTCAGAAGGCGGCGCAAGGCGCTCAACCTGCCGAGCAGGAACGCGCCACCCAGGGCCCCGTTTTTCGGTTGAGCGCACAAGCCCCACCCCAATCCGAAGAGCCGGGTATCAACTGGTGCAAGTCGCGTGATTTCAAAGAGCACCTGGTCATTAATGCCGAAAAAGAACAAACCAATCGGCGGTATTTCTACCTGCCGAACGGCGTAGCGAAAATTGCCGTCGGCCCGACGGGCGCTTTTGGAACGCTGATGCTTCGACCCGAAGCAAACGGCGATGTGGAAGTGTTTACAGGCGCCAATTTCCCCGCCTGCTTGTCGGCGCCGATGGATATAAGCCCGGCCACGGGTGGCCCGGTTTTGCATTACGATAACCACCACAATGTTCAGTTTTCGATGGAGTTGCGCGAAGACGGCGGGCATTTGCTGGTCACTGTAGTCATTCCGCCCGCCGGCACCTATGTCATCATGGCCGACCATTGCGGGGATTGTCAATAATCCTGGAAAAATTTTATTTGTACCCCTGTTGGGGAGCGGGTTTTGCCTACATTTGCGCGCACCTCCAATTCAGCAATTATGTTTACGATAAATATCTATTTGCGGTTTGCCTTGATAGCTGTTGGTCTACTTGGCGGGATCGCGCTTTGGGCAGCCTATGGTTTTTGGTATGGCTTCCCTTTTTTATTGGCAGGGGTAGTGCTGCTTGCCGGCTACCTGATGTTGGGCACGATCATGTCCACGAATACGCTGTTGAGCCAGGCCCGTTTTTTTGAGGCGGAAAAACGCCTGAACCTCACTTTTTTCCCGGGCATTCTGCTCGTGGGTTACAAAGGCGTGTTCTACATGACGCACGGCGCCCTGGCCATGCAAAAAAAGGATTTCACTACGGGTGAAAAATGGCTGAAAAGAGCGCTCGATGCCGGGTTGCCTTCCGACAACGAACGGGGAGCCGCCATGTTACAACTAGCCATGATAGCCGGCTCCAAAGGAAACCGTCAGGCAGCCCAAAACCAGCTCGCTGAGGTCAAGAAACTGAACATTACCGAATCCATGCTCAAAGAACAGATCAGAGATCTGGAAAAACAACTGAAGCAATTGCAGCAAACCATGAACCCCAGCATGTTAGGCATGATGGGACGCGGCGGATTCCGCGGCGGCGGCGGCAAGCGCAAAATGCCGAAGATGAAATAACTGTAATCATTCAAATCATGCAAATTGGAATTCCAAAAGAGACTTACCCCGGCGAAAAACGCGCAGTTGTAATCCCGAACGACGTAGCCCGCTTTGTCAAACTAGGCGCCACAGTAGTCATCGAATCCGGCTTGGGAGCAGGCATTGGCGCCACCGATGCTGAATATGAAAAAGCGGGCGCCAGCGTCAGCAAAGACCGGGCTGGTTTATTCGGCAACAGCGATATCATACTGCGATTGCGCAAACCCGAACCTGCCGATGTTGAACTGCTCCGCGCCGGCTGCATCCACATCAGTTACCTCGATCCGTTCAACGAAAAGCCCTTACTGGCCCAACTGGCCCAACGCGGCGTGAGCGCCATTTCCATGGAACTCATCCCGCGTACTACCCGGGCACAGAAGATGGATGCGCTGAGCTCCCAAGCCAGCCTGGCCGGTTATGTAGCGGTTCTTCTCGCCGCACAACAAACTGATCGCGTATTCCCCATGATGACCACGCCAGCCGGAACCATCACCCCGTCGCGCGTTTTCATCATTGGCGCCGGTGTGGCCGGCCTTCAGGCCATTGCCACGGCCAAACGCCTCGGCGCACGGGTCGACGCCTTCGACACCCGCCCGGCGGTTGCCGAACAAGTGCGTTCCCTGGGCGCCCGCTTCGTGGAAATTGACCTAGGAGAAACCGGCCAAACCAAAGACGGGTATGCCGTAGCGCTTACCGAAGAACAACTCCAGAAACAACGCGAAGCCATGGCCAAACAATGCGCAATGAGCGACGTCGTCATCACCACCGCACAGGTATTCGGGCGCAAGGCTCCTATCATTGTCACCAAGGAAATGGTGGCAGGCATGAAAACCGGCAGCATCATCGTGGACCTGGCCATTGAAACCGGCGGAAATGTCGACGGCGCCGAGTTGGGCAAAGAAGCCAACGTAAATGGCGTGCGGATACTCGGCTATGAAAACATGGCCGGGCGCGTACCGGTGCCGGCCAGCCAGATGTATTCGGCCAATTTATACAACCTGATTGAAGAATTTTGGAATAAAGAATTGAAAACCATGCAGTTGAACCTGGATGACGAAATCATCCAGGGCTGTCTGATCACTCATGAAGGGCAAATTCGCCGTGAATTTTAACCATTATGGAAGTTTTAATATTTCTCCTGCTCATTCTTGTTTTGTCCATCTTTTTGGGCTTCGAAATCATCTCTAAAGTGCCTTCCCTGTTGCATACGCCGCTGATGTCGGGTTCTAATGCCATTTCCGGGATTACTGTGGTAGGTTCCTTGCTGGCAGCAGGATTGGGCGAAGGCAATGATTGGGCGGCTATGCTCGGTGGAGCAGCCGTGGGATTTGCAATGATCAACGTTGTTGGCGGCTATTTCGTCACCGACCGAATGCTCAACATGTTTAAGAAAAAAGATAAGTAATAATGGGCCTCGAATCGCTTATTAATATCGTATACATTCTCTCCGCCATTACGTTTATCCTGGGTTTCAAAATGATGAGCAACCCGGCATCTGCCCGGCGGGGCAATATCATATCGGCTGTCGGGATGGGTGTGGCAATTGCCGTGACCTTGCTTTATCCCGAAATCGTGCGGTATCAATTCATTGTGATCGGCATGATTATCGGCGCGGCCGTAGGCCTGGTGTTTGCCTACCGCACCCCGATGACCGGCATGCCGCAAATGGTAGGCCTGTTGAACGGCTTCGGCGGCCTGGCCAGTTTGCTCGTGGCCTGGGCCGAGTTCACCGCACATCCCGTTCAAGAAGTATTCGGCGGTATCGTATTGTGGCTGACCGCTATTATCGGCGCCGTGACGTTTTCCGGCTCGGTAATCGCCTGGGCAAAACTGGAAGAACGGTTTATCTCCGGGAAACCGATCATGTACAAAGGGCAGCAAATCGTCACAATGGCCGTTCTGGGCGCCATCGTCCTGCTTGGTATTTTGTTTGCGCTGGACACTGCGGCACCGGATGCTGTTCGTTTCCTGGCTGTTGTATCGGTGCTGGCCCTCGCCCTGGGCGTCATGCTTGTGATTCCCATCGGGGGGGCCGACATGCCTGTGGTGATTTGCCTCTTGAACAGTTATTCTGGCATGGCCGCATGCGCCTCCGGGTTTGTGGTTCAAAACAACCTCCTGATTGTAGCGGGCGCC
The DNA here is from genome assembly GCA_044230315.1 of Saprospiraceae bacterium. Lineage (GTDB taxonomy): Bacteria > Bacteroidota > Bacteroidia > Chitinophagales > Saprospiraceae > M3007. Next base: position 125,862 of record JBGARJ010000004.1, read on the forward strand.
CTGGTTGGCGCCAGCGGCATTATTCTTACGCTTATCATGTGCAAGGCGATGAACCGCTCGGTGGCAAACGTATTTCTCGGCGGATTTGGCTCGGCCGTCGAGGCCAGCGGAATGGAAGTAGCCGGCGAGATCAAGCCGGTTAAGCCCGACGAAGCCTACCTGATGCTGGAAGCTGCCAACAGTGTGGTGATCGTACCGGGTTACGGCATGGCCGTCTCGCAGGCACAACACGCGGTGCGGGAGCTGACGGAAGCGCTGGAAAAGAACGGGGCGGAAGTGCGTTTCGCGATCCACCCGGTTGCCGGCAGGATGCCGGGCCATATGAACGTGTTGCTCGCCGAGGCCAATATTTCGTACGACGCGATGGTGGAAATGGATGCCATCAACCCTACCATGGAAACGGTAGACATTTGCATGATCATCGGCGCAAACGACGTGGTCAATCCGGCTGCATTGGACGATAAATCGAGTCCGCTTTACGGCATGCCGATCATTGAAGCGCACCGCGCTCAAACCGTCATTGTGATGAAACGATCGATGGGTAAAGGCTTTGCCGGCGTGGAAAACCCGTTGTTCTTCCGCAACAATACCAGAATGCTGTTCGGCGACGCAAAAAGCAGCTTGCAGGCCCTGGTTAATGAGTTTAAAGGCGGAAACGCGTAAATTTTATCGAAAGGCCGAATGGTAATATCGACGTAATTCTTTTACCGTTCGGCCTTTTGAATGGTCAACTTGTTTGTTCCCACAACTCTATTTTATTGCCCTCCGGATCCATGATCCAGGCAAACTTTCCGTACTCCTCCACCAGTGGCCCGCCGATTAACGCGACACCTTCTGATTGGAGTTGAGGGATCAGCGCATCCAAATCGGCTACCCGAAAATTGATCATAAACGGTTGGCCGGATGGGTCGAAATAATCGGTTTGTGCCTTAAAACAGCTAAAGATTGAATAAGGCTGAATATCGGGATTCGAATGATCGGACCAGTTAAATTGGGCGCCCCAGGATTCCATAGGAATGCCCAGGTGCTTTTCGTACCAGGCCCGGGTACGGTCGAGGTCTTGGCATTTGATAAATATGCCGCCGATTCCGGTAACGCGTTTCATATCAAACAGGTTGGTTAACGAGATAGATGATTCGGCGACAAATTTAAAACATTTTATTTTAAAACAATAACGTTAACATTTTTCAAAGCGCGGGGGCCGACGATCAACTTTAGTATTTTTGCCCACCCAGTTATGGAAAAAACGCTTGAGCAATTTCAGGGCGTCGTTGCCCGGTGCCGCGATCTTTTCTTAAAAAAGACAGCTGACTATGGTACGGCCTGGCGTATTTTACGCCCAGCCAGTATCACAGACCAACTGTATATCAAGGCTTTGCGTATCCGGAGTATCGAGGAAAAGGGCGTCCAACGGGTAGCCGACAGCTCGGAGTCGGAATTTATCGGCTTGGTCAATTATTGCATCCTGGCCCTCATTCAACTGGACTTGCCCGCAGACGCTCCCTTGGAACTGCCGCTCGAACAGGTAAGCAGGTTGTACGACGGGCAAATGCAGGAGAATCTGCGTTTGTTGCAAGACAAAAACCACGACTATGCAGAAGCCTGGCGCTACATGCGCATCAGCAGCATGACCGACCTCATCCTGCAAAAGTTGCTCCGCATCAAACAAATTGAAGACAACGCCGGCCAAACACTGGTGTCGGAAGGGCTGGAGGGCAATTACCGGGATATTATTAACTATGCCGTATTTGCGCTCATCCGGTTGCAAGAAGCTAACCACGACACATAACCATAACTACCGCATCGTATGACATCACTACCTACCTTGCTCATTTCTTTTGCCGTCGCCGGGCTGATCCTAACGCTGCTTACGCGCCTGGCCAAACGATCCAAAAACCTATTCCTGACCTTTTTACAGCATTTCTGCGGCGTATGGTTTGTATTCTCCGGCTTAGTGAAAGCAGTAGACCCGATTGGCACGGCATACAAAATGGAGGACTACTTCGCGCAATTTGAAGGGACATTTGCCGGACTGAATAACGTTCTGGCGGGCTTGGCGCCGCTGTTCCCGCGGCTGGCCGAATACAGCACGGGCTTTGCCATTATGATGATCGTCCTGGAAATTGCCCTGGGCGTAATGCTTATTCTGGGCTACACCCGGCGCGCAACAGCCTGGCTCTTTACCTTGATCGTCCTGTTTTTCACATTCCTCACCGGATTTACCTACCTCACCGGTTATGTGCCCACCGAGGCCAATTTCTTTGATTTTGCCAAGTGGGGCCCTTACGTGGAAACCCAAATGCGGGTCACGGATTGCGGGTGTTTCGGCGACTTTATCAAATTGAGCCCGAAGGTTTCATTTTTGAAGGATTTAGGCTTGCTCGTGCCGGCGTTTGTGTTTTTGTTCCGGAGCAAAAACATGCACCAGTTGTTTACGCCGCGAGGCCGCAATATGTTTACCGGCCTGACGGCAGTAGTCGCATTGTTGTTTTGCCTTCAAAATACTTACGCGGACCTGCCAGTAGTTGATTTCCGTCCGTTCAAAGTAGGGGTCAATATCCGCGAACGCAAGGCATTGGAAGAAGAGGCCCGGGGCAATATCGAGATCATTGGCTGGGTAATGGAGAACAAAAACACGGGCGAAACCCGGAAGATCATGGTTCCGCTCGAACGCTACAAAGAAGTGACGGCGCAATGCCCGCCGGCAGAAGGCTGGAAAGTAAAAGATCAGATCAAGACCGAACCCTATGTGGAAAAAGACGGCAAACGAATCCCGGTAACGGAAACGAAAATCAGCAATTTCGATATCGAAGACAGCGATAACAATGAAATGGCTGAAACCATCCTCGAAGAGCCGGGCTATAGCCTGATGATTATCGCCTACAAATTCTACGGTTCGCAAAAAATGGAAACCGTTGTGGTACAGGACACGGTCTGGGCCAATGACACTCTGCGGATCAGCGCGGATTCGTTTCAGATACAGCCCCGTGTCCTGAATATCGTTTCCAGGAAAGAGGACCGCGAGACCTTTGTACCGGAACCTGATTACAGCGGTTTGTTCCGGGAGAAAGTCAACCCGCTTGCCGCCGCGGCCGCTAAAGCCGGCTGGAAAGTATTCGCCATCAATACGTTTCAGGATGCAGGCGTAGCCGATGCCTTCCGCCGCCTGATCGAGGCGGACTATCCTTTTTACCGGGGAGACGACAAACTGCTCAAAACGATCATCCGCTCCAACCCCGGCGTGGTTGTACTGAAAGACGGGGCCGTCCTGGCCAAATACCATTGGCGGCATTTGCCTAACCCGGAAGCCTTGTTGCAGAAATTTAAATAGGGAAGCCGGGAGGTAAAACAGGTAGCGGGTTCAGGGGCTTATGTGTCCCTGAACCCGCTACCTGTTTTTAAACCCTCTTAAGGCTAAAGCCGGTTCTTATCGATCAGTTCGAGCAATTCGTCTCGGTAGTTTTTGCCAATGGGCAGCAGTTTGGGCTTGTCTTTTTCCACAACTTCCACCATGTTGCCTTCGATAGCGGTGATTTTGTCCATTGCCACGATATAGGAGCGGTGGATGCGCTTGAAGCGGCCGAATGGCAGTTTATCCTCCAAACTTTTCATGGTTTGGAGGGTGATCACCCGGCCGTGTAACAGGCGGATGATGACATAATCTTTCAGTCCCTCGATGTAGATGATGTCAGTGAAGTTGACTTTGACCAGTTTTTTGTCGGCCTTGACAAAGAAGAAATCCATGCCGTCGTGGGCAGCCTGTCCGCCTGAGTGATTTTCCCGATGCAACAGATCTGCTTGCTCCAGCGCCTTATTGACCGCTTTCATGAAGCGCTCGAGGGAAATGGGCTTGAGCAGGTAATCCAACGCATTGAGATCGAAACCCTGAATGGCGTAATTCGGGTAGGCCGTTGTAAAAATGACCATGGGCGGTTTGGTCAGGGTCTTGACGAAATCGATGCCCGTAAGCTGCGGCATTTGGATATCCAGAAACATAAGATCGACTTCGTGCGCCTTAAGTGCTTCATTGGCCTCCAATGCATTGCTGCAGCGTTTTACCAGTTGAAGCTCCGGCATTTGGCCGATGTAGGTCTCCAGCACATCGAGCGCCAAAGGTTCGTCGTCAACAATCAATACGTTCAACATTGTGGTAGTTGGATGGGAAGGCTTTACGTTTTCAAATAGTTGGCCTAAGGTAGCCCCTCTGCAGGGAATACCCAAATTTTAGGCAGAATGTTTGAGCGGCATTTCCATTTCGATTTGAGAATATTGTCTTTTGCAGAACCTGGGGTTTGGATTCTGCGCCTCGCCGGTCATCATGCCATGTGCAAGTAAAGCGTGACAGCATAGCGGTGCGGTTCATCCTGCACTTCAAGCGTATAGTTTTCCGGATAAAGCATTTTGAGTCGTTGCCGTACGTTAGTCAGGCCGATTCCACCGCTCCTGGGATGTTCCTGCCGGGGAAATCGCTCGGCCTTGCTGTTCTCAATAAAAAACTCAAGGTCGTCGCCCTGAACTTTCAGGTGTAACCGGACGAAACCGCCGCCTTGTACATGGTGATTGAGACCATGCTTGAAACTGTTTTCCAAAAACGGCACAAACAATAAGGGCGCGACCAACTGGTCGCTGATATGGCCTTCAGTGGTAAACCGAATATCGGCGGCAGCGGGTTGGCGCAGCCGCTCCAGGTCGAGGTAATTGTGAATGTATTGGATTTCCTTGCTGAGCAACACGCGTTTTTCGTTGCATTCATAGAGCATATAACGCATGATTTCCGACAACTTCAGCACTATTTCCGGCGCCTTATCGCTTTTTTTGAGTGTCAGGGCGTACAGGTTATTGAGCGTGTTGAACAGGAAATGCGGGTTGATCTGACTTTTTAAAAACCGCAACTCAGACTGGATTGTTTGAGTCTGCAGGGTCTGTTTTTCGCGTTGATACCGCCACCAATCGGTGAATACCCGGAGAATGGTGGACAAGAGTGTAACCAGAAAGCTCTCCAAAAACAACAATCCCTGCGTGGCCACCAACTTTTCCTGAGCGTTTGGCGAATCTGCAAACTTCAGGTACAAGACCAGGGTTTTGATCGGCGTCACGATCAAACTGGCCAGGAACACGAGGCTGAGGTACAGCAATACATTGCGGGCCAGGTAATTCGGAATAAGGTAAAACAGGTTGAAATACACCAGAACGGCAAAAAACAACATGCTGATCAACTCATTGCTCAGTACAACTCCCAGATTTTCACGCGATGTATACACAAATGAAACCATCGCTCCGTAAAGCACCACCCAAAACAAGGCATGGTACACCGGACGCAGGGTCAATATGTAATAAAGCCGATCGATCAATTGCCGGGCTGTCATAATGCTTTGCACAAAAAAATCGTGCAAAAAAACTGAAAGATGCCCCGGGCATTTTAGTTTTTAGATGAATTGGGAACCTGGCAAGATAAAGCGGTGCTTGAACGGTTCCAAATCACCGCCACTGTTGCATTTGAGAATGGTTTTCCCCTTACCTTTGCGCCCGTTTTTGTAACAATATGGTTTATATCACACGTATCGAACGATTCAACGCCGCCCACAAGTTGTGGGTGGATGAATGGTCAGCGGAGCAAAACACCGCTGTTTTCGGCAAATGCTCCAACAAAAACTGGCATGGGCACAACTACAACCTGCATGTGACGGTAAAAGGATTGCCGGATCCGGTGACAGGTTTTATTGTTGACGTAAAACAACTCAGTCTTATTATCAAGGAGCACGTGATCGATCATCTCGACCACAGCAACCTGAACCTCGACGTTGAGTTTATCCCCAAAGGCATGCAACCAACCACGGAAAACCTTGTTATCCTCATCTGGCAACGGCTTGAAAAGGCCCTGAAGGGTTATCCCTGCCAGTTGCATGCCATTAAACTCTGGGAAACAGAAACTATTTATGCTGAATACTATGGCGGACTTTGACGCCGCGCACTATCATAACTTCGGCAGTTTCCTTTACTATAGCATTCCTTTGGGCCCTTCCGATTATGGCAACAAAAAAATCTGAACCGCACGACCCGCACCGTACCGAAAAGTTGCGGGGACATTTTCATTCGATTTTGACCCAAATTGGTGAAACAATTGAACGGGAAGGCTTGACCAGAACCCCCGAACGCGCGGCAAAAGCTATGCAGTTTCTGACCCAGGGCTACACCCAGGACCCTGTCGCAATCCTCCGTTCCGCCATGTTTCGCGAAGATTACAGCGAGATGGTCCTGGTGAAGGACATCGAGTTATATTCCCTTTGCGAACACCATATGTTGCCTTTTTTTGGCAAGGCGCACGTCGCGTATATTCCCAACGGATATATTGTTGGGCTGAGTAAAATTCCGAGGGTCGTGGACGTATATGCGCGCAGGCTTCAGGTACAGGAACGGCTGACACTCGAAATCCGCGACGTCATTCAGGAAACCCTCCATCCACTCGGCGTGGCTGTCGTCATAGAGGCGAAACACATGTGCATGATGATGCGCGGCGTACAGAAACAAAACAGCATTACTACCACATCCGCCTTCACGGGCGAGTTCAGCAATGCTGAAACGCGCAGTGAATTTTTGCGACTGATCAGCGCTACCTTGCACTGAGAACGCCTTTGGAATTTCATCACCGGGCTCCCACCTGGAAAATTCCAATTCACGCGGCGTTTAAATTTTCAGCCAACTACTTGTATATGCCTGGAAAACCGGCCTGGTCTGAACGCAAATTTTCCTGTTTTCGCCGCAGCATGAAACTCAAACATGTCCTAAAACAGCGACCTTTGAGGCAAAACTGCTGTTGCGCACTCACCTCCCCCTGTTTTTTGTATTTGGTTATCTGATCCTGTGGACTGCTGCGGTACAGGATGACCCGTTCTTTTGGGATACTGTACAGTTGGGTAGTAAACACGCGCATTTTTTTTATGAAAACGGCTTGCGGTGGCAACCGCTTCCCGCTGATATCGATAGTGGCCACCCGCCGGTTTTCGGGTATTACCTGGCCTTGATGTGGTTGGTTTTTGGGAAAACCCTGCCAGTAAGCCACTGGGCGATGTTGCCGTTTTTGATCGCCACAGCATGGCTACTCTTTCGGCTGGCCATGCGGTTAACGGGCCGGTCCTGGGCCGCCTGGATGATTCCCGTTGTTTTGCTGGATCCGGTTTTTGCAGGGCAAAGCGCCTTGGTGAGTCCGGACCTTGTTTTAGCCTGCTTTTTTCTCTTTGCTTTGGAAGGGTTGCTCGAAGGGCGCCAATTTTTTGTACTGCTGGGGATCGCCGGGCTATGTGCGATCAGCATGCGGGGAATGATGACTGCGGCTGCGCTGTTAACTTGGCAAACCATCGGGCTCTGGCGGCCCGACCCCCTTTTTAAACCGAAGGCGGTAACCGGGGCGCTTTTCGTGCCGGGTTTTTCCTTCGCCGTCTGGTTCCTCTGGTGGCACTTTTCCAAAACAGGATGGGTCGGTTACCACAGCGGGTCGCCCTGGGCCGCATCTTTTGAGCCTGCCCGCGGCGCTGCGTTGCTTAAAAACATAGTCGTTATCGGGTGGCGTTGGGTCGATACAGGCCGGATCTTTGAATGGTTGATTCTCGGGTACCTGCTGCTCCAAACAAGGCACAAACCCTGGTCGGGCGCCCTTATTTTGTTGCTTGGTTGCCTGGCCCTTTTCCTGACCCCATCTGCCCTGCTGTATCAAAACCTGTCGGCAAAGCGCTATTTTCTGCCCTTTTTTCTCGGTTTACACTTGTTGGTGCTGGAGCGGATCGGAGTATCGGCTTTGCCGCGAGCCAGGAAGCAGGCTTTATTCCTTATTCTGATTCTTGGATTGGGCGCCGGGAATTTTTGGATCTACCCAAAGGGTATTTCTATGGATTGGGATGCCACCCTTGCCAGTCAGCCCTACCACCGGCTGCGGCGTGAAATGGTGCAATACCTCGATGCCGAACAGATCGATTTTCAAGGTGTGGGTTCCGCCTTCCCAAACCTTAATACCGGGGAAAGCCTCTGCCTTAACGGCGATTTGCGTCAGTTTTCAGGAAAGGATTTTGAGCAAAACAACTACGTGTTGGCTTCCAATATTTTTAACGATTTTTCCAGGCAGGACTTTCAAGAACTGGCTTCCAATTGGGTGCTGATAAAACGGGTGGCGCACGCCGGTATTTGGATGGAACTTTATAGAAAATACCGGGGCCCGGATGCTCCGGCGACCGGAGATCACCGTGTCCGGGAATTTTAACAAAATTTTATGTCCTCCCCGGCCATCCCGAAGCCCGCAAAATTCGTCAGGCACGGGAAGCAGTAAGTGACTAATAGCGGCTGAGCATACATATTTCAAAAATTTATTTTGTGAAGCATTGGTATACTGTTCAAAATGTTTGGAATGAATAAAAGGAAAGGGTCATATCTTTTTTTTCATGGCCAGAAAAAATCTAAATTGCCGCGCCATCGTTCATTCGTATTTTCAACCTATTGCCCAAACAGCAGCATGACACCCTTCCTTCGTTACGCCCTCCCTCTGTTCATAGCCCTAAACCTCTTCTCCCCTCTTCAAGGGCAAGACTGCTCGACCACCATAAAAGAAAACAAGAAAATCTCCGGGCTTCAAATTGTTCGCTCGGATCTGATCACGATTGTGGTCCGTGGCGGCTACAATTACGCCATGGAGTTTTTTACCGATGAGAAAGGCATATATGGCCGCATGACCTCCGTTGGAGGCATCGAGTTCAACCAAGATGATCAAGTTGTTTTTGTGGATTATACCGGCAAAGAACGCGCCTACAAATTTGTGTCGCTGGGTGAAGTAGTGCCGGGCAATGTGCCGACCCACCGCAACAACCTCCAGCTCGATCTCGAAGCCATCCAGTGGCTCGCAGGTACTACCATCACCGGCATCAACCTGATTAACTTCGTCGACCGGCAGAAATATAAATTTACAATCAATCCCAACCGGCAAAGTGAGTTCAGGAACCTTTGCGTCTGTTTTTATAACTCACTCGAAGTGAGCGCCATCAAAGACACGCCCGGTGCGGCAATCGCGGTAAAGACCAAGGCCTCCCAGGCTGATGCCGGCTCAACATCAGGCGACAACAAAAACGGCACGCAAAAAAATACCGGTACCCGCACGGGCAAACCATCGAACGCTGCCATAAGTGACGACGAAGTCACCAGCCTTCGCGCCGAGCTCGAACGCACCAAAGAAACCATCCGCAACGAAATAAAAGCTGAGAGAGAACGCGGTGAAGCGATAAAAGCGCAATTACAACAGGAAGTGGCCGCTGCGAGGGAAGCCGCCAACCAGAAAAAGCTGGAATACGCCAATGAAGTGCTGGAGGCCAGGAAAGCCAGTACTGCCGAAATCGAAAAGGCTCAGGCAGAAGCCCAGGCGGCTATTATGCAAAACAAAAACCGGGCAGATTCAGCGGTGACAAAAATCTCCATGAGCGTGGAGGAAGAACAGCGCAAAGCCGCTGAAGACATTCAAAAGGCGCGGCTTGCCTCGGCGGAGGAAGTAAAGAAAGCCCGCGAAAATGCTGCCAACGAACTGGCCAACATCAAAGATAAACTGGACCAGGCTAAACTCCAGTACGCCGATGAAATCGCATCGGCCCGCAACAACTCCGACGATGAGTTGAAACGCATTCGCGACGAAAATGCACGTGTCGTGGCCGAAGCACGCGAGCGGGCCAAGCAGGAAAAAGACAAAACGGCAGATGATGTGATTACCGCAAAGAAATCGGCCGCCGACCAAATTCTCAAAATCCAGGAAGAAACGGCCGATGAAGTAGCTAAAATGCGGGAAAATGCCGTTTTAGAAAAACAACGGCTCGCCACAGACCTGGCCGAATCACGGCGGAAAGCGGCCGAGGAGAAGGCATTGTTTCAGCAAAACAGCGCATCGGAGATGGCCGAGTTGCGCGAAAATGTCGCCAAACAAAAAGAAGCCAACGCGCTGGATGTAGCCGAATCGAAAAAACGGGCTGCCGACGAGATCGAACGGATCCGGCAGGAAGTGCAGCTCCAGCAACAAAAAGCTGAAAGTGAAAAACTGGACATTGCCAAAAATGTGGCCGACAGCCGTCAACGCGCCGCCCAAAATGTACAGCAAATCCAGGATGAAGCCGCAAAAGCTATTGCCGATGCACAAACACGAGCACAACTTGATCGCGACTCTATAGCCGCCAGCGTGCAGGTGGCCCGGCAGCGGGCTGCAGACGAATTGAATAAAATACAGGATGAACTGGCCAAGTCCATCGCTGCCGCAAAGGACCAGGAAGCCAAAATCAAGCAACAGAGCGCCGATGAAGTGCTGAAAGCACGCGAGCGGAGCCAACAAGAAGTGCTGAAAGCGCAGGAAGACGCAAAGAACAAGGTCGTGGAGGCCAATTCAAAAGCCGATCAGGCCCAGAGTCAATATGCAAATGATGTGGCTGCTGCTAAACAAACAGCCGACGAACGTATCAAACAAATCCAACAAGAAGCGGCTCAAAGCGTCATTGATGCGAAAAAGAAACAACAGGAAACCACAACAGCAACAGCTCAGGAGGTGATCAACAGCCGGGAGAAAGCAGCGGCTGAAATTGCAGCGGCAAAAGAAAATGCAGCGAAGGAAATAGCGGCAGCCAAAGAAGCCCTCGTTCGCGTTCAGCAAGAATCGGCCAACAGTGTTGCAGAAGCAAAACGGCAGAGCGCTCAAACCATTGCAGCGGTCAAAACAGCGGAGGCCGACTCTGTGCGCATTGCCCGGGAGAATGCTTCCCAGGAACGGCAGCGGCTCGCTTCCGGTGTAGCCGACGCCCGCGAACGCGCCGCGCAGGAGGTTGCCAGTACCAATCAAAAAGCGGCCGAGGATATCAAAGCGGCCAAAGAAAACGCCGCCCGGACACGCCAGGAAACTGCCGAAGCGGTGGCAAAAGCTAAGGAAGAAGCAGCCAATCTTATTTCTGCAGCCAAAGAAAGCGCGGCCAAGGAGGTGGCTAATGCCAAACAACAAGCGTTGGACGTAATTACCCAGACCCAAAAGGACGCCGAAAGTAAAAAAGCGGCCTTCGCCAAGGATGTTTCCGATGCCCAGGAACGCGCCCGCAAAGAAATGGAGGATGTTCGCGCCCAGGTAGCGGCCGAAATAACAAACGCACGGAAAGAAGCTGAAAATAAACGGCAACAATACGCCGATGAAACCGAGCAAGCCCGCAAAAAGGCTGCTGAAGAGGCCGCCACAGCGCAAAAAGAATCGTCAGATGCTGTGTATAAAGCCAAACAAGAGGCCGCAGCGAATATCGCGCTGACCAAAGAACAAGAGGCCAAATTAATCGCCGATGCAAAAGCGGAAAGCGCTGCCGAAGTAGCGCGCACCCGGGCAGATGCTGCAGAGAAAATTAATGCAGAAAATCAAAAAGTAGCCCTGGCCAAACAACAATCCGCACAAGCCGAACAACAATTATCCAAATTGCAGGACGATATCCAGAAGGCACAAGCCGAATTACAGCGACTGCAGGAGGAAGCCAACAAGAAAAAACAAAAGGGCGATAATTAAGGCCGGCATTGGGCACAAAGCATGGAGAACTTTCTTGTTTGTTCTGATATAGCGTGGTACCACCGCTAGGTACGCATGAAATCAAGAACGCCGGCTACTAGTGCTTCCACGGTTTGGTTCTGATCCAGGTATAACACCGGACAAACGCTGGTTTCCAGTGCTTTCAGGTCGGCTGAACGCGTGCGTTGCCGGACTGTGCCTTCCTGATCGTAACCAAGGGACCAGTTCAGAAATTTCTCAAAAACAACATGCAGGTCCCCGCCGGGTAAAAGCCGTTCCATACCATATCGCTCCGTCTCCCGTTTCCGGATGCGCTCGAGCCGCAGATCGGCGGGAAGCCACCGATAGACAATCAGATCAATCTGTTCGCGCATCACGGGTTCGCCCCAGCCGAACAAGGTCCCGGACAAAACGAATTGCGGCGCCTTGGCCAGGTCATCGCGCAAAAGTTGAAGGCGGTGTTCCGCATTGCGTTTTCGGCGGTATGGCAAATCGTCGCCGGTAAACCAATAGTAATCGTCCGAATCAAAAAAGGAATATCCCAGGCGGTCCGCCAAGGCCTTCCCCAAAGTGGAAACACCCGAACCCGGCGCTCCAAAAATATGAACATAGCGATACATGATCTCAACACGCGCGGTGGCAGCCTGCCCCTTGCAAGCATCGTTCCGCGCTAATCATGTTTGCGAAAGCGGTACGAATAGAGATCCGCTTCACCGTCGTAATAACCATCGAGTACAACATGATTGTAGGCATTGCGTACACATTCAATAGCTTCTGCCATATCGGAAACCCGGTTGCCATTTACGCTGGTAATGATAAATCCAGGTTGCATGTTCGTACCATACACCACGCTACCCCTGCGCACGCTGGCCACCACCGCCCCTTGAACCCGAACCCGGTGTTGCTCATCTTGCGACAACTCCCGCAATTCAAAACCGAGTTCTTTCTCCAGTTCGTTGCCCCGCACTCGAGCCGCCACGCCTGTAGAATTATTGCTGTCTTTCAATAATACGATCGTGTGATAGCGACGGCCTTCGCGCCAATATTCGAGGCTGATCCTGTCGCCAGGACGAAACCGGCCTATAAATTCTTGCAATTCCGGTGTGCGCTTGACGTGGGCATTGTTTAAACCCAAGATCACGTCGCCGGTTTTCAAGCCTGCATCGGCGGCTGCGCCATGATTGTTGATCCGGGTAACCCGCACACCGTCGGCATTGGGCAACCCGATTTCCCGGGCTACTTCACTGTCGAGATCTTCGATATTCACGCCCAAAAAGGCCCGCTGCACTTCGCCGTATTCGCGTAAATCGCGAATCACCTTCTGCACCAAATTGCAGGGGACGGCAAACGAATACCCTTCGTAACTGCCGGATTCGGTGATAATAGCCGTATTGATACCGATCAATTCGCCCGCGGTGTTGACCAACGCACCGCCGCTGTTCCCGGGATTGACGGCGGCATCCGTCTGAATAAAAGACTCAATACTCGTAACCCCTCCCAAAATATTGATATTCCGGCCTTTGGCGCTTACAATTCCCGCCGTTACCGTGCTTTCCAGGTTGAACGGGTTACCGACCGCAAGCACCCATTCACCCACCCGAACGGAATCACTGTTGCCAAATAACATGAAGGGCAGATCGTATTCATCGATCTTTAACAAAGCGACATCGGTCGACGGATCGGAACCCACCAATTGGGCCTTGTATTCGCGTTTATCCGATAGAGTGACCTTGATGTCTTTGCTGCGCTCTACCACATGGTGATTGGTAACGATATAACCGTCGGGCGACATGATCACACCGGACCCGGAAGAACCGGTCAGTGCACTGCCGCCCCAAATACCGCCACTGGACTCAAGCAAGGCTCGTATATTGACCACCGCAGGTGTGGCCACTTCGGCTGCCGTCGTAAAATCAGTCGGGGCCGACGATTGAAGCGTGCTGCTCGAGCGGGCATTAAATAATTTGTCCACCAATCCGGCGTATCTGGCTTCGCCATTCTCGCCAATATTCCACATGACCCGTTTCGGGGCGCCGAATTGGGAATACAAGAAAACAGACAATAGGGAACTGATTAGCGAAACCGCGAAAAGCGATGCATATTTTTTCATGGACGCGATAAGATAGTAGCTTTTTGATGGAGTGAAAAATCCTGACGAAAACGATTCAGGAAGAATTTTAGTTTGACAAGACAATATAGTCCGCAATTTGTTGAGCTTACAATATATATCCTCTCTAAAAATCGTGCCCTTTAACCATTCGGCATATCAGAATTTGATCAAAGTAAGTACATTTTCGCATAAAATTTACCAGGCATGCAATTTTTCAAATACCAGGGGGCCGGAAATGACTTTATCATGGTAGACCAACGGCGCCATCGATGGCTCGACCGGGCCGATACAGATCGCATTTCGTTGTTATGCAACCGCCATTGGGGTATTGGCGCCGATGGATTGATTTTGCTACAATCGTGTTCCGGCTACGATTTTGAAATGATCTATTTCAACGCCGACGGCCGCGAGAGCACCATGTGCGGCAACGGAGGCAGGTGTATCGCTGCTTTTGCCCGGCATCTGGGGCTGGAACGGCCCACCTACCGGTTTTTAGCCATCGATGGCCCGCACGAAGCCCTCATTCCCCGTACTACCGGCCCTGGCGGGGCCTGGGTAGAATTGAAAATGGGTGATGTACGGCAGGTGGATACGGCACTTTATACCAGCCAGGAACCTGTGGCAGCCTATATCCTGAATACCGGCTCTCCGCATTTTGTCCGATTCGTACCGCAGGTAAACGGGCTCGACATGGTACAGGAGGGCCGGGCCGTCCGTTTTGCCGATGCGTTTCGCGAAGCGGGCATCAACGTGAACCTGGTGGAGGAAACGCCTGAACAGCTGATCATCCGAACCTATGAACGCGGTGTTGAAGACGAGACCCTCGCATGTGGAACAGGCGTTACGGCCGCTGCGCTGGCACATTTCCGCCACAAGGCCCTTCCCGCTGGATCGCATGAAATTCCCGTACTGACACGGGGAGGACAACTGATCGTGCGTTTTTTGGCCCACCCTGATGGGACGTTCAGCGATATTTGGTTGTGCGGCCCGGCACAACGTGTATTTTCGGGCGAAATTGAGATTTAACACCTTGCTCATTCAATCAATCGTATGCTGCGCCTGATTTTTCTAACGCTGCTGACCCTTCCACCCGTAATAACCTGGAGCCAGCAAGACTCCTTACCAACCCCTACGCATGCCCAGGCCATCGCGTTGTGCCGGCAGGAATTGCTGCATTCGTTGTGGAACGATAACCGCCCCGACGCTCAATTTTGGCTGGATTCACTTCGGTCAATGGAAGACGACAATTACCTCGCCTTGCAATGGGATGAACGGTGGTTGTTCTATTTCTGGCTCGAGAATTACGCCCCGTTGCTCGATGAAGTAGCCCATTTTACAAAAAATACGGAAGCCGAGACTTTTACGAAATATTCGCCGCCCAACGACAGCCTGTTCGAATGGCTCGACGCCCAACTCTACCGGGATCGGGAGCAGCTGTTCCGGCAGATTGATAATGCCTGGTTGTCCGGCGAAGAACGGGATTTCGCAGCCCTGCTGCTCCATTATTTGCTTCGACTCAGCAATGAACCAACTGCTGCCGATGAGTTCGACGCGCGGTTAAATGCCTTTTTAGCCGAAAATCCCACTACCCGGTTCGCTCCGTTTATGCGGGCTTTTATGTTCAATACAAAACCGCCTGCAAGTTGGGCTGTGGGATTGGATGCTTTGTTTCTGCAGGGCAACTGGTCGGGCGATCTTGAACGAAATTTTAAGACCGCATATGGCGCTGATTTTGCCGTGTATTACTGGCAAAACCGTTGGAACCTGGCCGTGCGTATGGGCGTTACCGGGCAAAAACTGCTGCGCCCCGTGGAAGCGAACACGTATGAATGGCCCAAGGACGACCCCTCCGTTTTTTTTGACCTCGAGTTAGAGGCTGGCTACGACTTGTTTAACAAGCCGCGCCTGCGCATATTTCCAACGGTTGGCGGAGGATATAGTACCATCCGGCCGCCGGAAGGTGATGATCAGGATCCAAACCCCGATTACTACAGCAATTTTAAATTCAACGGCGTGCACCTGACTACAGCCCTGCAAGCCGATGTGAAGTTCCGCCAGGGCAAGGGGAATGTAGCCACCAGCTATCACGGTATCCGGGTGCGCATGGGGTATCATTGGTTAAATTTGAAGAGGCAAAACCCGGCATTGCAGGGCAATATGTTTTTCTTTGCCGTGGGGTATACAATTTTTAGCCGGCAGGCCCAAAATTGAAGCCCCTCCAGACGCATATCGCACCTATGGCTTCAAATGCAACTTTTGATTGGTTGTCCGACCTGAACCCGGCCTTTGCCGCTCAGGAATCGTGGCACAGTGGCACCTATCATGAAGACAGCCTGTTTCATCTGGTTTATCAACCTGAAGGGCCGTTCTCGATCGCTTGCGGAGCGGGGTTGCTGGCCGAGCATATCCGGCATTTTCGATTCTCTCCCGATGTGATCTGGCGTCTGGGGCAGGTAACGGATGCCCGCGGTTGTTCGGTGTTCAGCGAAAGTTTCCTGAATTATATCCAGCGCATGCGCCTTCGGGTCAACTTGTGGGCGGCTCCGGAGGGCATGCTTTTGTTGCCCGGCGAACCACTGGCCGTATTGCGCGGCCCATACGCCCAAATTTTACTGATGGAATCGGCCTTGCGTTGGTTGGTTTGGCGCTCCACACAGTGGGCAACCCGGGTGGCCGTCGGGCGCTGGGAAAAGCAGGCCTGGAAGGAAGAAGATACGCCGGCTTCACCGGCTGTGGCCTTCAATTTTGACGGCTGGAAAATCCGGGCTGAATACATCGGCGGCGCCTTTGCCGACGATATTCTGGCTACCATAAAAACCCCAAGCCACCCGCCGGCCCCAACGGAAGGCCTGAAATGCATGTGGCGCGCCGGCGCCTCAAAGCCTGCAGATACCCACCCACTGAAGCAAATTCGCCGGGTTTATCGGGCCAATCATGCCTTGGGTGATATTTGGCTGACGCAAGCCCAGGAAGAAACGGCCAGTGTGAGTAAAACCAGCGCAACTATTGTCGACGCCCGCACGCATCGCCACAAAACGCTGAAATTCACCCGCTTTCAAAACCTTTACCAACCCGTGCTTGTGAAGGGCCATCCGGTGATTGCCGGCCAACGGCTGGGTTATTTACGGCAACGCACCCTCAAACAATTGGAAGCCTTTCATTTTGCGCCGCTGGGCGAATACCCCCACGGTTGGCTTCAATAGGATGCTACCCGTTTTTTCCCAAAGCCGTTTTGTATGTATCCAGGCAACGTTGCCGGGCCATGGTGTGGTCCACTATTGGTTTGGCATACCGTGTCGACCCAAATTCAGGCACCCAACGCCGGATATATACCTGGTCGGGGTCAAATTTTTTGGCCTGTTCCAACGGGTTAAAAATGCGGAAATATGGCGCTGCATCGGTCCCGCATCCGGCGGCCCATTGCCAACCTCCGTTGTTGCTGGCCAGGTCAAAGTCCAGCAGTTTTTGCGCGAAATACGCCTCGCCGAGCCGCCAGTCGATTAGCAGATGCTTGGTGAGAAAACTTGCTGTGATCATGCGCACCCGGTTGTGCATATACCCCGAGGCATTCAATTCCCGCATGCCTGCATCGACGATCGGATAGCCCGTTTGTCCGGCACACCAGGCCTGAAATTCCATCGGTGCATGGCGCCATGGAATAGCGGCATATTGAGGTTTGAACGGCTCCGTCACTACATGCGGAAAACTGGCCAGTATTTGGCTGTAGAAATCCCGCCAGATCAGTTCATTTAAGAAAGTATTGCTGAGCACCAGGGCATGCCGCGCCTTCTCCCGGATGCTGATTGTTCCAAACCGGAAATGAATCCCCAACCTGGACGTGCCAGCCATTCCGGGGAAATCACGGGTTTGTTCATAATTCCGGATCAACCCGCGCGGCACTGTTTCGGGAGGGAATGCGATACCGGCAGGTTGAAAATGCAGATCGGCAAGCGCAGGGATTGGTTGTGGACTTATATGCCAAAGATTTCCCAAATACCTTTCGCTTGGATAGGAATGCAGGTAAAAGGAGTTACCGGGCGCGGGCATTGCCGTTGTGCTGGTTTCCGTTTGTCGCGTGGTCAATCGTGCCAACCATTTCCGGCTATAGGGCGTGAACACTGTGTACGGCATGCCATCCTCCTTTCGCACTTCATTCCGGTCAAAAATAACGTGGTCTTTAAATGCCTGGAACGGTATTCCCTTTGTAGCGAGTAATGCAGCAACGCCGGCATCGCGCCGCACAGCATATGGCTCATAATCGGCGTTTGCATAGACCGTTCCAATCGGAAATTCATCTAATAATTGCGCAAAAACGGCTTCCGGCCGGCCATGGCGGACGATTATGGCGCTGCCTTGGCTTACCGCCAGGTCTTTGAGTTGAAGAACTGCGCGGTGGATGAATTCTACCCGCGCGTCCCTGGCGTCCGGCAAGTCTTCCAGGATGTTGGAATCAAAAATAAAAAGCGGCAATACCGGCAACGGGCCTTTCAGCGCATGGTACAACCCGGCGTTGTCGTAAAACCGCAGATCGCGCCGGAACCAGAATAAAGCAACAGGGTGGGACATGAAAACATAGCCGTTTGTCCCTAAACAGGAAAACGGCTATGCGGTTTGCCGGTACGGCATAATAGCGGATAAATATGGAATCCAAACGGGTTCTAAAGCCCGTCCCCATCGAGCAGGTTGCCCAGACCGCCCAAAATGCTGCCTTCCTCTTTGCCGCGCACGGTTCCGTACTGCAGGATGCGGGCAGCCAGGCGGCTCACGGGCAGGGATTGCAGCCAAACCTTACCGGGGCCGCGCAAAACGGCGAAAAACAGGCCTTCGCCGCCGAATACCATGTTGCGGATGCCTTTGACAAACTGGATATCGTAATCGATTCGCTGGGTGAACGCTACAATACAACCGGTGTCGACGCGCAAGGTTTCGCCGATCCCGAGTTCGCGCTCCAAAATATATCCGCCGGCGTGCACGAATGCCAGGCCGTCGCCTTCCAGTTTTTGCATGATAAATCCCTCGCCGCCAAACAAGCCGGTACCCAGTTTTCGCTGAAACTCGATGCCGATCTGCACGCCTTTGGCGGCGCAAAGGAAAGCGTCTTTCTGGCAGATCACCTTGCCGCCCAGTTCCATCAGGTCGAGGGCCACTATCTTGCCGGCATACGGCGCGGCAAAGGTGATTTTTTGCTTGCCGGGCACCATATTGGTAAACGTGGTCATAAACAGGCTTTCGCCGGTGAGCAGGCGTTTCCCGGCCGACATCAGTTTCCCCATAAAGCCTTGCGCGCGCCCGCTGGCATCGCCAAAAACGGTAGCCATTTCGATGCCATCATCCATAAACATAAAGCTGCCGGACTCTGCGATGACGGTTTCCTGAGGGTCGAGTTCAATTTCCACGCATTGCATCTCTTCACCGTGGATATGGTAGTCAATTTCGTGATCTCTGCGCATGATCGTCTGTTTTTTTTGATTTTCAAAAGAACGTTTGGCGGCCCAAAGGTGTACGGGCCTTGCCCATCCGGGACAGGTTTTCACGACGAGCACTTCCTTTTTTTCGGCGAATCGGTCAAATCGAAATGCGGTTGTTTCAATCGGGGTTATTCCCATTTGAAGAACACCGCCATTCCGATGCCGGGACTTTCGGGCACGTATTGCGCCCAAACGGCACCGGCGCCGGAAACTACAATCCCGACAAAACGATTTATTTGCCAAATGCCTTTAATGCCAACGGAAAGCCATCCCTGGTCATTGTCGTACAGCCCGGTTAAGGCATCCAGCGGGGTTAATTTCCGCGCACCGTTCCCAACGGAAAGCAGCAAATCCGAAAATCCTATGATCCAGACGGGTCCGATGCGCAGGCCGGCCTCCCCCCCACTGTTTACTGCGTGGCTGTACTGATTGGTGCGAAAGACAAACCCTCCGTACCCAAACCAATATCCGTGTGCATTGCCCATCCCCACGCTAATCGAAGGTTGAACGGTGAAGGCATGGAAACCCGTTCGAAGCCCGGCGCTGAGCCGGTTGTGGTCGGATGGAAAATCAAGGCGAAGCGTTCCGCCCAGCGCTACCTTGCCGGTCAGAAACTGGTGCCGAACCGCAATACTAACATTCCCCAACCCCGACACGGAGCCGGTGTCTTCCCGGGCAAACATCAAATTCGAGTTGGGATTCCGGCCCCCGCGATGGACAAACCGGACCGGCAGTGACAAGACAAGCGTGTTCTGGTCTGTCAATCCGTATTCCGCATACCATTGAGCGGTCTGTTCCGATACTTCCCGGATCAGTTCAATATCCTCGTTGTTTTTCCCAAACAACACCGTGTATTTTGGAATAAAATGGAACCCTGCTTGTCCGTAAAAACCCGCTTTGCTGCGCGCCCAGGGGCTTTGCGCTGCAAGGCCGGGCAGCAAAAGGCACATCAGAAAGAGGCAAGGTGCAAACCGCAGGATCAGGCGCGTTGAGGGCATATCGGAGTGTTGGTTTAAGCCGCTAACTAAAATCCAAACCACCTTTTACGGGATGTCAAACTTTGAATTCGCCGGTAATCGTTTGCTTCAAGACGCGGAGATAGGTCTTTTCATCGATCAGCAGGCGCACCACGTTTCCATCTATTTTGGTGACTTTGCCGATAATGCCGGAGCTGGTGACCACTTCCATCCCTTCTCGCAGGCTGTCTACAAATTTTTGTTGCTCTTTCTGGCGTTTGACCTGCGGTCGAATCAGGAAGAAATAGAAAACAACAATGATCAGCAACGGAAATAACATGCCGATGAGCGGGCTTCCACCCGTACTGGCCTGAAGAAAAATAAATTGCAACATAATGGGCTTCAGTTAATAAAGAAAAAAAGCATCCCGGCACACACAGGCGCCGGGATGCGCAAAATTAGTTTTTCCTACCGGTTATTTGGCAGTATATCGATCCGGGTTATTTAATTTGGAACAAAGCGTCATCCACGCCTGCGTTCACTTTAATATCGGTCACAGTCCCTTTCAACGGGAACGGCGCTGCACCCGTAATCGTGATGCTGTAGGGGAATAACACCCCATTTACTTCCTTGTAATCGCCCAGGTCGGTGGTGATTGTGGCGGCTTCGCCATTTTCATCCGTCTGGGTGGATATTTCACGCACCTTCAGGCTGGTGGTCATGTCGTAATAATCCGTTGATTTTCGGCCATTGGGATGTTCGACCTCCAATGCATAGGCATTCTTGCCATCAATCGCTTCGATGCCTTTCAGGGTCAGTTTATATCCCAACTCCTGATAGTGCGCCTCCTTGCAGAACAACGCCTGCTCCTTGATATCTTCCAGATCACTGCCTTCCAGCATCCGCTGACCGGCCATGCCGGATTCCATTCCTTTAGCGCCGTCGTATACCCGGTTGGAGACTACCTGACCCTGCATATTGAGCACTACGGATACTTTATTGTTGTTCTTCTGGGCAATGGTCATATCGAATACGGGTCCGGGCGTTTTCAGGCTCATCGAGACTTGTGCATCCTTCCATGCATTGACCTTAGCCAGACCACCAATAGCATTGATGTAATCGGCGATCACTGTTTCAGCCGTTACCCCGGCGGGAATAGTGTTATTAGCGTCTTTGACCGGGTTGCCGTAGATATCGAAAAAGTTGATCTTGCCCGATGCAGCAAATTGTTTTAAGCGGTCGGCAACATCGTCTTTATTGCCCACCACCAAAATGTAGGCCCGCTCGGGGTGGATGTACTTTTGCGCCATGGCCAAAACTTCGTCGGCACTGACCCGCTGGAGGTTTTCCAGGTATTTTTCGTAGTAATCGGCCGGCAATTTGAACCGGGCGATATTCAGGGCGAAGTTGGCTACGTTTCCAGGCTGCTCCAGGCTCTGCGAGAATTGTCCTGTCAGCACATTTTTGACCACCTGCAATTCGTCTTCCGACACTTTTTCCGTGCGCAAGCGGTTGAGCTCAATGATAAATTGCGTGATGGCACTGTCCGTAACCGCATTGCGGACCGAAGCCGATGCATTAAAATTACCAATGATTTCATCTGCCACCAGGGCGGTGCGGGCTCCATAGGTATACGCATGACCTTCGCGCAGGTTGGCATTTACACGGTTGTTAAAATAGGCAGGGGCACCCAGGATACTGTTCATCAGCCGGGAGCTGACGACATCGGGGCTGTTTTGCATCAACTCCACCGGATAGGTGATATTGATGACCGATTGCACGGCGCCAGGTTTGTGCACAAAATCCACTTCCGTTTTTTCCGGCGCTTTAGGCGTAGGATACTTGTGTTCAGGCACCTGGCCGGCAGCCCATTTTCCAAAGTATTTTTCTGCTTTGGCCAGGGCATCGGCATTGCTGATGTCGCCTACCACCACCAGATAGGAAATATTGGGCTTGAAGTACGTGTTGTAATGATTTCTGATTTGGTCCAGGTTGATTTTTGCCAATGAGGCTTCGGTCAGCACTTCGCCGTATGGGTGGTCTTTCCCGTAACACAAGATCTGGCCAACATTACCAGCAATCGCGTTGGCGTCGTCTTTGTTTGAAGCAAGCGTGCTTTCCTGCCGGCGTTTGGCTTTTTCCAGTTCATCAGCCGGGAAGGAAGGGTGTAACAATACGTCTGACATTATATCGAGTAGTTTGTCCTGGTGCTTGGTCAGGCAGGCACCTGAAACGCTGTTTGCATCGGACGACAAAGACGCACCGATAAAGTCAGTTGCTTCATCGATCTGCGCTTTTGTGCGGGTAGTAGTACCCTTAAGCAGCAAATCACCCATCATTTCGAGGTATCCGGAGGCTTCTTTTTCCTGCACGGGGTCGTTGTTCACAAAGACCCGGAAGGAAACGCGCGGCAGTTTGTGATTTTCGACCACAATGACCGTCAGGCCATTGCTCAGTTTGGTCGTGGTCGCCTTGCCGATCTGGATTTTAGGGGCTGAACCCGCTTTAGGGGCCACCTTACGCACTTCGCCCGTTGGAACAGGAATTACCGGTGCACCGCTTTTTGTCAGGTTTTGTGCTGAAATTTCCGGGGATAAAACGGTTGCCAAAAAAATACCGGCAACCAGTATACTGAGCAATTTTTTCATATTTCGATATTGAAAGTTGGATTTGATGGAAAAACAGGTGTTGGGTGAATGAATGCTTAGGGCTGTTTCCCCTTGGGCAACCAGTACAACACCACCCGGGCATTCTTGGTATAATATTTTTTGGCCACCCGCATGATATCCTCACGGGTCACCTTGCGGTAACGATCCAGTTCGGTGTTGATCAGGTTGGCGTCACGGTAGTACATTTCGTAATTCGCCAGGTTTTCGGCAATTCCAGCCACGGTGGTATTGGCTGTCACGAAATCATTTTCAATTTGATTCTGGACTTTTTGAAATTCTGTCTCCGAAACCAGGTTTTTTTGCACATCATCAATTACCGCATCCATGGCCGTTTCCAGGTCACTTGGATTGACGCCAACATTAGCGATACTATACACAATACTGGGGCCCGGGTCTTCCAAATCGAAGGAAAAGGAGCCCGCCATAACCGCTTTTTGCTGTTCGTCCACGATTTGTTTTTGCATCCGGCTGCTTTCGCCCTGGCTGAGCAACATGTTCATCATTTTTACGGCATAAAAATCCGGTGTCCCCTGGGCGGGTACATGGTAGGCAAAGATCACCGCCGGTAGTTGAACATTATCAAAAACGGTATCGCGGATTTCATCTGCTAATGGCGGTTCTACGATCTTAGGCCGGTAGATTTCAGTGGTGCCTTTCGGGATGTCCTTGAAATACACACTGATCAGCTTTTTGGTTTGCTCGATGTCAATGTCGCCGGCAATCGACAGGATAGCATTGTCCGGGCGATAAAAATCCTTGTAGAACTGAACATAATCCTGTTCTTTGGCAGCGTCGAGGTGCTCCATAGAGCCGATTACCGAATGGTGGTAGGGGTGTTTGGTGTACAAGCGCGACATGGCTTCTTCCAGCAAACGGCCATAGGGTTGGTTGTCGATTCGTTGGCGACGCTCTTCCTTGACCACCTGCCGTTGGGTTTCTATCCCTACTTCCTCCACTTTCGCGTGCAGCATGCGCTCGCTTTCCAGCCAAAGTCCGAGCCCCAACTGATTGCTGGGCAAGACTTCGAAGTAATACGTGCGGTCGTACCAGGTGTTGGCATTATTGTAACCGCCTGCTTTGCTGATATAATCGTCAAATTCGCCGCGTTTGATGTTGTCGGATCCTTCGAACAGCAGGTGCTCGAAAAAGTGTGCGAAGCCGGTACGGTCCGGTTTTTCATTTTTGGATCCTACGTGGTACATCACGGAAACGGCCACGATTGGCGTGGAGTGATCTTCATGCAACAGCACTTTCAGGCCGTTGGGCATATCGTACTCCACGTATTTAATATTTTGCCCAAACAGGACGCTCAGGCTACCGAGTAGTAAAAAAAATAATGAAACGAGTCTTTTCTTCATGATCGAAGTTTGAAAATGAACATTTTGGCGTCAAAAAAAACGACCGCGAATTTGAGGAGAATACACAGCAATCCCAGCCGGATTCGATGAACGGTATGGTTGTTTCGGCAAAAGACGAATGCCCGGCCGGTTTTGTTGCCTGAATAGCCCATTCAGGGGTGAAATTATGTGGGGAAGGGAACAAAAAAAGGGCGACAATACGCCGCCCCCCTGGTATGCAGAAGAGTATTGTTCCAATAACTTATGAGCCCTGTGCGCTTTCCAGTTGCGTGTCCTTCAGGTTCAGATCACCTTGTCGGCACACGAAGAGGAGGCAAAGGCATCGGGTTTGGCTTTAAAAACAAAGCCCATGCTCAAAATGTAGCCCATGGCCTCTTTCAACGCGGTGTTGCTCTCGAACGCCGGATCGGTATTGATGTCGGCATGTACTTCGAGGGCCACATCATACAAATCCAGCAATTCGCACAGCGAATAAGCCACTTCTACCGAACGGCCCACTTCCAGAATCATTCGTTCGCGCAAGGTCATTTTGCGGAAACTCTTGTGGTTGGAAATGAACATGAAGCCGCCGCGTTTTTCGCGTAAAAACACAATGACGGTGGCAAAATGTACTTCCTCGCCAATCACCTGAGAATCCGTACCAATACAGACTTTCAACTTGAAACCATTCGCCGTTTCGCGCCGGATAGTCTCTTCCACAGCGGTAATGAGGGGCTGCTCGATTCGCTGACCGTTAAGTCTTCTCCACTCCATAGCGCATGAAAATTTATTTATGTGGTCAAAAATACGGGTTTGAGCCGGGCGGGAATTCCAGGAACCGGCATCGGCCAAATAATGACTCAAAAATAGCAGCCAGTTTAGAATTGTTGTTGGTATTTTTGAAAATTAATGGTTAATTAAACAATACATTTCCCAACAAAAGTTCCGGAATGACAAATAA
Source organism: Saprospiraceae bacterium (assembly GCA_044230315.1). Taxonomy (GTDB): domain Bacteria; phylum Bacteroidota; class Bacteroidia; order Chitinophagales; family Saprospiraceae; genus M3007. The sequence continues at coordinate 150,911 of JBGARJ010000004.1, forward strand.
TGGACAAAAGCGCTTTTCTTCGGTTGGTCAACGCGCCCTGGCGCATGCGGCTTTTCCTGCTTTGGAAACTGCCTTCCGCCTGGTTTACAGGAATAAGTGTAGTGCGATGTGGCGACGTCGAATGCACGGTATCGCTGCCCTACCGGTGGCAGAGTCAAAACCCTTTTCGGTCCATTTATTTTGCAGCGCAGTGCGCAGCAGGAGAACTGTCGACCGGATTGCTGGCCATGACAGCCTTGCAAGGCCGGCCCAACATTTCGATGCTCGTGACCCGGATTGAGGCTGAATTTTTGAAAAAATCGGCGGCTACGCTGCTGTTTACCTGTACAGCAGGCACGGAAGTGGAGGCAACGGTTGCGGAAGCGCTGAAACGGGAAGACGCGCAAATCCTGCGGATGGAGTCGACCGGATGTCTGCCTGATGGAACAGTAGCCGCGCGTGTCTGGATCACCTGGTCGTTCAAACGGAAATGACCCGGTACATAAAAAATAAGGAAAGGTGCAGCACTGTGGGTCGGACCCACTGTCACCTTTCCTTAATGTTGCCGTTTGATTGCGTCAGAAGCGCCCGGCAGAAGTCAGCACCCGAAAAACAGCGTTTTTAAACAAAAAAACAGCCGAATTCCAGGAAAAAAGGCAATTCAACGGAGCGATTGCCCAAACCTTCTATTTGGAAGGCTTTCTCGAATTCTTTGTTTCCAACACGTCTTTCCGCAGGGTTTGGGCAAGGTCTTTCAGTTCTTGCATAGCCTTTCTGACGCGGCCGCCGGCGGCGTTGTTTCCTCCGTAAAATTTCGAAACGTCTGCTTCGGCTTCTGCTACTTTTTGTTTGATGGCTTCAAAAATCTTGTTCATACGTAATAGGATAAATAGTTAATGAGGCCGTAAATGTACGATTTAATGGCAAATACCAACATTTTATTCAAAAATTGTTGAGCACTTTTCACCGGTTTAAAATTGCCCAAATCCGGGTGCCGGCATCATCCGTAATTTTCCGGGACGGTAAAGACTGGCGACATGAAAATTTGCTTGCCCGAAATTCACCCCGCGTTTTACATTTGACCCCATTTTCAAATCAGACGATAACGCGATTTATGCAGCACGCCACCGACTCTGCGGCACTGTTCGAACAACTCATCAGCGGCGTGCTCAGCTGCCAGTATGGTACAACCCGGGAATTCATTACGCCCGAACTGTGCACAGCCCTGCGCGGGCGGCTGATCGAAAATTACAAGAACGGTTGGATGAAACCCGCCGGTATCGGTAAAAACGAAGCATACGAACACGACAAACAGGTGCGGGGAGATGTTATTTATTGGCTGGAAAAGACCCATAATGCCGCTGAAAAGGCATTTCTAGAGCATATTGAAGCGTTTATCGATTATCTCAACCAGACATGCTATACCGGGATCAATGCGTATGAATTCCATTACGCCCGTTACGACACCGGAAGCTTTTACAAACGCCATAAAGACCAGTTCAGAAACGATTCGGGGCGGAAGTTTTCGCTCATTGTGTACCTCAATGCAGCCTGGAGTGCGGAAGATGCCGGCCAATTGGCCTTGTATCCGGAGGGCCAGACGGTTGAAATCATGCCGGAAGGCGGTCGCGCCGTTTTCTTCCGGGCCGATGAAGTTGAGCACGAGGTCAAACCCGCCAACCAGCCGCGCCTGAGCATAGCCGGCTGGCTGAAACGGGTGTAAAAAACGTTGGGGACCTTCTACCGGAAGCAGAAGGTCCCCAACGTATATTTTAACGGAATCGGGCCGTTAATTGATCATCAGATCGTATGGCAACCGGGCCTGAATGCCCTGGTTTTTGCGAAAATCCTGGAGTGTTTTGAACACCGGATACATTTCGCCCAGTTCCGAGCGGATCAGCCAGGCCCGGATCTCATCGTCTTTGTTCCGGTTTTTGTCCAACTTGTCGAGGAGTTGTTCGATACCCGATTTGGCGCGCGGGTATTCTACCGTGCGGTACTTCTCCAGGCCGCCCAGCTTGGCTGCTGCAGCCAATGCGCGGTCCAGACCGCCCAGATCGTCGACCAGCCCGATTTCTTTTGCCTTGGCGCCGGGCCAAACACGTCCCTGCGCAATTTCATTGATTTCTTCCGTCGATTTGTGCCGTCCGGTAGCTACTTTTTTGAGGAAGTCCTGGTAAATCCAATCCACCCGGCCCTGGATCATCTGACTCTCCTCGGGTGTAAAATCATAGAACACGGTGCCGAAAGTGGAGTACCGGCCGGTTCGGACGGTATCGGCGGTGATTCCGAGGTTTTCTTTCATAGTTTTTTGAAGGATGGGTATTACCCCAAACACACCGATCGAGCCGGTGATCGTGTTGGGTTCGGCAAATATGCTGTCGGCCTGGCAGGCAATGTAATACCCACCCGATGCGGCCACGTCGCCCATGCTCACCACGATCGGCTTGCCTGCCGCTTTGCAGAGCTGGATTTCCCGGAGAATGTTTTCGCTGGCCAGCACGCTGCCGCCCGGCGAGTTGATCCTCAGGACTACTGCTTTTATGTGTTCGTCCTGGCGGATTTTGCGCAGGATTTTGACATATACGCCGTCGTAAATGCTGCCCTGGTTGCCTTGGTCGCCGTCGGAGATGGTGCCTTCGGCATAAACAACGGCTATTTTGTCCTTTGAGGAAAGGTCAAATTTTTTCACTTTCGAGTCGAAGTAGTCTTCGACGGCGATGCGGTTGAGTTTATCTTTTTGCTCGAGTCCGATTTTGGTTTTGATCAGGTCAATAGCCTGGTCTTCATAGGCTATTCGGTCGATGAGGTGGGCCCTTAGGGCGCTTTCGGCGCTCCGTCCTTCGAAGTTATCGGCCAACGAGCGCAATTCGGCTTCCGGGATATGCCTGCTGGCGCTGATATCGCGGATCATCTCGTCGTACAGGGCGTTCAGGTATTCGCGCACCTGCAGGCGGTTTTCATCGCTCATTTTGTCCAGCCGCAGCGGCTCGGTGGCGCTTTTGAACTTGCCTGCGTAGAAAATCCGCATTTGGATATCCAGTTTATCCAACATGGCCTTATAAAAAAGGATCACACTGGATAAACCGCGAAAGTCGACGGCCCCTATCGGGTTAAGCAGCACGCTGTCGGCCGCCGAGGCGATATAATAGGCGTTTTGTGTGTACAGGTTGGCGTAGGAAACGATGAATTTACCGGAGGACTTAAAGTCGAGCAGCGCATCGCGCAGTACGCTCGACGTCGCTTTGCCAGCCGCCAGGTACATGGCGTTGAGGTAAATGCCTTTAATATCGGGGTCCTCTTTTGCCTGATGAATGGCTTTGACCATATCCGTGAGTCCGAGATAGGTTTTCTGGTTCAGATCGAAGGGGCTCATCTCCAGGTTATTGGTCTTTTCCGGAATAGGCTGCTCAAACTTCAATTCCAGCACGGAATTGGGTTTTATGTAAACCTTCTCTTTTTCCATGGCATGTTCGGTAAAGCCGGCGATCGTCCAGATGCCCAAAAAGAACAGGAGCCCAAGTGCGAGAAAAGTGCCCAGGCAGGAGGCAAAGAGAAACTTGAAGAACTGATTCATACTTGTGAAATTTAAAACACCTTGGAATAAAGATCCAACTGCACAAAGGAAGAAAGTGCCAGCCCGACTATGAGGAAAATTAGATAAAGGAAGGAAATTGCAGGATGTAGCGCTGGCATGGAAAGTCCGGCGATTTAGGGCACCGTTGCGCCAGGCTGCAGTTTGTCGAACAAACAACTCCAGATTGGGTACAAAAAGCAGAATTTATTCGAAGGAGATCATTGGTAGGGCTTAAATGCGCTACATTCGCCAGGCTATTTTTTAATCCCCGTGCAGCGTTGGCTTTAGGCAACTGCTCTTTGGGTAACCAAATCCTGTGTATCCCGTCAGGCAACTAACTCCCACTTGTTTCGAATGAACCGCGCAATCTTTCGGACGATTCCCATTTACCGTTTTCTTTCGCTATTAGGGCTGCTAACCGCTTCGACGCTTTCTGCCCAGAGCCTGCAAGTGATCAACGCCGGCACGGCGCCATTCACACCGGAAAACCTCATCTCCAATATCTTTTTAGGCAACGGGGTTTCCGTATCCAGTATCACCTTCAACGGCAAGCCTGTATCGGTGGGTTACTTCAGCGGCGGCCAGTCGGCTGTGGGTTTGAACCGGGGCATTATTCTGACCACCGGCCGGGTGGAAACGGGCAATCCCTTTCTGCTCGAATTCGGTTGCAATGAAACCGGAAGCATATTTGCCAACAATGCGCTGGGAGGCGTTTTGCCTGAGAGTGACCCCGATCTGAGTCCGCTGGTCAACAAAGATCTGCATGACATTACGAGTTATGTGATCACGTTCGTCCCGATTTCCGACACCCTTCGTTTCCGGTATTGTTTTGCGTCGGAAGAGTACCCCACCTATTCCTGCAGCGATTTCAACGACATCTTCGGGTTCTTTATCCAGGGGCCGGGCTACCCTACCCCTACCAATATCGCCCTGATTCCAGGAACCAGCCTTCCTGTCGCCATCAATAACATCCATCCGGATTACGCCGACACCTGCAAGGCGCTTAACCTGCAGTATTACATCGATAACAACAATTCCAATAAACAGCCCACCTATAACGGCCTGACACAAGTGTTTACTGCAGAAGCCGTAGTAACGCCCTGTGAAACCTATACCATAAAACTCGCCATTGCCGATGTCGGCGACAACGGCTACGACTCCGGGGTGTTTCTGGAAGCCAAAAGCTTCGGCACGGGCGCGCTGCAGGTCGATCTTGCTACGCCGAGCCTCGATGGCACCATTACCGAAGGCTGTTCCGGCGGGGCTTTGACCTTGCGGTTACCGGTAGCGGCCACAGCCGACTTTCCAATCGATTACACTATTCTCGGGACCGCCCAAAACGGAGTTGACGTGCAGGCCATCCCGTCAAACTTGGTCATCCCCGCAGGGCAAACCGAAATCACCATTCCGATCATCGCTATCGAAGACAATATAGCCGATGCCAATGAATATATCGCATTGGATGTTCAACGCGATCCCTGCCATCGCGATACGATAAAGATCTTTATCCGTGACAATACCCTGGCGCCGCCTATTCTGCCGCCCGATACTGCTTTTTGCAGCGGCGGGCCGGCGCTAACCCTCAATGGCACATTGCCCGTGCAGTCGCCGCCGCCGCCAACCTTTAGTAATACACAAGCCCTGAGCATTACCCCGCTTAACACGGCGGTCATATCGGCTATCAACGTGTTCGGGGTACAACCGGCCATTCTGCAACCGGGCATGATCCGATCCGTTTGCCTGGATATCAACCACGGTTGGGTCGACGACCTGGATGTGTACCTTATCTCGCCCGGCGGGCAGTTTCTGGAATTAATGACCGATTGCGGCGGCAACGGGAAGAACTATACCAATACCTGCTTTACTCCAAAAGCGACCAAGCCAATCGCTCTGGCCACCGCATTGGAAGCGCCTTTTCAGGGCAGTTGGCAACCCGAGGGTTTGTGGTCCGACCTGTGGAGCGGCGGAGCGGCGCCGGTGAACGGTACGTGGCAGTTGCAACTGAAAGACGACCAGAATGGCGTGGTCGGAACTCTTCTTGACTGGACGATTACGTTTGAACCCCTGTATGCGCTTGACTATCAGTGGTCGCCAACGGCGGGCTTAAGTTGTGCCAATTGCCCGGCGCCTGCTGCCAGCCCTAGCAACACGACACAATACACAGTTCACGCCGTGGATACGTACGGTTGTACTATTGTGGATTCCGTCCAGGTGAAGGTCCTGCCAACACCCGAAGCGCCTGTTGTGCTTTGTGGCGCCTATACCAGCAACAGCATCATATTTGATTGGCTGCCAGTGCCGGGAGCAGCGAGCTACGAAGTAAATATTAACGGCATGGGATGGGTGGCGGCCAATGGTGTCAATGCGCACCAGGTCACCGGTTTATCCCCCGGCGAAACAGTTTCCCTGCAAGTGCGTGGCGTCGGCGTCAACGCCATGTTATGTCCTGGCAAGATCGATACGGCCATCTGTTCCAATTGCCAACCGGCTACGGTCACCAAAGTCATAAAAAACGAAACCTGCGCCGGAATTGGCAACGGGTCGGTGACACTTACCCCCGACAACCTCAACCCACCCTACACGTTTCAGGTGGGAACTCAAACCAACACAACCGGCATATTCACGAACCTGCCGGCCGGAAATTATGTGGCAACGGTTACCGATAAAAGCGGTTGCCCGACCCTCGTCCCCTTCGTTGTGGGGGGCGCCGGGGCGCTGAACGTGACGATTACTGCCAAAAATATCACCTGCTTTAATGGAGACGACGGCACGGCTACGGCGACCGCTACAGGCGGCACCGCTATTCTGACGTATAAATGGAGCGACCCGGCCAATCAAACGGCGCAAAAAGCAGTCAACCTGAAGGCTGGCACGTACACGGTCACAGTGACCGATTCCAATGGTTGTTCCGGCACAGCCAGTGTGACGCTGACGCAACCGCCCGATATGCTCCTGTTTATTACCACGGCGCCCGCCAAATGCTTTGGCGACTCTTCCGGCACCGCCAATGTGGTGGTCAGCGGCGGAGCGAGCCCGTACCAGTTTGCCTGGAGCAACGGCCAGCAAGGGCCCAACGCTACCAACCTCAAGGCCGGCAGTTACCTGGTAACCGTGACGGATGCGATCGGCTGCGCCAAAACATCCTTCGCCCTGATCGGCCAGGCCCCTCAAATCACGGCCAGTACCAGTACCACCGCGGCAACCTGCAACGGATTGACCAATGGCTCGGCTATCATAACCGCGCAAGGCGGCAGTGGCAACCTGAGCTACAAATGGAGCGATCCGGCCGGGCAAACTACGGTAAAGGCCAGCAACCTGGCCGCCGGAACGTATACCGTGACCGTCACCGACGCCAACGGCTGTACCATTACCCGCACGGCCATTGTTGACGGACCTCCCGCCATCCAATTGACCCTCTCCGGCGTCAACATCGCCTGCCACGGCAACGCCTCCGGTACCGCAATGGCAACCGCAAGCGGCGGCACCGGAACGCTCAGTTATCTGTGGAATGACCCCGCCGGCCAAAGCACGCCTACCGCTTCGATGTTGCCGGCGGGCAACTATTCGGTTACCGTTACCGATGCCAGCGGATGTACGGTTTCCGGCAACATAAGCCTGACCGAACCGGCAGCCATCAGCGTGAGCACCACTGTTCAACAAATCACTTGTTACGGCGCCTCCAACGGGCAAATAGCCCTGACGGCTCAGGGCGGGCAGGCGCCATTGACCTATAAATGGAGCTCCGGCGAGATCAATGCGACCATCACCAACAAAACGGCAGGCACCTATACCTTCACGGTCACCGATGCCAACGGCTGCACGGCAACTGGATCCGAAATACTAGCGCAACCGACTGAGTTGATCGCTTCAGCGACGGGTCAATCCATTCAATGTTTTGGCGATGCCAGTGGCACCATTGTAACGACTGTAACCGGCGGCACGGGCGCGACGACTATTACCTGGAAAGGGCCCGGAGCGTTTACTTCCAACAGTCTGAGCCTCAACAACCTGTTCGCCGGCAATTATTCCGCCACCATCTCGGATGCTTCGGGCTGTACCAAATCGGTAACCGTTGTGCTTGATCAGCCGTCAGCGCCGTTGTTGGCGAATTTGCCTGATTTTGGCGATACGATCTGTTTCGGGGCTTCCAATGGAGCCGCCAGTGCCATGGTTACCGGAGGAACGGCGCCCTACCAGTTTCTTTGGAATGTAAACAACCAAACGGGCCCGGCAATATCCGGGCTTTCATCGGCCTTGTACCGGGTTACCGTAACCGATGCGAACAATTGCCAGGTCGCGGACTCCATTTTTATCCCGCAAAAACAGCAGATGTTTGCCTGGGCTGAAAGCGGCACGGTTGACTGTTTTGGCAGCAATGACGGCACCGCCCGCGTAACCCTGGTTTTCTACGGCGTAACGCCGGCCGATCTGACCGATTTCACTTACTATTGGAATACCAATCCGCCCCAATCGACCGTGCAGGCTACTGGCCTGAATGCCGGCCAGACGTATACTGTGACGGTGACCGACCAACTGGGTTGTACCGCTACCCAGATGGTCAGCATTAACAATGTGCCTGCCCTCGGGGCCGCCATAGTGGCCTCGCGCGACCCGTCCTGCAGCGGCGGATCCGACGGCTGGGCGATCGCAACCGGAAGCGGAGGCAACCAACCCTATATGTATGCGTGGAGCCCGAATGTGGCCAGTTCCATCGACTCACTGGCTCAAAACCTCGCGGCTGGCACCTATCGCGTTACAGCAACCGACGCCAAGGGTTGTACCGGTACAGCCAGTGTAACACTGGGCCAACCTGCGCCCTTGAAGATCAGCTTTCAGGCGACACCAGCCGCCTGTTTTGGCGACGCCAATGGGAAAGCAAAAGCCCTCGGATCGGGCGGCACACCGGATTATCAATTCGTATGGTCGACCGGCGCAGCAACCGACGAAATTCAACAACTGCCTGCGGGAATCTACCAGGTCACCCTCACCGATCACAACGGATGCACCCTGAGCGATTCGATCGAGATCAAACAACCCGGCACGCTGCTCAGTGGAACAACTGTCAAGCAGGATGTCGGGTGTTTTGGCGGTTATACCGGACGGATCCAGATCACAGGCACCGGCGGCGCACCACCCTATCGCTACGCATTGAACGCCGACACCTTTAATGGCTCTTCCGTTCAATTTGGCCTGCCCGCCGGCGTGTACACCCCGCACATTATCGACAAAAACGGCTGCACGGCCGAGCTGGCGCCGGTGGAAATCACCCAGCGTCCCGCGATAGAACTCGACCTGGGTCCAACCATACATATTGAATTGGGAGAAAGCACCCAATTATTTGCCAATGTGCTCAACGCCGCCGCGCCGGTTACCTACATTTGGAATCCTGGCGACAGCCTTTGGCTCAGTTGCCTAAACTGCCCCGATCCGTTTGTCGATTCGTTGGAAAACTCGACCTGGTTTGTCTTGAACCTTGTTGACTCCTTCGGCTGCCAGGCCACAGCGCGGGTACAGGTGGTGGTGGAAAAACCACGAAAAGTGTTTGTGCCGACGGCTTTTTCGCCGAATGCAGACGGCACAAACGACCTCCTGCTGGTGCATGGCCAGGCCTCTACCCGGGTGGTTTCGTTCCAGGTGTACGATCGCTGGGGTGAAATGCTTTATGAGGGCGGCGATTTCCCGCTTAACGACCAAAGCAGCGGATGGGACGGCACCTTCCGCGGCAAGGCGGTTAACCCCGGCGTGTATGTGTGGGTGTTGGAAGTGGAATACCGCGACGGGGTGCGGGATGTTTACCGCGGCCAAACCACTCTGATCCGTTAAAAGCAGATGCAGATGTGGAGCAGCATGCTTCAGCGCTTATTTCCCCCGCCCCTGCAAGAGCACCAAGGCCGTGTAGAACATGATCTTGAAATCCAGGGCCAGCGACATGTTCTCGATATACAAGAGATCGAATTTCAGCCGTTGGAGCATTTCCTGAACGGTGGAAGCATAGCCGTATTTCACCTGCCCCCAGGAGGTAATGCCCGGCCGAACCTTCAGCAGGTGCCGGTAGTGCGGGTTTTGGGCGACGATCTGCTCGATAAAATGGCGGCGCTCGGGCCGCGGCCCTACGAGCGACATATCGCCCAGCAATACGTTCCAAAAATTCGGGATCTCATCCAGGCGCCATTTCCGCATGACCGCTCCCCAAGGCGTGCACCTTGGATCGTTTTCTGTGGATAATTGCGGACCCGTTTTTTCGGCATCGGGATACATCGACCGGAATTTGAAAATCGTAAAGGGCCTGCCGTGCAAGCCCAAACGCTCCTGGCGGAAAATGATTGGCCCCGCCGACGACAAGCGGACCCGGATGGCGATATACAACAGAAGCGGCGACAAGAACAGCAAGACCATAGCGCTCACCAGCACGTCCAGGCCGCGTTTGATCACCCGTTGCCATTTGGGCATCAATTCCTGGCGGATCTCGATCAGTACCGCTCCGTATACATGGCTCATTTTAACCGTTCCCAACAGGATATCATACATGTCGGGGATAATTTTCACCAACACCTGTTCGCCAAAATCAAAAAGGGTATTCAGGATATCCCGCAGCCGGTTGTGCTCCGAGGTTTCAATAGCTACGATCACCTCCTCGATCTGGTGCTCACGAATCACGGCCGACAGGTCGTCAAGCGCGCCGAGTTTGGGTAAATGGCGGTCCAGTTGACCGCCGGCGCCGTTGGTATCGATGAATCCAACAAACTTGTTACCCAGGCTTTTGGGCCGACCGTTGATATCGAGGTACAGGTCGAGGGCATTTTGGTTGCCGCCAACCAGCAAGGTATTGAACGAGACTTTGCCCGCCTTGAGCCTGCGACTAGCCCGGGTGAGCAAGACCATCCGGGAAAAAGCCGTGAGCAGGAAATGGAGGGAAAAAAGGGTGACAAACGACTGATAATAGGTATGATAGTTCCGGACGACGTCGTCGAGGATCAGCGTAAAAAACAAAAACAAAATGCCGAGAAACGACAGGAAAAACGTGCGCGCGAGCGTGGTCAGGCGCGAAAGGCGGTAGATGTCCGTGTATTGGTCAAAAATAGCGTACAGCAGGACCCAGCCGGTGGGAACGATCAGAGCACCCAGGTAGAGCTTTGGATCGTGCAGCAGCGCCCAGGAAATTGGACTGCCCTCCATTCTCTTTCGAAAAAAGAAAAACAACACCCATGCCAGCATGGCAACGCCGAAATCAGCTATGCTGTAATACAAGGTATCGCGTTGACGTTGTTCGCGCGACAAAGTTGGCTTTGTTTAGTGGTGACCGAATGATTAAAAATGAATCAGCCGCAGGTTGTCGAATAACACCGTTCCATTGGTCCGGGCATACGTGCCGTTAGCGTTGATCGGCAAATTGACGCTGAAATACAACCGGTATTTTTCCTGTTGCAAAGCAACCACGAATTCCGTGAGGTTGATATATATTTTGTTCCAATTTTCAGTCGGCAAAAACTGAAAAACCGGTTGCCCGGTTTCACCCGACGAGCCCTGGGTACCCAATAGCCACAGTTCGAACGGGATGTCGTTGCGGTAATGCAATTCCAGCCACACCTGCCGATCGCCGGTAGTGGGCAAGCCTTCCACCTGTTCGGTTGCGATTTGTATGAGCGGGTGATCCTGGTCAACGTCCATCCGCACCGAGCGCCCGTCAAAAGCACCGTCGGTGGTCAGTACAAAGGCCGTTGCGGAGTCAGCATCGCGGTTTTCCAGCACAATAGACGAACTGTTGAACGTACCCCGGTCTACCGACCACGGGAATACGGCGTTATCGACATACCGGGTGGAGGGTTGAATCGTGGTAGTCTGCGTTTCGGTCAAATTGACCTTGGCCTCATAGCGTTCCAGGAAGGGATACAGGGCGGGCGTTTGTTTGATTCCATTTTCGCGGACACCCGGAAACAGGGTCACCTGCGCATCGCCAGACGCCAGTACCGGCACTGTAGCCGGCAACGGATAGCCACCGAGGAATTGATCGCCGACATATACCCAGACATTAGAGATCTTTTGCCAGTCGGCGCCGCCTACGGCATTGACGGTGAAAGGCTCTATTTTGAGATAAGCCGGGATTTGTTCCGGCTGGTCTTTACATGCAGCAAGCAGGAGCAGGCTGGCGAGCCCCAAAAGGTGTCGTTTCATGTTTATTTGTGTTGGTTGAGCAGACCGGAGAGTATCCGGCCGGGTAATAAACGATTAAAGCATCGCATCCGCTTCCTGCACCATTTTCCGGCACTAAAATGTGGACAAATCGGCCGGGTTTCGGACTACTTCGATCGCATGTACACTTCCATAGGCACGCCGGTGAAGTTGAAATGTTTTCGCAACTGGTTTTCCAGAAACTGGATATAAGAATCACGCACCCAATTGGGGTTGTTTACAAAAAAGGCGAAAGCAGGAAAAGGTGTCGGCAACTGCGTCACGTATTTAAATTTGGGGTAACGCCCCTTTACGGAGGGCGGCGGTGTATTCTCGATGATCTGGAGCATTGTTTCGTTGAGCTCGGAGGTCTTGATGCGCCGGACCCGGTTTTCATACACCGCCATTGCAGCTTCGATAGCCTGAAAAATGCGCTGTTTTTCCAGGGCCGAAATAAACACCACCGGCACATCGTCAAACGGTGCGATCCGCGCTTTTACGCCCAACTCGTAATCCCGGGCGGTATTGGTTTCTTTTTCCACCAAGTCCCACTTATTCACCAGGATCACCACCCCCTTGTGCCGTTTTTGCGCCAGTCGCAAGATGTTGATATCCTGCGCCTCGATACCCTGCTCGGCATCGAGTACCAGCAGGCAGACGTCAGCTTCCTCCACCGCGCGGATGGCGCGCATGACGGAGTAAAATTCGAGGTCTTCTTCCACCTTTGTTTTCTTCCGAATACCGGCCGTATCGATCATGATGAACTCCTTCCCAAACTTATTGTAATGGGTATGGATAGGGTCGCGTGTGGTGCCGGCAACGGGGGTTACGATATTCCGTTCTTCTCCGAGCAAGGCATTGGTCAGGGAGGATTTGCCCACATTGGGGCGACCGACAATTGCGAATTTGGGCAATTCGGTTTCCAGTTCCGGTTCGTCGTAAATATGTTCCACCACGGCGTCCAGCAGGTCGCCCGTACCGCTGCCGCTAATCGAGGCGATAAAAAAAGTATTGTCAAAACCCAGGCTCCAAAACTCGTTGGCTTCCATCAGGTTGCGGTGGTTGTCCACCTTGTTGACCACTAGAAACACAGGTTTGTCGGCCCGGCGCAACAATTTGGCCAATTCTTCATCGAGATCGGTCACGCCTGTCTGGGTATCGACCATAAACAGAATAACCGCCGCTTCTTCGATCGCAATACGAGCCTGATCGCGGATAGCCGACTCGAATACATCGCTCGAACCATGCACGAAGCCCCCGGTATCGACCACCGTAAAGCGCTTGCCGTTCCATTCGCAAAAACCGTATTTGCGGTCGCGTGTCACACCTGAAAAATCATCGGTAATGGCATCTCTGGCGCCCACCAGGCGATTATATAGGGTAGATTTGCCGACATTGGGCCGGCCAACTATAGCAACGATATTTCCCATTTTTATGCTGGTATTTTGGCAAGGGGTATTGGTTTGTGTACTTTTGTCGCTTCCGCGAGCGCGGCAAAGGTAGAGTTTTCCCGCCAGTTGAGCATTTTGCACCCGTGTACCAATCGAAGAGCCGCAATGAGCAAGATCCTTTTCAGAGACCCAAACATCACCATTTTTCAAAGCGCCTTGTTCCAGACGAATTCAACGGTAGTCCGCACAGACGATGTTGTTTTGGTTGTCGACCCGGCCTGGCTACCCGATGAAATCGCCGCCATCCGGGCTTATGTAGACATGATCCGCGAAAACCGCTCCCTTTTCCTGATTTTTACGCATTCTGACTACGATCATATTATAGGGTACAAAGCCTTTGCCCCCGATAAGGTGTTCATGAGCGAAGCGATGGCCAACAACCCCGAAAAAGAGGCTATCCTGGAACAATTACTGGATTTTGACCAGAAATACTACATCAAACGCCCCTACCCGCTTGAATATCCCGCTGCCGATTTCATGGTATACCGCGACGGCGTCCAATACCGCCACGGCGGCACCAAAATGGCGTTTTATCTAACACCCGGGCATACGGCCGACAGCATGATGGTGGTGGTTTGGCAGCTCGGACTGTGTATTGCCGGCGATTACCTGTCAAACATCGAATTCCCGTTTATCTACCAAAGCAGCGTGGAATATGAAAAAACGCTTGAAAAACTGCCGCGCATCCACGACCGCAACTGGTTTACCCGCCTGGTACCCGGACACGGCGATCCCGCGTTGACGATTGCCGATTGGCTCCACCGTCGCACGGAAAGCCTGGCCTACATCTACGCCCTGCGGGAAAGCATCGCCACCGGCATCCAGTTTGATGTCAGTTCCTTGTGGGCGCGATATGATTTCCCCAGGCTCCAGCTGAAGTACCATGAAGACAATGTAGCGCTCATGCAACGGGAATATGAACAGGGACTTTGGGTATGGGACCCCGAACAATCGCTGGATTTTCCCGACAATATCCCTGCAGGCGAATTGCCCGTCGCCAACCCGATGGATGCCGAAGAAGAAGAGGAGGAAGTGTAACTTACCTGTACGGCTGCAAGAGCCCCATGCGCCAGGCCTTCCAGTGGCTCATGCCAAATCCGAACAATACAATGGTAATGGAACTCAGCGGCATCAATATGGCCGCCACCACGGGCGAAATAGTGCCCGTAACGGCGTAACTCAACCCAACGACGTTATAACAGGCTGCAAGCAAATAAGCAAGATTTACGGTCCGCATACCCCAATGCGCCAATTCGAGAAACTGCGGTAGTAGATGGAAGGCTTCTGCATGCACGATAGCGTCGCACGCCGGGGTAAAATTGTTGGTGTTCTCCGTCACCACTATGCCCACATTACTTTGTTGCAGGGCGCCGGCATCGTTCAGGCCATCCCCAAACATGAGCACTTTTTTGCCCTCCTGCTGGAGTTGACGGACAAAATTCAACTTATCCTGCGGGCTTTGGTGAAACCGCAAAGCGCCGCCGGAGGCGAACAGCGGCGTCAAGGCGCCGGCCTCCTGATCGTTATCGCCCGACAACAGCCAGGTGTCGGCCTCTTGTTGGTGAAAATGATCCAGCAAGGCAGGCAGGCCTTCGCGATAGCGGCTTTTGATGTCGAAAGCGCCGCGTACTTCGCCGTTGATTTCCAGGAACACGCCTTTGGCGTCGGTTGTTAAGCCACCGATAAATGCTGCGGAGCCCAGCCGCAGCACCTTGCCCAATACCTGGCCACTGATGCCCTTTCCGGGGTATTCGCTGAACGCTTCTACCGCGTCGAGAGGCACATGATCGAAAGCAGCGGCGATTTGCTTGCTCAGCGGATGCAGGCTTTGGCTGGCTAAAGAACGGACGGCCATTTGTTCAACTCCGGTAAGTCGCTTGCCGGCCTGCGGCCCGGTGTCGACCGGCACAAACCGCACTGCATTCTGGCTCACGTTGGTAATCGTGCCGGTTTTATCAAAAACGACCGCATTTATGGTCGAAAACGCTTCGAGGATCAGCGTGTTTTTGAGGTAAAAACGGTTGCGTCCCAGAATCCGCAACACGTTGCCCATGGTGAACGGAATCGAGAGCGCCACTGCGCAGGGGCAGGCTATGATCAGCACTGCCGTGAAGGCACTAATCGCCGTGCGCATGTTTTGCGGCGCCCAATACAGGAAGGCCAGTCCGGCTACGACGAGAATGACAACCGTGAAATACCGTCCGGCGCGGTCGGCCAACAGGCTGGCATGGCCTTTCACCTTGGCCTTGAAGGCTTCATCGTTCCAGAGCTGGGTGAGATAACTCGTGTTTACCCGGCGGGTCAGGCTGATCTCCAGTGTTTCACCCGATTGTTTGCCGCCGGCATATACCATGGCTCCGCTGGCAACGGCTACGGGTTCGGCCTCGCCCGTTACAAAACTGTAGTCGATCCGGGCATTCCCTTTGAGCAGGATACCATCGGCGGGGATGAGTTCGCCGTTTCGCACCCAGATGATATCGCCCGGTTCCAGGTTATTCACCGGCGTGGCCGTTTCGGTGCCATCGCTGTTCCGGCGGGAAGCGGCAACGGGGAAATACGATTTGTAATCGCGCTCGAAAGAAAGCTGGTGATAGGTTGTTTGCTGAAACCAGCGACCGGTCAACAGGAAAAACAGCAGACCGGCAAACGAATCCATATACCCCGCGCCGGTACCACTCAGGATCTCCCAGGCAGAGCGGCCGAACAACACCAACATGCCTAGTGCCAGAGGAACATCGATATTCAGATGGCGGTTGCGCAGCCCGGTCCAGGCCGACACAAAATAATCCCGGGCGCTGAAAAGCAATACCGGAACAGCCAGGGCCAGGTTAAAGTAACCGAACAGGCCAAAAAACCAGGCCTCGCGCTCCTTTTCCAGCCCCAGGTATTCCGGGAAACTGAGCAACATGATATTGCCGAAGGCAAATCCGGCTACCCCGATTTTGTAGTACAGGGAGCGGTCCACAGCCTTTTGGGCCTTGGTCCCACTCACATCGCCCAGGTTGATTTCCGGGGCATATCCTATACTGGCCAGCAAGGCCGCCAGGCTCCGCAAACTGGTTTTACCTTCTTCAAAATGGATCGTGACTTCCTTTTTCAGGAAATTGACCCTGGAATGGCTCACACCTTGGTCGAGTTTGTAGAGGTGTTCCAACAGCCAGATGCAGGAAGCGCAGTGCATGGCCGGCAGGTAAAATGTAACCCGGGTCACATTCCCGGCGCTGAATTGAACGAGCCGCTGGCGCACGTCGGGGTCGTCGAGCCACGCATACGCGCGCGCGTCGCGGCGGATCTTTTGCGAAACGCCGGGCTTTTCATCCAGGGAATAAAACTGGCAGAGATCGTGGGTGTTCAGGATTTGATACACCATTTGGCAGCCCTCACAGCAAAAATACTTGTCGCCCAGTTGTAAGCGGTTGTCCGGACACTCATCCTGACAGTGGTAGCACGTCAATACAGAACCGGGCGCCGGTTTTGCTTTCGGCGGGGCAGTCGTTTTTCCCATGTAGCGGCGTTTTTGTCTTTTGCGGCTCAAAATTCGCGCGAAGAGCCCGGGCTGCCGGATGATCCAGGTCATCCCGATTCATGAGGCTGATCAGGATTAATGCACAATCCATCCCGAGCCGTTCGGTGAAAAGTACAACAAACCCGTTTTCCGGTCCTAGTCGGCGCTCCCTACCCGCCAGTACCTTTGCCCCATTATTGTACTGCCAGACAACCCTGACACTGTTTATTCACCTGATCATAACAAAAGAATCATGACTTTCTCGGAATTAATTCGATCTGAAAAACCCGTATTGGTGGACTTTTCTGCCGAATGGTGCGGCCCCTGCAAGATGTTGGCCCCTATTCTGGAAGACGTAAAAAAACGCATCGGCGACCGGGCTACCATTTTCAAACTGGACGTGGACCGCAACCCGGTCATCGCCTCCTCCTATAATGTAATGGCGGTGCCGACGATGATCATTTTTCAAAATGGCAAACCCATCTGGAGACGCTCCGGTGTTTTGTCGGCAGTTGAGTTGACCCGTACCCTGGAATCGTTTGTCAAACCGGTCGATGTAGAACAATAAATGCCGGCCCGCAAAAGGCAGCCCGATCAAACAGGGCACAAAATTACTGGTGGCGGGTGCTTTCGGGCGCTCGCCACGTATTTTTGCGCCGTTTTAAATCAAAATTAAGGTCAACGCACAGCCAACCTGCCAGGTCTATGTTCAAAAAAGGTTCTAAGTCGTACAGCATATTTGCCCTAAAATGCCCACGCTGCCACGAGGGTGAAATGTTCGAAACCGGCAGCTGGTCCTTTGTCAAACCCTTTGACATGCTCCACCGCTGCCCCAAATGCAACCTGAACTACTACCCCGAACCCGGATACTACTACGGTTCGATGTTTATTTCATACATCTGGACGGGTTGGTTCTGCCTGCTCTTTGTGGCGCTGTTTCACTGGATCCTGGGCTGGAGCCAAACGGTGGCCTTTAGCCTGCTCATCGTTTTTCTGGCCGTCAACTTTGTCTACATTTTCCGCATTTCTCGGCTCATGTGGATCAATATCAACGTCAAATATGACCCGCGGGCCATCGAAAAAGCCCAAAAACAGTAAGGCCAAACGGGGCATCGTTGATAAATACAACAAACGCCCTAAGTCATCCAAAAAGCCCGATCCGGTTGAGGAGTACCTTTGTACCGAATTAAATTAGGACTACCTGATGAAGCAACATTTTCAAATTCTGATCGTAGGCGGCGGCAACGCGGGCATTTCCCTGACGGCCCAATTGTTTCGGAAAGACCCGAAACTCGATATCGCCATACTCGACCCCGCTGAAAAACACTACTACCAACCGGCATGGACCCTCGTGGGCGCCGGTGTATTCGATATTCAGGACACCGAACGCACCGAAGCCGAGGTGATGCCTGAAAATGCCACCTGGATCAAGGAGGCGGCAGCCACCTTCGAACCGGACCAAAATACGGTTATCACTGCCAGCGGCAACCGATATACCTACGATTACCTCGTGGTTTGCCCCGGCATCCAGCTCGATTGGGGCAAGATAAAAGGCCTGGAAGGCAACCTGGGTAAAAACGGGATCACATCCAACTACCTGTACAAAATGGCGCCGTATACCTACGAGTGCCTGCGCAATACCAAGAAAGGAAAAGCCATCTTCACCAATCCCAACACCCCGATCAAATGCGGCGGCGCACCACAGAAGATCATGTACCTGGCTTCCGACTACTGGCGTAAAAACGATTTGCTGAAGGATGTTCAGGTGCACTTTTACTCCGGCGGCGGGATCATTTTTGGCGTAAAAAAATACGCCGACACGCTCAACCGGGTGATCGCCCGGTATGGAATTCAAACCCACTTCCTCCACAACCTGGTGGAAATCAAGGCTGATAGCAAAGAAGCCGTGTTCGATGTATATAAAGATGGAAAAGTGGTGGATCAGGTGACCGATTCTTTTGAAATGATCCACATCACACCGCCGCAAAGCGCGCCCGACTTTATCAAAAACAGCCCGCTGGCGGTACCTGACAACCCGCTGGGTTGGGTGGATGTCGACAAATTCACCTTCCGCCACAACCGCTTTGCCAATATTTTCTCCATCGGCGATGCATCCAGCACCCCGAACGCCAAAACCGGCGCCGCCGTCCGCAAGCAGGTGCCGGTGTTGGTGGATCAACTCATCAGTTACATTCAAACCGGCCAACCGGCTGCATCCAAATACACGGGTTACGGCTCCTGCCCGCTCATAACCGGTTATGGCAAACTGGTGTTGGCCGAATTTGATTACGATAATAATCCGATGGAGACCTTCCCCTTCGACCAAAGCAAGGAACGCTGGTCGATGTATCAACTCAAACGGCACGTGTTGCCGTGGTTGTATTGGAACAAGATTTTACACGGAACGGCATAACCTTTAGTTCGGCCCCCACTTTTGGGCTACCGCAAAACGGCAACTTTACGGCCGTTTTGCGGTTTTTTTATGTGCGGTGTATAGTTGACCATTTCAACCATGCCGCCCAAAATATTCAGCGCCTTATATTTGTCTCCGTGAAAAAGATACCGACCTACAGCATTTGCAACCTCTTGGGAGCAGACCAGTGTTTCACTGATTTCCTCGTGATCCGTATTCGCGACTTCATGGAGCAACACCCCAAACTGCGTTTCCCGCACCGGCACGCATTCTTTCAGATCGTTCTGTTTACGGAAGGGGGAGGAACGCACTCCATTGATTTTCAGAAGTTTCAGGTAGTTCCGCACCAAGCCTATGCCATGGGGCCCGGGCAGGTACATACCTGGGAATTTGAACCTGAAACAGAGGGCTACATCATCAATTTCAACGAGAGCTTTTTTACTGCCATCTGCCACAACCCCAATTTCGTCCATGAATTTCCACTGTTCAATACCGTGAGCGGCAGCCCGGTGAACATCCTGGAGGCAGAATGCTGCGGCGAAGTGCACGCCATGATGGAAAAAATGTTGCGGGAGTTCCGTCAGGACAACGATTTCAAACAAGAACTCCTGCGCGGCATGTTGCTCCAACTCCTGGTGATGTTGTCGCGTCAATTGCCCCGTACGGCACAACCCGGCATCACCCGGCATCAACTGGCCGTTTTGCGCAATTTTGAACAACTAATCGAACAGCATTTCCGGGAGAAACGCCTGCCACGCGATTATGCCGAGATGCTCTACATCACACCCAACCACCTCAATGCCCTGGTGAACTCGGTGATCGGCAAGCCGGCCGGCGAACTGATTCGCGATCGGGTGGTGCTGGAAGCAAAACGTTTGCTCGTCAATTCGGACTACAACATTTCCCAGATCGCTGATGCGTTGCATTTTGAAGACAATGCCTATTTCACGCGGTTTTTTAAAAAATATACCGGCGCTTCGCCAGAAATATTCCGGCAGGAGTACGCCAAGCAAGCCGCTGTGGAAATGATGGCATTGCCCTGAAGAAAGGCGTTGCGGGCCCTCAACCGGGTTGATTGACAGCCTGCTCCAAGGCTCTGCTCAAGGGAAGAACCAGCAGGAACAATGCGTTGGCCACCAGTAAAAAAAGCACTACATCGGTAATTTGAAGCCCCGCGGGTAATTTGCCGGCCAGTATACAGGCCTGCCAGATGACCGATTGCAGCAGCACGACAAAAAGCGTTCGGCCGGCTCGAACGGTCCAGTTGGCTGCGGCCGACTGGAAAAACTGCACACCCGCCAGACCGGCCATCTGAATCGACAACCAACCGGCGCTCCAATCCATCGATACCGTGCTCAGCACCATCAACAACGACCACGATACCCAGCCGAGATCCTCGCCCAAGGCACGGCCAAGCAGCCTGGGAACGCCCCACAATGGGACTAACAGGGTCACCTCAGGACCAATCCACGATGAGAGGCTAAGCAAGAGCAGCAGAAACAGCACCAGAACCGGCGCAAGCAATAGGGCCTCCCGGTTTTCCCATAAGGCGGCATGGTCTTTCTTCAACCAGAGAAAAAACATCAAAAATGCCGAGAACGCCAGCAAAAAATAACCTGCCACCACCTGCCAACCCTTGGGCGCTTCGTAACGCCCGCTGAGGGAATCCAGTTTGCGAAAAACTTCGTCCGTCACCAGCTCGCCTTTCTTAACAATTACCTCATTTTTCCGAACGGTAATTCCGGTACTGACCACTGCAGCAATTTTTCTTCGTTTCCCGGCTGCAGTCAGCGAGTCGCTGTACAACACATTGGGCGCCAATGTTTTTTCAAGGATTGGCAGCAACATCTCCGGTTGGCGTAGCGGGCTGTACGGGAGCGTATCCGTCAGAAAATCGATGGCCGACTCCCGGGTAAACAACCCACTGACCGGAACGCGTTGCTCGTTGGCGCCCGAAACCAGGTAAATTGCTGCATTTGGGTCGTCTCGGCGCAGGGCCGACAATTCGGGCCCGCCGATACCCTTGTCGTATAGGATACTGAGCATTTGCTGGCCATAGTTTTGGTAATTGGCCGAATTGCGCACCAAGTCCTCAAATTGGGTATCGTTTCGGCTGATCCGGGTCTGTTCTTTGATCAATTCGGCAAAACGTTGTTTCTGCTGACGGGCTATTTCGGGATGCACGGCGAAATAGGGCGCATGCTGGGTATTGATCGCATCGAGCTGTTCGCGCACCTGATCTTCGGGAAACAAGACTTCGAAATCAAAAGGCGCTTTCAGATCGGGATAGTTCCAGGGTTGTCCTTTATCGAAATGATAGGGGAAAGGCGATTGCTGCGGCATCACCAGCGCCGCAATCAGGGCAGCTGCCAGGGCAAGCCACCCCGGCGCCAGAAGCGTCCGGTTTGCGGTAACCGGCACCGGCCAAAAGCCGGATAAAAGGCGTTTTCGACGCGGCTTGATCATAGTCCAGGATCGTTGTCAGGGGTTGTTGCGGGGCGTCCAGATCACTTCAGCCGCCCCGGCGTTTTGGCCCAATTGCCGGGCCAGTACAAAGAAATAATCCGACAAACGGTTCAGATACTGCAACACCCGGTCGTCTACCGGCTCCTGTTCGTGCAAGGCCACCACCAGCCGTTCGGCCCGGCGGCATACCGTTCGGCAAACGTGACATAAGGATACTACCGGATGCCCGCCCGGAAGAATAAAGTTTTTCAGCACCGGTAAATGATCTTCCATTTCATCAATGCCGTCCTCGAGGTATTGGATATCCCGTGCAGTTAAATCGGGCGCCTGCGGGCTTTTATCCGGATCGGAAGCCAGGTGTGCACCGATCGAGAACAAGCGGTGCTGGATCTGCTGAAGCGACGTTTTTACCGGCGCCGATTCGAGCGCATCGCAGAGTAATCCGATGAACGCATTCAACTCGTCCACCGTACCGTACGCATCCACCCGGAGATGGCTTTTTAACACCCGTTTTCCGCCAAACAATGCCGTTTCACCTTTGTCGCCTGTTTTGGTATAAATGTGAAAAGCCATCTTGAGTTTGAATATGATGATTTGAAAATATCGCAAAAATGGGCCTGCAAGTTTTGCCAACCTGCGCCTGACTCGTACTTCTCCCGGAAGGCCTATTCCTTTACAAATACATAGCCGCCTTTCGTTGCGCCCCAAACTTGTTCGCCGTTTTCGTTGAATCCCCGGTCCCAACTCAGCAATTGCCTAGCTGTGATGGTGACGGTCGAAACGACGTATTTGGCTCCCCGCAGGGTGCTTTCGCAACCCGTTCCGCGGGTACTGCCCTGAAAGGAGCCGTCGCGCTGTTTTTCCAGGTACACGGTACAACCTTCCCGGATCGAAAGGGCTTCGGGCTTCATCTTGTTGAAGTGGGCCGGGGTGGCGCAGGCGCCGATCCAATTGGCCGGCTCGGGTAATGTGTACACCACGCTTTTGAAGCCTTTGCCCTCGCGCGACACCCGATAGATCCGTTGGCGGTACGGTTTGTTTTCGGCAGCCGCCGTAGCCTGCTCTACGTAAAGCCAGCCGGCGCTTTGGTCTTCCGGCCAGATTCGGCAAATGTGCAATCGAATGTCAAAAAATGTCGAATCCTGCAGGCTTTGTGCCCGGCTACTGAAATCTCCGGTCATCCATTGGACCAGGGTTTGCAGGTCGTGATCCCGACGGGGAGATCCTGAATAAGTCCGGCAGGCCTCTAAAAGCAGGGTTGACCCTGTGATAACAGCAGCCCAGGTCGCAAAAGATCGGAGTTTCATGTCATGTTAATTTCCGCGGCCGCTTGCATCGGCTGGGCGATCGGGTGTTGCCGGCGCCGGGTTTTGCGGAGCGGCTTGCCGGCTTTCGCGCTTAAGCATTTGGGATTGCTGCTTGCGCGCCAGTTTGACGGGCAAATTATTGAGTGCAGCCCAGGTGTTCGGCGCCCATTCGTTCATCGGCTTTTGCAGATCTTTCTTTTTCGTAAGGCTTTTGGCAGCCACAAAGCGGTCCAGCAAGAGCTTTTTTACTGCCGGTTTCAGCGCAACTACCACCGGGGCGACCACATCATCGCTGGCCAACGGTATCATCTCGAGACAAGTAACCGCGTGTTCGAGGGCTTCTGCGTCATCCACCGTTCCACTGAATTCCAGCATCTTGCGCACTGCGTCCGCATCCTGATTGATCGCCTGCTTGAGCACATCCCGGTATTTAAAGCGAGCCCATTCGGCCGTTTTCAGCACATTTTCAGACACATAAACCTTTTTCTGGGCAAAGGCTCCGGCCGCCGGCAATAAGAACAAAAGAATCAATCCCGTAATCCATAAATTTTTCATGAGAATCCAGCAATTTGGTTAAAAAACAGGGCAAAGATGCGGGATTCAGCGCAAACTTTTCGAGGATTCTGGTTCAGCATCGGCCTCAAAAGTCATTAGCGGCTTGGGCAGGAGGAACAACAGGCCGGTGGGTGGAGCAAGTCCCTGCTTCAAATTTTGATCCGTCCAATCGCGGCGTTCCTTTTTTGTTGCGGGTAAAATATCTACTTTTGCGCGCTTTTATACACTGGCTTGAGACAATGGCGGGTTTTATCCTGCTCCGCCCTGACATCCTGAGTCATGCCAACTAACTCGGTATTTTTTTAAACTGATCGAAGATACATGGGACGCGCGTTTGAATTCCGCAAAGAACGTAAGTTTAAGCGTTGGGCCGGGATGGCCAAAACCTTCACCCGCATTGGCCGTGAAATTGCTATTGCCGTAAAAGCCAGCGGCCCCAATCCGGACTATAATCCGCGGTTGCGGATGGCCATCCAGAATGCCAAAGCTGCCAATATGCCTAAAACGAACGTGGAAAACGCGATCAAAAAGGCAGCCGGAAAAGATGCTGAAAATTACCAGGAGATCGTGTACGAAGGATACGGGCCACATGGTATAGCCATCCTGGTGGAAACGGCCACCGACAACCCCACGCGCACTGTTGCCAATGTGCGCATGCATTTCGACCGGGGCGGCGGCGCCCTGGGTGTATCGGGCAGCGTGAGCTATATGTTCAACCATAAAGGGGTGTTTAAGATCAAAGCCGAGGGTCATGACTGGGATGAACTGGAACTCGAACTCATCGACGCCGGCCTGGAAGATATCAGACACGAAGACGATGAAGTAGTGTTGTATACCGATTTCGCAGATTTCGGATCGATGCAGAAAACCCTGGAAGAACGCGGCATCGAAACCACCAGCACCCAACTGGAGTGGCTTCCGACCATGACCAAAAAACTCAGCGATGCCGAAGTGGAACAATTGATCAAGTTGATCGACCGGTTGGAGGAGGACGATGATGTGCTCAACGTGTTCCATACCATGGACATGTCGGAATAAAATTTGTTTTTTGCCGCTGTCCTCCCCGGCACAGCACCCGGGCCCGAGCTCCATACCATTCTTATGAATATCATGGAGCGGCCTGATTCCGGTCATTCTGAAGCCGTAGTATTCACGGCAGATTTGTAGTGCATGATATTGATTATCAACAAAAACTACGTCTGCTATGAAAATCAGGGTTTCACCGGAATTCACGATTGCTGAGGTGCAACACACTTTTCAGCAAGCGTTTCCCTACCTCAAACTGGTATTCTTTTCCAAGCCGCATAAGGCCTTTAAAGGCAGTCCGGCGAAATATTTGATCCAGGACCGGAATCAAAAGATCGGCAGTATCGAGCACCCGCCAAAAGAAGGCGTCATTTACCTGGAACCGGAAATGCCCACGTGGCAGGTCGAGCGGCTTTTTGAGTCGGAGTTCGGGCTGCATGTGCAGGTTTTTCGCAAATCCGGGAATACCTGGCTGGAGACGAGCGTGACCGATGACCTTTCGCTGGAGCAGCAAAATGCCAAGGGGAAGGCCGCCGAAAATATTCATTTTGAATTTGTAGACCCGATCGACTACCGCGAACAAGAGTAAACGCGGAGTTGGCGGTTCGTTTGCCAATACATTTATCATCGGGCTGTTGCCATCGCACAGGAGTAAATACCTGTGCAAAGCCGCCCAAAGCAATGTTGCCATGAAATCCATTCTCGTTCCCATCGATTTTTCAAAATGTGCCGCCAATGCCTTGAAACACGCGCTCGAGCTGGCACGTACTACAGGCGCTGCTATTACCGTGCTGCATGTTGTGTTCCCCAACGAGGGGGTGGACAACAATGTGTACAATGTATTCTGGTCGGACGAATACATGGCTGAGCGCGAGAAAGGATTAAAGAACTGGATCCGGCGTTTTCGCAAACCAGCGGAATACAAATCGGTCCGCGTCACGGAAGTGTGTAAAATTGGATTCCCGGTGCCAATGATCTGCGATTTGGCGGATGAATTGAATGTCGATCTGGTGGTCATGGGCACTACCGGCGCCACCGGCTTGCGGGGTGCATTGCTCGGAAGTATAGCGGCAGGTGTTTTGTCCAAAACAAGCCGGCCCTTGTTGTCCATTCCAAAAGAGTCGACCTTCCAGCCGTCGAAGAGCGCTGTTTTTGCAACCGATTTCCGGCTCAAACTGGACGAGCGGTCCCTGCGTGTGCTGCGCGAAGTATTGGCCCTGAAAAAAAGTACGCTCCATGTGGTGCACATTGTGGATAAAGCGGGTGAAGCGGTCGACAAAGCCCGGGAGCATACGATGAGCCAAAAACTGGGCGATATTCCACACGATTTTCATTATCTCCACGACCGGGATATTGCCCAGGCGGTATCAAACTTTATTGAATCGACCGATGCCGGTACGCTCGTGTCGATCGCGCATGAACACAGCTTGCTCCACCGGTTATTCTTCGACAGCATCACCCGGCGGTTCGCGCACCGGATCCACGTGCCGATGCTTACGCTGCATGATGTGCCATGAAGGGGGGAGCGAGAATGAAAATCGCCTCTAACCTTGACCTTCATCATCGCAACCCAATATCATTGAGAACAACTTTGCAGGAGTAGTATAGTTCATCAACTCAAACAAGGAGGTAAATTATGTCACTGATTAAATGGAATCCGGAATCGTCGCTCTTTTCCACTTTTTCCAATTGGATGGACGATATTTTTACCGACAACGGAGATTTTCCGATGCCCAAAGTAAAAGGGGTCTCTATTCCCGCCGTAAACGTCACAGAGAATAAAAGTGAATTCAAACTGGAAGTAGCCGCGCCGGGGTTTAAAAAAGATGATTTCAAACTGGAAGTCAAAAACGGTTACCTGGTCATCAATGGTGAGCACAAAACGGAAATGAACAAGGAAGACGAGATGTACACGAGGCGTGAGTTCAGTTTCAACGCCTTCAGCCGTTCCTTCGCATTGCCCGAAAATGTGGAAGAAGGCAAGATCAATGCCCGTTACAACGACGGCATTTTGCTGGTTTCGCTGCCGAAAACGAAGATGGCGAAAGAAGAATTGATCAAAACAATTTCAGTACAATAAGTAAAGCGGTGCGTTTTACGGGGCCGTCTATTCCGGCGGCCCCGTGCTTTTCCACCGCCCGGAAGGCAGTTGTTATCCTTTGCTCACCTTGTCAACACTTCGATTATGAAAGCCGCTACGCCTATCCGCAATATCATGACAAAGAAACCGGAAGTGGTCAAACCCAACGACACCATGGAGGAGGTCCGAAAGATTTTTGAAAAACGCGGTTTTCACCATGTTCCGGTGGTAGAAGGCGGAAAATTAGTGGGGCTGGTGAGTTATACCGATTACCTGCAACTCATCCGCAGCGTATTCGACAACAGTCAGGAAGTGCGGCTCAATGAACGCGTGTTGCATGCTACCGAAGTGGCCGATGTGATGACAAAAAATGTCTTGTGCTTGTACGAGGAAGACACCGTGGAAACGGCATTGCGGATCTTTAAAGCCAATCAGTTTCACTCTCTCCCGGTAGTGGACGATCAGCAGCACCTGGTGGGTATCATAACTACCTATGACTTGATGAAAGTGTTGGAAAAAGTGTTTGTGGAGCAAGCCGACCGGGTAGAAATACCCAAGTAATTTTTTTCGACAGAGATAGTTTTTGGTTTTTTGTTAATGAAAATGCTCCGGCCTTACCAGTCGGAGCATTGTTTTTCCGGTTCGCCCTATTTTTGGGACATGATAACCGGTTTGATCGCCGATTCCTTTCTTCCCTTTCACCGCGGGCACCAGGCACTGATTGAAAAAGCCTGCCAGTTGTGCCAGCGGCTCATTGTGTTCGTATGCTCCGGCCCCGCCGACCCGATACCGGGGTGGACGAGGTATGCCTGGGTAAAAAATACCTTTCCGGCACTCGACGTACGGCATTTAATTGCACCGCAACTGCCGGGTGCAGCCCAGGTAAACCTAAGGCATCCATTGTGGCTGGCGCATATCCGGCGCAACATTCCCGCCGGTACGACCGCCCTGATCGCCGCCGGTAATAGCGATAGTGACAGCGCCCTGGCTCTGGCGTTGGGTTTACCACTGCAGGTGGTCGAGTCAGCGGCATCGAGCTGGCCGGAACACCCGGAAGCTATCCTGCACCGCCCCGGACATTACTGGGAGTCACTCCCGGCCGAAACCCGGCCCTATTTTATCCGGCGGGTGGCGCTAGTGGGGCCGGAAAGCTGCGGTAAAAGTGTACTGGCTGAAAAACTGGCCGCCCGGTTCCAAACCGTGTTTGTAGAGGAATATGGCCGGACGTATTGCGAAAAGTTTGGCATGGACCTCAGCGAACTGGATTTTGCGCACATCGCGGGCGGCCAGCTCTATCGTGAAGACACCTGTGCCAAACAGGCCAACCGCGTCCTTTTTTGTGACACCGAACTGATCGTCACACAAGTGTGGAGTGAGATTTTTCTGGACGGCACTTGTCAACCCTGGATCTTTTGGGCCAATCATTTACGGCGCTATGACCTCTTTCTGCTCCTGGCGCCCGATATCCCATGGGTCAACGACGGCCTTCGCGAGTTTGAAAACCAGCGTACCTGGATGTTCGAACGCCTGCAGGCCGAGCTGGAAGCCCGATCACTGCCCTACGTGACCATCCGCGGCGACTTCGACACGCGGACGGCTGAGGCCATATCGGCTGTAGAGCATTTGTTGACCTCCGAGGAGTAAATACGGAAACCTTTGAGTTCAAAAACGCTGCACCACGGCAAAGGGCTTTTTCACCCGCTGAACATTGCCCTCCGCCGAGAATAATTCAAGGAACAAGATATAAATACCCGGACGCGCACGGGTGCCGTCGTCCAGATCGCCATCCCAACGCAAGGCGCCTTCGGTCCCGATCAATTGTTGGCGAACCAGGCGCTTGACCGGGATGCCGCCAGCATCGAAAATCGTCATCGTAACGGCAAAGCCCTGGGCCGGCAACCGATATTGAATGTCGAGATAATCCTCAAACCCATCGTCATCCGGCGAGAGTCGCGCCGGGTCGATCCGGATCAGACCATCCAGGGGATCGCCGGCTG
The DNA here is from genome assembly GCA_044230315.1 of Saprospiraceae bacterium. Classification (GTDB taxonomy): domain Bacteria; phylum Bacteroidota; class Bacteroidia; order Chitinophagales; family Saprospiraceae; genus M3007. The sequence goes on from JBGARJ010000004.1 coordinate 179,436, forward strand.
ACGGCCGCTGGGAGTTGGGCCGGGTTGGAGTTCCAGGATCACCCTGGCTGTTGCGCGCTGCGGAAGTCCAGTTGGCGGGATCGTTAGTTACGGCCTCAGGCCGGATGCGTTCGAGGCTTACGCCTTCCTGGTCCGAGCTACTCAACAGTGCATTGTGGTAGCCCGCGGTATATTGGAACGAATCCAACACCGTTGCAACGCCATCTTTTGCCCAATACAGGGTGATATTGCCTGCATCGTCGGGCATCGACGGCAGGGTCCGGGGAAAAATGTCGTTGGCTTGCACCCCTGAAAAACGTTGTTTGATGTCGGAAGGGTACGGGGTAAATACGGCGTATTGCCCCGGCAGTAACAAGCGCTTCAGGCCGATGGCTTTGACATCGGAACCACCGTAGAAGTCAGCCAGGTACATGTCCTGCCAGCTCACAATAGTGGCGCCCCGGTTGTACAATTCCACAAAATCGGAGCCGCCGGAAGCCGGATTGAACAGGATTTCGTTGATCACGACATCTTTGGGTTCCGGCGGCCCGGGCAAGCCGAAAAAAGTGGTATCCGTACTGCGGCCGGCATTGCCGCTACAGTCGGTGAGCGCAGGGGTAAGCGACAACGCATAAAAGGTGAAGGGTTGAAGCGGCTCGGCGAGGGTGGCGACAACCTGCCGGCGATCGGTAGGCTCCGGGGCCACAACAGCAATAGTCCGCGATGGGTTGATCCGGTAAACGCCCGGGCTCAATTCGGTCTGCTTATCCATACCTTCCGAGAAATAAATTCGCAGGCGGGTGGCGCTTTCCGGAAAAACAGCGACCACTTGTGGTGGGCTGGTATCCGGGCCGGTTTGCAGCGCCGCATTGGCTTTTCCCGGGGTACCGCCGGGTAACACCGGGCACGACTGCCAGTTTTCTGCTCCGAGGCAAGGTAAGCCGGGATTGATACGCTCCAGCGACCAGCCGCCGGCTCGTTTGTCGGTATTTGCTTGCCAATCGGCCGAATAAGTGACCTGGTCCACGGTAATGCCGGAAAGGGTACTGAGGGTCAGGGAGTCGCCGTCATTGTTCAGGCCCGGGAAGCCCGGCATGGGCAATACCTTGGCTGTGACCGGCGCCAATACCGGCGCGCCGGACGTACTGGTCAGCACTACAAAGTCGCCCGGATACAGCAAATGGGCGGGCAAAGTCTGCGGCGTGCCCCCATCGGAAAGCCGCAGGGTGTTCAGTTCTATGATTTTGTTGCTCCGGTTCAGCAGTTCCAACCATTCTGTCTCCGGAAGCCCTACAGTTGGCGCCGGAGCAGCCATGATTTCATTGATAATAATATCGAACTCATCCGCGGGCTGAATATCAATATATTGAAAATCAATGTCCTGTGGTCCGCTTACATTTCCGGAAAGGTCTGCCACCAGGTTGGTCTCCAAACTGTAGGCGCCGGTTTGCAGGGGGGCGCTGAGTTGTAAAAGCACTTTTTGGCGGCCCGAAGTCGCAAATGAGACCGAACCGGGCTGCCCCACCCCGCTGATGGAATAATGTTGTTTCGCCAAGGCAGTGAGCGAGTCGAGCGGCTCGTCGAATCCGACCTCCACCTGGGTGGCTTGCAACGCCTTGGCGCTGAGGAGTACGGGCGCCAGGGTGTCGGGCAAATCAGGCAGGATCGAAAGGTTGTCAAAAAAGAACTTGTCTTTCCGCGTTGCTGAATACAGGCAATAGAAGCCGAAATATAGGTTCGCCCCCGGAACATAGGTGGCATCCGAAGCACTGCCTTGCGTTTCGAAGGCCGCTCCCGGACCCGCGGCGTCGAGCGTCCAATTGCCACTTGCCGAGCGCTTGACGCGCAAGCGGATATTCACCGGATCGTTCGCCACAAAACCGGGGAACCCCGTGAGCAGCAGCGTTTTAGCGGCCCCGTCCTGCCGGTACAAACGCAGGGCGTCGGCGGTACCGTTCTCACCGATTTCAAGGTAGTACCCGTTGGCCTGGAGCACCGCAGGTTGGTTGGCCAGCAGATAAATACGCAACAGGTTTGCCGTGGAAGGGGCAAATTCGAGTCGTACATCGAGCAGCCAAACCACACTGTCCGGAATGGCGCCGGCAACGGTCAGCATTGCATTGCCCGCATCAGGGGCATTGAGTTGTAGTTCGCCGTTTGCATTGACGATAAATAACCCTGCATCGCCCTGCCAGGCAGGGTTTTCCGTAAAATTACCGTCGGAGAAATCGTCGGAAATTTGGGCAATTACTGGCGGCGTACACCACAGAAATGCCGCGATAAGGCATAAACAAGCATGCTTCATTCTGGACATGGAATAAATTTACGGCTCGAAAGGTACGGCCATCCCCGGTTTTGCGTTTGCCCAAAAACGACGGTTCTTTATGTCTTGGATCAACAAAGTAAAGCAATGCCTCTTGTTTTCCTCGCTGCTCTTCGCTTGCCAAAGCCCGGATCACCCTGCCGCGAAACCCGAATTGATCGTTGTATACCCGACTGCATTGCGCGAAAAAGCCGGCGAAAAAAGTCCCGAGCTCGCGCAACTGCCCGTCGGCACACCGTTGAGAGATGGTAAAAAAGTAAGTCCTTTTTTATCGGCGATCACCCTCAACGACACGCTACGCGAGGAGCCCTGGTTTCTTGTTTCCACTGCCGACGGGCACCAGGGCTGGGTATTTGGCGGCGCGGTCGACCGCGCCGCGCCAAACCCCGACGCCACACAGGGCCGCTGGCGCCTGGAGAAGCGTTTTGAAGCCTGGTTTGGCCCCGTACTGGCGCAACAATGGCTGGAATGGCTCGATACCCCGACGGCAACTTCGGACACGGCAATGGCTATCTGGCTGCGATCAGGCTTGCACCTCAGAGACACGCTAAACCTCCTTATCGCCCGCAATGTAACACCTGGCACTGGCCCCACGGCCCCGGATTTGTTCTGGTTGCATGCAATGACGCCGTATTTTTTGATCCAGCAAATTGCCGGCGGATCGCAGTACTACCTGTTTGCCGATTACAGGGCCTGGGTGTTGCCTGCCCAACGAACTATCGGCCAGCAGGATGATTTATTTACACAAACCTGTATCGAAGCCTTCCCGGTCGACAGTATCGAATCGGCCTTGCCAGCATGGGTATTCCCCGTCAGTGCGGAAGCGAGTTACAGTAACCTGGGCATGGGGCTTCACCTGCACATGCTAAAGACCATAGACCGGGCGATGCGGGCCGGCAATTTGTTCCAACCCGAACTTACTGCCCTGAAAGACAAGGTTTTAGCCGATATATTAGACAAAGACAGGGCGTATTGGCAGCCGCAGGCGAAAATCCTTCGCGAACTGCGTGATATCGAAAATGCATCCTTGCATTGTCTCGACGACCGGGACAGGTCGGCTCTCACCGCGCGGGCGACCATGTTTGAGGCGCCGGAAGCCAACGGGCTCCGGCTCAACCTCCGCAGCGGACTATAGCTGCCAAACCATCCAAAGGAAATTCCACCGGATTTAACCCAATGCCGTTGATCTGGGTAAATCCGGTTAGTTTTGCGCGACAAGATCAGTCTGTTCTGAACGCTTCCGGTCGGTGAGGCCGGTTTTCTCCAACAAAAAAGACACACCACCATGGAAACAATGATCGCCCGTTTTCCGGATCAACTGGAAGAAGCCTTAGCCCTGGCGCAAAAGGTCTCCCTGAAAAAACATACCGCACCGATCCGAACGGTATTGATATCCGGGCTTGGCGGCAGCGGCATCGGCGGCAATTTTGTCCAGAACCTGGTTCTGACCGACTGCAAGGCGCCGGTTGTGGTCAGCAAAGGGTACCATGTACCTAAATGGGTCAACAAACACACCTTGGCCATATGCTCCTCCTACAGCGGCAATACGGAAGAAACCCTCAGCACCTTCGAACAATTACTGGGTACCGGCGCCAAAATCGTGGTGGTTACCTCGGGCGGCAAACTCCTTGAACTGGCCAAACAGCATGGATTCGACGTGGCGCAGGTACCCGGCGGCTGGAGCAGCCCGCGGGCATGCCTGGGGTATTCGATCGTTGCGCAATTAGCCGTGCTGCGCAGTGCAAAACTGATCAGCAACCGTATTTTCCGGCAAATAGAAGCCGCGCGAAAATTGCTCGTAAAAGACCAATCCGATATCCGCAAACGCGCGCAAAAACTGGCGGGTTTCCTCGCGGAAAAAACGCCCGTGCTGTATTGCGCCGACCATATCGAGGCTGTCGCGGTGCGCTGGCGGCAACAGATCAATGAAAACGCGAAAATGCTCTGTTGGCACCAGGTTATACCCGAAATGAACCACAACGAGCTCGTCGGCTGGCGCAACAACCGGCCGGATGTTGCCGTGGTATGGCTGCGCAACCGCGACGATTTCGCCCGCACGACGGTGCGGATGAACATCAACAAAGAAATTGTGGAGCACTTTACCAATACCTCTATCGAAGTGTATTCCAAAGGAAAATCGCTGGCGGAAAAAATGTTTTACCTCGTCCATTTGGGCGACTGGATGTCGTTCTACCTGGCCCAGTTGCGCGAAGTGGACCCCGTAGAAATAAAAGTCATCGATTACCTGAAGGCTGAACTGGCAAAAGTTTGAACCGCAGCCGGCCAAAGCGTGCCGGCGTAAGTGTTTTCGATCTTCCAAATTTTTACAAATGTCCCATCTTTCACTTGATCTCGCCCCCTTAGCGCCATTTGTCCGGCCGGAAGAATTTTCTGCCCTTGAACCCCAACTGCTGGCCGCCGCCAAAGTACTCGACGGTCGCAAAGGCCCGGGCCATGAATTTCTGGGATGGCTCGATTTACCGGTTAAGTATGATCGCAGCGAATTCAAACGGATAAAGGCGGCGGCCAAACGCATCCAACGGCAAAGTGAAGTATTGGTGGTGATCGGCATCGGTGGTTCCTACCTGGGGGCCAAAGCTGCGCTCGAATTTTGCGGGCACACTTTTTACAACAACCTGCCCAGGAAACTGCGGCGCACACCGGAAATTTATTTTGCCGGCACCAATATCAGCGGCACCTACCTCACCCATTTACTACAGGTGATCGGTGACAGGAGTTTCTCGGTAAACGTGATCTCTAAATCCGGCACTACCACCGAACCGGCTATTGCGTTTCGCATTTTCAAGCAAAAACTGGAAGAAAAATACGGCAAAGATGGCGCCAAAGCGCGTATTTATGCTACTACTGATCGCGAACGGGGAGCCTTGAAAACGCTTGCCGGCCAGGAAGGATATGAAACCTTTGTGGTACCGGACGACGTCGGCGGCCGATTCTCCGTGCTGACTGCCGTGGGTTTGCTGCCCATTGCCGTCGCCGGCATCGATGTGGACCAGATGATGCGCGGCGCCGCTGACGCCCGTGCACGCTACCGCAATACAACGGCAGCCGATAACGATGTGCTGCGCTATGTAGCCGCGCGCAACATCCTGCACCGGAAAGGTAAAGCCATCGAAATGCTGGTCAATTATGAGCCGCGCCTGCATTACATCGCCGAATGGTGGAAACAATTGTACGGCGAAAGCGAAGGCAAAGACGGAAAAGGCATCTTTCCCGCCAGCGCCGATTTTACAACCGACCTGCACTCGCTGGGTCAGTATATCCAGGACGGACGGCGGCATTTGTTCGAAACCGTACTGGAAATTGCCCATCCGGAGGCGGATATGACCATGGGGCTCGAACCGGCCGACCTGGATGGATTGAATTACCTGAACGGCAAAACGCTCGACTATATCAATAAAAAAGCCGCAGAAGGCACCTTGCTTGCCCATACCGACGGGGGGGTGCCCAACCTGAAAATCATCGTTCCGGGAGCAAGCCCCTATTCGCTCGGTCAGCTGTTCTACTTTTTCGAAAAAGCCTGTGCCGTCAGCGGTTATCTGTCAGGGGTAAACCCCTTTGACCAACCCGGCGTGGAAGCCTACAAAAAGAATATGTTCCGGCTGCTGGGTAAAAAATAAGCCGTCTGGCTCATTTCCAACGCACATATGCGCTGGTATCCTGCAGGTGGAAATAGCGCTGTGGCAGTTCATCGAAGCGGTAGTTTTTAAACTCGCCTAAAAACAGCCGGGGGCGCGCCAGCAAGGAATCAAATCGTTCGGGTGCTTCGTCTACCAGCAGGCAACGCGCGCTGTCGGGGTGTTCCAGCGCCGACAACAGCAAAAATTCGTAAGCGGTCCCCCAGGACAACACCAATTTATCCATTGGCGCCTGTTGTTCGGCGAGCAATAATTTGCGTTGCGGTAATACGGCCGTTTCTTTTAAAAAGGATTGTTCCCAATGAAGCCGGTCCGACCAGGGGCGGTGCGCCTGGTAGATCCGGCTGAGGCTCACCATTACCAGCAGCCCTGCCAAGCCAACGCTCCACCGCCCACCCTTTATGGCAGGCAGCACATCGAATACCAGCGGCACCGCAGCCATCAGGGCCAACGGCAAGTATAAATTCTCCAGGTAAAACTGGTTATCGCCCTGGTGAAAAGGCACATTGACCAGCAACACGAATGCCACAGGAAAACCGGCACACCAAACGGCTTTCAGCCAGCTTTTATGCTGCAGATAAAAACCAAGGCAAAGGAGCAGGAGGATCGGTATCAGGTAATAATCGCTTATACACCAGCGCAAAAAATCGCGGTTGCTCGGAATATCGAACCAGTGCGGCCACAAGGTGCGAAAGGCGGTGGCCCGCTCGAGCGACATGGCATCATACCAATCGAGCCGCAGTACCTTGTATTTCACCAATGCAACCACCAAGAAAATACCTGTTGCCAGAGCGAACAACCGCTTTTTACCCGTGCCTGATTGATCGTCCAGCGAAAAAAACACCCCGCAAAACACCATGGCATACAGCACCATAGGGTGAAAATAGAAAGCGGTCACCGAACCCGCGATCAGCAAAAAATAATCCCACCACCGGAATGCTGCAAGCCGGCCTTTTGCCTGCAACCAGGCCAGGAGGAGCGTTAGAAACGCCAACCCTTGCGGCATTTCCGACAACCAGTAAAAAGTATGGGTCGTTATCAGGGTGCCCGACAAGATCAGCACGAGCCCCCACTGCCATTGGCGCAAAACGGGTACAATAAGCAGGAAGAGCAGAAAATAATACAGCACATGTCCCAGGGAATACGTCAGCAGCACGCCGCGCAACGGAAGCCCGAGCGCTTGGGCCAGCCAGCCAAAAACCTGGGTGCCGGCCGCGCCAAAGCGACCGCTTTGAATCTGCAAGGCTCCGTTGCGCAGGATTTGAAAGGTTTGGAAGGCCATGTCGAGAAAGGCCATCCGTTCCAAATAAAAAACGGCTGCCAACACTGCCATGGCCGTGTAGGTAGCCGTTCCAAGCCAGCAGGTAGGATGAAGATTAGCGTTTGGCTGAACTTGCTTTGCAGGCATGGTTGATTTTCGTTTTCAGGTAGCGCGTCCCTGTGCGTCGACGCGCCGGCTTAGATCCGTTCGATCACGATAGCAGTAGCGCCGCCGCCGCCGTTACAGATGGCTGCCAGTCCGAGGGAGCCTTTCTTTTGGTGCAGCACATTGTTCAAGGTGGTAACGATGCGGGCCCCCGATGCACCCAGCGGGTGCCCGAGCGACACGGCTCCGCCAAACACGTTGGTCTGATCGTGCGCAATACCCATGGCCTGTTCAAAGGCCAGCGCTACCACGGCGAAGGCTTCATTTACTTCGTAATAATCGATGTCGGAAGCTTGTAAACCGGCCATCTTCAGCGCCTTGGGGGCGGCGATAGTTGGTGTGGTGGTAAACCATTCGGGCTCCTGTTCGGCGTCGGCAAAGCCGCGTATTTTAGCCACCGGCCGAAGACCGTATTTTTTCACGGCGTCTTCGCTCGCCAGGATGAGGGCCGCCGCGCCGTCGTTGATGGTACTGGCATTGGCGGCGGTAACGGTGCCGTCGGGGGTAAAGGCCGCGCGCAAGCCAGGTATCTTGTCGAATTGCACTTTTTTGAATTCTTCGTCCTCCAGCACCTGCACGGGGTCGCCCTTGCGCTGCGGAATTTCCACTGGTATAATTTCTGCTGCCAAGGAACCGGATGCGGTAGCCGCCGCGGCACGCTGATAGGAGTCGATCGCAAAACGATCCTGGGTTTCCCGGCTGATGTTGTACTTCGCAGCCGTAGCGTCGGCGCATACGCCCATCGCCTTTTGATTGTACACGTCGGTGAGACCGTCCTTTGCCAAGCCATCCACCAGTTCGCCGTTGCCGTATTTATAGCCCCAGCGGGCATTCGGAATATAATACGGGATTTGAGACATATTTTCCATGCCGCCGGCCACTACGATATCGTTGAGGCCCAGCATGATGCTTTGTGCGCCGAAGGTGATCGCTTTCATACCAGAAGCGCACACTTTGTTTACGGTGGTGCAAGGCACATGAGCGGGCATGCCGGCAAACAAAGCCGCTTGCCGCGCAGGCGCTTGTCCCAAATTGGCGCTTACCACATTGCCCATCAATACTTCCGTGACCCATTCAGGTTGAATGCCGGCTTTTTGAAGCGCGCCCTGAATTGCGGCAGCGCCCAGTTTTGTGGCGCCGATTCCGGCCAGTACACCGCCGAAGCTCCCGATCGGCGTGCGCACGGCGGATACGATATACACTTCTTTCATGAATTTTATTTGGAATGGTTGAAAAATGCGCCGCGAAGGTACGGGAATTTACGGTTCTGAATTCAGAAGCATATTCGGCGAAGCCCTGTTCTGATTAGATAAATTGTTGCCCGGAAGATGGGTGTAATTTATTTAATTCCGATTAGCAAATAGTTATAAAAAAGAAAAGTTACCATATTGCTATATTGCAAAACAATCCATAACTTTATACCCGAAAGCAAGAAATTATCGAACGAAATTAAACAACATAACATGATGAATCTTAAACGCTTTTCACCCCGTGAGGCATACGCTGCTTACGTAAGGGGCCATGTTCTGGTTGATGTTCGGGAGCCGGAGGCTGTGGCGGAAAAAACGGTGGATATCAACCACCTGATCACCCTGCCGATGAGCGAATTCAACCGCCGTTATGCCGAATTACCCGTCAACCGCCCTATTGTCATTGTTTCGCGTGTCGGAAACACCAGCAATGATGCCGCCCGTTTCCTGCTGGAAAATGGCTATGCTGATGTCGCGATCGTAGATGGCGGCCTGACCGCCTGGGAAAACGAAGGCCTTCCGGTACGTCATTCCGCCTGAAGCCTTGCCCGCCGACCCGGCAAATTCTCCCTACATCCCGCCTCGCCGAAAAAAACGAGCCGTTCAGCTGCTGCTGAGCGGCTTTTTTCGTACACGGCACCTATCCTTGCTTACATCAGAGTTCCTACATTTGAGCCTACAAAGAACATGTCAGAACCCAGCAATGAAAACCCAAACGTGTTCTAAACAAGCAACATTATGCCATTAAAGCTAGGATTGAACACTTCTCCGGTATTGTTGATCTGGTTGTTCATGGCCGGCATATTTTTTTTAGATGCCTGGGTGATCAAGGAAAGTAACATCTCCTTCACCTACCTGCTGGTTATTATTTTAGGCTTGTTCTTCAAAGAACGAAACGATGTACTGTTGGTAGGAATCGTATCAACGGTGTTGACCATTATCGCGGTGATCATTCGCTACAAAAGCGGTAATGACGCGCCGCTGGATCAAATGCTGTTTGCACGGGTTGTCAGTGTGGCAGGTATTTGGACCGGCGCTTTTCTGGTGATCACGATCCTCACCTTGCGCCAGGATGAAGCCGTGCAGGATGAGCAATTCCACGCCCTGTTCCGCTTTGCAACCAGCAGTATCCTCATTGTGAACAACCGAGGCGAAATTGTCCGGATCAACCCTGCTGCAGAAAAACTCTTTGGCTATGGCCTGGATGAATTGCAAGGGAAAAAAGTGGAAACGCTCATTCCCCGGCGACTTTCCCGCCTGCACGAACGGCACCGCGAAGACTTCCGCTCCAACCCCCAACCGAGAGCCATGGGGATCGGACTTGACCTGTACGCCGTGCGCAAAGACGGCCTGGAATTCCCCGTAGAAGTCAGCCTGAGCCCCTTCCGGACGGCACACGGCGATTTTGTCATGGCCTTCGTGGTAGACAACACCATCCGAAAAGAAAATGAACAACGAATCGTGCGGCAAAATCAAAAACTCGAACAACTGGCAGGCGCCCTGCAAAACCTCAATGAAGGCCTGGAGGAAAAGGTCCGGAACCGCACCCGGGAACTGGAACAGGCCAAAAATAACCTGGCTACCGCCCTGGCTACCGAACGCGAACTGGGCGAGTTAAAAAGCCGTTTCGTTTCCATGGCTTCGCATGAATTCCGCACTCCCCTCAGTACCGTACTTTCTTCTGCCTCGCTGATCAATACCTATGCCGAACGGCTGGATTTTGAGAACGTAAAAAAGCACAGCCTCCGGATTAAAACGGCTGTAAACAACCTCAGCACTATCCTCACGGAATTTCTTTCGTTGGGCAAATTGGAAGAAGGGAAAACCGAGACCAACCTGATCGAGGCCAACCTGCCGGAGATCGTGGAGGAGGTGACCGCTGAAATCAAGCCCCTGTTCCGGCCGGGCCAATCCTTTGACTACCAGCACACCGGTCCCGAAGCCGTTATGCTCGACCGCGGCTTGTTCAAACACGTACTGATCAACCTGTTCTCCAACGCCATTAAATATTCTCCGGAGAAAAGTGTGATCCGGGTAAATTCGATGGTAAATACAGAATCAATATACCTCGAAGTCATTGACCAGGGTATGGGTATCCCCGACTCGGACCAACGCCACCTGTTCAGTCGCTTTTTCCGGGCCACCAATGCCGCGAATATCCAGGGCACCGGATTGGGGTTGTACATCGTCAAACGCTACGTTGAGCTCATGAACGGGGAAATCGGCTTCACCAGCGAAGAAGGAAAAGGCAGTACCTTCTGGGTAAAACTCAGCGCTGTAAATGATGCGCCGGCAGCGGCTCTTAGCCCGGATACCGGTACGCTTTAACGGTTTCCACCATTACTTTTACGCCTTCCAATGGGGTGTCCGGATATACGCCGTGTCCCAAATTGACAATATGCCGACGGCCGAATTGCCGGATCATCTCCAGCGTTTCAACGCGTATATGATCCTGATCCGCATACAAACAGCAGGGGTCGAGGTTTCCTTGTAAAATTTTGCTTGCCCCTACCCGCGCGCGGGCAAATGCGGGCGGGGTATTCCAGTCTAACCCTACCACCTGACAGGGCAGTTCACCCAAATCCTCGAGCGCAAACCACGCGCCCTTTGCAAAAACCGTTTTCGGTACCTCGGGTAAAGCGGCACAAATTTGGCGAATGTAGGGCACGGCAAAAGTGCGGTAATGTGCAGGCGGCAACTCTCCAGCCCAGGAATCGAACAATTGGAGCAGGTCGGCGCCGGCCGCCACCTGGCCTTTCCAATACGATATCGTTGTATCGGTAATTTTTTGGAGCAAGGCATGCGCCAGTTCCGGATCAGCATACAACAGCCTGCGCGCCCGCGAGAATGTTTTACTGCCGCCACCTTCCAGCATGTAAGCCAATATGGTCCAGGGCGCTCCGGCAAAACCAATCAGCGGCACCCGGCCGGCCAGGGCCTGTTTGCTGTGCCGCAGTGCTGCGTACACATACTCCAGCCGTTCCGCCGCGGCGTCGCCCGCCAGTAAGGCCTCCACATCCGAACGGTTTCCCACGACACGCGGAAACCGTGGCCCTATTGCTTCTTTCATTTCATAATCCAGCCCCATTGCTTCCGGAACGACTAAAATATCGGAAAACACAATTGCCGCGTCTACCTGCAACTCGTCTACGGGTTGCACCGTGGCTTCGGCAGCCGCTTCGGGCGTTTTGACAAAGGTTTTGAAATCAGGGAACCGGGCGCGCAAGGCCCGGTATTGCGGGAGGATCCGGCCGGCTTGCCGCATCAGCCACACCGGCGGGCGCTCTACGGTTTCACCTTGTGCCGCTCGAAGGAATAGATCGTTTTGAAATAAAGCCATATTGAAAAGTTGGGCGTTTACCGGAGCTGGATACGGCAGCATCCCGTGTCCGCAGTAAAGGTATGCCGCTTAGACGCGGCAACAGCGCAAGCCGGGGCAGGCTGACGGAATTTTGACAACCGCCGGATGAAATTGCATTCAGCAATGGACAGCGACGCTACTGCCTGCCCGAAAATAGCCAATAATTTATTTCCCGATCCATCCAACCAGCCTGTTATTTAATTGATTGTTCATCCACTGTACAAAATATGATCCTAAAAAACGAACTATTGTGTTATTTTCGCAAACACTACTCACTTAATGTTCTATTGTATGAAGCAAATCACTACCCTGTTGCTAGGGCTCCTGCTCTTTGGGGGAAGCAGCCTGGCACAACGAACCGTATCCGGCAAAATTACGGATGCCTCCACTGGCGAAGGCCTGATTGGCGCTACCGTCCGGATCAAAGGCTCTACGCGTGGAGCCATCGCCGATATCAACGGCAACTACAGCATCACCAATGTTCCCAAGGATGCCACCACCGTGCTGGTCACCTTCTCCGGGTATAAAACAACCGAAGCAGAAATTGCCGGCGACCATGCCGACCTGGCCATGGAGAGCGGCATCGAGCTCGACGAAGTATCCGTGATCGGCTCGCGTAACGTTACCCGCACAAAACTGGAAACGCCGGTACCCGTGGATGTCATCCCGATCTCAACGGTAACCAACGATGTTGGCCAGGTTGATCTCAACCAAATCCTGACCTATATCGCCCCCTCCTTCCAGTCGGCTCGTCAAACCATTTCCGATGGTACCGACCATGTAGACCCTGCCCAACTCCGCGGCCTTGGCCCGGATCAGGTGTTGGTACTGATCAATGGAAAACGCCGGCACCAGTCGGCCCTCGTCAATGTAAACGGCACCGTGAACCGGGGCACAGTCGGCACCGACCTCAGTGCCATACCTGCTTCTGCCATTGACCGCATCGAAATCCTGCGCGACGGCGCCGCCGCACAATATGGCTCCGATGCCATCGCCGGCGTTATCAATATTGTGCTCAAAAAACGCACCGGGGTACTGGACGGCTCAGTGAGCTACGGCCTCCATGCTACCTCGTATGATAAAAACTACGCCTTGTTCAAAATCCAGGGTAACAACGCCGACCCGTCGGTTTCCGTAACCGACGGCCAGACCCTGCAGGCTGGGTTGAACTACGGCTTCAAGATCGGTCGCCGGAGCACCCTCAGCCTGACCGGAGAATACATCGACCGCCGCCGGACGAACCGGGCCGGCACCTACACCGGCCAGATCTACCCGACCGTCGGCGGCGCCATCAAAGACGATTCCATTCTGGCAGCCCAAAACCGGACGCGGAATGATTTTGACATGCGGATCGGCAACTCCGACATGAAAGGCGGCGGACTGATGTACAACCTCGACGTGGGCCTGAACAACGACTGGAATTTTTATGCCTTCGGCGGATACAACAAAAAAAACGGCAACGCCACGGGGTTCTACCGGTATCCCAGTTCAGTAGCCAGCGGAGCGCGGATCTATGCGCCAAATGTCTTTGCCATCTATCCGATCGGGTTTTTGCCGGAAATCACCAGCGACCTGACCGATATAAGCACTGCAGTGGGCATCCGGGGCGCTTTGGGCGACTGGAATCTGGATGTAAGCAATACCATTGGCCAAAACCGGTTTGATTTTACCATCGACAACTCGGTGAATTACACCCAGGCGGCCGTTGCGCCCAACAGTTTGCAAACAAAATTCGACGCAGGCGGTCTCAAATTTTTGCAAAACACCACCAATATCGATCTCTCCAGGCGCTACGATCATATTCTGCATGGCCTAAACCTCGCGTTTGGCGCTGAAAACAGGTTCGAACAATTCGGGATTACCGCCGGCGAGGAGTCTTCCTGGAAAAACTACGACACGAATTCCAACGCTGCTTCTGGCGCCCAGGTCTTTTCCGGTTTCCTGCCGGCCAATGAAGGCAATAACAACCGCAATGCCATTGGCCTGTACGCCGATGTCGAGCAGGATTTTAGCGAGCAATGGATGGTCGGAGCCGCTTTGCGTTTCGAAAACTACTCTGATTTCGGCACCACAATCAACTACAAAGTCGCTTCGCGGTATAAAGTCGCCGATTTTCTTTCCTTGCGGGCTTCGGTCAGTACCGGCTTCCGGGCGCCATCGATGCAGCAGCGTTTTTATGCCAAAACCAACACGTTGTTCGTATCCCAGGGCGGCACCCTCGTCCCGATCGAAAGCGGCACCTTTACCAATGAAAGTATCCCGGCCCAAATTCTGGGCATCCCGAAGTTGAAAGAAGAGACCTCGCTGAATTACACTGCGGGGATCACCACGCGCCCGGCAACCGGCCTGGAATTCACAGTGGACTATTATCACATCAACATCAACGACCGCATCGTACTGACCAACAACTTCTCCGATGGCGGCGACACCGTGCTTCGCAACCAGCTCGCTGCTGCCAATGCCGGCGCAGCCAACTTTTTTGCCAATGCAGTAGATACGCGTTCACAAGGGGTGGAAGGCGTACTGTCGTACGCTAAAAAATTCGGGAACAAACACGATTTTCGATTCGTGCTTGCCGGCACCTGGATCGATAACAAGGTGGTGAAAAATGACGATGGCACACCGAAAATTCAGGCCTCCGATGTGCTGATCCGCACCGGCCAGGTCGCGCGGTATTTCAACCGGGAAGACCAGAGCCGCATTGAAGTGGCCAACCCGAAAAGCAAGATCAGCCTGACAATCAATTACAAGATCGGTAAATTCGGCGCCATGGTACGGGCCGTCAATTGGGGCAAAGTGACCTATCTGGATCCGACAATTGACCCGACCAAACCGGATAATTTCCCGGTGAACGTCTTTACCGGGCAAAAAGAAACACTCGATCAAACCTTCAGCGGAAAAACTCTTTTTGATGTAACGGTGAGCTACCGCATCCTGAAAAGCGTAACCCTGGTCGTTGGGGGCAACAATATTTTCGACACTTACCAGGATCTCCATGCGCACTCCGGCAACATGAGCTCCGGCCGTTTTGTGTACAGCCGCCGCGTGCAACAGTTCGGGTTCAACGGCGCTTATTGGTTTGGGCGCTTGAAATTCGAGTTGAAATAACGGCAGCAGAACGGCCACTCGTGGGTGTTCCTGCTATACGAACCACAACCGGCGCCGGTGCAGGCAAGTCTGTGCCGGCGCTTAATTTTACCGGTTTGCTCCTGCCCTGCAAAGTCGTCTGATTACGCTTCAGGCCGGAAGCAGGGATGGATAATTTGCTCAAAAACAGGCAAATAGTCCGAATTAACAGGGCACCATCGTGGTTGCCATCCGTTTTGCAGGCAATAATAATCGGCCACG
This sequence comes from Saprospiraceae bacterium, assembly GCA_044230315.1. Taxonomy (GTDB): domain Bacteria; phylum Bacteroidota; class Bacteroidia; order Chitinophagales; family Saprospiraceae; genus M3007. The sequence continues at coordinate 194,779 of JBGARJ010000004.1, forward strand.
ATATCGCCTTGTTGTTCCAAATTAAAATCCAGCAGATTCTTTCCCGTCTCCCCTGCACGATGCAAGGCCTCCACGCCACCATAATTGTATCCTTCCAGCGTCCGCTGCGCCCATAATGCCCTTGGGATATATACGGCGCCGAGCCGCTGGTACTGCCAGACATGCACCATTTCATGGATAAAATGCGGATCGGAGAGTTTGCCCCAACAATTGATCACCTGAAAGCCCACGTAAGCAAACCGGTACCGGCGGCAACCGATGCGGGCGCATTCATCGATCCGGACGTTTTGGTATTGGATGGCTGCGCCAAAAATGCTTCGGGCCAGGTCTGTTTCACGCACAGTAAGCGGGCGGGTCCGGGGTTTAAAAAGGCGGTTGAGCCACATGAGCGCATAGGGGATAAAAAGCCAGTCAGCCAGCCGGAAACCGGCTTCCAAAGCTCGCCAGGCCGCCGATGTCGGGTACGGTGCGTTCATTCAAACCGGATCGCCCGTACGGGTGTAATTTTTGACACAGCGAACGAGGGCAAAAGGAGGAACAGGGTTGTCACGAGCAATGTGCCTGCGTTGATCAGCAGCCAGGGGAGCCATTGCAGCAGTACCGGCGCATACGACAGGTAATAGTCCGCTTCGTTGAGCCGGATCAGGTGAAAACGGTCTTCCAAAAAACAGAACCCGACACCAATCAGGTTGCCCCAGAACATGCCGGTCAGGGTAATTACCGCCGCATAATATATAAAGATTTGCCGGATACGGCCGTTTGTTTCACCAAGGGCCTTGAGCACCCCGATCATGTTCGTCCGTTCGAGCACCAAAACCAGCAAGGCGGTAATCATATTTACGATCGCCACGGCCAGCATCAGGGCCAGGATCACCACTTCGTTGTAATCCTGGAGCTGCAGCCATTCAAAAATGGCGGGGAATTTATCGCGGATACTGACGCTCAACAGGTCGTTGGGCAGTATTTCATCGTAGAGGTAATCGTTGTACAGGTCCAAATCCCGGATATCATCGAGCCAAATTTCAAATCCGGCTACCTGGTCGCGGTTCCAGCCAAGCAGGTCTTGGACCACGCGATTATCGCACAATGCAAATTTCCGGTCGTATTCTTCCAGACCGGTTTTGTAAATGCCGCAAACCTGGAACAAGCGCCGCAGTTGGTCGTTTTCCTTTACAAAATGAACGATAAACTTGTCGCCCAAGCCCACTTGCAAACGGTCGGCGGTCTGGCGGCTGATAATAATGTCGCGCGATGGGGCTGAATCGCCAAGCATCAGCGGGCGCCCTTCCTGCAAATACGGCTGCAGGTTGTTCCAGTCAAAGTCGGGACCGATCCCTTTCAGCAGAATACCTTCCATGGCCGTTTTGGTCCGGATAATACCTGGTTTGTGGGTAAAGGCCTGAATGTGGCGGATCCCGCCATACGAATGCCGGGTGGTCTCCCGCCCTGTTTCAATCCCTAAAATGGTCTCCGGTTCCTGGAAAGTAATCTGCCGCACCGTGTCGAGCGACGGATAAAAGGCCTGATGCTGATCGATGGGCTTTGGTTCGAACGACAGCGAATAGGCCGTATCCGAAATATGAATATGGCCCCAGAAGCCAAAGATTTTCCGGCTGATCTCCGTTTTAAAACCGGCGATCAGGGCCGTTGTAGCGATCATGACTGCCACGCTCAGGGCGACGGCCACAATGGCGATACGCAGAATGAACCGGGAGAAATTCTTCTTCCCGGAAAACGCGATCCGGCGGGCGATGTAAAATGGCAGTTGCATGAAGGTGGCAAAGTTCAACATTCCTGTGGAACCCCAAGACCTGTGCCGAACTTTTTGCGAATTTTCATCGCTCAAAATCTAATTTTGCGCCCACTATGGATTTTATCGCAGAACTCCGCTGGCGCGGGCTGATACACGACCTGACACCTGGCGTAGAGGAACACCTCAAAACCGGCATGGTGCGCGGGTACATCGGATTTGACCCTACAGCGCCTTCGCTGACGATCGGCAACTACGTGCAGATCATGCTCCTGCAGTTTTTCCAACGGGCCGGCCACCAACCTGTTGCACTGATGGGCGGCGCCACCGGCCGTATCGGCGACCCCAGCGGCCGGGATACCGAACGCGATTTGAAAAGTTTTGATGAATTGGACCAGAATACCGCCCATCAACAAAAGCAACTGGAGCAATTGCTCGACTTTTCATCTTCGGCGCCCAACCGCGCCTTGCTGGTGAACAATTATGATTTTTATGCCAACATGAATGTGCTCGATTTCCTGCGCGATGTTGGCAAATACCTGACGATCAATTACATGATGTCGAAAGAAAGCGTGCAGCGGCGCCTGGAAACCGGCATTTCTTACACAGAGTTCAGTTATCAGCTGCTGCAAGGGTATGATTTTGTCATGCTGAATAAACAGCACGGCATTACCCTGCAGATGGGCGGCAGCGATCAATACGGCAATATTACCGCCGGCATCGAAATGGCGCGGAAAATAACCGACACTAAATTGTACGCTGTGACTACCCCCCTGCTGACCAAGGCCGACGGCAGCAAATTTGGAAAGAGCACCTCGGGGAATCTCTGGCTCGACCCCAATCTGACATCACCCTACCGGTTTTATCAATTCTGGATCAACGCCGACGACCGGGATGTGCCAAAATTCCTGCGGTATTTCTCCTTAAAAAGCCAGGCTGAAATAGAAGCGCTCGAAGCGACCGGTGATATTCAGGCCACCAAACGGATCTTTGCCGAAGAAATCACCACCCGGATTCATGGCCCCGCTGAATTTGGCGCCGTGCTGGCCGTTTCACAGCTTCTGTTCGATCCGAAAGCCGGAGCCGATACCCTTCGCAGCCTGGAAGCGCGTACCCTGGCCCAGGTGGCCGAAGAAATTCCCGCCCCGCAAATTGCCCTGCAATCGGTGCAGAACCACACCAATGTGCTCGATTTTCTGAGCGATCTGACCGGCATTCTACCCAGCCGGAGCGAAGCCAAAAAAGCCATTCAGAACAACGCCATCTCGATCAACAAACAGAAAATCAATGCATTGGATGCTGCCGTCACCCCGGCAGATATCTTGCACGGGCAATATATTATGGTTGAAAACGGCAAGAAGAATAAGTACCTGGTGAAATTGATCTGAGTACTGACCGGGGTGCCAACCGAACACAAGCGGCCCGAAGGAGCATTCACTGCTCCTTCGGGCCGCATAGTTTATGAAACTACCGCTTAGAACCGCGCCGTAATACCGCCCAAAATATTTACGCCGAACATCGGATAATCGAGCCAGCGCTCCCGGCGGTTGTTCAGCACATTGTTAAAATCGAGGAACACGCCGATGTTGTCGGTGAAACGGTAGGCGCCGCCAAAACTGATATCAAACAATCCGCCCGTTTTTTCGGTCAGGTTTTCCCGGTTATGAAAAGCGATATCATCGGCCAGGTAAATTTCGCCTTTCAAACTGGCCTTGCCATCGAGCAGGGTGTATACAGCGCTGGCGTTAAACTCGAGGGATGGCAGCCCCCACGCCTCGTTTTCGGCGGTCAGGGTATAGGCATTCTGACTGACCGTGCCGGCTACCAGCAATTCTTTGAACGGTTTCAATTTAACCGTACCCTGAATGCCAAAAACAGTCACCGAATCGTACACCACGCCAAACCGCGTTGTACCCGGTTGTCCGACCGTGTCAAATAGCGCCTGGAAAAGCGCCAGGTCCGATGCCTTACCATAACTCACCTGACCCTGATATTCCAGCCAGCCGAGGTTCCCTTTCAGGCCTCCATAGTACTGGCGCCAGGCAGTATTGCGCAGGGTGGAGCCGCGCATTTGCAGGTATGGATTGTAAGTCGACAGCGTCCGGTAGGTGTTCTTACGCAAATCGCCGCCCGCGCCGGCGAATACCTGCAGGCCATCACCCCAAAGCCTCAAATTGGCTTCGATATCGGGGAAAATCTGAAACTCGTCTCGGTTGCTGGCAAAAATACCGCCGATCTTGATCTTTAAAAAATCGGCATGAAAGGTAAAAGAGGGTTGCAGGTAAATGTTGTTCAGGGTTTGTTTGGCGCTATCGTTATAGCTGGTAAAATCCGTCCGGATCCCGATGCGCAACGGGTGTTTTGCGGCGAACCACTTGGTGGCGCTCATGTCGAGATTGAACCCAACCTCTTTATTGGAGTAATAATCGTTCAGTTGATAGAAATTGGGCGCCACGGAGAAGTTCAGGTCGGCATCGGTGCGTTCCCCGTTGTACAAGCGACCGCCTAATTCAAATGTTTTGAAATCCTGGCGCACTTGCTCCGGGTCGTATTGCAGAGAATCGTGGTCATAGCCGTAAAAATAAACCCGGTCGTAGGTGTATCCGGCCCTGGCTTCCACTGCCAGGTTTTTGTCGAAGTAGATATTGCCATTGGCAAGAAAGGCATTGTTGGCAAAGCGCTGGTTTTCCAGCGATTTGCGGTTTGCGCTGTGGTGGCGGAGCCAGATTTTCCCGTCAAATTTTTCCCCGGGGTTGTACGCGTACCCCAGTTCGCCATAGATGGACGCCGGCACACCTCCCCCCGCTTTGAGGTAGCCGTTGTAGTCTTTTTCTTTTTTGACCGTTTTCATACCGACCGGGCGTAATGCAGGCGCCGAATAATTGAGCACGGCCGGTTTGGGCGGCACCAAATAATCCTGCGTTTTGGTCGATGTATCGAGCGGCGGTAAGGTTGGAGTAACCTTGATTTTATTGGATTCCAGCAAGCGGGCATCAAAATCCTTGACGATGTTCACACTCTCCGTCGGCAGGTCTTTCTGAGCGGAGAGGGTTTGTACGCATGCACAAATCAAGAAGGCGAAAAGCGATATTTTTTGCATCCTGTTTATCTAACGAAATGAATTTGATGGTTGATGTTATTTGTTCCCCTCGTCCAGGTCGAGCAGTTCGATGCCTTTGGTACCATTGTTGGGCTGCGCGGGCTGAGAATTGGGTAAGCCATTCAGTTTATTGTACTTCTGGCGTGCCTCTGCCAAAATAGTGGGATCGCCTTTAAAGTTTTCCAGAACAGCCTCCAACGCTGCGGATGCGCTGTTTTTGTCGCCCCGGTCGGCATACACATCCGAGAGCAGAATGAGGTTGCGGGCGATCCAGTCGTCGTACCCGGCGCTAGCCTGGTTGGCGGTGGAGATCAATTCTTCCGCTTTGGTGTAATTCCGTTGTTTATACAGGATTTGCGCCTGCAGGTGGTAGGCTTCAGCCATGATCGCCGTAGTCGAACTTTGCGTGACGCGTTGCAGTGCCGGCATGGCAGAGGCGTAATCGCCGCGGTCGTAAGCGCTTTTACCGAGGTAGTAACTGGCCGTAGCGATCTGTTCGTTCGACGCCATGGCGGCATTGGATACCTTCTGTGCGTATTCGGTGAGTGTGGCTGAATTGTTGGTGGCATACGCGGCGCGCATGATAAGCACCTGCGCCTCGAACCGGGATGCATCCGAGCTGGCCGACTCTTCCCATTTCCGGGCATACTCCAGCGTTGCCGGGTAGTCCTTCATGTAATTGTACGATAATAGGGCTGCCTTTTCACAGGCTTTCGGGTAGTTTTTGCTGGGCCCACGCGACGCGACGATGCCATAGTCCTTGATTGCCATATCATACTTGGCAATGGCCTGACTCGAATAGCAGTCGGCCCGCATATAATACGCTTGCAAGGTGTACCGTCCATTCGGGTACTGCGCCAGGTAGTTGGTCAGCCCGTCGATTGCCTGCAGATAGCGCCCGTTTTGGTATTGGATTTCAGCCGATTGGAAGGTAACGCTGTCTTTAGTTGCCGTGTTGATGTTGTACCCGGGGACCGTAGCGAGAAAGGCAAAATACTCGTCGGGGCGGTTGAGGTCCTTTACATAGATCTCCTCGATGGCCGCCAGCGCGTCTTTGGCTTCTATATTTTCCGGATTATTGGAAAACACTTGCTTGTAATAATTGAGCGCGCCACTGGTATTGCCCTGGTTGTAGGAGATCAACCCCAGCTTGAGCAGTGCCTGGTTGATGAGGTTGGATTTACCCCGGTAGTCTTTCACCAGGCGGGAAAGCGGCGCGATAGCCTGGTCGAGCCGGCCCATTTCCTGATACGTGTCGCCCATTTGATACAGCGCCTCGTCAGTATATTGGCTGTTGGGGTATTTATTGACGAGATCGTCCAGTGCGAGGATCTTATCCAGGGAATTGCCTTGCAGCCCTTTGATGATGGCTTTTTGATACAAGGCGTATTCAAAACCGTCGAATTTCCTGGCGATGGCCTCATCGTAGTAAGCCAGGGCTTCTTTGTACTGGTTGCGTTTGAAGTGGCAGTCGCCGGCGCGCACAATGGCGTCGCCTAGCACCCCGGATTTGATCTGGTCGGATGAAATGCGGGGCAGGGTACGTTTGATGCCGTCGATGGCGGCCTTAAAATTGGCCAGCGCGTTGGTATAATCTTCCAGTTTAAGGTAGTTGTAGCCCTGAATGTATTGGCCCATCATCAGGCTGCTTTCTTCCGGCAGGTCATTGTAGTTTTTTGCCTGGCCCAGAAAAGAGGACATATGGTTTTTACTGAAATTCCATTCGCCCTTTTCATTGGAAATGGTCCCCAACCAGTATGATGTTAAAGCAGCGGTGCGTTTATCCAGTGCGTTCTCCTGCGATTTGTTGAAGTAGCGCCGGGCCTCATCTGCCTGGCCGTTTTGATAAAGTTGCAACCCGCGCAAGTAACAAACCTGCTGGTATGTTTCGTTGAGACGAGGGGTACGAGTCTTCACGCTTTCGAGCGATGCTATGGCCCGGTCGTAGTCGCGGGTATTCAAAAACACCTGGCTCATCAGCGCCTGAGCGTCTTCGTAGTATTTGGAACCCGGCTGGATTTTCTGGAGGGCCACGAGTGCATCCCGGTCGTATTTCAGTTCGTAACTCAGTTTGGCGTAGTTAAACAGTGCGTCTTCCTTGACCGAAGTATCGTAATTCAGGCTCGACGCCTGCCCGAAGGCATTGCGCGCCGCAAATTTGTTGTTGACGCGGAGGTAGCAGTCGCCCAAGTGGTACAACCCGTTCTGGCCCAGTACGCTGTCCTGTTTGGTCAGTTGTTCGAAGTTGTCGATAGCCTGTTTGTAATAGCCGTTTTGGTACTGAGTATATCCCAGCTGATAATAATCGGTGGAGGTAAGGCGGGAGCCGTTGGTGGCGGCGTATTCGAGATACGGCAAGGCGCGTTTGAAGTCGCCTTTTTCAAAATAAGCCTGGCCGACCAGTTGGTTGAGCTCGGCGCGGTTGCGCAGTTTATCGTCCTTGGCTTTGGCGCCGCCATAGGAGATTACCAGGTCGTATTGCTTTTTGGCAAAATAGATCTGGGTGATGTAATAAGGTACGTTCGCGCCGTACTGGTCCGATTTTTCACAGCGCTGGAATGCTTTGGCCGCGTCGTCGTATTTGCCTTCAAAAAACGCGCAGCATCCGTAATAGTAGTTGGACGGGTAATACCACTCGCCGCGGGCGTTTTCCTTGAGGCCTGCCAGGGCCGTTTTGGCTTGCGCAAACCGTTTGGTAACGAAGTAACTATATCCCTGCTTGAACCGTATTTCATCGCGCAGGGCGCCTGAAGCGGCATCGGTGGGCGCCATATCATAGTAGTTCAGCGCCTGGTCGTATTTTTTTGCGTTGAAGTAGTAATCGCCGATTTCGAGCGCAGCCTGGCTCGATTCCGGGGAGGGCGCATTGTCGCGGAGGAAATCGAACACCAGTTTTTCGGCCTCCGGTTGTTCCAGGCGCACGGCGCATTTGGCGTTGTACAGTTCGGCGTCGGTTTTCAGGGCGCGCCATTCCGGTTCGCTGACCGGGCGGGCCAGGCTCATGGCGGCGCGGAATTCTTTTTGCGCCAGTCCGTACAGGCGTTGGTTGTAAAAATCGATTCCGCGTTTGTAGGCCAGGTTGGCTTCGGTGAAAACCGTCGTTTGCTGCGCGGACAGCAGAAGAGGTAAGCAAAAAAGAAAAAAAGGAACGATACCTTTCCGAAGGATCATGTTGTCAGGTATTTCAAAATTTGGATAAATGAAGGACGTCACACAAACGCCAGCGCACAGCGAGTCTATGTAGCCGGTATTTGTTTTGGCAATTTCTTAACAAATCCTAAACGCGTAAAACCGTGGCGAAAATATGGAAAGCAGGGAAAAGTTAAGGCCGGGCGATTTAGTTTGCGACGCATGAATGACAAATTAGCCATTGTTTTCGATTTTTGCCCGAATTGACCCGTTTTTTCAAGCCGCCGTTTATGGAATTCTTCTTCGCTACTTTGTTTTCCCTGTTTTCTATCGTCGACCCCCCGGGCGCTATTCCGGTTTACGTAGCGCTGACCAGCGACCGCCCCAAGGATGAGCGCGATCGGATTGCCCTGCAAACCAGCCTGTATTTTTTGCTGATCCTGGTCAGTTTTTTCTTCGCCGGCTCTTATATCCTCAGTTTTTTTGGGCTGACGATCCATGCCCTGCGCATCGCCGGCGGAATGGCGTTGTTGATCAGTGGGTTTGGGTTGATGTCGGGTAATTTTGCCCGGCGACGCGGTTACGACAAGCATGTGGAAAAACACGCCCAGGAGCAAACCGATATTGCCTTTTCACCCATGGCCATGCCCATGCTTTCGGGTCCTGGTTCCATCTCCTATCTGATTACGCAGTTCAACCAGCATCCGGGTTGGAATGAACGCTTGCTGATCATGGCGGCCATCGTTGCTGTTGCTGTTTTGATTTGGGCCCTGCTGAGAATTGCGCCCTTCCTGTTCCGGGTGTTTGGGGCCGGCGGATTGAATGCGATCGCCCGGATCATGGGGTTTATCGTGGTCGCCATTGCGGTGCAATTTATGGTGGACGGGGTGGTACATTTGATCGCTGAAATAAAATAACCGACATGCGCGCTGAAAAACTTCAAGCCCTGGCCCAAACCAAACTGGATGATGCCCGGGTGACCCTTGACCTGGAAGCCTACGATCAAAAAGTACTGACCAAATATCCGGCGGCCGTATTTGTATGCAACCAGTTGCTGCCGGGCCTGGATGAATGGATTCTGCTCCGCCTGCTCGCACCCCACGCAGAAACTGTACGGATCCTGCATCCCTACCCTACTCCACCGCCGCTGGCGCTCCGCCCGCTGGCCATCCGGCCGCAGCGCGCCAAACTCGAAGACCGGTTCCTGCGGCTCAATTTTGCCAAGAAAGTGGCGAAATATGTGCAAAAAGGGGTGGCCGTGGGCTTGGCGCTCGACTTTTCCGAGAACCTGCTGGGCAATATGGGTAAAAACCTGCTCCGCACCCAAATTCTGAAACAACTGCGCAAAACCGCACAGCCGATCGTACCGATTCACTTGAGCGCCGAAGCGTTGCCCGGTAGTTTCCTGCGCAAGGCCTTGATGGGGCTGCCTTTTTCGACATCGGGCGAACCTATCCGGGTCAATGTCCGGGTGGGAAGCCCCATCCTGCCCGAAGAGCTGGACCTCTTCGAACGCAACCGGACCTGGGGGCAATTTCTACAGGCGAAGATCTTTTCGCTGGGCTCCTCCTTCAATATTCAGCCGGAGCATTTTACCCTGAACAAGCCTTCCAGTGCTCAACCGCTCTCCGAACCGGTGGACCCCGACCTCGTCAGCGCAGACATAGCGGCGCTCCTGCCGGAACACCATATCGCCACCCGCGGCAATTTTGAGGTGTATGTGGCGCCGTTCATTGCATTGCCCAACGCCATGTTTGAGATTGCCCGCTTACGCGAGATGACGTTCCGGGTGGCGGGGGAAGGCACCGGCTTGCCCCGCGATCTGGATGAATACGACTTGTATTATTTGCAACTGATCATTTGGGATCGCGAAGCGAAACGTATTGCCGGCGGGTATCGGCTCGGGCAAGGCGACCGGATCTTTAAACGGTTCGGCGTCAACGGTTTCTACACTACCAGCCTGTTCAAACTCCAAACAGGTTTTTACCCGGTATTACAGCAGGCCGTAGAACTGGGGCGCTCGTATATCGTACCTGACTACCAAAAGCACCGGCTGCCGCTGTTTTTGTTGTGGAAAGGAATACTCAATTTTTTGTTGGCCAACCCGCAGTACCGTTACCTTTACGGACCGGTAAGCATCAGCAAAGAGTTTTCCGATGTGTCGAAAGGAGTGATCGTTGAATTTGTACGGCGCTTTTGCTTTGATACGGAATTGGCAAAATTGGTTCGCCCGCGGAAGCCGTTTCGGGTAAAAACCAAATCGGTCAATACTGCCCTGCTGGCCGAAATGCTTCACGGCGAGTTTGACGCCCTCGAAAGTTTTATCGAAGCCATCGAGCCGGAGCATTTTAAAGTACCCGTTCTGTTTCGCCAATATTTAAAACAAAATGCCCGGTTTATTGCCTTCAACGTCGACCCGAATTTCTCCGATTGCCTGGATGGCCTCATGATCCTTGATTTGCGCAACCTGCCGGCCAGTACCGTCGAAGCCTTGCAGCAAGAAAAGTAGAGTGGGTATCATTTTTGCCGTTATAACCATTATCGGGTATTTTCCTATTTTATTAACCTGTACATACACAGCGATCCTATTAATAAATTGTAGTATTATGAACATTAAGCACCTTACTTTATTTGCCACCTTCGTCTTGCTGAGCCTGTTTTCACCCTCGTGCAAACAATACAACCAGCATTTTCAGGAGGAAGCCAATAACCCTAAATTTTTGCACAAAGGCATACGGCTGATTACAGATGTGATCCGGCATGATATTTTTTCGCCACCTGTTGCATCGAGGATTTACGCTTATTCCACGGTAGCCGCTTACGAAGCCCTTATTCCCGGCCATCCGGAATACCGGAGCCTCGCCGGACAATTGAATGGTCTGTCGCCCGGCCCACAACCCGAAGCAGGCAAAGAATACTGCTACCCACTGGCCAGTAGCACCGCATTGTTGGTAGTAGGCAAAAAACTGATCTTTTCCGAAGGCAACATCGCCGAATTGCAGGATTCCGTCCTCGCCGATTTTCAAAAACTGAATATGCCGCCGGAAGTATTCGACCGCTCGGTGGCCTTTGGCAACGCAGTAGCCCAGCACATTATCGGCTGGCTCAAAACAGACCACTACAACGAGACCCGCAGCGCCCCGAAATTCCCCATTTCCACTAAAGACCCCTCCCGCTGGGTGCCTACCCCGCCGACATATGCCGATGCGCTGGAGCCCCACTGGGATGAGATCCGGCCATGGGTGCTCGACTCTGCCGATCAATTCAAAGCCATCGACCATATTCCCTTCAGTACCGACAAGAACAGCGCGTTTTTTAAAGCGGCCATGGAAGTGTATGAGGTGGGGAAAAACCTCACCGAAGAACAAAAGAAAACGGCTACGTACTGGGACTGCAACCCCTTCGAAGTGGAGGTGACCGGCCACTTGATGGTGCCAACGAAAAAGATCACTCCCGGCGGGCACTGGATAAATATTACCGCCGAGGCTTGCCGGAAGAGCAACAAGAACCTCGTCCAATCGGCTGAAATCTACACGCTGGTCGCCCTGGCACTGGGTGATGCATTCATCTCATGCTGGCATGAAAAATACCAGTCGCAGCTCATCCGTCCGGTAACCTACATCAATTTGTATATCGATCCGGGTTGGAATCCTTACATCGAAACGCCGCCGTTCCCCGAGCACACCAGCGGGCATGCCACCATTTCCGCGGCGGCGGCCACCGTGTTGACCAAAATTTTCGGCGAGCCGTACAATTTCGTAGACAGCACCGAAACGATTTTTGATATGGATCCGCGCAGCTTCAGCACCTTTTACGAGGCCTCCGACCAAGCGGCCATGAGCCGGCTATACGGTGGCATTCACTACCGAATGGGTAATGAAGGCGGCCGGATGAACGGTCGCGAAATCGGCCGGTATGTTTTTGAAACGGTCAAGACCCGCAGCGGCGCCGAAATGGGCAATAAATAACCACCCCGGCAATGGCCAGCAGTTTGCCCCTCCTTTCCTGCATCGGCGGAAAGGAGGGGCATTTTTATTGGCTGTCAAAGCCCGGGTTTTCTACTTTTTGTTGATTAAATTCATGCGGAAATTTTAACGGAGGAAAAATAAATACTTTTTTGTTTCAAAGTATTGCCTGGCATTTTAAAACGAATTATTTTTGTCCGGAAATTCTGCGTTGCTAAGCACTTGATTTACAGGTAAAATTGTTAGTCTGAACTCAGCCTGGCAGCCAAAACAAAAAATTTATCTGTGGTTTTATACCCAGGCTAATTTGCTCCCGCATGAAGAAACAACCCGGCCACCGCATGCACAACGTATCCGATGCCGACTTGTATGTCAATTGCATGCAAGCCATCCGAAATGCGCATCGGGATATCGATTTGTTCACCTCTTATGGATACGGCGTAGCGCGCCTGAAAGCATTCAAAACGCTGTGCGACCAATTTCACAACCTGCCGGACGACGATGAAATGGTGGGCGATCAGATGATCTGCACTGAAAAGAAAAACCAGGCCGCCGACAAATTGCGCACCGCCATCCGCTCGATCATGACCCGGGTGGCGATGAAATACCACGACAAAACCGGGCGCTACCGCAAATTTGGCACGGCTAAACTCGGCGACATGAGCGATCCCCAACTGCTGTTCTGCGGCCGGCGCGTGGCCCGCGTGGCCCGGCAACAAATTGATTTTCTGGCCGATGTGGGCGTGAATGAAAACACCATCCAGCGAGTGCTCAACGCGTGCACCGAGTTCGAAAACGCCATGAATATCCAGCAGGACAAGCTCCACGAACGCGACATTGCGGTGGAGCGGCGGGTGGATCAGGGCAATAAAATTTACCAGGAGCTCGTCGTTTTGTGCGATATCGGGAAAGATATCTGGGCGGAGCGCGACCGCGTCAAGTACGATCAGTATTGTTTGTACGATAGCAATGCCGAGCAAAAACGGGCCCGGAAAGCAAAACTGCTCACCAGCCCGCAATAGCCCGGCAGGCATACCGCCGTTTCTTCAATTCAAATACACCGCCATTTCCTCTACGCCACGAATTTGCACCTCGATATCGTCTTTCAAGGTAGTGTACAACGACAAGCCTACATAGTCGGCCTTGATCGGGAAGGACTTGTGTTTGCGGTCCACTAATACTGCCACTTCCACTTGCCGGGGCAACACCCCCAGCAAAGGCTGCACCGCGTAAAAGATCGTCCGGCCCGTGTTGGCCACGTCGTCGACAATGATGATCGATTTTTCCCGGAGCGATTCGGCGGGCATCTCGATATAAGGGTCGTACTCCAGGGGATTGGCCGGATTGAGCCGAATGCGGGTCAGGGTGACCGTCATGTCCGAAGGCGCAATGGGTAGCAGCTCGGCCAACAATAATTGGGCGAAACCCACGCCATTGTTGTTCAGGCCGGCCAGGATCAACTCCGGTTCGCCGAAATGATGTTCCAATATTTCGATGGCTAACCGCTTGATTTTTTGGCGGATGCGCCGGTCGTCCAAGATCTTCATAGGCAGAAAAGCAAAATTTGTCTGCAAAAATCCATCCTTATCGCTGTAATTTTCGCCGGCAAAAGAAATTTTTATGCTTCAGTCCATCTTTTTTGGCGCAGTGCTGGTGCTGGCGGGTTGGTTTGCCGGTAAAGGATACGGCCGGGTTTGGAAAAATATCCGTTTAGGCAAGGCCGGGAAAACAAGCGGCCCGGCTTCAGCGCGCTGGCGGAATATGCTGCTCGTCGCTTTCGGCCAGCAAAAGATGTTCAAAAACCCATTGCCGGCTATACTGCACCTGTTTATATATGTGGCGTTCGCGATCACGCAGATCGAACTGCTGGAAATCCTGGTGGACGGGCTGGGACACCAACACCGGTTCTTCGCGCCGTTTTTGGGCGGGTTTTATACGTTCGTGATTAGTTTTATCGAAATCTTATCGGTGCTTGCACTCGTGGCCACAGTTGTTTTTCTGGCCCGCCGCAATGTGTTGCGCGTACCGCGGTTCCACAAACCGGAAATGAAGGGCTGGCCTTTTCGCGACGCGAATTTCATCCTGCTGGGCGAAATCATCCTGATCACCGGAATCTTTTGCATGAACGGTGGCGACCAGGTATTGCAAGCCCGCGGCGTGGAGCACTACCACCCTACCGGCGCATTTGCCGTGAGCAGTTGGCTCGGGCCGGCGCTTTTCGGCAATTGGTCCGACGGCGCAGTTATTGCCATCGAGCGTTTCGGCTGGTGGCTGCATATCCTGACGGTATTGGGCTTCCTGTGTTACCTGCCTTATTCCAAACACCTGCATATCCTCCTGGCCTTCCCCAATACCTGGTATGCGCGCCTGAATCCGAAGGGGCAAATGGCGAACATGCCCGAAGTGCAGCGCGAAGTGCGGATCATGATGGGCCTCGAGCAACCCGACGCAGACGGAGCGGCCGATCTTCCCGAATTTGGCGCTAATGATGTTTTTACCCTCAACCGGCTCAATATCCTGCAAGCCTATTCGTGTACGGAATGCGGCCGCTGCACCGCCGCGTGTCCGGCTAATTTGACGGGTAAAAAACTCTCACCCCGCAAAATTATGATGGATGTGCGCGACCGGGCCGAAGTGGTTGGCCGGAATATAGAAAGCGGCAACTACACCCGCGACCAATACGATGACGGCAAGAGTCTGTTCGATGCCATAACACCGGAAGAACTCCACGCCTGCACTACCTGCAATGCCTGCGCGGAAGCCTGTCCGGTTCTGATTAACCCCCTGGATATTATCCTGCAGTTGCGCCGTTATGAGATCCTGACCCAGTCGGCCGGACCATCCGACTGGCTGCCCATGTTCAATGCCATTGAAAACAACGGCGCGGCCTGGGCCATGTCGGATGCCCGCGACGCCTGGCGTCTTGAAAGTTGATTTGAAACCACCCTTAAAAATGATAGCCAAGACATACGCTGAATTTCAGGCCGAAGGCCGCACTCCCGAGATCTTGTTCTGGGTGGGTTGCGCAGGTTCGTACGACGCCCGGGCGCAAAAGATCACCAGGGCGCTGTGCGATATATTGAACCATGTGGGTATTCAATTCGCCATTTTGGGCGACGAAGAACGCTGCACGGGCGACCCGGCCCGGCGTGCAGGAAACGAATTTTTGTTCCAGATGACGGCCATGATGAATATCGAGACGCTGAACATGTACGGCGTTGAAAAAATCGTGACTGCCTGCCCGCATTGTTTCAATATCCTGAAAAACGAGTACCCCGAACTGGGGGGCAATTACGAAGTGGTGCACCACACCCAACTGCTCCAAAGCCTCATTCAGGAGGGTCGTTTAAAACTGAAAGAGGGCGGCGATTTCAAAGGCAAACGCATCACTTACCATGATTCCTGCTACCTGGGCCGCGCCAATGCCGTGTATGAAGCGCCACGCGCCGTGCTGGAAGCGTTGGATGCCGACCTGGTAGAAATGAAACGATCCCGGCAGAACGGCTTATGCTGCGGCGCGGGCGGCGCCCAAATGTGGAAAGAAGACGAACCCGGCGACAAGCGGATCAATATCGAACGAATTGAAGAGGCCTTGGGCACGGAGCCGGCAATTGTGGCTGCCAATTGTCCGTTTTGCATTACCATGCTGCAAGACGGCCTCAAAGCCAAAGAGAAAAACGAACAGGTCATGGTTTACGACCTTTCCGAATTAGTGCTGAACAACATGCGTTGATTTGCGGTTAAACCGTGTTAAACAAACGATGCTATGTTAATTCCCAATTTGGCGAACGCCAATGATTTCGCCCCAGACTCGCGGGTTTGGGTGTATACCGCCAGCCGGCCGTTGTCGGATGCTGAAGTTCAACAGGCCCAGGACCTGCTGAGCCAATTCGTTCGGCAATGGACCGCCCACGACCGGGCCCTGAAGGCTGCGGCTGAAATTTTCGAGCGCCAGTTTGTGATTTTAATGGTGGATGAAACCCAGGCAGGCGCCAGCGGTTGCTCCATCGACAAATCGGTCCATTTTCTGGAAACCTTGGGGCAACAACTGGGTGTCGATCTCTTTGAACGCATGCGCTTTGCTTGGGTGCAGGGACAAACCCTGGAATTTGCCGATCGCACGAAATTGAACGCCAATGTGCAAAACGCTGTCATACAAGACCATACACTAATGGTCAATACTTTGGTGCAAAGCAAAAAAGATTTGCAACAACAATGGCTCGTCCCCTTTGCCCAAAGCTGGCACCGACGATTGATTTGACCCTGTCCCCTACCTTGCGCCCACGCCAAATCTGATGGTAACAAGGGCTTTTGCGAAAGCCTTTTTTACCTGAACAACCAATGTTTTTCGCCAAATGGCGTTTCTGGGTTGTTCAGGCCGTTATTTTGTTCAAACAAGCACTCTAATCCAATCCGTATGAGACGCATCCCGCAACAGATTACATGGACGTTTATTGGCATGCTGCTGACCCACTGGCTACCGTTCTCCTATGCCACGGCTTCGCGCGCGTTAGCATGCCCCACTCCCACCGGCGTTACGCTGCTTTCCACCAGTTCGGTTTCCGCAAATTTCAGCTGGCAACCCTCGGGGCCAGCCGGTACCTTGTACCAATGGGAAATCGGTCTGCCGAATTTCACCCCAGGGACCAATACCTTTATTTATCGCGACAGTACGACCGACACCCTTGGGTTCGCCCTGGGCCTGGTTTCCTCCACCGCCCTGAAATTGCAGATCCGGGCGATTTGCGGCACGGCGCCCGGCGACACCAGCGACTGGTCGGACCCCGTACTTTTCACTACCGCGCCGGGCTGCAACGATGTGTTTACCGACCCCGGAGGGCTGTTGGGTAATTATCCCAACAGCACTATGGACACCGCGCTTATTTGCCCCTCGTCCGATTCGGAAGTCGTACAACTTACCTTTCTCACATTTGCCACCGAGTTGAACGGGGATCACCTGAAAATCTATGATGGCACCAATGCTGCCGCGCCGCAATTAGCCAACCTGTCGGGTCTTTTTCTCCCGCCGTTCGAACCGCTGCCAGGGCCGTACACGGCCACCAATGCCAGCGGGTGCCTGTATACTCTGTTTTTCTCCAACAGCCAATTCAACGACGAAGGATGGTCGGCGTTGGTCAGTTGTGTGCCGCCAGACACCTGCCTGGCCCCCATCGACCTTCAATTGGACTCGTTGGGCGCTTCAACGGCGCAAGTCTCCTGGATGCCGCTATTTGGCGCCCAGCAGTTTGAATGGGAATTGGGGATCGTGCCCTACGACCCCGGAGGCACACCCGTACAAAACGACACTACTTCTTCGGATACGCTGTTGCTGAGCAACCTGGCCAGTAGCACGCACTACATACTCTACGTGCGCAGCAAATGCGACAGTTTGTCGGCGAGCGATTGGGTAAGCGTGACCTTTTCCACGCCCGTTTCTTGCGGCGATACCTTGTATGACAGTGGCGGCCCGGCTGCGGATTACAGCGATGCGGAAAACTACACGACTATCATTTGCCCCGACTCCGCCAACCATACGGTGACGCTTACCTTTATCGACTTTAAAACGCAGCAAAACCAGGATATTCTGCATGTGCACGATGGTGGCGATACGCTTGCGCCGGAAGTGGCGGCATTTAGTGGAAATACAATCCCGCCGCCGGTCACTGCCACCAATGCCAGCGGATGCCTGACCCTGCATTTTATATCGGATGGGAGCAACCACCAAAATGGCTGGGAAGCTACCGTCGGTTGCGACACAGCCACGACCTGTTTCGGCCTGTTGGATTTGAACCTGGATTTCGTGCAAAGCGATTCTGTGTCTGTCTCCTGGACGCCTATCTTCGGCGCCATGGGCTATGTGTGGGCCTTGGACACCATGGCTTTTGTGCCCGGCGTGGATACAGCATTTTTAAGCGACACCGTGATGACCAATGCCTTGCAACTGGACAGTTTGCTGAGCGGTCACTCGTACGTGCTATACGTAAAAACCAAATGTGCCTCCGACACCAGCGCCTGGTTTGGGCCGCTGCACTTCAGCACCCCGCCCGGCTGCGGCGACAATTTTTACGACACCGGGGGAGCCACACTTGAATACAGCAACAACGAAGATTACACCACAGTGATCTGCCCCGACACGCTGGGTGAAGTTGTGACACTCTCTTTCACCGATTTTAAATCCAAAAACGGCGACACCCTTACGTTATACAACGGCGGCAACGCAAATCCTTTGCTGATCTTGGGCAAACTGACCGGCAATCCTGTCCCGCCTACCTATACCGCAACGATCGCCGACGGTTGCATCACGGCCCGGTTCCATTCCAACGCCGACGGCACCGATCTCGGCTGGGCAGCAGGCGTATCCTGTGCCCCCCCGGCAACCTGCAACGACGTGCTTTTTTTCCACCTCGATAGCGTGGTGGGTACCACCGTTGACGTTTCATGGTATGGCGTGGCCGGCGCCGTGCAGTACGAATGGAAACTAGGCCTGATCTCATACACACCGGGATCGGGCGCTGCGGCAGACAGCGGTTTTACCACCTCTAATGCATTGACACTGAGCGGCCTCGCCCCCCTGACCAATTATACCTTGTGGGTGCGCACCCTATGCGCAAACGACACGGCGGCCTTTTCCCAGCACGTGCTGTTTGCCACTTCCGTGGATTGTTTCACTGGAAATAAAATCTTTTGCGGCGATACTGCTTCCACCACTGTCAACGGCATTGGCGATTGGCTGTTGAAGTGCGACCCGGATACCAGTCAACACCAAACTTCCGGCAAGGAAACAGTATTCGCCTTCACCGCTCCGGTGACCAAATCGTATCAGTTGTTGGTGGACACGGTTATAGGCGGTGGGTACATGGATTTTTACTTTAAGGAAGCAGCCGATGGATGCAGCCCGGTAAACTGGTCCTGTATCGGCGACTTTAGCCAAAAAGATTCTGCTGTATTCGGGCCGCTCACGGCCGGCAATACGTATTTGATTTTGCTCGACCCGGAAACCACCAATTCCCTGACGGCAAAATTTCACCTCGGCGATTGCTCACCGGTCAACGACAATGCCTTCGGCGCCATTCCGCTAACCGTGGATGAACCCTGCCTGAGCAATATTCATGCGAATGCCAATGCATCGCTTTTCACCGGCGAGCCCGATCCCGACAGCGAAACAGACGCGTCCGACACGCTGGCCGGCCGATGGAAAACCATGGCCGACCAAACGGTCTGGTTCCGTTTTGAAGCGCCGGCGTCCGGAACCGTGACGGTCGAAGCCAGCGGCGCGCCATTTGGCGGTTCGGAAGACACACAAATTGCCTTGTATGCGGCGGCCGATCCGGCGGATTATACCACGTTCCAATATATCGACAGCGACGAGGATAATGGCACCACTGCTGATTCGCTCAATGCAGCGCTGTATTACACTGGCCTGACCCCGGGGGCGCCTTATTTTGTGCAGGTGGATATCAACGGAACGGCAACAAGCACCTTTTGCATCGAGGTATTGGATGGCATATACCGGTTCAACAACGGCCAGTGCGCCGATGCTCATGCGGTAACCGGGGTAAATGGGACGGTATCCGGCGGCGACCGGTGGTATGGCATTTATGCCGGGCAGGATTCCATGGATCAGGGCCAACTGGTAGCCGCCGTCAAACCGGGCGCGCAAATTCTCGACACGGTCTCCTGCCAGATCATGGTATACAACGACTCCATCCCCTTGTCTGACAATGGCGTTCCGTATATGCCGGCGTATTTCAACTTTCGCTCCACTACAGCGCCGAGTTTGCCCGTGCAGATCCGCTTATTCTTTTACAACTACGAATTGAACGCCCTCAAGATCAAAACCGGGTTGCTCTCCAACACGGCTGAAGACCTGAACGTATCGCAGTATATCGGTCCCAACCCCAGCTGTTCACCGGCCGGGCACAGTACCGCCGACGTGATTCTGCTGGATACGGTACAGGCGGTTAATACCGGCGGAACGGCATCGTTTTACCTGGAATTTACCACCACCAAGCCACAATTGGGCGAGTTTGGCGCCCATTTTGGCGCTGTTGTTTTGCCTATCGAGCTGCTATCATTCACGGGAACCGTTCGGGACAACGACAATATGCTGGAATGGACCACCGCCGCCGAAAAGAACGTACTGTGGCACATAGTGGAACGCTCTGCAGATGCCATGCATTGGACTGAAGTGGGTCGTTTACCGGGTCAGGCGCTCAGTACGCAGCAACTGCATTATCACCTGGCCGATGTGCGGCCGGTGCCGCAGGCTTATTACCGGCTCCGCACCTTGGACAGCGACGGCAAAATGCAGGTGTCCGGCGCCCTGTTTCTTGTTCGCGATAAGGAACGGCTGGCTATAGCAGGCGCCTACCCCTCTCCTACTGCCGACCGGCTCAATCTGCAATTGGTTTCATCGGCAGCGGAAGAAGTGCAATGGCGTATTTTTGATTTGAATGGCCGCCAGGTCATGGAACATAAAGAGATGGTTGACAAAGGCTTAACTACGCTTTCACTTTTTCTGAGCAATCTGCAACCCGGCGTATACACGTTGTCGGTTTCCGATGGATTTGGCGTTACAGCGCCGATTCGGGTGGTAAAACAATGAATTCCTGCTACATTTACCCGACGTTTATGGAACGATGAAAGGTGCGCCTTTCATCGTTCCAATTTTCAAGTTCTGCTGTAACGACTATGCAAAACGCCCAGACCATCTATTTGCAGACCATCGAGGGTTTGCTGGAAGACAATGAAGTGGACAAAGCGCTGACCGCCTTGCTTGATCTGGACAAACAAACCCAGGCCGGCATCCGGGAAGACATTGTGTTGCAGGCCGGCAATTTCAAGGAGGCCAACAAGATGTTCCAGCGCGGTATGATCACATTCGAGGAATTCTCCCGGATTTCTGCGCGCACACGTTTCGGATTGCTCGAATTGATGAAGGAAGTGCCCAAACGTATCGAACGCGACGCGCAGATCCGCGACCTGAGCACGTTCCAATTCGAGGTGCCGGATGCGCCACGACTGGAAAAGATCATTGGGCCGGGCAACAATCTTCTGAAGATCAATTGGCTGGAAAAAGCCGTTCAGGCTTCCAAGGCGGTGTGCCGGGTCGTCTGTGCGGACGGCGAGCTCGGCACGGGCTTTTTAACCAAAGAAGGATATATCTTTACCAATAACCACGTGATCCCGTCTGTGGAAATTGCCCGGGATGCGCGGGTGGAATTCAATTATGAAATCGACGCCGCAGGGCGCACGAAAACCCGCAGCGCCTACCAACTCGATCCTTCGGATTTTATCACCAGCCCACCCGACCAGTTTGATTTCAGCCGTATCCGGGTGATCGATAATGCCGGTTCGCCGCTCAACCAATGGGGATATGTGGAATTCGACCCCAGTGCCATCCCAACCGTGGGTGAGCCGGTGACGATCATCCAGCATCCCAAAGGGGAAGACAAACAGATTGCGCTCAATGCGAACGATGTGCTCAGCGTGTGGAACCAGCATGTGTTCTATACCACCGATACCGAGCCGGGCAGCAGCGGATCGCCGGTATTCAACAAGGATTGGAAAGTGGTGGCCATCCATCACGCCGGCAAAACGGATGCAGAAGGCGGTATGCAGATCAACGCCCGGGGCGACCGCCGGGGCGCCAACCAGGGCATCCTGTTTCAAAATATTTTTCAGTTTATTGCACAGGGCGGCAAATCGGCGCCCGCAGCCGGCACGCCCAAGGCATCGGCCGGCACCGAATCGGCGCAGGCCACGGCGACGCCTACGGCAGCCGGTTCCAGTCAGGCCGCAACTACGCCGCCGCCGGCACCAGTAGAGATGACAGTGAATGCAACACCAAAATTTGTCATTGTGTACGACAACCTGGACACCCCGGTGTGTCAAACCCTCAACCGGCACCTGTTCATCCTGAAAGCGACCAAAAAAATCCAGATCTACAACGTAAATGAAGCGCCTCCTGGCGAAGACGTACAGGCCCGTGCCGGACAGGAATTAGCCGAAGCAGATTATATTTTGTGCCTGATCACAGCCAATTTGTTTCGGGAAGAGGTGTGGTTTACCCTGATCTTAAGCGCACTCGAATCGGGTAAAAGGGTTATTCCGGTGCGTATCGAGCAATTCGACATCGAAGGTACGGGTCTTGAAAAGCTCCGCTCGCTGCCGACTATGAACCGCACGATTTCCGATTTCCCAAATGCAGATGCCGCTTTTGCCGACATTGTAACCGAGATCAAGAAACTGGTCCCGAAGTAGGGTCTTCGCCCTCCATTTTGCGCGCCTTGGCCAACACGGCAGCCTCCAGGCCTTTTTTGTAGGCGGCAATGCGTTCCAAAAGCGCCGGGTCGCTGGTAGCCAGCATTTGCGCCGCCAAAATACCGGCATTCCGGCCGGCATTCAGGGCAACCGTGGCCACCGGCACGCCCTCCGGCATTTGCAGGATCGACAAAATGCTGTCCCACCCATCGATCGAATTGGACGACTTTACGGGCACGCCGATTACCGGTAGTGGTGAAATGGCGGCCACCATACCCGGCAAATGCGCGGCCCCGCCAGCACCCGCGATGACCACCCTGATGCCGCGTTCCTGAGCGGTACGGGCATATTGAAACAAGCGGTCCGGGGTCCGGTGTGCCGACACAATCGTCATTTCAAACGGAACCTGCAATTCGACCAGGATATCGGCGGCTTTCTGCATGACCGGGAGGTCGGAATCAGACCCCATAATGATGGCTACCATTGTTTCGATTTAAAATTATCAAAGGATCACTTTTTTGCAATTACTTTCAGGGTCTCCTTAACTTTTTGAGCTTTGGCAAGCGCTTCCGGCAAGGTCGGCGCCGTAACCGTCACATGTCCCATTTTACGGAATGGCGAAGTGACGGCTTTCCCATACAAGTGGATATGAACGCCTTCCATGGCCAGGCATGCTTCAACACCGGCATACTGCACCGGCCCCTGATACCCGGGTTCTCCCAGGAGATTAACCATGACGGCCGGCATTTTCTGTGCCGTCGGCCCCAAAGGGAGCGCGCAAATGGCTCGAAGGTGTTGCTGAAACTGGCTTGTCAGGGCGCTGTCGATCGTATGGTGTCCGCTGTTGTGGGGCCGGGGGGCGACTTCATTTACCAGCAATTCGCCTGATGTAGTGAGAAACATTTCAACAGCCAGCAGGCCGCAAATGTCAAACGCCCGGATTACCTGTTCGGCCAGGGCTTCCGCCTGCGCTGCCACCAGCGGCGAAATCCGCGCAGGGCACAATAAAAACTCCACCAGGTTGGCTTCGGGATGAACATCCATCTCCACCGCAGGATAAACTGCCACTTCATCGAGTTCGTTCCGGGCCACAATTACAGCCAGTTCCGTTTGAATAGGCGCCAGCACTTCTGCCACGCAAGGACCGGGCAGAATCTTCGATTCCAGGTCTTCCGGTGTTCGCAACACGGCTACGCCGCGACCGTCGTAGCCGGCAGTGCGCGACTTTTGCACGAAGGGCAGGGGCCAGGCGCCGGACTTTACAGCTTGCTTCAGATCAGCCGCCTGCTCAAACAATTCGAAACGGGCCGTTGGAAGATCATGGTCCTGGTAAAAGGTTTTTTGGAGGCCTTTGTCTTTGATGATATCGAGGGCGCGGGGGGCGGGATGGATTATTTTCCCGGCGGCTTCCAAGTGATGTAATGCCGCTGTATTGACGTGTTCAATCTCGATGGTCAGCACGTCCTTGTCTTGCCCGAAAGCCAAAACTGCGTCGAAGTCGTTGAAGTTTCCGGCAATAAAACCGCTGCATACTGGGCCCGCCGGAAAATCGGGCGAAGCATCCAGTACATAGGTCTTGAAATCCCAGTTTGCGGCTGCCAGGCAAAGCATTTTGCCCAACTGGCCGCCGCCAAGGATGCCGATTTTTTTGGTCGTGTCAAACATGGCGCAAAAGTGGGGCGAATTTTTCATTCACCCAATTACGGACAGATCCCGGCGACCATCCGGTCGGCGCCAGCCAGATCCCGGCGAAGCTCCACCCGAACAAAGCCGGCTGATCGCAATAAATCGACAACATCCGGCGCATTGAATTCATTGCATTCAAAAAACAAGGCTCCGCCCGGACGGAGTTTTTCCAATGCGAAAGATGCGATTGCCTGATAAAATACCAATGGATTCGGGTCGTGCACAAACAAAGCCGAATGCGGTTCCCATCGTGTCACATGGTCTGGCATCAGCGCTTTTTCTCGTAATGGAATGTAAGGCGGGTTGCTCACTACAACGTCGAGGACTGGAAACTGTGTCCAACTTTTGGGATCGAGTATATCCCCCTCCAAAAAGGAATAAGCCGCATTTGGGGTGATCCGCCGGGCATTCTCTGTGGCAAGTGCAAGGGCAGCGGGGCTTATTTCCAGGCCGAATAGCCGCAAATCCGGTCGTTTATCCATGAGGGTAATAGCTATGCAACCGCTGCCCAAACCGACGTCGAGCACAGCCGGCGCAGTGCCGGCACAGGCCTTTAACCAATCGAGCACCCAGGCTACCAATTCTTCCGTCTCTTGGCGGGGAATCAGCACCGCCGGCGATACCCGAAACCGGAGGCCAAAAAAACCGGCCACACCCAACACATATTGGAGCGGTTCGCCGGATAAAAGCCGTTGGCGAATTTCCAGAAAACGGTGCTCTTCTTCGGCTGTAAATTCTTTTTGTTCGGGACGCCGGGTACCAAAAGCGTCTTCAAAAACAATCCGGGCGATGCTGCGCGCCTCGCCAGTCCCGTATTGCCCGGCCAGATCGGCCACGAGTTGATCAAAAACACTGCGGGGAGAATACTGCCTGGGAGGATGCTCGTTCACAATTCAATGGTAAAAATGGTGCCTTTCGGCGTATTGTCGGCTACGGTAATCGTGCCGCCATGCGCTTCTACCACGTGTTTCACGATATACAAACCAAGACCCGTGCCCGTATTTTGGCGGGTTTCTTCGTTGCCGACGCGGTAAAATTTTTCAAAAATAGCGATTTTTTCCTCGTTTGGTATGCCAATGCCGTGGTCTGAAACGGCGATGCGGACTTTGCCATTGACTTTCCCTGCTGAAAGCACCACCGGTTCGCCGGGTGGGGAGTACTTCAACGCATTTTCCAGTAAATTCTGCACTACTGCAGTGAGGCCCGATTTGTCGGCCTGCACGGGAGCAAAATGCTCGGGTATGGCAATTTGGATGGCGCCATGCGGAAATCGCAGTTGTAAACTCGCTGCACATTCCTGCGCGATCATTTGCAAGCTGACCGGTTCTGCCAACGGATGCCAGTTGTCTTCGAGCCGGGCGGCGAGCAACAAGTCTTCCACCAGGTTTTGCAACCGGGTAGCGTCGCGCATACCGTTGCCGCAGAGTTTTTCGAGTTGTTCGCGCTGCAATTCGCGTTTATTTATGGTTTCCAGGATCAAGCGGATAGAGGCGATCGGCGATTTGAGTTCGTGCGTGATGCTCAGCATAAAGTTGCGTCGCTGCCGGGCCAGCACGACTTCCCGTTTTGCCGCCCGGTTGATGACCGAAAGGCCGAAGCCCAGGCAAAAAGTAAAAAAAATCCCCTCCGCCAGCACCATGCGGCGGTGTTTGTGCTGATGGGCCAACAAGGCCTGATACTCGGCTGTAGCGCGTAAATCGGTGAGGTTGACCCCACGCGATTTGCCGCCGTATTGCAGTTCCAGCAAGTCCCGGGATTTTGAAAAAAGTTGATCATTTACCCGCCACAATTGTATGGCCCACCAAACGAAAGCAAGGACCATATAGACCATGACGAATGATGTCAACAGACGCAGGGATAATCGCTTTGTAATCATTGGTGCAAGTTATATCAAGCCCGCCGGGAAAAAACGCTTTGGAGATTCCAGAAAAAGAGCAAACCTGCCAGCGCCAGCCAGATATACATCCAAATCCGGGACGGAAAAAAGCCGACGACCTGCTCGTACATGGCGAGGTCGCTTTTAGGGCCGACGTTAAAATCCTGGATAATGTACAACACAGCCGCCAGACCAAGAAACATGAGTACATCCTGATCCCATTTAGTTTTGAGCGCAATAAAGCCCAGCAGCAGCCCAAATCCCCAGAGTAACCCGGTGCTGACAAACGATTCGAACCATAGGAGTCCGGCCAGAAGCATCAACCCGGCCAATACGAGCAAGGCTTGCTGGGTTATTTGCCGGTGACGGGCGCCGATGCGGAACAAAAGATTCCCCAGCAGGGCGCTGCCCAGGTAACCGCCCATCAGCACTACGCCCTGGTTGCCGCCCCGGGTAATAGTATAGCCGCTGCCATCTGCATTTATTTGCATGCCATCTACGGCGCCACCCGTCAGGAGCGCACCTAAGGCATGGCCCATCTCGTGCAAAAAGGTAACCAGCAAGGTTACCGGGTACAGCGCCATGTGACCAAAAGAGCCTCCCATAAATTTTAGAATGCCGTAAACGAGTAGTATGGCCAGTACCCTGAAATGTAGATTTCGCATACGCAAAAATGCACAATATAGCGGTCAAACAGTGGGTATAAACAAGGGTGTCACCCATTTTGAAAACGGGTGACACCAAGGTTAGGCCAACGTAATAGCCGCTGGCCTGTATTCTTATTTCGGATTGATTTCAAACAATTCGACTTCAAAAATAAGCGTCGAATTCGGCTTGATTTTAGGGCTCGGGCTCCGGTCGCCATAAGCCAGCTCGGCCGGAATATAGAATTTGAATTTATCTCCTACGTGCATCAGTTGCAGCCCTTCGGTCCAGCCCGGAATTACCTGGTTGAGGCCAAAGGTGATCGGTTCGCCGCGTTCAACACTGCTGTCAAAAACCGAGCCGTCGATATTCGTGCCGTGATAATGCACTTTTACCTGATCGGTGGCCGTGGGAGCAGTGGTGCCAGAGCCGCGTTGCAATACTTCATACTGCAAGCCGCTTGGCGTAACCATTACACCGGGGCGTTTTTTGTTTTCTTCGAGAAATTTCTGGCCTTCCATTTTGCTTTTTTCACCGGCTTTAGCCTGCGCCATTTGATTGTAATTTGAAAATACTTCATTTGCGGCCTGCGGGCTGATGGCAGGGGTTCCGCCTTTTAACATGGCGGTCATGGCTTGCATAATCAAATCGATATTCAGGTCAGGGGGCAGCTGGCGCATCAGGCTTTGGCCAACCAGAACGCCGAAGGAATAACTGGCGCTGTCTACGTTGGTTTTAAGCGTGGTTTGCGCTGGCATAACCGAGCAAATGAACGCAGCCAGCAGAAATAAAATGATTTTTTTCATGTTCGAAAAAAGTAATAGTTGTGAGAATGTGATGGATGTCAATTTTTCTTGCCCTTTTTTAACTGAGCATAATATTGGTAGAAATACGGGATCGTTTCGATGCCTTTATAGTAGTTGAACAGGCCGTAATGTTCGTTGGGCGAGTGGATGTCGTCCGAATCGAGGCCAAAACCCATCAGGACCGAGCGGGCGTCGAGTACCTGATCGAACATGGCCACGATAGGGATACTGCCGCCGCCGTGCTGTGGCAGCGGTTTTTTCCCGAAGGTGGTTTCCATGGCCTTTTCCGCGGCTTTATATTCGACCGAATTGGTGGGCACTACCACGGGGTAACCGCCGTGGTGTGCAGTCACTTTCACTTTGACCGCTTTCGGAGCGAGGCTTTCAAAGTGCTTTTGAAACAGTTTTTCGATCTTTTTCGGATCCTGGTTGGGCACGAGCCGCATGGAAATCTTAGCGCTGGCCTTGGAGGGCAACACAGTTTTAGCGCCTTCTCCGATGTATCCACCCCAAATGCCGTTGACATCAAGCGTTGGCCGTATCCCGGTGCGTTCGATGGTCGTGTAACCGCTTTCGCCCATGAGATCGGCTACGCCCAGGTCCTTCATATAATTTTTTTCGTCGTATGGAGCATCGTTCAGGCGTTTGCGCGCTTTGCCGCTGAGTTTTTCCACATCGTCGTAAAAGCCCTTTACCGTTACCCTGCGCTTCTTATCATGCAAGGAAGCGATCATCTGGCACAAAATATTGATCGGATTGGCAACGGCGCCTCCATACACGCCCGAGTGCAGGTCTTTATTGGGCCCGGTCACTTCCACTTCCATGTAGCACAAGCCCCGCAGCCCCACGGTCAGGCTGGGCGAATCATTGGCGACAATACTGGTGTCGGAAATCAGGACCACATCGCAAGCCAGTTTTTTCTTGTTGTCCCGGCAAAACTGCTCCAGGTTTTTCGAACCGACTTCTTCCTCCCCTTCGATCATAAATTTGACATTGCATGGCAGGACATTGTGTTTCGACATGGCTTCAAACGCCTTTACATGCATGAAAAATTGTCCTTTGTCGTCGCATGCGCCGCGGGCAAAAATGGCGCCCTGCGGGTGCAGCCGCGTGTTTTTCACGACCGGTTCAAACGGAGGACTGTCCCACAAGTCGAGCGGATCCGGTGGCTGAACGTCGTAGTGCCCGTACACTAAAACCGTTGGCGCTTTCGGATCGATCATTTTTTCGCCATATACGATCGGGTGGCCGGCAGTAGCATACACTTCCACCTTGTCAACTCCGGCAGCCCGCAGGTGTGCCGCTGTGGCCTCGGCCATCCGTTGCACGTCCGGTTTGTATTTCGGGTCGGCGCTGATGGACGGGATACGCAACAAAGCGAGCAATTCATCCAGGAAACGCTGTTGGTTTGCTTCCAGATACTTTCTGAGTTCTTTCATTTTAACAGGTATTGTGCACCGGGCCTATAGCCCTTCAGGCAGGGTGCTGGTAATGTTTGATTAAAGGCGCGCAAATTTCAGGGTTTATTTGGGAAATATGACCCTAAAAAACGATAAGAATTACCTGATCAGCGGTCAAACATTAAACGTTCGCCCATTTTACGGTTGTTAAATTGCCCGTCGTGCCAGGCCAGATGCCCACTGACCACGGTGCTGAGCACTTTACCCCGCAGTACCTGCCCGGTAAATGGCGACCAGCCGCACTTGTAATACAGGCTATCGGTCGTTACGTGGCCGCGATAGTTAATATCTACGATGGCCAAATCGGCCCAAAAGCCCTCTTCCACAAAGCCGCGTTGCTGAACCCGGAACGCAATGGCGGGGGCATGGCACATTTTCTCCACTATTTTTTCAAGGGAAATTTTGCCGGCATGGTAAAAACCCAGCATAATCTGAAGGGAATGTTGCACCAGGGGTACGCCGGAAGGCGCTTGCAGGTAAGGCTGAACTTTCTCCTCCATCGTGTGTGGCGCATGGTCGGTAGCGATCACGTCGAGCCGGTCATCCAACAGGGCGGGCAACAACGCATCACGATGCGCCCGGTTTTTAATGGCCGGGTTGCATTTGATGAGGTTGCCATACCGGGCGTAATCACCCGAATGAAAGCGCAGGTGATGAACACATACTTCCGATGTGATCCGTTTCTGTGCCAGGGGAATGGTATTGTCGAACAACGACAACTCATTTTTTGTAGAAATATGGAGGATATGCAACCGGGTGTTATGCCGGCGGGCCAGTTCGATCGCCATAGAAGACGATAACAGACAGGCGGCAGCATTTCGTATCCTGGGATGAAAAGCGGCAGTCATCCGGTCGCCATATCGCTGCACAAAGCGTTCGGTATTGCGCCGTACGGTTGCTTCATCCTCACAATGCGTGGCTATCAGGGTTGGCGCTTCGGCAAAAATGCGTTCGAGGGTATTGGGGGCGTCCACCAGCATATTACCGGTGCTGCTCCCCATGAACACCTTGATGCCACATACGATTTGCGGATTGGTTCGGAGCACTTCTTCCAGGTTGTCATTGGTGGCGCCCATATAAAAGGAATAATTAGCCAGGGAATCCGCGGCGCCGATCTGATATTTTTGTTCCAGCAGGGCTTGGGTGACCGAAGGCGGCTTTACATTCGGCATTTCCATAAACGAGGTTACGCCACCGGCTACGGCTGCCCGGCTTTCAGAAGCGATGGTTGCCTTATAGGTCAGCCCCGGTTCCCGGAAATGTACCTGATCGTCGATGATGCCCGGAATCACATACTGCCCGTTGACATCCAGCTCGATATCGGCCCGGCGGTCCAATCTGGAAGCAATGTGTTCGATTTTCCCTGAACGGATGAAAATGTCTTTTTCCTGGATAGTTCCACGATTGACCAACCGGGCATTTCGAAGTAAGATAGACGGCATATTTCAATAAAGTGCTGGTTACCGGTAATTAGGGACCAATTTTTGAGAAAAGAACGGCTTAAATTCAAATTTGATCATGATTAGTTAGCCCAGAAATTGCGAATACAAAAAATCACTTCTATTTTTGCCCCGTATTATCGAAGTATGGCATTATTTCGTGCTCTTTTTCTGCCGTTTGTTTGTTTGTTGTTGTAACGGGCAATTTTGTAAGGACTATTTTCGCTTATCGGCGATTGAAGATACTAGGTTTAAAATGAAGCGTGTTTTGATGACGTCCTTCTCCATTAACGAATGGGGAGGGACTTTTTTTTGCCGCTTATGGCGCTTTTTATGAGGATATGGTATGCTTTAGGTCAGATGTGCAGTTCGAAAAAATTTTTTTGGAAAAATACTTGCACAGTTCTCCGCAACGGGTTTATCTTTGACCTAGGTTTTTTGGGGTTATATTTCTGACGGTAGGGTGTTAACATCCTGCCGTCTTTTTTTTATTCATACCCGAACTGCTTCAGCGCCCGCTCGTCATCCCGCCAGTTGCCCCGTACTTTTACGGTGAGTTCAAGGTGCACTTTGGTTTCCAGAAATCGTTCTATTTCCAGCCGTGACAGCATGCCCAATTTTTTGATGGCAGTGCCGCCTTTCCCCAGTAAAATGCCTTTTTGCGTCTCCCGCAAAACATAAATAGTGGCCCGAATCCGGGCCAGTGGCTCACCGTTTTTGGTTTGCGTTTCCTGGAACGATTCGATGCCGACCTCACTCGAATACGGCACCTCTTCGGAATACAGCAAAAAAATCTTCTCCCGGATAATTTCCGCGACAAAAAAACGCTCCGGGCGGTCAGTGAGTTGATCCTGCGGGTAATAAGCCGGCCCTTCGGGCAGATAGGATACGATTTTTTGCAGGAGGAGCGCCGTGTTCTCTGATTTCAAGGCGGAGATGGCAATGTGATCGGCCACAGGGATGCGTTTTTTCCACCAGTTTAAGGTATCGGAAATGCGTTGTTCCTGTACCAGGTCCATTTTATTCAGCACCAACAAAACAGGTGCGCCGGCCCCGGCAAGCATGCTCAGTACCGGATTATCGTCGGTGAGTTCTTCCGTCAAATCAAAAACCAGCAGGAGCAGGTCGGCATCCTCCAGGGTGCCTTCCACCGACCGGTTCATCGCGAAGTGCATTTTGTAGGATGGGTCATGTACATAGCCCGGGGTATCGGAAAATACGATTTGGAACTGGTCGCTATTGACGATACCGATGATCCGGTGGCGGGTGGTTTGCGGCTTATGAGTAATAATGCTCATGCGCTCCCCCACCAAAGCATTCATCAGAGTCGACTTTCCGGCATTCGGCCGACCAATAATATTGACAAACCCGGAGCGAAAGGGGGCGGGATCGGTTGGCGTGTTAGTCGTATCTGACATAGCAAGCAGTTGCCTCTAAATGGGCGCAAGGTCGCTTTTTCCAACCAGACTGTTAGTGTGGCAGGCGTTGTATCTGACCGGATACCATGGCTTCCACCAGCTGACATACCACCTGCGGTTTCTGGCTCCGCCATTGGATATCATTGTACGCGGCGCCCAAGTGCAGGTAGTGATCGAGCCTCGAGTCGTACATTTCCTGTTCTACGTGTAGGCGAGTATTCAGTAAAGCGATCCAACCGCCTTCTTCTATGACTTCTTCTGCCCATTCTGCATAATAATCGTCGTCGGCGCTGTGAAAATTGAGCACATTTTCACAGAAGAATACAAACTTGCAAATACCTTCCCGCTGCAGCGGATCGACCAGTTCGCGCTTAAGGAACATGATGTCGTTGTGCAACGTGTCGTTCCATTCGCCAATGAGTTCGATCAGCGCGTGGCCTGAATCGTAATCGGCAAACAGAATTTTTGCGTACAAAGTGGCCGAGCCAAATTCATCCCACTGGGGGTGCAGGTAAAAGTTGTACAACTTGTTCGTGAAATAAAATTCACTGTACTTGCGCCCAAAAAAGGGAGAGCGCTCGTCTTCCGAAGCAATGTACTGATCGCGCCAGCGAAAATGCGGTTCTATATCGTGCATGAGGACTGCGAAATCTGTCGGGCAAAAATAGGTGCCTTATCCTGAACAATGAAAGATGGCCAAGCAGAAACAATATACTTTCAAAATTGTACTCACCGGTCCGGAATCAAGCGGTAAAACCACCATGGCTGCCGCATTAGCTGCACAGCTGCAAACTTCATGGGTGCCTGAATTCGCCCGCTATTATGTCGGCAGCCTGGGCAGGCCGTATCGCAAGGAAGACCTGACGGCAATCGGACGGGGGCAACGCGTTTGGAATGATTGGTTTTTAGCGAAAACCCCGGAATACCTCGTGTTCGATACCGACTGGACGGTGCTTCAAATTTGGGAGCATTACCGGTACGGCCAACCCGATGACGGGTATTGGTATTGGCAAAAAGGGTACGATACCCCTCAAAATGCCGATTTGTATCTGCTATGCGCGCCCGATTTCCCCTGGGCGCCGGACCCCCTGCGCGAGCATCCGGAAGAACGTGCAACCTTGTTTGATCGGTATGAACAATTGCTGCTAGCTGCCGGCGCCCGGTATCTTACCCTTACCGGACCACCAGATGACAGGCTTGCAAGCGCAATTTCGTTGATTGGGAAATATTCAAGACTTTTGTAACGAATTTCTTCATTGGGGTGCCTGTTAACAGGAGTTTACAGGCTGAGATTATACCCATCGAACCTGCCCGGGTCATGCCGGGAAGGGAACTGAGACGGGTAGTGACATCAAAGCGTTGCCGAAACCCCTTCGACAGCGGATGCTTCACTCAACTTTTTTCACAACATGTTATTTGTCAAGTGGTTATGGCTCAACCGTGCCCGGATTGCCCTGGCGGTGGCCATCTTGTTCCCATGGATTGCTTTGGCGCAAAATCCCACTTCTTCACCACCCGATTCCCTCGTATTACGCACCGTAGTGATTCAGGCCACCCGGGCTTCCGCAAAATCTCCGGTTCCGCACACCAACCTGGATGCCGAACAAATTGCGAAGTCCAACCAGGCGCAAGACATCCCATACTTGCTGACGGCGATACCATCCCTGGTCGAATCGTCAGATGCGGGAACGGGCGTAGGGTACACGGGTATGCGCATCCGCGGGAGCGACCCCACCCGGATTAATGTAACCATCAATGGCATCCCGCTCAACGATGCCGAAAGTCAGGGGGTATATTGGGTTGACTTGCCCGATTTGGCAGCGTCGGCTGCAGAAATTCAGGTACAACGCGGCGTAGGCGCGAGCACCAATGGCGCCGGTGCTTTCGGCGCAACGGTCAACCTCGATTTGGCGCGGGTGAGCGCCGAGCCGTTTGCCGTAATCACCAATGCGGTAGGATCTTTCGGCACGCACAAGCATTCTGCCTATCTCGGAACCGGTCTGCTTGGCGGCAAACTTGCTTTTACCGGCCGTTTTTCTCAATTGGCATCGGATGGGTATGTGGATCGCGGATCGGCCGATTTAAAATCATACCACCTTTCGGGAACCTACCTCGATGACCATCAATCGATCCAGGGCCATTTGCTTTTCGGGCATGAAATCACCTATCAGGCCTGGAACGGGCTACCTGCGCAATTTTTGGGCATGGACAGCCTCCGAACCTACAACAGCGCCGGCACCGAAAGGCCAGGTGCACCCTATCCGGATGAAGTAGACGATTACACACAGCGCCATTACCTATTGCACTACAAACGCTTGATCAGCAACAACCTGGAATTGCAACTCAACGGCCATTATACCCGGGGCTTCGGGTTTTATGAGCAATACAAAGCCAGTCAACTATTTGCCAACTATCAACTGCCTGCACTGATGCTCGGCGATACCAGCATAGAAAACACCGACCTCGTCCGGCGTTTGTGGCTGGACAATCATTTTTACGGCGGCACTTTTGCCTTGCGCTGGAGCCTTCCGTTCAATCCGCCGCAGCTGAGCGCTGCCCCCACGATCCTCATCGGCGGCGCCTACAGCCGCTACAAGGGGCAGCACTATGGTGAAGTGATCTGGGCCACTTTCGCCATCCCAAAGGACTTCCGGTATTACGACAATGACGCCGACAAACGGGACGGCAATTTGTTCGGGAAAATAGACCTGGCCCTTCGCTCGGGGATAGCGCTGTCGCTCGACCTGCAATATCGCCAGGTTGGGTACCGGTTTCTGGGTTATGACCGCGACCAGCAAAATGTAACCCAATCCGTTGACCTGCATTTTTTTAACCCGAAAGCAGGCGTCAACTGGCAATTTCATCCCGATTGGGCAGCTTACGCTTTTTTCGGTGTCGGACAGCGGGAGCCCAACCGGGACGATTATACGCAATCGACCCCGGCCAGCCGGCCACGACCCGAAAAACTCTATGATTGGGAATGGGGAGTGAAGCAATCCACTCCCAATTGGAACCTTACCTTGAATTGCTTCGCCATGTTGTACCGGGACCAGCTGGTGCTGGATGGACGGATCAATGATGTCGGCGCTTATATCAGGACAAATGTCTCCCGCAGTTACCGCAGTGGCGTGGAACTGGAAACCGCAGTACGGCTTCCGCAGCCACGGATAACCCTGAGCGGGAATGTAGCCGTCAGCCGGAATAAGGTAAAGGATTTCATCGAATACCGCGACAATTGGGATACCGGCCTGCAGGAACAAATTTCTTACCATAATTCAGACCTGGCCTTTTCACCGGCCTGCATTGCGCGGGCTGCAATCGCTTGGGACATTTTGCCTACCGGGCACAGACAGCAGCTCGCCTTTTCACTGAGCGGGAAATACGTGAGCCGGCAATTTCTGGACAATACATCGAATACGGCGACCATCCTGCCAGCCTATTTTTTCACCGATTTTCGGGTCAATTACGACCTGCATTCGATCATTGGGCGGGAAGCCAACCTCATTCTGACCGTCAACAACCTGTTTGATGCCCGATACGTATCCAATGGATGGGTGTACCGGTATGTTTCTCAGGGATATGACGAACGGCCGGACAATCCGTACGCCCGCCTGGAAGCGAATGGAATTTACCATGAGGCGGGATACTTTCCGCAAGCCGGGCGGAATATCATGGGCACGTTCACGTTAAAATTTTGAGTTTTCGAGCAGGCTTGGGCCGGGCATTTCAGATTATACCGATATTCCAAAACGCAGGCAGGCGCCGGACGGTCGTCCAGCACACACCAGTGTTACGGTGCAATTCTAGATGATCAATTGCGCGGGATCAGCAATCGCTGGCCGGCAATCAGCGTTTCATTGGGTTCCTTATTATTCACCAAAGCCAACTCCTGCGCATTAACCTTGAATTTGATCGCGACGGAATTGATTGTATCGCCTTCGCGCACAATGTATTCCTGAAAATATGCCGGCTGTTTTGTCGGCTGCGTCGGATTAGTCGTGGAAGGCGCTGCAGTCGGCGCGGTAGAGGTCGGCTGCCCATAGGTGACCGGTTGCGTAGAAGTAGGCGTACTGAACAATTCCGGCAGGACTCCGGTGCCCGGGTTGGAAGGCTGCGCTACAGGCTGTTGGGGTTGATAGGCTGGCTGGGTGCCCAGGTTCGGATAGGTGGTTGCGGGCTGGGTTGGCGCGGTGGTAGCATTGGAATTCGGGCAGCAATCTGCCACAAACAATTGCATACCGGGTTTCACCACTACTTCGCCGGTGGCCGGGAAATTGTTCAACCGGCGCATCTCCGACTCCGTAATACCGTATCGTTGCCCGATACCATACAGGGTTTCCCCCTTTTGCACGGTGTGCACCAGAGTCTGGGCCGGCGGCGTATACGGCTGGGCCGGGGCAACGCTCGGCTGCGGCTGCGGATAATTATAGGTGGCCGTCTGATAGTTGGTGTTGTTTTGCCAGTATTGGTCCTGCCGAACTACTGTGTTGTCTTCTCTGGGTAGAGCGGCCGGCTGGGTGGAGCCTTTGGAGGCCAGGGTGTTCACATTAGCCGGCGGGGTCCGCAACCAGATCTTTTGGCAAACGTTGATATGGTCCGGGTCTTTGATCTTGTTCCACGAAACAAGTGACTTGACCGGAATGGAATAAGACCTTGAAATGGCATTCAAGGTTTCACCCGGTTGAACGATATGGTATCCTTCACCAAGGGGCTCGGGGCAATTGGCAAATTTTACAGGGGCCGGCGGACCCATGGTTCCCCCCGGATTGAGCATCGAAGCCTTCTCTTTGTCATCCTCCCGCAAAGTACCCGGGCCATAATTCACCTTGGGGGTGTACTGGGAAAGCGGCGCCGACGTACCGGGCGGTTGGGATTGGCAGCGGGCAGTAATATAATCTTCCAGGGCCATTCCGTTCATTTTGATCAGCCTGAAATGGTTGTTTTCGGCTTCTGCGGCGGTTCTGCCGGTGCGTTCGCTGGTCACTCCAATGCCTGGAACAAAATCAAACTCCGAACGCTCCTGGTTGGCCTTCGTAGGTTCCCGCTTAAAGGAGTACTCATAATAACAGCCCCGAATCTTCAAGCCATTGAAATAAATATACCATTCGGAACTGCCGGTGGCTATATTGCTTTCATATACAAGGTTGGAAGTATCGATGGCGAACGAGTAATTGGGCGCGCGATACAGGTAGTAGGTGCCGCTTCGGATGACTTGCGTGGCGGCAATAACGGGCATCAAGGTATATCCGGAACTGAGCTGTTGAACAATGTAAATCTGGCGGGATACATTGTTGACATCGGTCAAAAACTGATCATTAAAGGCAAAATCACGGCAATTAACGGTTGTTTTCGGCAATGTCGGTGATGTGATGCCACCGGTGCCGGTAGTCAGTACATATTGTTCGTTGGCTGTCGGGTGCACAGAAAAGGCCGTAACCGAGCTGCCGGCGTAAACATATCGGTACTCTAATTGATCCATGCAGGCCGAATTGTACATGATATACAACGGCGTTGATTGTTGCGCAAACGCCATGCTTGCACTTAAAAGGCCCAAGAGGATAAAAGTGATTTGTTTCATACGTGGCTGTTTATTGAAAATCGCAGTTTAGGAGGCTTTGTTGTTTTTGTTTAAAAAAGGTCGAAATTCCTGTGCAAGATTAAGGTAAAATATTCAAAAATCCGTTTTAAAAACAGGACAAGATTTTAACCAGGGCGTTAAAAAACGAATTAACACTACAAATACGCAAATTTAATAACGCAAATTGTATTGAAATACGTTCTTGACATAGTGCATTCCCAAGCATTTTAAACCACGGGGTGCACAGAATTTGCCGGCTATCCAAACGGGATAATCGACTACCACCTACCTTTGCCGAATGTCCAAACCACTTATATTAGTCACCAACGACGACGGAATCGTAGCGCCGGGCATCCGGGCATTGGTAGAAGTGGCCGCGCAGTTGGGCGAGGTGGTGGTGGTAGCGCCCGATTCGCCTCAAAGCGGCAAAGGCCACGCCATTACTATCCACGACCCCCTGCGACTGAAACATGTAAAAGTATTTCCGGGGATTGAAGCCTGGGAATGCTCCGGCACGCCCGTCGATTGTGTCAAACTGGCAAAACACGTCGTGCTGAAAGGTCGGCACATCGACCTCTGTGTATCCGGCGTCAATCACGGGAGCAATGCTTCGATCAATATCATTTATTCCGGTACCCTGTCGGCTGCCATGGAGGCGTCGCTGGAAGGCATCAAAAGCATTGGTTTTTCCCTGCTGGATTACAGTTTTGAAGCCAATTTCGAGCCCGGGAAACCTTGGATACATCGAATCATCCGTTTTGCGCTCGACCACTCCTTCCGTGCCAGTAAATTGCTGAATGTCAATATCCCCAATTTGGCCAACGACGCCATCCGCGGTATCCGGCTGTGCCGGCAGGCCGACGCCCGTTGGGTGGAAGAGTTTCTGGAAGGGCACGACCCGAACGGGCAGCCCTATTACTGGCTTACCGGCAAGTTCGTGAATGAAGACCGCGCGGAAGACACGGATGTGTGGGCGCTCGAAAACGGCTATGTTTCGGTTGTGCCATCGATGCACGATCTGACGGATTATAAGGCGCTCCAAAACCTGCACGACCTGGAACACCTGTACCCGGCGGAAAGCGGCGTGGAACAGGAGCGGAATTAGTGATCAACCAATTTAGTTCCTGAAAAATACTGCCGGGCCTGAAAAGAGCAGGTTTCAAAAGATGCCTTTTCAGACCGGTGAGTATTTTTCAGAAACACCCTGATGCCACCGGGCCGGGTTAATTGCCCGGCGGTCCGGCAGATGGCAATATTTTGAAGCCGATCGCTGTTAACGAGAATCGTTCGCTAAGAACAGGTTCTGATGTTCTTGAAACAATTTTGACCAACATGTTCAACAGAAATGAAATCTGGGCCGGCTTGCTGTTTGGAATTTTATTCCCTGCTCTCGGCTTCATTGCCTTGTATGAGATATTTTCCTTCCTGGAGATGAAGGGAGCGGCCAGCGGCGCCGGTTTTTCGCCTAATTTTCGGGAACGAACCGTCGCGGTTATCGCTATTGCGCTGAACATAATCCCAATGAATATCTTCCGCCGCCGCCGCTGGGATCTTTCCATGCGGGGCATCGTAATCGCGACCACCGTTCTCGCTTTCGTTTGGGTATTTCGATACAGTCTCAGCCTTTTTTAAAACGCTGGCGCATTCAGAGAACTGTTTGGATGATCATCGCCGGGGCCCAAACATATTCTTATAAGGCGTAGTCCCGTTCAACCTTGCAGATCCGGGTTTTATAGGCTTTGTACCACCGTTCACGTCCCAGTCTCTGGGCGATTTGATGTTCGGCATGGGCTTTCCATTGGCGAATGGCCTCAAGGCTTTCCCAATACGAAACGGTGATACCCAATTCATTCCGGGCCGATTCAGCGCCCAGAAAACCAGGTTGCCGGGCTGCCAATTCGAGCATCCGAAGGGCCATGTCTTCGTAACCGTCGTCCGTTTCCGTGCGCACGGAACTAAAGATCACCGCGTAATAAGGCGGTGCAGGAGTGTTAGCGATCATATACAGCGGGATAGTTGCACGAAAATAAGAACATGGTTGGATTTTCATCGCCGGGCTCCAACCAGGTGCTCGACCTGTTGCTGGCTTTTTGGGGAAAGGTCCAATTGAAAAAAAAGCGGGCGTTCAGGAATCCCGAACGCCCAGAATACTCTTGAGGCCGTATTGAAATCAGGTTTCTACTCAAACAGATGTGGTTTCTTCCACGGTTTCTTCGACCAATTCCCAAACACCCGAGTGGTCACAAGAGGTAAGCCAGTGGTATTCATCGGGCACCAGCCCCATGCGCAGGTGGTTGATATATTTTTTCAAACGCGTCGCTATCGGGCGATGTTGTTCATCCACCGGCGGCAGTTCCATTTTCCGGTCGCGCCAGGTGATTTCGCTGACGTGGCTGACTACAGCTGCCGTACCCGCGCCGAAACATTCCTGCAACGTGCCGCGCCAGTAAGCATCGGCAATTTCAGCAATACTAAGCTGCCGATCCTCTATCGTATAGCCCCAATCCCGGAGCAAGGTGATAAAACTGTCTCGGGTAACGCCGCGTAATATTGTGCCGGTAGTAGCCGGTGTCAGCACCTTGCCATCCATCACAAAAAAGAGGTTCATCGTGCCCACTTCCTGCACATATTTTTTCTCCACGGCATCCATCCACATCACCTGGTCATACCCCGCTTTTTGAGCGCGTTGCGTCGGAAGAAGCGAGGCGCCATAGTTACCGGCGCATTTGGCTTCCCCTACGCCGCCCATGGCAGCGCGGGTAAACACTTCTTCCACCCACAGTTTAACGGGTTTGGGGTAATACGGACCAACCGGTCCCGTAAAAATGAGAAAACGATAGGTGTTGGATGCATGCACGCCGAAATATTCGTCGGTGGCAAACATCAGGGGCCGGATGTACAGCGAGTAGTCCTCTTTAGCCGGGATCCAGTCGCGATCGAGGTCGACCAGCATTTTCAATCCTTGCATGAAGAGGTCCTCCGGGATTTGCGGCATGCACATCCGCTCGGCGGTGACATTCATCCGGCGGGCATGCAGATCGGCCCGGAACAGGACCGGTTCGCCATTGCGTTTCGAAGCTTTCATGCCTTCGAAAATCGACTGCCCGTAATGAAGCGCCAGGTTGGCCGGCGAGATCTCAAATTTTTGGAAAGGTTCGATCCGGGGGTTAATCCACTGCGTTCCATCGTAATCGACGATGAACATGTGATCGGAGATTACCTTGCCAAACGGGATGTTGTTAAAATCAACGGTGGAAATGCGGGATTGGGTGGTAGGGGTAATGGAAATTGGATATTTTAACGCCATGTTTTAGAAGATTTGCACGGTGAACATGGTTAAATTTGCCCCACAAAGTTATGTAACTTTACGGCGAAAATAAAAATTATATTTTCCAATAAATTTAAACTATGTGGTTTCACCAAATTTTATTTTTGAATAGTTGCTTAATTCGACTTAAGGCCATCTAGCAGTTTCTCCATAATTTTTTATCTTTCCCCCCACTTTAACCCACGCAACTTATATGTTTTCCGAATCAGATTTGTTGTACCGTTTGCCGGAAAAATCAATCCTGTCCGATGCGTCCGGCCAGTTCGCCAAACGCATTGCTATCGTGACACTCTACGAACCGGAACATCCTGAAAACCATGCTTTTCTGACCAAGGTTTTAGCGGCCGCCCAGCTCCATCTCGCACAGGATGCCCTGTTTATGGAAGCAACACCGGATACGCCGTTTTCCTTTCTTCCTCTGATAAAAGCAAAACAGGCCGAATATATTTTGGTTTTCGGATTGAGCCCAAATCAGCTCGGTTTGGGGATAAGCCTGCCAATGTATCAGCCGCAAGTTTTTTACGGCGCCACTTTTTTATTTGCCGACAAATTATCGGAACTCGAACCCGACAAAACTCGGAAGACCAAATTATGGCAGGCCTTGCAGCATTTGTTTTTGCCAGCGCCCTAAGTACATTCAACGATCTATCGCTTACTGTTAACTGATTTCAATACTGCATGAAAGCATATGTTTTCCCCGGCCAGGGGTCCCAGTTTGAGGGCATGGGCAAAGAGTTGTACGAAACAAATGCTCAAGCCCGAGCCTTGTTCGAACAAGCCAACGACATCCTCGGGTGGCGTATCACCGACATTATGTTTGCCGGCACCAAAGAAGATCTGACGCAGACCAAGGTGACGCAGCCCGCTGTATTTCTCGAAAGCATAATACGGGCAAAAATTGCCGGTGCGGCGTTCCAACCCGGTGCCGTGGCAGGGCATTCGCTCGGCGAATTTACCGCCCTGGCCGCCGTTGGAGCGCTCACCTTTGCCGATGCGTTGCGGCTGGTGAGCCAGCGCGCCTTCGCCATGCAAAAAGCCTGCGAACTGACGGATAGTACCATGGCGGCTGTACTGGGCATGGAAGATGCCATAGTCGAACAGATCTGCGCGACGATCACGGATGAAATCGTAGTGCCCGCCAATTACAATTCACCCGGACAATTGGTCATCTCCGGATCGAGAAAAGGGATCGACCTGGCGGTGGGTAAATTACAGGAAGCCGGCGCCAAACGCGTTGTCGTGCTTGCTGTCGGCGGCGCTTTCCATTCGCCCCTTATGCAGCCCGCCCAGGACGAGCTCGCTTCCGCCATCCATGCAGCCGCATTTAGCCGTCCGCAATGCCCCGTATACCAAAATGTACACGCCCGCCCCGTGACGGACCCCGAGGAGATCCGCCAAAATCTGGTCGCACAACTCACAGCGCCGGTGCGCTGGACGCAAACGATCGAGAACATGATCGCCGGCGGCGTAACTGAATTTATCGAAGTAGGCGGCTCGGGCGCGGTGCTCAGCGGCATGATCCGCAAAATAAACCGCGACGCCGCGACAGAAGCCCTGTAATCTCTTTTTCACGCTAAAAAAGGTCATAATTACCGAACTGGAATCGATTTTAACCGTTGTGCACTTGCGCAGAGAACCATTTCTGCTCTACTTTCGTTGGAGCAAGACAGGCTTGTAACTTTATGGCAGCAAACTTAAAGGTAAATAGTGGACAAGTTCTTGTGGCTGAGCCATTTATGCTCGACCCATATTTCCGCCGGTCGGTGGTGCTTTTGTGCGAACACCACGACCAGGGAACGATTGGGTTCATTTTGAATAAGAATATCGATATGGGCATCAACGACCTGATGTCCGAATTCCCACCCTTCGACGCCGAGGTGTTCTATGGCGGTCCCGTTCAGACCGACACCTTACATTATATGCACAATTTGGGCGACTTGCTGGAAGAAAGCGTAAAAGTATCGGAAGGCGTATGGTGGGGCGGCGATTTTGACAAATTGAAATTCCTGATCACGCAGCAGATGGTCCAACCCGATAATATCCGCTTTTTTGTCGGTTATTCCGGGTGGTCGTCGGGTCAGCTCCAGGAAGAATTGGAATACGGCTCTTGGGTGCCTGCCGAAATGGATGCCAACTACGTCTTTAATTTTAAGCCGAACCGGCTTTGGCGTCACGTTATGTACAATAAGGGCAACGTGTACGAAGTCATCTCCGATCTGCCCGAGCAAATCAGTTGGAATTAGTGTTCGAGGCGCTAAATATTAGACCGTTTCAGGATTATTGTTTCATACGGTTGGAGCTCGATCCAGCCATCGCCCCCGGGT
This sequence comes from Saprospiraceae bacterium, assembly GCA_044230315.1. GTDB lineage: Bacteria > Bacteroidota > Bacteroidia > Chitinophagales > Saprospiraceae > M3007. The sequence goes on from JBGARJ010000004.1 coordinate 237,546, forward strand.
TGCATGGTTTGTTTCCGATGGCTGCTGAGGTTGCATAACGCCGAAAAGTGCGCGCCGTTCTGCTCGAAATCAATCCGGAACACATCCTCGCTTCGCTCCGTGACCTGCGTTACCCGGCTACCGATCCACCCTAATGCTTCCTCCAGTTCGCTGCGCTGCTCGGGCGTGTACGTTCCCACGTTGTCGGAAGTAAAGAGCACCCCGCCCAATAAGGCATTGACGGACAGAAGCGTGTTTTGTTGAACAGGCGTAAGGCGTTGAGCATCGCTGCGCAGGATAAACACATCGGGGTCGTTGTAAAAGCCCTGTCCGTTCAGATGCCAGCGCGCCAGGGTTGACCGCAACGAAGCCAGGGTACTCACCCGCTCGCGATGCCGAAGACGGGCCAGCCAGGTATGTTCCCAAGCGGGGTGAACGTCGCCGCCGATCCGGCAAATATCCGACCATCCGAATGCCGCCGCCAGGGGCACTCCGCATGCCAGCAGTTTCCGGCGCCCCACCTGGCGGCGCAAAAACTCCATTGCATCGGCCATTACCTGCCCGCGCATTTTGCCCGGCGGCGGCGTCAGGCACGCCGCAAACAGAAAATCGAGTTTCAACAATTCAAACCCCCACTGTTCCGTCACCACATGAAACACCCCGCTCAGGTATTCCTGCACCCCGGGGTGGTAAAAGTCCAGCGCATAAAACCACCCGCCCCACATCGGGTTCCAGCCGGCGCGCAAGGGTTTGCCACCGGGCGTCTTCTGCAGCCATTCCGGGTGCCGCCGGGCCAGTTCAGAACGGGCCGAAGCGACAAAGGGCGCCAACCAAATGCCGGGTGTAAGTCCTTTTGCCCTGATTTGAGTAGCAACATGGCCCATCCCATTAGGAAACGCGGGTTGTACCGTCCGCCAGTCGCCCACGGCACCCTGCCAGCCGTCGTCGATCTGGACATACTGGAATGGCAATCCGCTTGCAGCGATCACAGCCGCATTTTCAAGGATGATCGCCTCGGTAATTTTGTTGAAATACCGATACCAACTGGTCCAACCCAATCGTGGTGGCAATGTCGAAGGCCTTTGTTCCGGCCATTGGGCCTCTTGTTTTAGCAGGGAAAAATAGGCTTGAAACTGGTCGGCCTCCTTACCCTGTCCGACCCAGAAATCCAGCCCGGGAAATGAATGGGCCAAGGGCAGCCGTTCCAGGTCTTTGCGCACCGACAACACCCCCTTGAGCCGGTCCAGGCTGAAGAGTGTGAAGCCCGTGTGTTCGGCCAGCGACCCCAGAAGCGTAATCGAACCGTCTTGCTCTGTCAAATACGTGTACGACCAGGAATGTGCATAGCCGCGTCCGCGCACGATGCCGGGGATGTTTTCGTCGCCGTAACAGCCCATAAACGGACGGGCAATCCGCCGCAAACGCTGAATACCCGTACCGGCCGGCAGCAGCCTGCTTTCGCTCCAGGATTGGTATCCATTGGCCAAAAACCGGGTATCCGGGCCGCAGGGGTGCTCAAACTGCACTTCCAGGCGGCGCAAGGTCAAATCCGTCTTCGGATGCAAAAAAAGCGTATACCGGACGCCGTTGAGGGCGGGATCAGCGCGAAAATCAGCGTGCAATTCGTCAAAGGAATTGGCGCGGCCCGGTGTGAGCGAATACGTTTTCTGCCCGAGGGGCGTCTCGATTTGAAGAATAGCCTGGCGCAATTGCATACGGCGGAACTTTAGGCCGCCAAGTTAGAGCATGTTGGGAATTTCTGCCGGAGGCAAACACCCGAACCTGCACATCCGGAAAACAGGAGGACCCGAATCGCTGTTGTTCGTCTACCTTTGCGTTTGAATTTTACGACTATGATAAACGAACTGCACAAGTCGATTTTTACCAGCCTGCTTGGCGGCATCGTGCTACTGGTCAGCGCCACCTGTCTCCCGGCACAGAGTGACGAAGAAATGGCACGGATATTCGACTGGACGCTGGAAATAGCCGCACCCGACACCTCATTCATCCCGCTTGAGGGCGCTTCCGGCTGGGAAGAACCGGCCACCCAGTCGAATATTGTCTGTTTTGCCGTGCCGACTCCCTTCGATCGGATGGTGAACGACCTCGATGCGCTCCACTCCGAAGAAGGTCAGAAGGTACTAGAAAAAAGAACCATTACCTTCGGCAACTTACAGGGAACGTTGTTTTTAATGGAGTTGGCCCCTGTGGCCGGAGCGGACATGGAAACATCCTATTCGCTGATGTATGTTCAACCCTTCGAATCGGCCACTCTGGTTGCCAATGCCCAATACCCAAAGTCGCAGCATGAGCGTCTTTATACCAAAATGCTGGCAGCCTTCGCCACCCTGCGAAAAAAAACAGAATAGATGCCTGCACCCGTTACCACACATACGCTTCATCCTTTACTTGTGCGGGCAGTAGCACAGGCACTCCTATCCATATTCACGGAAGGGCGCTATGCCGATAAAGTGATTGAATACACGCTACGGAACAACCCGAAAGCAGGCAGCCGCGACCGGGCATTTATCGCCGAAACGACGTATGAAATCGTACGCCACTACCGATTGTATGCAGGTGTCCTGGATAAAATACCCGAAACGGAAGCCGATTTTTGGAAGATGGCCGGCATCCATTTGGTATTGTGGGCTGCAAACCAACCCGGCGCCGGAGCCCCTACCCTGCCCGATTGGGCAGAATTCAAAGGGCTCAATCCATCTAAAATTGTACAACAAGCGACCCGATTGCGGCAGGACCGCCGCTACGCCGCCAGTATTCCCGACTGGCTCGACGCATTAGGGGAACAGGAACTGGGCGAACGCTGGGGTGAAACCCTGGACTGGCTCAACCGCCCCGCACAGGTCGTATTGCGCGCCAACCGGCTCAAAACCGACCGCAGCGGCCTCCGAAAATCCCTGGAGCGGGAAGGCATATCCACCCAACTCCTGGGCGAAACAGACGCCCTGGTGCTGAGCCGCCGGCAAAATGTCTTTCAGACCCGGGCGTTCAAAAACGGCCTGTTTGAAGTGCAGGACTTTAGCAGCCAACTCGTGGCGCCGTTCCTGTCGCCCGAACCCGGCATGCGGGTGGTGGATGCCTGCGCCGGCAGCGGCGGCAAAACCCTTCACCTCGCTGCCCTGATGCAAGGGCGCGGGCAGTTGGTGGCGCTCGACACCCTGGAATGGAAACTCCAGGAGCTCCGCCAACGCGCCCGACGCGCGGGCGCTTCCAATATCGAAACCCGGCCCATTGCCAACCGAAAAGCCATCAAACGCCTCTACGGCAGCGCCGACCGGCTTTTGCTCGATGTGCCCTGCAGCGGTCTCGGCGTGCTGCGCCGCAACCCCGACAGCAAGTGGAAACTGAGTCCCGAATTTATCGCCAATCTCCGTCAAACACAGCGGGAAATTTTACAGTTTTACAGCCCGATCGTAAAAACCGGCGGGCGACTGGTTTATGCAACCTGCAGTATCTTGCCATCGGAAAACGAACTGCAGGTGCAGGCATTTTTGGGCAGCGCGGCTGGCCAGGAGTTTAATCTGCTGCAGGAGCAAAAAATTTTGCCGCAGGATAACGGCTTCGACGGGTTCTACATGGCTCTGTTGGAGCGGCGCGATGTACCGGCAAAAACATCGGCTATACCCGAACAAGAAACAACATGAAGATCATCCATTTTTCGGATACACACCTCGGCTATCAGGCTTTCGACATCGTCAATGGCGAAGGCATTAATGCCCGGGAACAAGATGTGTACGATGCCTTCGAGCGCACCATCGACCGGATTTTAGCCTGCCAGCCCGACGCCGCGATCCATTCGGGCGACTTTTTCCACCGGCCCAGCCCCTCCAACCGGGCCCTTACGTTCGCCCTGGAGCAACTCCGGCGTTTGTGCGACGCGGGCATTCCGCTCTACGTCATCGCCGGCAACCATGAAACACCCAAAACCGTTTATACCAGCCCGATTCTGCGCGCCTTCCGCAGCCTGCCTTGTGTGCATCCGTTCTTTGGCGAAGCCTGGGAAACGGCCATGCTGGGCGATATTGCCATCCACGGCCTTCCGCATATCAACGACAGCCGTATTCTTCAACGGGAACTGGAGCGTATGCTGCCGGTGGCGGGGAAATTCAACATCCTGATGCTGCATACTTCCCTGGGCAAGCGTTTTTTGATGGAGGAATACGGCGAACAAATTTTCCCCGAGGCATTTTTGCAAAAACTATCGGGTTTTGAATACCTCGCCCTCGGGCACTGGCACAACCACCAGCAGATTGACCTGCATCCCAATGCCTGGTACAGCGGTTCCCTGGAACGGCTGAGCGATACCGAAATTGGCGCTGAAAAAGGGTTTATCCGCCTCGATATTCAAGCGGGCCACGCCTGCACCACCACCTTCGAGGCTATTCCGACCCGCCCCTGGCTAAAGTTGGAACTCCAGCATTGTCAGGAAAAAACCGTAGCCGATCTGCGGGAAGAACTGGAACGTTTTGAGGCTGATAACCATACTGCCGGCGCTATATTGTCGCTGGTCTTCAACGACATAAAAGTGGAACAATCGCTGGAGTTGTCGAACATCCAACTCAAAGCAATGTTCCCAGCCTGTTTTCAACTGCTGCCCAAACGCCGCTCCTTTGCCGACCGCAGTTTTATCCGCAACATCGACGCCGACCAGTTTGACCGGTTGGACCAGATATTTGCTGAATACATCCGGGAAAAATATGCCGAACACCCCGGCGTGGCGGTACAACTGGCTGCAAAAGCAGCGCACTATTTCCAATCCGCGCCCAGCGAATCGTAACGTATGAACGCATGATCCTCCGCGCCCTGCATCTCGAAAATTACAAACAATACGGCCACCTGGATCTCGAATTCCGGGACGGCTTGGTCGGGATTATAGGCCGGAACGGCGCGGGGAAATCCACCTTGTTTGAAGCGATCCTGTATTGTTTGTATGGCAAAGACGATCGCAATAAAAACCTGATCCGGTCAGCATTTGCCGACCCCAAATCCACCGTCGTGCTGACCTTGCAATTTGCCATTGGCGCCGCCGAATACGCTGTCAAACGCGAATTCCGCGGAAAAGCCATGGCAGTAAATGCAGAATTGTTCAAGAATGACCAACTCGTGGCCAAAGGCACGGGCCCAGTCAACGACGAAATTGCGCGAATCCTCAATATGGAGCGCGACGCGTTCAAGCGCTCCGTTTTTTCGGGGCAAAAGGAACTCTCCGAATTGTCCGATACCAATGGCGAAGCGCGCAAAAAAATGGTGCGCAAAATGTTGGGGCTCGACACCCTCGATGAGGTCCAATTGCGGATCAATACCGACGCCCGCGATCTCAGCGGCCAGATCGCCGGACAGCGGCAAAATCTACTCGACCCCGAAGTGATTGCCGTCATCGAAGCCGATATCCGGGAACAAGCCAAACTGTTGAAAACCAACCAGGCCAACCTGAAAAAGGAACAACAGAAATTGCGCACCGTCGAAGCCGAATATCAATCGGCACGGAAAAAATTTGAAACCGAAGAGCAAAAACAAAAGCGCCATCAGGCCCTGCAACAGGAAATCGGCCGCCTGCAGGAACGGCTCGACGGTTTGGAGGGGCAACAGAAAATCCTCAACCAAAAAATTCAGGATCTCGAAACCCAGCAACGCCAATTGACCGAGCAGCAGGTCGGGTTCGTCGCCTATGAACGCGACAAGAAGAAATTAAAACAACTGGAGGCCGACCGCCAACGGCACCTCAACCGCGCGGCCAACACCGCCCAGCTGGCCGAACTGGAATCGCCCATCCGGCAAAGTACCGCACGGCTGGAAGAATTGTCGCAGGCCCTCGACACCTCAGAAAAAATAGCGGCGGCCTTGCTCGAACAGCAAGCCCTGGTAGCAACGCTGGAACGCGAAATTGAACAAAAACGGGAGGGGTTTAACCAGGTCAAAAGCCAGATCGATGCGGTAACCGCCCGGATACAGGAACGGCAGGATAAATTGCAGCACTTGCAGATGATTGGTCGCGAAGGCACTTGCCCGACGTGCTTCCAGCCGGTACTGGACGCCTACGACCAGGTAATTGCTCATTTGAACCAGGAGATCGATGCCCTCCAAAGCGCAGAACTGGCGCAGTTGAAACAAACCCAGACAGCCGTTACCCGCGAAGGCGTGCATTTGCGCGAACGGCAGGAGGAAGCCCGCCGCTCTATGGAGGCTCTGTTGGCGGAGCAATCGCGCCTGCAGGAGCTGGGCCGGCAAAAAAGCCATGAAGAGCACACGCTCCGGCATTATCAGGCGCAGGCCACGCGTATTCAGGTGGTGTTACGCGAGATCGGCGATGTGCATTTCGATGAAAACGCTTACATCGCCCTGAAAAAGAGCCTCGAAGTTACCGAGCCGCTTTATGTGAAATACACCAACGATAAAGCCTACGTAACCCGCGAGTTGCCGGCAGCCCATACGGCACTCCGGCAGGCTGAAAATAATTATGCTGAAACAAGCGGCCTGCTAAAGGCAAGACAGGCTGAATTGGCGCAAACAGGCCATGACCCGGCGAAATATGAAGCAGTCAAACAAGCACTGACCCGATACGGAGATGCATTTTCCAGCCAATCGCAGCAAGCGCGCACCTTTGAAAAAGCGGGTATGGAATTGCACAACAGCATCGACAAAAAGCAAGACCACTTAAAGGCCAATGAACGGATCCGCGAACAGGTAGCAGCCAAACTGGCGGAAGCCGAACTCCTGAAAAAGCTCAGTGAACTGCTCCTCCAGTTCAAAACCGAAATCCTTGAAAAAGTCAGCCCGAGTATTTCCCGGGAAGCCAGCAACCTGTTTAGCCGGATTACCAAAGGCAAATACGAACGAATCGACGTGGACGAAAATTTCGACTTTTTCATCGGCGATGGCGGTGTTTTGTACCCGATCGACCGGTTCTCCGGAGGCGAGATCGACCTGGCAAACTTTTGCCTGCGCATCGCCATTACAAAGGCTATCATGGACTTGAGCGGCAGCGCTCAGGGGGTGGAATTTCTCGCATTCGACGAGATTTTCGGCAGCCAGGATGAAGAACGCCGCCATGAAATGATGCTAGCCCTGTACTATTTGCAGGAACAATTCCGCCAAATCTATATCGTCTCGCATATCGACAGCCAGAAAGATTACTTTCCCAACTTGCTGGAAGTGACGTATCATCCCGAAGGCAGCTCGGTGAAATGGGTGTAGGATGGTTAATTTCCAATGTCCGGAAATTAACCTCCAGGCACGCCCAATGCGGAATACGGAATGTAAATCATTGCGGATGTTGAGATTAGCCACGGTTTGAGAATTCCGGTGATCGTACTTTTGGCCGTATGCCTCATTCCGATTTGACGATGTCGACAACGCATATTTCCAATTTGAATGGCCTGAACGACGCAGAAGTTCTGGCCAGGCGTGCGCAGCATGGCAACAATGCACTGTATTTGCGCCCGAAACGCCAGCTCGTTCACCTGCTTTCAGAGATGGCAAAAGAGCCGGTTTTCCTTTTGCTGGCTTTGGGTTGCGTATTGTATTTTATCATCGGCGATACTACGGAAGCCTGGCTTATGGCAGCATCGATTGGGTTTGTGATTGCCATCGAAATCGTGCAGGAATACCGCAGCGAAAAAGCCCTGGATGCCTTGCGCCAATATGCCCAACCCAAAGTGGTCGTCCGCCGCAACGGCGAAGACCTGACCATTCCGGCTGAGGAAGTTGTAGTGGATGATTTGATCGTCTTCACTGAAGGGGAGCGGTTGGCCGCCGACGGCAAGATCGTCCACCAAAATGACCTTACTGTCGACGAGGCGGTGCTCACAGGCGAATCCCTGCCGGTCAATAAAACGATCAGTGAGGGCGAAAACCGGGTTTTTCAAGGCACCGTGGTAGCAACCGGGATGGGCATTGCCCAGGTGGCCGCGATCGGCGCTAAAACCGAATTCGGGAAACTGGGCAAATCCATCGAATCCATCGAATCGGAGCCAACCCCGCTGCAACGGCAAATCGACCGCTTCGTCCGCCAGATGATGCTGGCCGGATTGGTTGCCTTCCTCATTGTTTTTGGTATCAACCTGGCTTACGTGGGCAGCATCATCTCGGCTTTGCTGTTCTCCCTGGCCTTTGCCCTGGCCTTGATCCCGGAAGAGATCCCGGTGGCATTCACCAGTTTTATGGCGCTGGGTGCATATCGCATGACGCGACAAAAAATATTGGTCAAACAACCCAAAACAGTGGAAAGCCTGGGTTCGGCTACCGTCATTTGTCTCGACAAAACCGGAACGATCACCGAAAACCGAATGTCTGTTGCCGAAGTGGTGGATTTCAGCGGCGCTGGGATCTGCCTGGAGTACGCCATGTGGGCCAGTGAACCCCAGCCATTCGATGCCATGGAAAAAGCCATTCACCAAGCTTATGGCGATGCGATGGAGACCGACCGGCGACCACTTTTTCAGATGATCCACGAATATCCGCTCGGCGGTATTCCCCCAATGATGACGCATATCTACGGACCGGTTGAAACGGGAGCGTTGGCCACCCGGATCATCGCCACCAAAGGCGCGGTGGAACGCATCCTGCTCGTTTGCCGCGACCTGGACGATGACCAGCGCACCGAAGCACTCAAAAAAACGCACGAACTCGCATCAAGAGGTTACCGGATACTCGGCGTAGCCAGCGGCACCTGGCCGAACGATCAATTTCCCGACGACCAGGACCGGTTTGCCTGGCATTTCGAAGGTTTAGTTGCTCTTTATGACCCGCCAAAACAAAATATTCAAAAGGTATTTCAACATTTTTACCGGGCCGGCATCCAGGTCAAGATGATTACCGGCGACTACCCGGAAACAGCGCTGAACATTGCCCGCCAAAGCGGCCTGCGGCACGACGGCACCGTACTCACCGGCGATGCGGTCATGACCATGCAAGCGATTGACTTACAAACGGCTGTAGCACAGGCCAATGTGTTTGCTCGCATGTTCCCTGAGGCCAAACTGCGGGTGGTGGAAGCGCTTAAAGCGAACGGCGAAGTGGTGGCGATGAGCGGCGACGGCGTGAACGACGGGCCGGCGCTTAAGGCGGCGCAAATCGGGGTGGCGATGGGCAGCCGCGGAACCGAGATCGCCAAGGGCGCCGCATCGATGGTCTTACTGGACGACGACCTCGACCGCATGGTCACGGCCGTGGAAATGGGGCGAAAGATTTACAATAACCTGCGCAAAGCCATCCGGTATATCATCAGCATCCACATCCCAATTGTATTGGTCGTCGTACTTCCGCTGGTATTTGGCTGGACCTACCTCCACATGCTGGCTCCAATCCACGTGATTTTCCTTGAGCTGATCATGGACCCAACCTGCGCCGTGGCCTTTGAGAACGAACCGGCAGAACCCAATCTGCTGGACAAACCCCCGCGGGCCGCCAACGCACCGCTATTCACCGGCAAAGAGCTATCGTTGAGTATTTTTCAGGGCCTGTTGGCTACGGCAGGCATACTGGCGATGTACCACTATGCTATTGCAAACGGTGCAGACGAAGCCAAAACCCGCGCCTACGTGTTCCTCACCATGATGGCCGTCAATATTTTCCTTACGCTGACCTGCCGCTCTTTTGAATACAGTATTGCCAAAACGATTTTTTATAAAAATCGCCTGATGCCCATCATTCTCGGTATTTCCACGCTGATGATGGCGGCCATCCTGTTCATTCCGACGATGAACCGACTCTTTCAAATGGAGCCGCTGCAATGGTCGGAGATCGGGATTTGCCTGGGCACAGCCCTGGTGAGCGTGGGTTGGATCGAGGTGTGGAAAGCGCTGCGAAGAACAGGCTAGAGCCCCTTCACATCCACGCTTACTTTTCCTTTGGAAAACAAATCGACCCGGATGCCGGAAGCTGTTACCTTGGTTTTGTCGACCGAAATACTGTCCACGATCCCGGTAAGCACTACGCCGGGTTGTATTTGATAGTAATTGAGCGATTCCTGCACCGATTTCTTCAGGTCGGCAATGTCCTGGTCCAGTGGAAACGTCATGGCGTCGCGCATGCGTTTTTTGATGGGGCCCGAAAACAACCACGCGGCCGATTTGAGCAGGAAATTGCGGGTATCGGTGTGAAAATCGAGATCGGCCACCTCAATCTGATTCCGGGCGGCATTGAACACCGGCCGGCCGATAAAGTAAATGTTGCCATTGAAGGAGCCGGATAGTTTGGTATTGACCACCACCCGGTCGTTGTTCCCCCAGAGTTGAATATCCTGAACGGTTACCTTCTTTTTGCCCGATTCGAACACCTGCCCGAGCATCATGTTGCGCGTCAGGCGTTCGGCTTCCGGGAAAGGCACATCGGTGGCTATCCGCACCTGAAATTCGTCGGGAGCATCTGTGATCGTTCGCAAGTCCGGAAGGTTGGAGTTTTCCCGAAAAACGGGTTTTTCACCGAAGGTGACGTCGTTGTAGCATTCGACAGAAATTTTAGCGCGTATGGAATTCCAGTCGGTGACCAGGGGTGTCATACTGATTGACAAAGGGGTCGTTTTGATCCACATGCGGTAACTTTCGTCGAGCAACACGGGTTCCTGCAACGCCGACCAGGCTTCCTGCACATAGGGTTTGAGGCTAAATTGCTGGCTCACCGTCCGGTCGAGGGTTTG